>CADAAI010000005.1 GCA_902785925.1 uncultured Bacteroidales bacterium
TGACACACGAGGCGTTAAACTCACCATCCGTTACACATTCAACAGTGTGAACACCTCATTCCGCAACGCACAAATCAACAAAAGCAGTGACGGACGTGTGGACTAACAATGATCTTTAATTTTATCACAACGACTTTTAGCTATTTCCATCCCTGTAGCGTCACGTGATTTTAGAAAAGACAAAGGCAATAGATTGATTGTCAATCTATTGCCTTGTTTTCAGCGGAAAGACAGGGATTCGAACCCTGGAACCCCGAAAGGGGTTAACGGTTTTCGAGACCGCCCCGTTCGACCACTCCGGCATCTTTCCAATGGTCTATTTCTGTTTAGCGGGTGCAAATTTAGTACTTTTTTCTCAAACCGCGAAAATTATCTTCAAAAAACTTTACAAATTAACCAATGTCTCAATTGCTGCCAGAGGATCGGAAGCCTTAAACACATAATTGCCTGCCACTAGCACATCGGCACCAGCTTCGGCCAACTGACGTCCCGTAACATCGTTCACTCCGCCATCCACTTCAATTACTGCTTTCGATCCTGTCTCGGCAATCAATGCTCGCAACTCCTTAACTTTATTGAGGGTGTTAGGTATAAACTTCTGTCCTCCAAAACCAGGATTTACCGACATGAGCAGCACCAAGTCGAGTTGAGCCACTATGTCGCGCAATAGGCACACTGGCGTAGCAGGATTGATGGTTACACCGGCTTTCATGCCAGCATCATGAATCTGCTGCACCACACGATCTAGATGATTACATGCCTCAAAGTGAACATTCATAATCTCGGCGCCACAGTCTCGAACCTCATTGATAAACTTCTGTGGCTCAACAATCATCAAGTGAACATCAAGAGGCTTTTTGCACAACTGTTGCACATATTTTATCACAGGGAAACCAAAAGATATATTGGGCACAAACACACCATCCATTACATCTAGATGCAGCATTTGGGCTTTACTGTGGTTTATCATTTCTAAGTCACGTGCCAGGTTTCCAAAATCGGCACTCAGGAGTGAAGGAGAAACTATCATAGTTTTTGGTTTTAGTTGCTAGTTCTTAATCATTAGTTTTCGTATCGCTATTCTCAGAGTTCTCAGTTTTGCTTTTCTTCTTGCCCTTAAATACCTTATATATAATATAGGCAACTACAAGACCGAGCAATGTGAAACCTGCAATTTTCAGGTAATGGTTATAATGCTCCAGTTGTGCAAAGAACTGGCTGTCGTCGGGTACCACTCGATAAAGCAGATAGCCAAGACCAGCTAGCACCACGTTCCAGATACCTGCACCCAAAATAGTGAAAAAACTGAATGTGCCAAAGTTCATGCGCGACAAGCCGGCAGGTATTGATATCAAATGCCTCACAGCAGGCAGCAAACGGCCAAAGAAGATTGAAATCGATCCTTTCTTCTGGAAATACTGCTCAGCTCGCTCCATCTTCTCTTTCGACAACCTAAGGAAATGACCAACCTTGCTATCGGCAAAAGCATATATAATTGGACGGCCTATCAACAATGACAGTCCATAATTAATTGCCGAACCGAGATAGGCTCCAGCAGTAGCAACCAAAATTACTACCCAGAAGTCTAGGCAGGAATTGGCCTGTAGCGAAAAATAGGCTGCAGGAGGCACAACCACCTCGCTTGGCAGGGGTATCACTGAGCTCTCTATTGCCATGAGCACAAGGATTGTCCAGTAGTTCATATGGTCCTTGAACCAATAATACAGATCCTCGGCCCACGACGAATGAGAAACAGCTGTTGCAGCGGCATCTTGCGCGAAGCAAGTATTAGCAACCATAATAATGGCTACAAAAGCAAGAATTGTTGTTATCGTTTTATTGCGGTTCATCTATTATTGCTGATTTAGTGACGGCAAAGTTACAAATAATTTGTCACACATCATAACCAAGCTGCCTAAACATAGCGCGATAGGCATCGGCTTTCTTCTCAAGCGATAGTGGATAGGCTCTCGACGACGATGGCATGCGATAAAGGTCGAAAGCGTGACCATTGCAGCAGCAATGCACCATATCACCCATCTTGGGCACCTCTACCCCAGCCTTCTCGGCTATCACACCTGTCGCCTTTTCTCCTGCTGTGACAATTGCTTTTATTGTGGGCCTAATCTTGAAAAACTCATCCAGGTTGATTGTCTCAACTATATCGAGAAACTTGTCGCTTGCATTATCCTTGAGACGACGCACACGTGTAGCTGTGTCATAGAGAGCAATCTTCTTTTTGTTGAGAAACAACTTCAGGAGTGTCAAATCAAAACGCTTCTCTGCATCAATCCAAAAATGGTTCTTGTCTCCAAAAAAGATAAGACCAGCGATTCTCCACATATCGTTCATTTTGTTGGGATAATAGAATTCCATCGACCAGCGCTCAGGCTTTGGAGGGAATGTGCCAAGCATCAACACCACTGCCCCATCAGGCAAAAAAGGCTCGAAAGGATGCTGCTCTATGGGTATGTCATTATTCATAACTTACATTTCAACATCACAAAGATACTACAATCTAAGATACACACCAAATAGTGAACAACAAAAAATATGCCCCACTTATGCAGGGCATATCGTTGTCAATTATTGCGATGGTTGATTAGAACCACTTGGTGTAAGCAAAGTCCTGACGGTGTGGCAGGTTCTTGTTCCATGGATAAGCACGGAACGAGAGACGGAATATGCCAGTGTCCTTAATGCGGTCGTTAAGCTGATAGGTGAGGATATCGCCATCCTCATCAACAACCTTCATTGGCAGTGTGCTATGGAACTTGGTTTCTCCGTCAACATCATGGTAAACCACAAGCTCCAAGCCAACGCTACGACCCAGGCCGGCAGTATTGAGCTTAACAGTAGCCTCTACCTTACCGTTATTGATTGAGATATCGTAGAACGAATCGCTCAACTGCATATCTTCAACCTCAACATTGTCCCAATTTTCGGCCACATGCTCCTTCCAGGCTACAATCTCACGCACGAGAGCATAATCGTTTGCGCGAAGCTTCTTGCTGCGTGCTGCTTCCTTGCTGTAGAAACGATCGATGTAGTCCTTCATCATGCGCGACATGGTGTAGTTAGGAGCAATCTGTGAAATAGAGTTCTTGATATACTGAATCCACTCGGGTGAATAGCCCTTGCTGTTCTTCGCAAAGTACAGTGGGATTATCTCGTTCTCGAGCATCGAGTAAATTGTCGCTGCATCAAGCTTATCCTGCATGCTCTGATCGGTGTAGGTGCGATGTGAAGTCAATGCCCATCCAGCACCCTCGCGATAGCCTTCATACCACCATCCGTCAAGTACCGAGAAGTTAAGCAAACCATTCATCTCGGCCTTTTCACCACTAGTACCCGATGCCTCGAGAGGACGGGTTGGGGTGTTGAGCCATATGTCAACACCAGTAATCAATCGCTTCGACACTGTCATGTCGTAGTTCTCAAGGAAGATAATCTTGCCCAAGAACTCTGGCATCTTCGAAATCTCGACAATTCGCTTAATCAAGTCTTTACCAGCACCATCGGCAGGGTGTGCTTTACCAGCAAAGATGAATTGAACTGGGAACTTCTCGTTGTTAACGATGCGCGACAAGCGGTCAAGGTTGGTAAACAACAGGTGTGCACGCTTGTAGGTAGCAAAACGACGGGCAAAACCAATGAGCAGTGCGTTGGGGTTAATCTTGTCAACAATCGACATGATGCGTGTGGGATCGCCTTGGTTCTTGAGCCAAGTGGCGCGGAAGTCACGTCTTACAAAGTTGATAAACTTGTTCTTCAACTGCATACGCAGGTCCCAAATCTCCTCGTCAGGTACGTTCTGGATAGGAGCCCAAGTCGCCATGTCTTCCTGCTTGTCGAGATAGTTGGCACCGAACACCTTAGAATAGTATTCTTTCCACTCCGACGCAGCCCATGTGGGCATGTGAACGCCATTGGTAACATAACCAACATGCGACTCCTCGGGAGCATAACCTTTCCATACACCAGCGAACATCTTCTTCGACACCTCTCCGTGCAACCAGCTCACGCCGTTACTCTCCTGAGTTGTGTTAAGTGCAAACACGCTCATCGAGAATTTTTCCTGAGTATCAGGATTCTCACGACCCATGTTCATCAGGTCATTCCAGGTGATGCCAAGTTTGGCAGGGAACTCACCCATATAACGTCCAAACAGACCCTCATCAAAGTAGTCGTGACCAGCAGGAACTGGAGTGTGCACTGTGTAGAGCGACGAAGCCCTTACAACCTCGAGTGCCTCATTGAAGCTCAAGCCCTCGTCCTGCACGTAGTCAACAAGACGTTGGAGATTAAGCAGTGCGGCATGACCCTCGTTGCAATGGTAAATCTGAGCTTTAATGCCAAGTTTCTTGAGCATAAGCATACCACCAATACCCAAAAGATACTCCTGCTTGATGCGGTTCTCCCAATCACCACCATAGAGCTGGTGGGTAATCGAGCGGTCGAAATCGCTGTTCTTGTCAAGGTCGGTATCAAGGAGATATAGGTTCATTCGGCCCACATTCACCTTCCAAATATTGGCATATACCACGCGACCTGGATAAGGCACCTCAAGTATCATCTGTTGGCCATCCTTATCAATCACTGGCTCAATGGGCAGGTGATTAAAGTTTTGGGGCTCATAGTTGGCTATCTGTTGGCCATCCATCGAAAGAGTCTGGGTGAAATATCCATAGCGATACAAGAAACCAACCGCTGTCATATCAATGCGACGGTCGCTGGCCTCCTTAATATAGTCGCCGGCAAGGATTCCCAAGCCGCCCGAGTAAATCTTCAGTGCATTGCACAGACCATACTCCATGCTGAAATAAGCCACCGAAGGAAACTCAGGACGAGTGGGTTGATCCATATATTCCTTGAAATGTTTATAGATTACGTCAATTTTTGCCACCAGTTCGGTGTTTTTACTAAGTTCCTCGAGCTTTGATGCTGGCATTTTATTAAGCATCATCACGGGGTTCTCACCCGATGCACGCCACAGCTCGCGGTCAAGATGATGGAACATCGACTTTGCCTCACTGTTCCACACCCACCACAGGTTTCTTGAAAGCTCGTCAAGCTTTTTCAGGTTGGCGGGCAATTCACTTTTCACTGTAAGATTTCTCCACACAGGAGAATTTGAATTACTAACTTTAATTTTCATATAATTAATATTGAATATATTTCGGTTTATTCTTTATTTTCGTGAACAACGCTCTTCAGCTTTTGCCAAGGCAGTAGCGTAAGCCTTGGTGTAATACTCCATGAAATGATCCCATGTAGCTTGCTTCGACGTTGCCTTAGCAGCACGGCGCAAACTGTCATGCTCGCGATTTGTCATGTTGTTGATAGCAACAGTAGCATCCACTATCTGTTCAAGGGCTTCATCATAGTTTGAGTCATTACGGTGTATCACTTTCACACCAGTCTTTTTCTCATTATTGCCTAGTTCCTTCTCGACCCACTGACCAAATCCAGCAAGATTGGTGGTGATTGTGGGCACGCCCATGGCAACACTCTCAAGTGGTGTATATCCCCATGGCTCGTAGTAGGATGGAAATATCGACAAATCAAATCCAGTGAGAAGGTCATAATAGCACATGTCAAAAATACCATCATCGCCATTAAGATAGGATGGCGCATATATTACAAAAACATCTTCGCCAGCTTGATTGCGAAAACCCAGGTAGTTCATCTTGCCATAAATGGCATCGCTGTCCTCATTATAGATGCTATGAGTGATGATGGGGTTAAAAAGCCCTACAGCCTTTTGTCTTGCCAATGCATCTTTAAGGTCATGACGAGCTTCTTGTGTCCAACCAGGAACCAGCACAAATGCTACAATCTTGCGACTCAATGTCGCCTCGGGCATGTGTCTGAGTACGTTCATTGTGTCAAGATACAGGTCGATTCCTTTATTGCGCATTTCACATCTACCACTGTTTACAACAAGCATGGTTTCATCGCCCAACTCCTCTCCTATAAGAGCGCTGGCCACAGCAAGCAAGCGCTTGCGTGCCGCACCGCGAGCAGCTGTATATTTCACACCTTTGGGAACATAGTTTTGCTCAAAAGCATTGGGTGTGACAAATGGACGACGCTCGAGCAGCTGCTCGCACTCACGAGCCGTCACATTACTAACCGTAGTAAACACGTCGGCCTCGTGGGCTGCACTTTTCTCAAGAGAGTGCTTCGATTCCATGTTAAGTTCCTGTGCCATCTGGTCACCATTATAACCCTCCATATAGTCATACAAAGGCTTACCGTTACCACAAATGCTACGTCCGATACTAGTTGCATGAGTAGTAAAAACAGTTGCTACTTGTGGCAGCCGCGATTTCACATAGAGAAGACCCATTCCGGTGGTCCATTCATCGAAATGAGCTACTACCCTATTGGCTTTCTTAAAGGCCACAAGACTCTCAATCACAAGGGCAGCACCATAGGAAAAAATGCACGACTCGTCATAGTCACCATAACCATGCAATGAATCCACTCCAAACTCTCTCCACATCTGTGCAAAGAGCTGATTCTTGTAAACATATAGTGAGTTGTAGTCAACAAGAACGGCAAGTGGGTTACCTGGCACTTTCCAGCGACCTGTCTTTACAGTCATACCCGTAGGGAAATTAGCTTGCACACGCCATTGGTCGAGTACACTTTTTGTGCTCTCGAAAAAGGGGTTGTTTCCGCCCAAATCGGGACCAATGAAAACAACTTTATCTTTATATTCTTTCTGTAAGGTCTTAGCCTTAGTCGACAGCACGGCATATATGCCGCCAACCTTGTTGCAAACTTCCCAGCTTGTTTCAAAAAACAGGTCTAACATGTTGTTTATAGAAACCTTTTAATTATTTTTATTTTGCAATAAATGCTATAAATATGATTGAAAGTGCAAATATACAATAAATTATTCATTTATGAACTATAATACACGCAAAACACGATTTTTGTTTTTATGCAATCCTTTGACATAACTAAGATTATTGAATTTATTTTGACATGAAAAACACACAGTATTTGACTAATTTCACTGCTGAAAACCTCTTAAAAAATCTTTCATTATTTTGCTAAATTTCTATTTTTATTTAATTTTGCAGTTTTAGATAGTATTTTCTTTTATGAATGTTAGACTATCATCATTTTTTAATACACTTTTCTACTTGATATACAAATGATTATTAAACATTTTCTGTCTATAGCCATCCTATTGGTAACAGCAGTGGCACCAGCCAGTGCCAAAATCAATCTGCCCACCAAGAAATTGGGCAACGAAAATTATTACTACTACGAGGTAAAGAAAAATGAGACGATCTTTGATATCGCCAACAAAATTGGCGTCAGCAAAGATGACATCATTAAGTTCAACCCATCGGCTAAAAACGGACTAGTCAAGAAACAACTCTTATTCTTGCCCGTTAAGGAGTTTGACGGCACAGCTAAAGCTGCAGCCACTCGCCGCGCCAACATTAACGTGCCCAACAATGCGGCAACCCACATCGTCAAGAGCGGTGAGAGTGTCTACGGAATTGCTAAGGCCTACAACGTAACAGAGAGCGAGCTACTCGAAGCCAACCCATCAATCAACAATGGTTTGCAAATAGGTGACCAACTCATAATTCCCGCCAAGGTGGTTTCTCAAAGTAGTGACCCATATATTTATCACACTGTAGGACAGGGTCAAACGCTCTATGGCATTGCCAAGACTTATAACACAACTATAGAGAAACTTATCGAAGCAAACCCAGGAATTTCAGGAGCTAACCTAAAGGCCAATGATGTCATCCGTGTGGTTCCAAACACCACTCAGGATATTATTGTCAACAAAGACATCTTCCAGTTCACCCCCTATGTGGTTGCCGACGGTGACACCTATCAAAGTGTTGCACAAGCCAATGGAATAACAGTTGAACAACTACGTGCCGCCAACCCCGACATGAAGAAACTCAAGAAGGGTAAAACAATTTACATCCCTCGCAAGGCTATCGACAAACAACTTGTCAACACTTCGACCCTTAATGAGAAACAAATAGAAGAGGCCTATAAAGACAAAATTGACGGCATCTATGAGGATGTAATTGCTCCCAACAAGAACAACAGCATAGATATTAGCGTTATTTTGCCATTCCAACTTGGAATGAAAGATCAAACTAGAAATGCTGCCAACTATGTGGAGTTCTACAACGGTTTCTTGCTCGCACTCGACAGCGTCGGTTCAAAACTCACCAAACCACTGAACCTAAACGTTTACGACACTAAACATAATCTTAATGTTACCGATAGCCTTTTGGCTATTGACAAACTGAAGACAAGCGATATTATCATAGCACCTTCCGAACCAAAGCAGCTTGAAAAGATTCTGAACTATGGCAAAAACAACAACATCGACGTACTCAACTGCTTTGCAACTCAAAACGATGACTACATCAATAATAGTCGTGTAATGCAAGTCAACATCCCATCACCTTATCTCAACGCACGCATCAATGAGTATCTCGACACTAAGTTTAAGGACTATGTGCTTGTCTACCTTGATGATCCTCAGGAAGAGAACAAGGATATCTACGAGGACATCAAGAAGCATGCATCTGAGGTAAAGCACCAAAATAAGACTCTAACTATTGCTTCAGAGTTGTCGGGAAAGACTTTATCAAAGTATCTTGAACCTGGTTCAAGCTATCTATTCATTCCTGCTAACGGCAAGGAGAGCCTACTTAACAAGTTTGCTGCTGGACTTATCGAGGCAAAGAAGACACGCATCGACTGCGACCTCGAGTTACTTGGTCACCCTGAATATACAATGTATATCAAGAAGCATAAAGATGAACTTATGGCAATGGACACTCACATCTATTCTCGATTCTACCTGCCCACTAGCGAGAAGGTCAATGACATCAAGAATAGATATGTCAAGACTTTCGGCTCTCAGCCATCAAACAGCACTCCAAACATGAGCGTCTTTGGTTTTGATGTAGGTATGTTCCTGGTAAATGCTTACGTAAAAGGTGTCATTCCTGGTTCTAAGCAGTCGGCTTATAATGGCATACAGACCAACTTTAACTTTGAACGTGCCAACAACTGGGCTGGTTACATCAACAAGTCGGTAAGAATAATTCACCTAACACCCAAGAATGATCTAATTATTCAGGACCTGAATGATTAATAATCTCAAGATATTTATTGCTCTTATAGCAATGCTGACGGCTACAGCCCACCAGGCTGTAGCTGCCAACTTATTCAGTGACCATAACATCAGTATTGGAGTCAAAGGAGGCATGAGCCTCTCAAAGGTGAATTTTCAATCATCAGTGCCACAAAAGATGATCAATGGTATGGTACTTGGCGCTACAGTGCGATATATCGAAGAGAATCACTTTGGTCTTATCGCCGAAGTCAACCTCGAGCAACGAGGATGGAACGAAGACTTTGCCCCACTCGAAGGATACAGTTTCAAGCGTCAGTTCTCCTACATCCAAATCCCTCTTCTCACTCACATCTACTTCGGAAGCGATAAGGCGCGCTTTTTCTTCAATGCTGGTCCCGAGATTGGTTTCATGATTGGAGACAAAACAACGAGCAATTTCGATTATGAGAATGCTTACGAAATTGAAGAGTTCCAAACCAATTACCGCAAGATTGAGCAGTTCACGCTGCCCGTAAAGCGCAAATTCGACTACGGAATCTCGGCAGGATTAGGAATGGAATTCAACATGGGTTATAGAAATGCACTCAACCTTGAGGGCCGATTCTACTACGGCTTAAGCGACGTGTTCAGTAACCACAAGACCGATCCGTTCCAAGGGTCGTCATCAATGTCGATAATGGTGACTTTAGGCTACAACTTCCGCATCAAGTAATTCAATCATCAACATTCCACTATAAAGAAAAACAAGGAAGGATGCCACATCAAGTGTGTGCATCCTTCCTTTATTTGAGAGCCACACCAAAGGGATGTGATGAAACTCCGATAAATACAGGATTTGAGGGTATTTCAGTCTTTGTAATCCTCTGGTCGCGAAGACACCACTAGGTGGTTGAGGCCCGCCATTGACCGAAATACTTATCTCGGCATTTCATAAAAATTTGAAGAGTATCCCAATCAGCTTTGATGTGGCAAAATTTCAATGACCTTCGTGTGAATGCAAAATTAGCAATTAAAGGGGAATTCTCAAAATTTATCCTACTTTTTTTGAGAAAAAAAATGAACTTCATCTCGTGTGGGAGAGGAAGTCCATCTTTTTTAGAGGTAAGTTTACTCGCGGTTGTTGCTCGTTATGATAATCTCTTGATTACTGAGCGTTCTTAGCCTTCTCGACGATAGCCTTGAAAGCTTCTGGGTTGTTCATTGCGAGGTCGGCGAGAACCTTACGGTTAATCTCGATACCAGCCTTGTGAATCAAACCCATCAACTTAGAGTAAGAAAGGTCCTCCAGGCGTGCGGCAGCGTTGATACGCTGAATCCACAGAGCGCGGAAGTTACGCTTCTTGTTCTTGCGGTCACGATAAGCATAAGTCAAACCCTTTTCCCAAGTGTTCTTGGCAACGGTCCAGACGTTCTTGCGTGCACCGAAATAACCTCTTGTAAGTTTAAGAATCTTTTTACGTTTTGCTCTTGAAGCAACGTGATTTACTGATCTTGGCATTTTTTTAAATGAATTGTGAACGTTAGCGGCATTTAATGCTCTTTTGTGCTAAACATTCGGTTAATAAAAATGATAAAAATCTCTTGTTGATTAAAAGTGTTTTGAAACTTGTACTGCAGTGTTGCGTTGAATTATTTCTTAACGAGCAACTCGCGAATTGAGTTGAGGTTAGCTTTGTCAACGATGCTCACCTTAGTGAGGTTTCTTTTCTGCTTCTTGGTCTTCTTTGTCAAGATGTGACTCTTGTAAGCATGTTTTCTTTTAATCTTCCCTGTTCCGGTAAAGGTAAACCTTTTTTTGGCACCGGAATTAGTCTTAACTTTTGGCATTTTTGAAATAGTTTTAAAAAAATTATTATTAATCAAGGGGACTAGGCACTTACCAAGCCTAATGCCCCATTTTTCTTTCTAAGTATAGGCTCAATGATGAGCCCGGGACGTTAATGCAGATTTTTTAGTCTTCACTCTTGTGGAGCTTCTGGAGTCGACTCTTCCTTGGCTGGCTCTTCCTTCTTCTTCGATGTCACCTTCTTGGGAGAGAGCATGATTGTCATGCGCTTGCCTTCAAGAACAGGCATCTGGTCAACCTTGGCATAGTCCTCCAGATCATTGGCAAACCTGAGTAGCAACACCTCGCCTTGTTCCTTGAACAAAATCGAACGTCCCTTGAAGAACACATAGCTCTTAACTTTAGCGCCCTCTTTCAGGAAACCAATGGCGTGCTTAAGCTTGAAGTTGTAGTCGTGCTCGTCGGTCTGTGGTCCGAATCTTATCTCCTTGACAACAACCTTAGTGGCTTTAGCCTTCTGCTCCTTAAGCTTCTTACGCTGCTGGAACTGGTACTTCTGATAGTCCATGATCTTGCACACGGGAGGTTGAGCCATGGGTGCAATCTCAATCAAGTCTAGTTCCTGTTCCTCGGCAATCTTGAGTGCTTTGAGAATGGGATATATTCCCTCTTCTACGTTGTCACCCACAAGTCGCACTTCGGGAGCGCGGATTTCGTCGTTAATGGCAAGCTCTTCTTTCTCCTGTTTGCCACCACGCTGGTTGCGGTTCTTCTTGCCTTTTGGGCCACCGCTCATAGGCTTTTTAGGGCCACTCCAATACGGTTTTTTCTGCATTCAAAAAAATTATAAGTTTATCATTTCGTTCACTTCTTGAGTGATTTCGGCTGCAAAGGTAGTAATTTTTTTGGAACCTTTATCAATTCCGCCCTGTTTTCTTACCGAAACTTCTTCATTTGCAGCCTCTTTTTCACCAACAATCACCAAATATGGTATCCTCTTGAGCTCATTGTCGCGAATTTTCTTGCCAATTTTCTCATTGCGGTTATCGATGATTGTACGCACGTCGGCATCATTAAGTACCTGTGCAACATGCTCGGCATAGTCATTGAATTTCTCGCTGATAGGAAGAACTACTACCTGCTCAGGTGCAAGCCACAATGGCAACTTGCCGGCAGTGTGCTCAAGCAGCACAGCAACAAAACGCTCAAGCGAGCCAAAAGGAGCACGATGAATCATGATGGGGCGATGCTTTGCGTTGTCACTACCAGTATACTCCAGTTCGAAACGCTCGGGAAGGTTGTAGTCAACCTGAATAGTTCCCAACTGCCAGCGGCGGCCCAAGGCATCCTTAACCATGAAATCGAGCTTGGGACCATAGAAAGCAGCCTCGCCTTCAACCTGCTTAGCTGGTAATCCCTTCTCTTGACAAGCCTCAACAATAGCACGCTCAGCACGTTCCCAGTTCTCATCGCTACCCACATACTTCTGCTTATTATTAGGGTCTCGCAACGAGATTTGGGCCTCATACTCAAATCCAAACACACCAAGGATGTGGTTGATAATGTCCATCACACTCAAGAACTCCTGCTTGAGTTGCTCTGGAGTACAGAACAGGTGAGCGTCGTCTTGAGTGAACGAGCGCACGCGGGTCAAGCCGTGAAGTTCACCACTCTGCTCATAACGGTAAACAGTACCAAACTCAGCAAACCTGAGTGGCAGGTCCTTGTAGCTGCGAGGAATGGTACGGTAAATCTCGCAGTGGTGAGGACAGTTCATGGGTTTGAGCATGTATTCCTCGCCCTCCTCAGGGGTGTGGATTGGCTGGAACGAGTCTTTGCCATATTTTGCATAGTGACCGCTAGTCACATACAAATTCTTATTGCCAATGTGAGGTGTAATAACCTGTTCGTAGCCATATTTCTTCTGTATCTTGGCAAGATAATCCTGAAGACGGTTGCGCAATGCAGCACCCTTGGGAAGCCACAGTGGCAAGCCTTGACCCACGCGCTGTGAGAAAGCAAAAAGCTCCATCTCCTTACCAATCTTGCGGTGATCACGCTTCTTGGCCTCTTCAAGAAGAACTAGATATTCGTCGAGCATCGACTTCTTGGGGAATGTAATGCCATATACGCGAAGCATTTGCTTGCGGGTTTCGTCGCCACGCCAGTAGGCACCAGCAAGCGACAGCACTTTTATTGCCTTGATGGGAGCGGTTGTTGGAATATGGGGACCACGGCACAAGTCGGTGAACGCACCTTGTGTATAGGTGCTAATTGTACCATCCTGTAGGTCATTGATTAACTCAATCTTATAGGTTTGGCCTGTGTCGCCAAAGAACTTGAGGGCGTCGGCCTTTGTGATATCGGCACGAACTACTGCCTCTTTCTTTGCCACCAGCTCAGCCATCTTCTTCTCTATTTTTGGAAAATCGGCCTGGGTAATCTCATTGTCACCTGGATCGATGTCATAATAGAAACCGTTCTCAATAGCTGGACCAATACCAAACTGCACGCCTGGATATAGCTCTTGCAATGCCTCGGCAAGCAAGTGTGCCGAAGTGTGCCAAAATGCGTGCTTACCTTCAGGGTCTTCCCACTTGAATAGCTTAATCTCGCCGTCGCTACAAATCGGGCGAGAAATATCCCATTCCATGTTGTTGATGCTTGCGGCCAGCACTTGGCGTGCTAAGCCCGAACTGATGCTCTCAGCAACCTGAAGTGGTGTTACCCCACTCTCATACTGTCTTACACTTCCGTCAGGAAATTTAATGTTGATCATAAAAATAATGGATGTTTTGTTAATTGTTACTTGTGCCATACAAAAGCACGTTCTAAATCAAGCTGCAAAATTAATATTAATTATCTAATTCACAAAATATCAGTTACAAAATATAAAATATATTATTAATGCAATCGTTTGTGCAAATGACACTACAAATTAAGTGAAGCTACCCATTGTAGTGGGCAGCTTCACTATATTTATTTAAGTAAAAAATCTTAAAAGAGGGATTGCACTATTTTCTTAATATCTTCACCCAGTTGTTGGGCTTTTTCCATAGTGTGTGCCTCACTGTAGATGCGGATGATAGGCTCGGTATTACTTTTGCGCAAGTGAGCCCAGCTGTCTTCGAAGTCGATTTTAACACCATCAATTGTTGTTAGGTTCTCATCTTTGTAATGTTCCTCAACAGCCTTGAGAATCTTATCGACATCCATGCCAGGTGTAAGCTCCAACTTAGTTTTGGCAATACTGTACTGTGGATAGGTTGCCTTGAGTTCGCTCACTTTCTTGCCGCTTTTAGCGAGCAGTGTTAGGAATAATGCCACACCCACAAGTGCATCACGGCCATAGTGCAACTCTGGATAAATCACTCCACCATTGCCTTCTCCGCCTATCACGGCACCTGTTCGACGCATCTCAGTGGTCACATTCACTTCGCCAACGGCAGCAGCGGTATAGGAGCAACCATGCGAGTTTGTAACATCACGCAATGCTCGCGACGACGACAGGTTCGATACTGTACTGCCAGGAGTATGGCTGAGCACATAATCGGCAACGGCAACAAGTGTATACTCTTCCACAAAGAATTCACCGTTCTCCATAACTATCGCCAGACGGTCTACATCAGGATCTACAACAAATCCCACATCGGCCTTTCCTTGACGCATGAAATTCTGAATAGCAGTAAGGTTCTCAGGAATGGGTTCAGGAGTGTGCCCAAAGTTTCCAGTCGGGTCACAGAAGAGTTTCACAATGTTCTCACTCTTTACACCTAATTCCTGAAGCAATTTGGGTATCGCAACGCCTCCAACCGAGTTTACAGCATCTACTGCAACGGTGAAATTGGCGTTCTTGATAGCATCCACGTCAACCAGCTTCAACGCTTTTACCGCATCGATGTGACGGCGCAGGTATGTATAGTTTTTCTGTTCACGTCCCAGATTATCGACAGTAGCATAGTCAAAGTCCTCGGTCTCGGCTATGCGAAGTACCTCTTTACCCTGTGCATCGTCGAGGAACTCACCGTTCTCGTTTAGCAATTTGAGTGCATTCCACTGTTTGGGATTATGAGATGCTGTGATGATTATGCCACCGCAAGCCTTCTCACCTACTACTGCCAACTCTGTTGTAGGAGTCGTGGCAAGTCCAATATTCACCACATCAAATCCCATGCCAGTGAGTGTACCAACAACAATGTTGAGCACCATTCGGCCTGAAAGTCGAGCATCACGCCCAACAACTATAACATTAGAACCATTGTTAGAATTGCGCCTGATGAAAGTGGCATAGGCTGTAGTAAACTTAACTATATCCAGTGGCGACAATCCGTCACCAGCCCTACCGCCAATGGTGCCACGAATTCCTGAGATAGATTTTATTAAAGACATATTTTTAAATTTGATTGCGGAAATACCTCACATGATATAAGAATGGAATTACTGCCGATATCTCGCTCGCCCAGCCCAATTTTGACTTGATGATAAGGTTGACTTCACTGTCTACACCCAAGAATGTGAGTGGCATCTGGATGCCATAACCCCACTGTGCCGAAGTGTTGAGGGTATAGTTACCATATTGGAAATAAGTTGGAGCAGCATTCATGTTGTTCTCATTGCCCTCTCCAATCATCTCACCATATTTATACCAATAGTTAAGATTGTAACGCATATAGCGGAAGTAAATTCTTTCCGAAGGTTTTGCTTTGTCGGTCTTGCGGTCACCAGCCTTGATTACTTGCATATACACGTTGCCCTCGCTGTCAATGCGATAATAAGGGGCATCTTTTCCCACCTCAAACACAGTGTCGCTAGGTACCTCGTTAACAACACGGCAATTGGCCAAGTAAGCATTAGTTGCACGTCGCTCATCGTTAAGCAGGTCGGCGTAACTCTCACTGTCGCTGCATGATGAAAGCGCCAGAGCTGTTACTAACGAGAAAAGGAATAAAATACTTTTAAATTTCATATTTTCAGTTTATTATTGTTAATCTTTGTTTTTAATCTCTTCAACTATCTTTTCGTAGATGGCTATTGCGTCGGCAAGGCTACCATGAAATTCACCAGCAGCTGCATGCATGTGCCCTCCTCCATTAAAGTAGTTGGCACACAACACGTCGACGGCAAGATCTCCTTCACTGCGCATCGACACCTTGATGCAATCGGGGTCTTCACGCATGAATGTACTCCAATATATATCCTTTACCGATAGTGGCTTATTCACAAGTCGTTCAGTGTCACCAGTCTTATAGTCATATTTCTCAAGGTCATCCTTGTCTAGCACTATCAAAGCATATTTACCATCAATAACCCTCGTCTTGTTAAGAAGGGCATAACTGTGAAGCAACAGGCTGTTCATCGGAACAGTATCCATAGCCATCTTGTAAAGATAAGGCTTGTCGATGCCAAATTCCATGAGTTTTCCCATGACATAATACACCTCGGGATAGGATGAGCTCCAACTCAGGTTACCTGTGTCGGTCATGATTCCTACAAACAAGCACGATGCAACTCGATTGTCCATATAATCCATCCATCCGGCCTCGTCCACAATCCTGTAGATAAGCTCACTGGTCGACGACAATTCGGGATGTGATATTTTCACGTCAAAGCAGTCGCTGGGATTGAGGTGGTGATCAATTAGCACCTTTGGCACCTTGGCATCAACGAGCCATGGTTTCATGCGGTCAACACGGTCAAAGTTATTGTAATCAAGCGACATTATAAGCTGAGTATTCCTTATAATATTGCTTGCCATAACTTCATTGCGACTGAATGTAACATAATCGATACCCTCTGTAATAAATGTGAGAGAACCAGGCAATTGGTCAGGAATTATCACAGTAGCATTCTTGCCAATGTTGCGCAGCAACAAGCACAGTGCCAGCGATGAACCAATAGCATCACCATCGGCTTTCTTGTGACACGTGATGACAATGCGTGAGACTTTCGCTACTGCCTCCTTCAGTTTATTCAACTCTTCGGTGTCGATAATTCTCCTGAACATGCTAATTTCAAGTTTTGACCACAAAGGTAGGAATAAATTTTATATAATCGCATCGTGTTATATTTTTTTTAGACTTATAAAATTGCATAAAGAAAAATGAGTGATTATCTTTGCACCTTGAAAAAACATAATACATATTACATATGAAACACAAACAAATTATCTTTGCGGTCTTTGCCATACTGGCTTTTAGCCTATCGATGCAAGCACAGATCTTAAATCCTGTAAAGTGGACCAAGGCCGTGAAATGGACCGATGAACACAATGGAGTAATAACTTTTACCGCCACCATCGACAATGGATGGCACATGTATTCCAACGACAGTCCCGACGATGGTCCAACACCATTAAGTGTCAAGTTTAAAAACACAAATGGTGTGAAATTGGTTGGTGGGCTCACACCTAGCACGCCTGCCAAGACAATAGAAGACGAAAACTTCATGATGAAAGTAAAGCAGTGGGAAGGCAAGGTGACTTTGAGTCAAAAGTTCACAACCACTGCTCCCAACTATAGCATTGACGGCGAAATTGAATTCATGAGCTGTAATGACCAAACTTGTACCCCTCCAACTACCGAGTCGTTCAGCTTCTCAGGCAAAGTCAATGAGCCACAAGTCCAGAAAGACAACGATGAAGAAAAAGCCGATGACAAAAACGCCAAAGACGCCGAAGAGAATATCGAGGAAATGATTCCCGAAGAGCTCTTGACTGCGAGCGTCGATTCGTCAGCTCTTGCTGCCGACTCAACTGTAGCAGCAGTTCGTCCATCATCCAACCTGTGGGCACCTGTCAAATTTACCGACCAGGAAGCTAAAGGCACTGAGGGGAACAGTAATTCACTCTGGTTCTTGTTCTGGGCATGTTTCCTGGGTGGTTTGCTCGCATTGCTCACACCTTGCGTTTGGCCCATCATTCCCCTTACAGTCAGCTTCTTCCTCAAGAAAGGCAACAGTAAGAGCAAATCATTAACGAGCGCCATTACCTATGGCGTGTCAATCATTGTGATCTATGTGTTACTAGGACTACTTGTAACAGCAATATTCGGCGCCAACGGGCTCAATGCCCTTGCCACCAATGCTGTTTGCAACATCATTTTCTTCCTCATGCTTGTGCTGTTTGCTATCTCGTTCCTAGGAGCGTTTGAAATCAAATTGCCCGACTCTTGGTCAAGTAAAATGGACAGCCGTGCCGAGAAGACCACAGGCTTACTGAGCATCTTCTTCATGGCTTTCACTTTAGTGATTGTGTCGTTCTCTTGTACAGGTCCAATCATTGGCACACTACTTGTCGAGACAGCAAGCAGTGGTAGCTGGCTAGGTCCCATCGTGGGCATGTTTGCTTTCTCTCTAGCTCTAGCCATTCCTTTCACGCTGTTTGCCCTCTTCCCATCGGTACTCAAGAAGTTACCCAAGTCGGGAAGCTGGCTCAACACCGTAAAGGTAGTGCTTGGTTTCCTTGAGCTTGCTTTATCACTCAAGTTCCTCTCAGTAGCCGATTTGGCCTATGGCTGGCACATTCTCGACCGCGAGACCTTCCTCTCACTCTGGATTGCAATATTTGGATTGCTGGGATTATATTTGCTTGGCATGATTTGGCTCAAGGGCGATGGCGACAAGAAACCCATTGGCGTTGTCCGTCTCATGCTGGCCATCATCTCTCTGGCTTTCACTGCCTATCTCGTGCCTGGTTTATGGGGTGCACCATTGCGCGTGACAAGCGCCTTTGTTCCACCACTCTACACTCAGGACTACACTACCAACCCCGAAGAGATTCAAGAATATGACGACTTTGAACAAGGTGTTGCCGTGGCTGCACGTTCAGGAAAACCAGTATTCCTTGAATTCTCAGGATTTGGATGTGTCAACTGCCGCAAAATGGAAACTGCTGTTATGGGACTCGACGAGGTGCAAGGCAACCTCAAGGACAATTTCGTTCACATCAGGTTAATGGTAGATGATAAAACCGAACTTGCTAAACCTATCACTGTCAAGATCAATGGCAAGAAGAAAGAACTCAAGACCATTGGCGACAAGTGGAGCTATCTGCAAGAAGTGAAGTTTAACTCCAATTCTCAGCCCTACTACGTTGTGCTCGACACCGATGGCAACCTCATGTCTGGACCATTTGTATATGAGGAGAACGTGCAGGGATTCTTGGACTTCTTGAATCGTGGAAAAGAAAAATATGGAGAGAAAAAATAGCCGACAACAAAAACTAGAGGCCTTCGGCAAACTCCTTGACGTAATCGACACCCTGCGTGAGAAGTGTCCCTGGGATTCGGTGCAAACCAACGAAAGCATGCGTCCCAACACTATTGAGGAGGCGATGGAGCTTGCCGAAGCCCTAATGGGCAACGACAACGACACTATAAAGAAAGAACTGGGCGACGTGCTGCTACACGTCCTGCTCTATTCTCGCATTGGAGAAGAGACTGGAGCCTACGACATTGCCGAAGTATGCGATGCTCTGCGACAAAAGCTCATATTCCGCCATCCTCACATCTATGGCAACGACAAGGTCGACGGAGTGAAAGAACTGCTCGAGCATTGGGAAGCCATCAAGATGAAGGAAAAAGGTGGCAACAAAACCGTTCTTGGAGGCGTTCCCGCCACTCTGCCATCGCTCATCAAGGCCGAACGCGTGCAGGAGAAGGCTGCCAATGTCGGTTTCGATTGGCAGAACAAGGAGGACGTCTGGGAGAAGGTAAAAGAAGAACTTGGCGAGCTTGAGCGTGAACTCAAAGCAGGAAACGAAACCAACATCGAAAAGGAGTTTGGTGACCTATTCTTCTCTATTGTAAATGCCGCAAGACTCTATGGTGTGCGTCCCGACAATGCACTAGAAAAGACTAATCTCAAGTTTATTGCTCGATTCAACCATGTTGAAGCTCGTGCCAAGGAGCAAGGCAAGCTCCTTAACGAAATGACCCTGGCCGAGATGGACGAGCTTTGGGATGAGGCTAAACACTTAAAGTTAGGAGAATGAGAGTTTGCGTGACCGAGAAACCCAGTGTGGCAAGGGACATAGCACGGCTGTTGGGTGCCAACGACCGGCATGAAGGTTATTTCGAAGGAAATGGCTACCAGGTCACATGGACTTTTGGTCACCTGTGCTGCCTCAAGGAACCTCACGATTACACCGACCTGTGGAAGCGCTGGAGTCTGGCATCGCTGCCCATGATTCCCCCGCGCTTTGGCATCAAGCTAATCGAGGACAGCGACATCAAGAAGCAGTTTAAGGTAATTGAGACTCTCATCGCCAATGCAGATGAGGTAATAAACTGCGGTGATGCCGGCCAGGAAGGAGAACTCATTCAGCGATGGGTGTATCAAAAGGCTCGTTGCTCTAAGCCAGTGAAGCGACTGTGGATTTCATCGCTCACCGACGAGAGCATCCGCGAGGGTTTTCAGCAGCTGCAAGATGCAAGCAACTTTGACAACCTTTATTATGCAGGCCTCTCGCGTGCCATTGGTGACTGGATTCTCGGAATGAACGCAACTCGTCTCTACACGCTCAAATATCGCGACTGGGGTTCTCGTAACGTCCTATCTATTGGACGTGTGCAGACTCCTACCCTCGCCCTAATCGTCTCTCGCCAACGAGAAATCGAGAACTTTGTTCCTGAAGATTATTGGGAAATCAAGACCAAGTATCGCGACACCATTTTCAACTCCACTAAAGGCAGATTCAAGACCGAAGGAGCTGCAAGCGAGATAGTTGAGAACATAAAGGCTTTTCCACTCACCGTCACATCGGTTTCCAAGAAAAAAGGCAAGGAAGCTCCCCCACGCCTGTTTGACCTTACGAGTCTTCAGGTAGAATGCAACAAGAAGTTTGGTTACAGTGCCGACGAGACGCTGCGACTCATCCAGTCGCTCTATGAGAAAAAGGTAACGACTTATCCCCGTGTCGACACAACTTACCTTAGCGACGACATCTACCCTAAGATTCCTGACATCATGCAGGCGATGAAGCCCTATGCGGAGCTTATTCAAACAGTGCTTGCCGGCAAACTCCCTAAGAGCAAGAAGGTGTTTGACAACTCTAAAGTGACCGACCACCATGCCATCATACCCACCAATGTTGATCCAGCATCGGTGTTTCTCACTCGTGAGGAGAAACTGGTCTATGACATTGTAGCCAAGCGATTCATCGCTGCATTCTACCCTGACTGCGAATTCTCAACAACAACAGTGATGGCCATGGTCAATGAATATGAGTTCAAAGCCTCTGGCAAAGAGATTCTCAAGGATGGGTGGAGAGTCATATATAACAAGGAGAAAACGCAAGCACCCGACGACAAGGAAAAAGACGATGACGACAACGGCATCATGCCAACCTTCGTCGAGGGTGAAAGCGGCCCCCATGAGCCATCTCTCTTGAAAAAGACAACACAGCCGCCCAAGAACTACACCGAGGGCACCTTGCTGCGAGCTATGGAAACTGCCGGCAAATTTGTCGACGACGATGAGCTGCGCGACGCAATGAAGGAGAACGGCATTGGACGCCCGTCAACGCGTGCCGCCATCATCGAAACGCTGCACAAGCGTCATTACATCAACAAGCAGCGCAAAAGTCTTGTGGCTACCGAAGCTGGCATTCAGCTCATCGACACGATCAAGGAGGAATTGCTCAAGTCGGCTAAGCTCACAGGCCTGTGGGAAAACAAACTGCGCAAGATTGAGCGTGGAGAATTCAGTGCACAGCAGTTCATTGATGAACTTAAAGTGTTAGTTAATGACATAGTGCTTAACGTACTGAAAGACAACTCTAGCACAACAATCGCAGTACAAGATGCCGGTAACAAGAAATCATCTAAAACAAGCTCCGATAGCAAGGAGAAAAAGCCGCGCAAACCACGGCTTAAGTCTATAGAAGAAATCACATGCCCTAAGTGTGGCAAGGGACACATAATAAAAGGGAATACGGCATATGGTTGCAGCGAGTTCCGCACAGGATGCGACATGCGTCTGCCTTTTGACGCTTATCCAGCTGACCTCACCCCTGCAAAGCTCAACACCCTCATTAAAAAGGCATTCAAGACTAAATAACCGTTAGAATCTTCAAAAGACAATAGGATTTAAGATACATTATTTCTTAATCGTCATGACCGACACCTGGCAATACATAATAGTTGGAATAGTGGTGGCAGTAGCATTCCTGCTGTCGGCAAGAAGCATCTACCGCGCCATCCACCACAAGAAATCAGCCCTTAACCCCTGCTCCACCTGCCCATTAAAGGACAACTGTACAAAGCAAAAGTCTGATTGCGAAAAAACTGCCACTCAGGCGTGAAGGATTTTGTAGACTAGTTCACGCAGCAAAGCTGTGGCATCCTGGCGAGAGCCCAATCCCTTGCTCTTTACATCACATTCCCTAATCCATGAAATGATGTTGACACATGCCGCTGTACTATAAAATTTACTTGCATCACCAATCTTTTTTACTCGCCAAGCCGATTTTGTGCCTAGCGCCTCCATCAACTCTTCCTGCGACTTGCCCATCATAGTGCGGTAGATGAGTAACCTTGAGAAATAACCAAACAGCATGCTCACGGTTATCACAGTGGGATTGGCCTTAGGATTTTTCTCGTAATAATGTATGATTTCAAAGGCTTTCTTGGCATTTCGGCTAGCAAGGGCTTCTTCGAGCTCAAAATTGTTATAATCCTTGCTGATGCCAATGTTCCTCTCTATGAGCTCAGGGGTTATACGGTTGTCATCTTTTACAAGAATCTTCAATTTGTCTATCTCGGTATAGAGCCTTGATATGTCATTACCCACATTCGATGCAAGCATCGATAGCGCTTTCTCGTCAATACTGCATCCCAACGACTTAACATACTCCAATGCAGCAAGTTCCATAGGGCGTCCCTCTCTGAGTTTGTCGCTACGGAACACCACTCCGGTCTTGTTTTTCTTGACGGCTTCGGCAAACTCCCTTCCCTTTATGGCCTCATTCTTGTTGCACACTACAAAGATGGTTGAGGGCAGTGGTTGTTCAGCATAATGCTTCAGCTGGTTAAGCTCATTAGCAGTTCCTTTATTGTTGGTTTTTCCCACATTCTGGGCTTCCCTTATCACCACAACTTGATATTTTGACATGGCAGGATACTGCTTACACATGCTTATAACAGTGCGAATATCATTGATATCAGCGCCATAAATGACATTCAAGTTAAAATCTTGTTCATCGGGGGTGAGGGCATTTTCTACGATAGCCTCCTCAAGGCGGTCGATATAATACCCCTCCTCACCATGTAGCACATAGATGGGCTTGAATTTTTTGGCTTTTATGTCGCTCAGCAGTCCCAAAAACGAGACGTCTTCTTTTTTCACTGCCATAATATTCTTTTTTTAACTAGGGCAAGGTAATTGGTTCGAAATTTTTTTGTAAATTTACAACTTATTTCGCACACGACCAAATAAAAAAATCATGCAGCAGCTCAATCTTCCTGAATATCAGTTCAATATAAAGAGAAAAGATAACAGCATCGTTATCTTAGACTCACTGCGTAAGCGTTGGGTCTCCCTCACTCCCGAAGAATGGGTCAGGCAGAACTTCGTGCGATTTCTCATCGAGGAGAAAGAGTTCCCGCCACCGCTCATGAACAATGAGATATCTATCATCCAGAATGGCATTAAAAGGCGATGCGACACTCTTGTCGCCGACCGTGAAGGCAATCCTTTGGTAATAGTCGAGTACAAGGCACCATCAATTGCTGTTTCACAAAAGACATTCAATCAAATCGTGCGCTACAACATGGTGCTTAAGGCTAAATACCTAATTGTGTCAAATGGCACGAGTCATTATTGCTGCAAGATAGATTATGAAAATAACAGTTATAGCTTTCTAGAGGAGATTCCATGCTATAGCCAGTTAATTGATTGACAACCGAGAAAACTTACAACTAAATTTTGGAAGACTATTTAAATACTCTAAACCAGCAGCAGCGCGATGCTGTGCTCTACTGCGACGGGCCACAACTGGTGATCGCCGGGGCTGGCTCGGGCAAGACGCGTGTGCTCACACACAAAATTGTGCATCTGCTCAAGCTGGGATACCGCGCTTCGCACATAATGGCGCTCACGTTCACCAACAAAGCAGCCGGCGAGATGCGCGACCGCATAACTGCGCTTGTGGGCGAGCAAGAAGCATCCTATCTGTGGATGGGAACCTTCCACTCTATTTTTGCAAAGCTTCTGCGCTTCAATGCCGACCGTTTAGGATTTGACCACGATTTCACCATTTACGATACAAGCGACTCGCGCTCGCTGTTGAAAATTATCATCAAGGACATGCAGCTCGACGATAAGGTTTACAAACCTTCCGTAATTCACTCACGCATATCGATGATGAAGAACGCCCTCATCACTCCAGCCTACTACGAGCGTGACAAACGCCTGCGTGAAGAGGATGAGAGGTCTAACCGACCTCTAACTAGCGAGATATACAAGACCTATTGCCATCGCTGCAAGATTGCAGGCGCAATGGACTTCGATGACCTACTCGTCTATACCAACATCCTGCTCCGTGACAACCCCGATGTGCTCGAGAAATATCAGCAACGATTTGATTACATTCTAGTTGATGAGTATCAGGACACTAACTTTGCCCAGCACCTCATCATGACTCAGCTGGCCAAAGCGCACAACCGCATTTGCGTAGTGGGCGATGATGCGCAGAGCATATACTCCTTCCGTGGTGCCAACATTTCCAACATTCTCGACCTCAAGAAGTCGTTCCCACTGTTGCAAACATTCAAACTTGAGCGTAACTATCGCTCCACTAAAAATATAATCGGTGCTGCAAACTCACTGATTGACAAAAACAAGCGCCAAATCAAAAAGAACATCTACAGCGAAAACCCCATGGGAGCCAAAGTAAATGTTGTGGAGTGTTACAACGACTACGAGGAGGCTTATGTGGTATCTAGCACAATTTCATCCCTAAAGGCGCGTGAGGGCTGCAGCTACGACGACTTTGCCGTACTTTATCGAACCAATGCTCAGTCTCGTGTGTTGGAGGACGCTTTGGGAAGTGGAGGACTCAAGAACAAGCATGGCGACAAACGTCGCCCCATCCCCTACCGCATCTATGGTGGGCTCTCATTCTATCAGCGCAAAGAGATAAAAGATGCGCTCTCCTACTTCCGTCTCACCATCAATCCTAATGACGACGAGGCACTGCGACGCATTATCAACTATCCCGCCAGAGGCATCGGGTCAACTACTCTTGCAAAAGTGCAGCACTGTGCAATTGAGGACGGGGTTAGCTTGTGGCAAGTTATCACCAATCCTGTGCAGCACCGCCTCGACGTCAACAACGGCACTTTGCGCAAGTTACAGGCATTTGCCGAGCTCATTAATAATTTTGCTGCTCAAAATCAAGTTGGCACCAATGCCTATGAACTCGGACGCACCATCATTGAAAAAAGCGGCATTATGGCCGATCTATTAAAGGAGAAAACGGTTGAGAACATCAGTAAGCAAGAGAACCTCGACGAGTTGCTTGCAGCAATGCACGACTTTGTTGATGAGCAGATTGAGCAGGGCTTTACCGACACTTTGATGACCGATTTCCTGGCACAGGCATCGCTTGCTACCGACCAAGACACCGACAAGACTACTGGCGAGTGTGTCACTCTCATGACCGTGCATGCAGCTAAAGGTCTAGAATATAAAAATGTGATAATCGTGGGGGTCGAGGAAGATTTGTTCCCATCAGCAATGAGCAAAGACTCGTTGTCGGCAATCGAGGAGGAACGTCGTCTGCTTTACGTCGCAATCACACGGGCCGAAAAAAACTGCGTTATCACTTTTGCCAAGTCGCGCTTCCGCAATGGCAACTATATTAACTGCAGGCCCAGTCGCTTCATCCATGACATTGATCCGCAATTCCTCTCAATGGGCTCAACCAGCATGAGTAAATCTAAGCCTCAATCCGACCGTTACACTTCTACCTATGAGAACCCAAAACCGATCAAGAGTCGATTAGATGAAGAAAAACCTCGCATCGTTACCACCCCCACTTCCCACTTCAAACCTGTAAGCACAGCAAGACCAGCCACTACCACCCCATCTTCTTCTGGTGGCTTTACATCCCACACTCTCAACGAGATAAGCGAGGGGTGCATCATCAAGCACAAGACGTTCGGAGTGGGAACTATCACAAAGATCGACACCTCAGGAAGTGAACCCAAGATTGTTGTAGAGTTTGATGTTATGGGACAGAGAACTCTCCTTCTTAAATTTGCTAAGTTCATAATAACATAAGCATTTATGAATACTCCATATTACATAGTGTACGAAGAGAAATTAAGGCGTAATCTTGACCTTATCACTCGAGTAAGCCAAGAGAGTGGCGCTAAAATCATTATGGCTTTCAAGGCCAATGCGCTGTGGCGCACATTCCCAATCTTTAGGGAATATGGCATATGCTCTACTGCCAGCTCAGTAAATGAGATGGTGTTAGCCAACGATGAGCTGCACTGCAAAGCACACACCTATTGCCCTGCCTATACCGACGACACAATCAAGCAGTACATAGCGGGCAGCAGCCACATCACCTTCAACTCTATTGATCAGTTTGTGAGATTCAAGCCTTTAATCGATAAGCATAACACGCTTTCTCCAGACGAACAGATATCTTGCGGACTACGCATCAATCCTATGTGCTCGGTTATTGAAACCGACATCTATAACCCTTGCTGTCCAGGCTCAAGGTTTGGCATTCTGAGCGAAAATCTCACTCAACTACCCGACGGTATCGAAGGATTCCATTTTCATGCTCTGTGTGAGTCTACATCCTACGACCTCGCTCTAGTGCTTAATGCAATGGAGGAGCAGTTCGGACAATGGCTACCACAACTAAAGTGGGTAAATATGGGGGGGGGACACCTCATGACACGCAAGGGATATGACGTAGAGCACCTGATCCACCTTATTCAGGATTTCAAGCAGCGCCATCCCAATCTTGAGGTGATTTTGGAACCAGGTAGTGCTTTTTGTTGGCAGACAGGAGATCTGGAGGCCACTGTGGTTGATGTCGTAGAAAACAGTGGCATCAAGACGGCTATCGTTGATGTCTCATTTGCTTGTCACATGCCTGACTGCCTGGAAATGCCCTACAAACCAGTTATCACTCAGGCTTTGCGCGACGTTGACCCCTCACGCCCAACCTACCGTATAGGTGGCAATTCGTGCTTGAGCGGTGACTTTGTGGGCGACTGGAGTTTCGATCACGAACTCAAAGCTGGCGATAGACTCACTTTCGAGGACATGAACCACTACACAACTGTAAAAACCAACATGTTCAATGGCATCAACCATCCAGCAATCGTACTTCAGCGTCTTAACGGCACCATTGAGGTGTTGAGAGAATTTACCTACGAGGACTATAAATCACGCATGAGCTAACTCAGTCATGGCAACACTTGATATAAAAAAACTTGAAGAGAGCAGCGAACTTGAGCTGCAGGTCTTTGACAGTCGTATCCAGGCGGGATTTCCTAGCCCAGCTCAAGGTTCGTTTGCCGACTCGGTCGACCTCAACCATGAACTTATCAACAATCCTGCTGCAACATTTTGCGCACGGGTTATTGGCGACTCTATGGTCGACTCGGGTATCAACGAGGGCGACATGCTCATTATCGACCGCTCATTAGAGCCTCATGACGGCGACATTGCAGTGTGTTTTATCGATGGTGACTTCACTGTCAAGCGCATTATCATCAATAATAACGAAATCTCTCTTGTCCCTGCCAATCGCAAGTATCCTGTCATCCATGTACCCAAGGAGAGCAACTTCATCATTTGGGGCGTGGTATCACACATTATCAAGAAGATAAATCGTTAACATAGAAACATTTAAGGAATGTATGCTCTAGCCGATTGCAACAACTTTTTTGTGTCGTGCGAGAGGGTTTTCGACCCTACTCTCAACGGCAAACCGGTTGTGGTTCTGTCCAACAACGACGGCTGTGCCATCTCTCGAAGCAATGAGGCCAAAGCTTTGGGTATACCCATGGGATGCCCAGCATTCCAAATTAAAAACTACACTACCGAGAATGTTGTAATGTTATCGGCTCGTCACATTCTTTATCAGGACCTGTCTAACCGCATCATGAGAATTCTTGGCGAGGTGGCTATCAACCTTGAGGTCTACTCAGTCGATGAAGCATTCTTCAAACTGCCTTTCGACGATGACGTCAAAAATCATAAGTTGCTTGTGACAGTAGTAAAGAATGTCCAAAAATATGTAGGTGTGCCGGTGAGCATCGGCTTTGCCGCCACGCGCACTCTTGCCAAGATTGCCAGTCATGTAGCGAAGAAGGACCCATCTAATGTCAATCGGGTGATGGGGCTCACTCGACAAGATGAAATAGACAGTATCCTCGCTAGGACTAAAGTCGACGATATCTGGGGAATTGGACGCAAGCTAAACGCCAAACTGCTATCATGTGGAATCCATGATGCAAGCCAATTTGTGCGTTTGCCCAAGTCCTACCTTCAAAAGATAGGCAACATTAATCTCGTGCGCACACAGCAGGAACTGCTAGGGCACGACTGCGTGAGCATCAACCCTGTCACTATCGCCCATAAATCGATAATGAATTCTCGCACATTTGGACATGTTCTCAAGAAGAAAGGCGACATAAGTGATGCCGTTCTTTCATTTGCACAGTCATGCGCCGCACAGTTGCGCCGCGAGCGATCGGCGGCACTCACAGTCACGGTCTACGTACGTGGCGACCATTTTCGCAAAGACCTCCCGTTCTATTCCAATTCTTGCTCTGTGAAGATGCAAACTCACACAGCCTCGACCATCGAGATTGCTCAATATGCGCTCATTGCTTTTAATAGCATATTTCGTGATGAATACTTTTATCGAAAAGTAGGTGTAATGGTTACTGATATAATACCAGTCAATGAGATGCAACTCAATATTTTCAATGCTGAACAGGAAGTTAAGCATAGCAGGTTAATGACTGCCGTCGACGACATCAACCGACGATATGGCTCTAAACAGATTATGCTTGCCCCAACGTTGACCAAAGGTGAATGGGCACCACAACAAAACCACTTCAGTCACCAGAGCAAGACCCTGCGTTTCTATTCCGGAATGAATCCACGCTACGCCCCTAGAGTTACAAATGTGTCAATCGATGAAAGACAAAATGATGAGGATCGTTTTGATCAACGAAATGCTTGAATAATACAGATTATTTGCGTAATTTTGCGAGATTATTGACAACCACAATCATGGAAGATAACTTACGACCACTAAAGGAACGAACCGAGCAAAGCCTTTTCTGGAGCATGCTGAATAACGGCACGCTACAACTGCTCAACATACTTTTTGGGGTCGTGCTGGCACGCCTCCTTACCCCAGGTGACTACGGCATCGTGGGTGTACTCACCATCTTCACTCTCATCGCTGGCAACCTTCAGAGCAGTGGTTTCACACAAGCTCTTATCAATCTCAAAAAGCCTAAACCAGAAGACTATAACTCTGTATTCTGGTTCAATGTAATAGTCAGCATCTTCCTGTATGTTGTGCTATGGTTCTGCGCCCCGCTAATTGCTCGTTTCTTCCATCAGCCTGTGCTTGTCGACGTGTCTCGCTTCGTTTTCTTGGCCTTCCTAATCTCATCACTGGGTATTGCACACGCCGCCTACATGAGCAAGAACATGATGAACCGCGAGGTGGCAATCTGCAACCTAATAGCTCTACTTTGCTCAGGAACAACAGGCATCATCCTCGCTTTCAATGGGTTTGCCTATTGGAGTCTTGCATGGCAACAGGTTATCTACATCACAGTTCTAAACGTGGGGCGATACTATTTCGTGAAATGGAGCCCCACCTTCAATATCGATTTTGGACCGGTCAAACGAATGTTCGGCTTTGCCGTCAACATTCTCTTCACCAATATCATTAATACGCTGAGCGGACAGATTCTTACTTTCATCTTTGGACGTTTCTTCCCTATTGCACAGGTGGGTAACTTCACACAAGCCAACAAATGGAACACCCAAGCCAACACCTTTGTGAGTGGCACTCTGTTGCAAGTGGTGCAAACTGTTCTAGTGAGTGTTGTTGATGACAAGGAGAGGCAAAAGCGGGTGTTCCGCAAGATGCTTCGTTTCACAGCATTCGTTTCATTTCCAGTTATGCTGGGACTTGCACTGGTGGCACAAGAGTTCGTCGAAGTCGTTCTTGGTGTCAAGTGGCTAGAGTGTATTCCTTTGTTGCAAGTGCTGTGTCTAGCAGGTGCTTTCATCCCTTTCTACACTATGTACCAAAATCTTGCCATTGGATGCAAACGCAGCGACATTTACCTGTGGTGCAATGTGGGCCAAATAATCTTGCAAATAGGACTTATCCTATTGTGTTACTACTTATTCTCACAATCTATAATCGTTGTAGTAAGCGTTTATTCTGCATTTATGGTCATCTGGCTCGCAGTTTGGCAAGCAACTGCTAAACGACTAATTAACCTGAAATGGCTCGATGCGATTCTTGACATCGTACCATTCCTAATCATTACCGTTGCAGTCTTTACTCTGACTTACTTCGCCACATTTTGGATTAGCAACAAGATTGTACTACTCATTGCCAAAGTCATTATTGGGGCTCTACTCTACATCGTTGTAATGAAATTTGCCAAAGTAAAAATTTTCGATGAGTGCTGGGAATTCCTACGCAAAAAAATCGGAAAAAACTAACCTACGTTCCTCTCTTGACTATGTACACTGTACTGATTTTTTTAATATGGTTTTTCACTTCCACAATGCACTACCTTTGCGTACATATACAATAATTATACTCTGAGTCAGGTGAGTCAGGTGAGTCAGGTGAGTCAGGTGAGTCAAGTGAGTCCACATTGTTAGTGAGTCTATAAATGGAATAACTATACAGATATGACACCAATCAATGACATAAATGAGTTGCGATCAATACAGATAGGCATACTCGACTCAATTCATGAGTTTTGCCAGCGAGAGGGCATTACCTACTACCTCTCAAGTGGCACTCTCATTGGTGCCGTTCGCCACAAGGGTTACATTCCTTGGGATGATGACATTGACCTCTATATGCCACGTGAGAGTTATGAGCGGTTCATTAAATCGTTTTTATGCAAATCTGGTCATTACCGAGTTATCAACCCACACACCGAACCAAACTATTATTACACTTTTGCCAAAGTGGTTGACACACGAACCCTCATGGTTGAAACCGAGACTCCTGGGTTTGAGATTGGAGTATTTATCGACATTTTCCCTATTGATTACATTACTGATGACCCAGAAGAAAGAGCAAAAGTGTTCAAGCGCAAACATCAATTATATAAAATAAGGCGTTGCAAGATTTCTCACAACAACCCTCTCTATTCTAAAGCCGCCTATTTTGTATACAAGCACTGGCCACGCTCAATCAAGAGCCTCAACAATGAGATTGAACGCCTAGTTACTGGATGCAAGAAGTCAACATCGGTTTGCAACTTAACCGAGTCGGGACCAAGCATTAAAGGTTGCTTCCCGGCTAGTTGTATCGCAAGCGATGTCGATATCGAGTTTGAAGGAAAAATGTATAAAACAATGGTGGGATATAAGGAATATCTCACCATGACCTATGGCGACTATATGACCCTGCCGCCACCCGAAAAACGCGTCCAGCACAGCTTCGAAGCCTACTGGCTCTAAACCCAGAACTTACCCGTGGGTTTATCGATTACGATTGCGGGAAGGCCGGCTTTGTCAATTCTGTCGTAGATAACCGAGGAGAAATATGCGTCATGAAGACCTAACCCAATGTTGTAGCATATTATGCGCTCAGCATCGCTCTCACGTCCAGGCACTTTGCCAAGAAGTACCTCGCTGAACTCATGAAAGCTCTTAAACTGGCTGAAGTACTTGAAGCCGCAAACATGTCCACGATCGTCACCAAAGGCCTTATCAAATGTTAAGTCACAATTCTGAAATCCCCTTGTGTGAACTGGCACCAGAAGGAATCCCGGCTTCAAAAGGCTCTCGTCGGGCACAAACAAGCCATTTGCACTAGTAACACACGACACCAAGGCATCAGCACCATTGACCAGTTCATCTATAGTGTCGACTATCTGGAATTCAACCCCTTTCTCATCTTTAAACTGATTAAAAAACTGTTCTGCCTGGTCTTTATAACGGAGAAGTCTCAACTTTAGCGGTGCTCCTTGCCAAACTGACAAAAGACATTTCACAGTTGCGCGAGCGGTGTTGCCAAGGCCCATCAAGCTCACAATGCTAGCGTTTTGAGTCTTAAAAGTCATTAACGAAAGGGCTGCGACAGCCCCTGTGCGCATGGCTGTAATCCAGTCTCCATCGAGTAGTGCCAACAATTGACCTGTGCCACTATCAAAGAGTTGTATAGTAGAGTTCAACGCTGGCTCAGCACCAACTATCCGGCTCACTATCTTAACCGCCATTCTACCATATTGAGGTGGCAACAGGCATGGCATAGTGTTGACAAAATCATTTTTCTTTGGATGAATACTGATTTTGGGCGGCAATTGAGCCTCATACTTTATTTTAAAAGACTCTGTCACCATTTCAACACAATCTTTGGCGCTGATGCCACATTGCACGACATCGTTATGGCCTATATAATAAGTAACTGCTTTCATCTTCTGCTGAATATTTCCATTAAAACATCACACAAGCGGTCGTTATCAACACTATCACGAATTGCGATGCGCACAGTATTTGTACCATGCATGCCCTTCTTGGTCTCACCGTCTTTAATGAGAATCTCATATTTTGAGAGTAACAACTCGGTCAACTCGGTTGATGTATAAATGCCCTCTAAAACGCAGGTGAAGAAGTTGGCTTGCGATGGCAACACTCTAAGGTGAGGAACCAGCCTCAATCGCTTCTCAAAACGCTGACGCTCCTCGACAAAACGAGCACATGCTTCACGATACTGGCGTTCATATTTATTGAAAATCTGCATATAGAACTCGGCAAAAGAATTGATGTTCCAAATAGCCACATCTTTCTTCATCGTGGCAATGAGCTCAACATTACCACTAGCCATAATGCCAAGTCGCAGTCCAGGTACTCCGTAAGATTTACTAATGCTCTTGACGACAATTAATTTAGGGTGCTGCTCAAGTATAGTGTTGTTGAGAAGACTATTGGTCTCCCAGTCGTCGCTGAAATCGACAAACGATTCATCAAGAACAAGCGTTACATTGCGTTTATCGCACCACTCAACAAGACGCATCACATCGGCTTTGGCAATGAAGTTCCCAGTTGGATTATCGGGATTAACTACCAACAGAGCTTCGATGGACTTGTCATCGAAGAAACGCATAAGGTCATCAGCATTATATTGCCAATCAGGACTTTCAGGGTAATAAGAAATGATATCTTGTTGACTCTTTCGGTTGGGATATTCCTCAAACGTGGGATAAACAATACCCATCGTACCCTTTACCCCTACTTCTGTTAGACTCTTTATCAGTTCGGCTGCACCATTGCCTACAACAATATAATCACTGGAAACACCAAAATATTTGCCAGCCAGCATTGAGTTGACGCGCATTCCGCTAGGATACTCGGTCAAAAGAACATCGAAATTCGCCCGAAGCTCGTCTTTCATGCGCTTTGGCGGGAAATATGGATTCACAAGATAACAGAAATCAAGAAGTTGCGGGAAGCGCCAATAGCCTCCGTATCGAGCAAAGTAGCGCCTCATCCTATCGGTCCCCTCAGCAAACAATGCCTCAGCAATATCTAGGTCTTGAATGTCATCAATCTCATACCAACGTTTCTTGCCTATGGGCAATGCCTTAAGGTTGGCACCATCAAGCAAAGTAATGACTCGCAGCACTTGCTCATAATACTCATTGTTGCCCATTACCGCACTATAAGCCTCAAGGAAAGGCACATACACACCTTCACTGAATTCTCGACTGAACTTATAGATGTTGACCGTCTTGTAATAACTATCGACATTGGCATAGGTGAACGCCTGCTTGGGAACAAAGTTAGTGATATTATTCTGTTCATCCACACACACCATTGTACCATCCATCCAAGTCTCATATTTTGCTACAAGTGCCACATTGGGATAGGATGAGTTGAATGCCATCTGAAGCAAATCGTCCTCAAATATCAAGTCGCTCTCAATCAACAATGTGTCGTCCTTAACCAGCTCATCCTTAGCAAGCGCAAGGGAATAGATGTTATTGGTCTTATCATAGATGGGATTGATGACCCAGTGGATGGGGATACCATTGTAAGAATCACCCACATGTGACATCAACGACTCACGGCAATAACCAGCAACTATCACCACCCTATCAATATCGAGTGATTTGAGTTGGCCGAGCATGCGATCAATAAGCCTCACCCCATTAACCTCGACCATACATTTTGTGTTATTACGGGTCTTATCACCTAAGCGGCGTCCCATTCCAGCCGCCAGTATCAATGCTTGCATAAGTATATTGATTTTTGTTTTTACTGATTTAATTAATGACCTATAAACGTCAAATAAATGCGCCTTACTGTCATATAAATGAAATTTGCAAAGCCAAAAGGTACCACATCACTCCTCATTAATTTCTCAAGGTATCGTGTTATGAAGTGACGTGATTTCAGCGTGAAGTTTTCTTCAGCTAAACTCTTGTCTATATTAAAACGCCTAGCAAATCGCCATACTGCTACCCAACCTAATTGTGCTGCAAAGGAGTAATCCTTCCAACTGGAGTGTGATAGCATGAAATTGCCAATCAATTCCTGTGCCTTAAAGTAAGAAGTTGCATTACGAATAGTAATATTATTGGTGTAGGACTGAGCATTATCGTAGCGATAGTAATATAAGCACTGGTCAACCCAGCTCCTGTTGGCATTGATAAGCAGACGCGGCATCACCGAAAAGTCTTCGCTATAGTCGATGCCTTTATAAAACTCGATATTATTATCGTCAAAAACAGATCTCTTTATCAGCCGTCCCCAAATTCGGTTAGGCTCCACGTTTTGGCAAAGGATTGTCCTTAAGTAAGCTTTGTCCGAAAGGTGTAATGGCATTCTACTCTCAGTCAAATTCCCATTAGTAACAATACCATAACCGCCATCAACGATACTGGCACCACTGCGTTGCATTTCGCCTACAAGACATTCGATCATTTTGGTCGCTACATAGTCATCGCTGTCGACAAAGACCACAGCATCTCCTGTGGCTGCATTTAGTCCAGTCTGCCGCGCCATTGCCAATCCCAAATTTTGAGTATGATTGACAATTATAACTTGATTTTTGCGTTCGGGATACTCATCTATCACCTCCATAAGGCGGTCAATAGAATCATCGGGTGTGAAGTCATTCACAAAAATGTATTCCACATCCTTGTAAGACTGCTGCATGAGACCTTTCGCACACTTGGCGATATACTTCTCAACACCATATATTGGCACGAGCACCGAAACCTTCATTTATCCTTATTAATGTTTATGCAAAAGTAAGCATTATTAACCAAAATGAAGCAAATATACCCTCTTTTTTTTCACAATTCGGCAAAAACGAGTAACTTTGTAGTCTATTAACAAGTAACTATAATGACAGAAACTAAACAACAAAGTCGCAGCAAGAAGTTCGTCAAGGATTTTGGCATATATGCCATTGGCAACCTCGGCTCAAAGTTGATTACTTTCTTGATGGTCCCTCTTTACACATATTTTGTAGAGAAACCAAGCGATTATGGTTACTTCGACCTTTGCCTGCAAGTCTGCATGCTCCTCGTTCCTGTAGTCACCTTACAACTGAGAGATGGCTCATTCCGATTCCTTCTTGAAACACAAGAAAGCAGTGACCGTACAAAAATTGTTTCGTTCGTTTACCGCACATTATTTTTCACTTCCTCGGTTACTGTCGCTGTAGCTCTCTTGACATCAATGGTCATCCACATCAATTATTTGTGGTATACAATTGCTCTGCTCATAACGATGTGCTTCTATGAAGTGCTTGCACAAGTGTCACGTGGATTAGGCAACAACAAAGCCTTCATTGCAATAGGACTTATTGCGTCATTTGGAATAGGAATATTCAGCCTCATCTTTGTGGTTGGATTTAAGATGGGAATTGCAGGAATATTCTTAGCAAATATATTGGCAAGAATTGTCGCACTGCTCCTTGTGGAGCTTAAGATGCAGACTCTAAGTCGGTTTTTCCGCATTAAGGTCGATTTCAAACAAGTATCAAGAGAAATACTGCATTACAGCTTGCCATTAATACCAGTCACTCTGTGCTGGTGGTTAACAACAACTAGCGACCGCTTCTTCGTCAAGTATTTTCTGGGGCTTGAAATCACTGGTCTATATGCCGTAGCAGTAAGGTTCGGAGGTGTAATCCACACACTTTCCAACATCTTCTTCCAGACATGGCAAGAGAATGCCATACAACAATTTCACAGCAAGGATCGCGACATTTTCTTCTCCAACGTGTTCAACAACTACATTTTTATACTCGCTTTCACGCTGATAGCATTTACGTTTACTGTGAAAATCTGTTTCAACTGGATAGTTGGTCCAAACTACCAGCAAAGTATCGAGTATATCTACCTTGTTAACCTAAGCACAATCCTCTTTGCGATAACTGCATTTTTTGAGATCCCCTATCAGTGCGCAAAAGATACCAAAGCCGCGATGCCATCAATAGTTCTAACCGCTATTATCAACATTGTACTAAATTTAATACTCACGCCTATTCTTCATATTTATGGCGTGATTGTCACATCCATAACTTCTTATTTAGTATTAATTTTATACCGCTGGATTGACACCCGCAAGTATTTCACTCTGCACTTCCACAAACGCACACTCATACCTTTGATTCTAATTCTTGTTGGCATTCTTCCTTTCTATTGGAGTCACAACCACTACGTTGACATACTTTTCATTATTATCGCGTCTGTAATTCTATATTACTCTACCTCACCAGAACTTAGAGAGGATATTCTGGGAAAGATAAAAAAGAAAGTGGTCCCAACACATAGGACCACCTGATATTGATGAGGGTTTATTTTCTCAGTATTTAAACACGCCTGAAAAGCAATTGTATAGCAAGTTTCAAGATGGGCACCTGACGCTTTATACGTTTGGGGTTCTTGAAAAAACGATAAGCAAATTCTAAATTATGGTCAAGCCACCACTTGGGTGCACGATCAGCATAGCCAGTAAAAACATCAAAACTCCCTCCGAGGCCTTGATAGATTGCCTTGTGACGCTTCTGCATCTCCCCCATCAACAATTCCTGCTTGGGACTTCCCATTGCCACGAACACCACGTCAGGTTTCTTCTCTTCAACATCTTTAATTAGTGCATTGCGTTCAGAGTCATCTTTTAGATAACCATTGCGGTAGCCCACCACATTAATGTCGGGATATTGACTTTGGAGTTTTGAAACTGTAGCATCTATTACTTCTTGTTTGCTCCCAATTAAATAAAAGCTCTTACTCTTGTGATAATGCTCTACGATATTTAGCCATAACTCACAGCCAGGTATCTTAACCACATTTTTAGCACCCTTCTGCTTAAGGGCCCACACGGCTCCTACTCCATCACAATAACCAATATTATTATTGATTATATCACGCGTTAGTGGAGTGGCATTAACAATCTTCTCGGCATTGATAGCAACAAGAATTGACTTGTTCCTATCAACATAGCCCATCAGTTCTTCTCGTGAAGTAAACGGACAAATATCTACACCATTTATTGTCGTTTTTCTCATAAGTTCATTTTGAACGGCTAATTATGGCAATTGTATCCATTTGCCTAGTTCTCTCTCATATTCAGTTGTATAGAATGCATCAAAGCCAGGGGTAAACGTCAATTCTCCAAAAATCGGCTTATCATTAATAGCATACAAATCAACTCTAACATAGGGAAAACCTTGAGATAATTTTGAAGCTATTTGTGCCATTTCATCGAAGCACAAAGGTTTTGGTACCTCCTTAAAAAAAACAGGTTTTGCCGTATCGTACCATTCAGGATGTGGATTCCAATCCATATCATATAGCATCCTGCGAATTAAGTGAGTACCATCTTTCCTCTCAGAAAAAGCGGCAATTGAAACTGGTTTTCCATTAAAGCAATTAAACTTATAGTCTATCAAGCCATCCTCAGGGCACTCCGGTTGAATCAAAAATTCTTCGGCAATAATTTTTTTAGGTGAAATCCTTGTATAATGCGGTTGCCCAGAAAGCTCTCCATAGGGCATCTGCATCCAATATCTTAATTTCGATCTTGCATCATCTAGTTCAAGTGACAGTTTATCCCTAACAATGATATTAGATGTGCATGCATTATTAGTTTTAAGAACAAACTGATTTGGTAATGCAGCAAAGTCTATTTCATCAGGCGTATCATAAACACCATACAACTTTGTCAAGACATCATCACCCACTGTATTTCTTACATAATCGCGAACTGCGTATTTATCAGCAAGTTTAGACCATTGTGAGGTGTCAGTGTTCAAGGAAATCCACATGATTTTATCATGAAATAACTCAGGATTACTTAAATCAATCTTTCTATGAAAGGCATGATAGTAAAGAAGAGATATTATAAACTTCGGGTGTTTACTTATAAACTGTGAAAATGGAGAAGCTATTTTATATATGATTTTCTTCATTTATATACAATTATACATAAATAGTTACTCAATTAAACCCTCATACAAGTCTCCAAGCTCAGCAGCAACCGATTGAGGAAAATGTTTATAAATCTTATTAAACGAAACATGCCCCATAAATAAGCACTCACTCTTATGTTCAATTAAATATATAATTCTTTCAATAAATAAAGAGCCATCTCCTGGTTCAACAAGGAATCCGTTAACCTCGTCTTCTATCATTGATGGAATTCCACCAACAGGGGTGCTTATTACAGGTTTACAATAAGACATTGCTTCAAGTATTGACAATGGTAATCCTTCAACGTAGGATGGCAAGATTAATGCGTCACAAATGCATAACAAATCATGCTTGCGTGCACTATCCACCCAACCTTCATATAAAACCAAATCATCCAAATGACTTGTCGATATTTCTTTTTTAAATCTCTCAACTAATCCATTGCCTGCCACATGCAATTTAAAACGCCCATTCAATCTTTCATGATTTAACTTGATTGCATTCAATAAATCAAATATACCCTTTTGCTCATTAATCAATCCAAGAAATAGTAGATGAAATATCTCATCTTTTCTTTTGTTCATGCATTGCTTTGGTTTTGGTATTACATTTGGCACAACCTTTAAATGTTCAACTTTTACTTCAGTTCTAAACCATTCGGCCCATGCATCAGTTAATACAACAATCAAATCACATTTGGTTAAAGTATCTTTAACGAAATCAACATGTTCTACATAATAGTCCTTAAAACCACCACCATGAACATGAAGAATTATCTTTTTGTGAAATAATTTTGCCAAAGCAACAAACCATGATGAACGCTTGAAACTAAAATTAGATGCTGTGTGGATATGTACAATTCTAAGCTGACGTTGAAATGCAAGTGTAACGACAAATCTTACCAGAGAAACAATTAGTTTGAAAATTTTCATAATGCGTTTCCCATCACGTGAATTAGATATATATCGGAATCCTTTATCTGGGAACACATAATGATCATAATTAGATATAATTTGAGCAATGCCTCCTTTAGGCGGCATATATTCAGGTCCCACATTCAATATCTTCTTTGACAATTCAACCGAAATCATGCTGAAATAATTATTCAAATTATCGATGCCAGTCGTAATCAATACCTTGTTGCATATTACCATCCCAATCGGTAAAGAAATTACCAAATATAAGATCAATATGAAATAAATATTGTCTTTGCTCAACTAGCTGAGTTGCTGCAGCGTACAACATAGGAGGAATAACAAAGATAGCAAATATAGGCACCTTATTTTTGATGCGATCGGCATGGACAAACGTCATAGCAAACAAGTAGGTATAGAAGAATAAAATCGCTGCTTGATAAAAACGGTCATAGAAGATCAAGTCTCCATAACCAAAATTAGCAACTGTATATAATGTTATTGCATAAGTAAACAAATAAATATACTTATGATCTTTATGGGCTTTATATTTCCATAAATTAAAAAGAATGAGTAATCCCCAAAAGAGCAATATATCATTTCGATGATTATAGAAAAAGTTACCATTAGCACGAATATCGGCCATATGATCTCTCCAATTATTACGAATTCGGTCATCGGTAACTGCGATACTCAGGTTCCTAGTAAAGGGGATATATTTTAGCATTAAGGGCACAAAATCAAGATCCTGAACACGAATAAAAATCGAAAAAGCAAACAATACTATGCGGCTGGCAACACCAGTAAAACGCAACACATAGTCTAGCAATGCAACTGCAATAAGCATTATAAGAGTAAAATGGATAAGTGGTGTAAGCAATAAAGCCAATAAGTACAACTTATTGTTTGTGTTCAAAAATTTCAGATAAATAGCAGCAAAATAGAATACTCCTGTTCTGAACCTCAATCCTTGGTACCAATAAAATTCTACAATAAAAGTTATTGTCAACAGTAATAACGCACTTAATATTGTAAGTTTATTATTGTTATAGAAAACACGAAGTTGCCTGAAGAAGAAAATAAAGAATGTTGCATACATAGCGCACGCTACACCACCAAAGACTTGAGTATTTGTAGAAAAACGTGATACTACCAATTTAAATGCGACATGATATACATCCTGTCCCAACAAATATATACGTTCATCGGCTAATATCTCAGCTACACCTCGACCAACATAAAGATCCATCATATCCTTATAATGATTCATTAGGTCATGGACAAAACCTAAATGGTAACCAAAGAAGAATGCAAATATGATGAAAAAGAGCTGTGAAATTTCGCTTTTATAAAATCTAATACTAACAAAAAGGCTTGTGATGGGAGAGATAAGCATCACAATACACTGTAGTATAAAATATTTTCCTTTGCTATACATATTTTAAAGAATAGCAGTTTTATTTTCAATTTTCTTCTTGTTATATCCAGAATGAAAGTCGATGATATACCTAATAATTGTAACAATCCAAGGCAAACCCAACTTTGCTGAATATAATGCCACTCTGTAATAGAATGGTATATAAGTGTTAGTCTTGATGGCAGATAATGGCATGCTTTTCAACAAAGATTTTAAATCCTCATCATCAGGCTTGTAGATTAGCAAAGAACCTGCAACCCCAACCTTGAATGATTTGATTCCACTATCAATTGTTTCATCAGTAGGATGAGTTCTAAAGAAATCATCAACAAGTCTCATTATTGACTTAAGCATAGGCAACAAAACACGTTGGTTGTTCTTGGTTAGAGAATCTTCTCTTTTACGATAGAAATAAAGCGGTTCGTTAATATATTCGACTTTATTTGCAAAATAAACCATTCTGAATGATATTGCTTTATCCTCTAGAATTCTATAACCTTCGTCGGGATATAGATTATTCTGTACAATTATTGAACGTTTAACCAATTTATTCCATAAAGCATTATGTGCTGTTCCTATTAGTAATCGCTTAATTAATTCACTGCGATCAACTTCTTGGATAGGAGGATTGACTTTAATCTTATTCTTATAGACATTAATAGTGTTGCAAATCACAACATCGCTATTGGAATCAACTGCTTTAACAAGCATTTTTTCAATAAACCACAAGTCAACATAATCATCACTATCAACATGAATAAGAAATTCACCTGTAGCATTCTTCATGCACACATGCCTACAAAAAGCCACTCCTTTATTGATATCATTTTCATAAATCTTACATTGAGCGATACGAGATGGATATTCATCAATCAAAGTTCTAAGCATATCCACACTACCATCGTTAGACGCATCATCAATAAAAAGGTATTCAATATTATGATATGTCTGCATCATCAGTGATCTAACACATTGCTCCAAATATTGCGTAGCATTATATATTGGAACAATTATAGAGACCTTTATTTCATAAGATGAATCCATGATTAGACACTTACAATGATGGGCAGAAAAACAAATGATAAAGGAAAGGCACAGAAGTATTTGTTGGATAATAATACGACTTAATTACAGCGATAAACGCATAACTAAAATTCAAGAATAACACAATAATAAACATTAAAATGTTTCTGGTATTATACAAGTAACAAAGTAGATATGCTGTCACTATTAAATTAAATATCATAAAATATTCAACTGGACGCATAATGAAATGTGTGGTGTTCATCAACAAATTACTTAAACACATACCAACAAATGCCATAATGAAAAAGTAAGGCAGTAATGTATCTGCTTTATAATATTTCTTGATGTTAGGATAATACCAAATTATCACAACATTGCTTAATAAAGTTAAAACACGGATTGGCCCCCAATTAACCATCCTCATTGTCCCCTTAACGTTAGGATCCTCTAGGTTTCCATAATTGCTATAACCAGTCAAATCAAGAAACCATTGATAATTTGTAAAATATTTTGTCCAAAACGGGAAAGCTCCAACAAGTACAAATAAAGCAAATACAGCGAGCAAAGTCCATCGGTTAGGAGCCTTTTCTGAAATCTTGACAAAACAAACAAGGAATACAGGCAATAGCATGAGTGATGACTTGTGCAAGAAAGCGCATAATATTATTATCAATGCATATGGAAGGATCTTACGATCTCGGATTAATGGTATTAATGCTACAAACACGCATGTCACTACATTCTGGCGGACAGAATTCATCCACCCTAAGAAATAAGGACCTAACATTATACCAAGTCCAATCCAACACAGTAAAAACTTATGGTTACGAAGACCATAATAAAGGAAACCAATCTGTAAGAGCGCCCAAAATGCAAAGTAGAAAAAATAATGAATATGGCACCAAGCAAATATTTTTGAAATCCACTCAAAGCCATATTCAAAATTATGACGACTGAACTCACCAGCCTTCAGCAAATGTTGATATTGATCTAAATACATAGCATGATCATAGCCTGTGTGATAACGAGCACCTGCCACAATCGCAAAGAGCAACATAGACAATAATATTTCCCAGCTGTAAAATGGCAGTCGCTTGCCAGTCTCCAACATCAGTCTTTGCTCTCGACCATTAACATGCCACCCTAACAAAAACAGGGCAACACCAGTCAAACTATATACAAGTAGGCTTAGCAACATCTATTTCTTGAAGATGCCACAGAAGTCTAATATTATCTTATCATCACTCCATTTAAGTTCCTTAAACTCATTGTGAGCTGTAAGAAACACAACAATGTCGGCTCGCTCATAAGCTTCAATATAAGGAGTGAGTTTGAACACATTGTGCTCCTTTATATTAGGTTCCACCACAAGAATATCTGCATTATTTTTGCTCTGAAGAACTTCGGTTGTAATACGCTTTGATGGTGACTCGCGCATGTCATCAATATTAGGCTTGAATGCCAACCCCATCATTGCAACAACAGGTTTACGACTATTCTTGAGTTCAAACTCCAGCATAGCGTTCTTAACACGCTCTGCACACCACTGAGCCTTGTAGTTATTTATTTCACGAGCAGCAGCAATTATCTTTGCTTGCTTGGGGTAGGCTGCTGTAATGAAATAGGGATCAACGGCAATGCAATGACCACCCACGCCACACCCAGGCTGAAGAATATTTACGCGAGGATGTTTATTAGCAAGCTCTATCAAGTCCCATACATTAATATTCGCTTGTTCGCAAATCAATGACAACTCATTTGCAAATGCGATCTGCACATCACGGCTAGAATTCTCAGTAAGTTTACATAATTCAGCCGTGCGTGCATTAGTCCGATGCAATTGCCCCTTTACAAAGTGAGAATAAAAGTCTATAGCATGTGTTGTTGACTCCTCATTTATTCCACCAATAACACGGTCATTATTTACCAACTCATATATCACATTGCCAGGCAACACACGTTCGGGACAGTAAGCAATGTATATCTTATCCTTTAATTCTGGACGATTCTGAAAAATAAAATCAGTAATTAACTCTGTAGTCCCTACAGGTGATGTTGACTCAATAACAAAGAGGTCACCTTCTTTAAGTAGAGGCAGCACCATGCTTGTAGCATTCTTAACATAAGAGATATCGGGTTGATGGTCTCCTTTGAACGGAGTGGGTACGACAATGAAATAGGCGTCACATTCAACAGGATGAGATAAAGCAGTAAAATGTCCTTCAGCAAGAACTTCCTGGAGCAATCCCTCAAGTCCTGGTTCAACAATGTGAAGATGCCCCGAGAGTGTCTGTTCAACAACTTTTGAGTTAATATCGACACCTATAACATCTAGGCCATGTTTTGCTGCGATTATTGCAGTAGGCAGGCCTATATAGCCTAATCCCATGAAACATGCTTTCATCTATAATCAGTGTTATTTTTAATTACTTCTTTTTACTTTTCCGTTGACCATAGCCATAGCCATAACCATAACTATAACCATATCGACGATAACCGTAACCATTAGACTCCTCGGTAGTACCATTGAGCAGTAGAACCATATTGTTAAATCTCTTGTCAACATAATATTTTTCTACTTCGGGAAGCATGTGACGATCTAACAATCCAGAACGGAGCACATATATAGTTACATCTACAAGATTATTAATAATCGAAGCATCAGCCACAATATCAATAGGTGGGCAGTCTATTACAATAATATCATAATAATCACGCATGCTTTTGATAAGTGAAGAAAGACGCTCACTAAAGAGTAATTCCGTTGGATTGGGAGGTATTGTTCCAACAGGTAAAACATCAAGTTGCTTGTGAATGCGCTCCTTAACCATCACATCTTCAATTTTATCATATTGCCCATTAAGGAAGTCAGAAATACCCCTCTGGGGAGAATCTACAAATGTAGACATTGATGCCTTACGCAAGTCAAGGTCTATAAGCAAGGTCTTCTTTCCCTTAATTGCAAAACTAGTCGCTAAATTCGTTGAAACGAATGTCTTACCTGAACCGACATTAGAAGATGTGAGCATTACGACCTTATAATCTTTACCAAGGACAAACTCAAGATTTGTGCGAACAACACGGAATGCCTCATTGATATTATTTCCATTTTTCTCCTGAACAACAATCTCACGCACTTCCTTGCGGCGATTGAACAATGCCAGAAGTCCTTTGCGCTTGCGATAAGACAACGGAATTTCTCCAATGAATGGCAAACTGAGTTCCTCTATATCCTTGCGGCCCTTAACCTTGGTATCCATATTGTTGACAATGAACAGTATTATCATCGGTATTAACAAGCCAAGAACCATCGCAACGATCAACACATTTATTTTAACCGGTGATGATGGGCTGCGACTTCCAGAAGGAGGATTAAGCAACTTAGTATTATAAGCTGTGTAGGCCTTTGATAACTGATTCTCTTCACGCTTTTGAAGTAAAAACAGATACAATTGTTCTTTCACCTTTTGTTGACGTTCAACACTAAGAAGGTCTTTCTCAAGGCCAGGAGTAGCAGTGATTTTATCACTTGCTACCGCCTTAGAAGCCTCCAAAGCATTTTTACGGTCTTTTAATGTCGACAAAACATTGTTAAGCGAAGTGATAATTGATGAACGAGTCGCATTCAACTGATCATCAATATCTTGGATAAGTGGGTTATTAACACCACTATTCTCTAGCAAACTGTTACGTTGCATTACCCTCTCATTGTAATCCTTGATTTGAGCAGCAACCGCATTGTTGTCAATTCCAGAATTTGCCGGCAAAACTTCAAATTTTCTTTCACTTAACTGTGATTTTATAAGATTTGCCATATATATCTGGTTATCAAGCTCCAACAACTGAGCACTGGTATTCTCAACCTTATTTAGATTGATTTGAGTTGTAACCCCAAGATCAGGAGCACCACTAGAACTTTTGTGCTGCGCAATATCTGCATCAACATTTCCTAATTGACTTTCTATTGCCTGTAACTCTTCGTCAATGAATTTGCTAGTACTTGTGGCCTGCTTGTTGATATCCTCAACCCAACGGTTGTTATACACTTCAAAGAGTTTATCCAACAAATCAGTTGCTCTTTCGGCTGACACATCGCTAATCGACACATCAATCACCGAGGCACGTTCCTGACTAAGTTCAACTTTCAACTTGCTTGCATAACTATTTGCAACATCTGAAATACGATTCTTTTTAACTTGAATAGGGGTGTCAAATTTGCCCACATAGTTCTGCGTTGGTGTTACCAAAATTTGTCCTATTGGAGTTTTAGCAACCTCACCCAAAGTGCCTTTCACAACCGCGGCAGATGGTGCATCCATGTTAGAATCCATAAAATCGGTCATCTGAATGGTATTATCATTTTTTATCATGAGCGTAAATGAAGCCCATTCATCGGCATCTATATCAGGGAGCGAGACAACTACTGGCAGAGTCTTCCCATACAATGCAAGCTCATGAAATCTGCCTTCAGTTCTATAGTCAAAGTCTAGATGCAGGTCTCTAACCACATCCTCCATATAGGAAGGAGATTTAAGAGTAATCATCTCATTATACAAATTTGTCTTACCAACACCAAATCCCATATCTGAAAATTGGCTAAACTCACTTGACAATGAGCGGTTCTTATCTTCATCCTTAATCAAAACCGACATCATACGTGTGTAAGATGGTGTGGTTACCATCAAGTAAAGCAAAGCAAGTCCTAATGCTATAATTAATGATAGAGCAAACCAATACCAACGAGACAAGCACAGATATAACCACTCTTGAATTTTCTCGAAATCCTCGTTCTTGGTTGCTGCTTGAGTCTGTTTATTTATTTCTTCGGCCATTTTGGTGTCTTATTTAAATATTAATACCGATATTGTGGTCACGAGAGACGCTAGTGATATCCACAATGTTGGTTGCATGAAAGCATTTCCTGTACCTGTCGACTCTCGCGCCTTCTTCTCATTTGGTTCAACGTAGATCATGTCACCTTGCTTCAAATAATAAACTGGTGAATTATATATACTTTGTAAGTTTGTGAGATCAATACGATATGCTAGTTGCTTGCCATTTTCCTCACGCATAACTAGCACATTGTCACGCCTACCATTAATTGTCAGATCACCAGCACGGCTCAACGCGTCAATTAAAGTTGTTTTGTCATGATCCATCAAAAATCGACCTGGAGCATTTACCTCACCCATTACAGAAAAGAATAAGTCAAGAAAATCAACAGTCACAACAGGATCTTTAAGCATCTGCCTATCTATTAGCTCTTTCTTAATATAAGCAGCAACTCCACTTCGGGTTTTGCCTTTAATTTCCATTTGGCCCAGCACAGGGAAATCAATACATCCATTCTCATCGACTGTGTAACTAGCCACTTGACTAGTCGTAAGATTGGCATCTGTCTGTGCCACCTTATATCTTCCCACAATCTGCAAATTGAACAGATAAGCTAAACCAGGATCTTTACTGCCTACAAGAATCGACAGTCTATCTCCAGGTTCTACAGTTACAAGCCTAGGAGCTTGCAACTCCTGAACTTGCCCTGACTGGACATCCTGGAAATAACCTAACTTAGGTGCAGTACAAGACGACACTACTATCGCCAGGCACACCAGCATTAAAAATTTGTTTAATTTCATATCAATTGTGATTTAATTATTATTATTCAATTTAGATTGTACCAGAATGATTAAAAAAGTTTTTTATATATAATAAATTGGGACGTCAATTGCACGCTATAGCGCTAGCAATCAACGATTTTAATATAAAAACCACTTTTTAGCATTAAAATTTTGTCATTTATTTAAAAATGCAAAATCTCAAATAGCCTACAAAATTACAAATAAATCTTATTATATGCAATAAATTTATTGTTATAATTCTAATATGAAATTAATATAACTGAAAAATGGGACCCACAAAAAGTGAGTCCCATCATATCATATCTTAAATAAAGATAATACTAGTAATTTTGAATGAGATTATTACATCATGCCACCCATGCCGCCCATGCCGGGATTAGGAGCTGGCATTGGGGCATCTTCCTTCTTCTCAGCTATAACGCATTCTGTTGTCAGGAACATGCCTGCGATAGAAGCGGCATTCTGCAACGCTACACGTGCAACCTTGGCTGGATCAATAACACCTGTCTCAAACAAATTCTCATATTGGTCGGTATAGGCATTATAACCAAAGTCACCCTTACCTTCCCTAACCTTTTGAACAACTACAGCACCTTCAAGACCAGCATTATCAACTATCTGGCGAAGAGGCTCTTCAATGGCACGACGAACAATGTGAATACCTGTAGTCTCATCACCGTTAGCTCCTTCCATCTTGTCAAGAACATCAAGACAACGAATATAAGCCACACCACCGCCAGGAACAATTCCTTCGGCAACAGCAGCGCGTGTTGCACTTAGAGCATCGTCAACACGGTCTTTCTTTTCTTTCATTTCAACCTCACTGGGTGCACCAATATAAAGAACTGCCACACCGCCTGCCAGCTTGGCAAGACGTTCTTGCAATTTCTCCTTGTCATAGGTTGATTTGGTTGATTCAATTTGAGCCTTAATTTGAGCCACACGGTCGGCAATGGCCTGCTTATCACCAGCACCATTAACAATAACAGTATTCTCTTTGTTTACAGTGACTTTTTCTGCAGTACCAAGCATATCGATTGTTGCTCCTTCGAGCTTCAAACCCTTTTCTTCACTAATGACAACACCTCCTGTAAGAGTAGCAATATCTTCAAGCATCTCCTTTCGGCGGTCGCCAAAGCCAGGTGCCTTAACTGCGCAAACCTTCAAGGATCCACGCAGACGGTTTACAACGAGAGCAGCAAGAGCCTCACTGTCAACATCCTCCGAAATTATAAGCAATGGACGTCCGCTCTGAGCAGTAGCCTCAAGTACAGGAAGCATATCTTTGAGAACTGAAATTTTCTTGTCAAAAATCAAGATGTATGGACGCTCCATCTCACACTCCATCTTCTCGGTGTTTGTGACAAAATATGGAGAAATGTAACCACGGTCAAACTGCATTCCCTCAACTACGTCAACACGAGTGTCGGTACCCTTGGCCTCCTCAACGGTAATAACACCATCTTTATTTACTTTCTTCATTGCTTCGGCGATAAGTTCTCCTATCTCCTGATCATTATTGGCACTTACGCGAGCAACATTCTCAATCTTGCCAAAGTCGTCGCCAACTTCCTGTGACTGAGCCTTGATTTGCTCAACAACAGCTGCAACGGCCTTGTCTATGCCTCGCTTAACAGCCATAGGATTAGCGCCAGCAGCTACGTTCTTCAAACCTTCAGTGATGATTGACTGAGCAAGAACAGTAGCAGTAGTAGTACCGTCACCAGCATCATCTCCAGTCTTTTGTGCCACCTCTTTAACGAGCTGAGCACCAATATTCTGAAACTCATCCTCAAGCTCTACTTCACGTGCCACACTAACACCGTCTTTAGTGATATGTGGAGCACCAAACTTCTTGTCAAGAATTACATTGCGACCTTTAGGGCCTAAGGTAACTTTAACGGCATCGCTCAACTGGTCTACACCTTTTTTAAGTTCTTCACGAGCCTTAATATCAAATTTTATAATTTTTGCCATAATCTTATATACTTAATAAATTACTCTTCAACAATTGCCAAAATGTCACTCTGACGCATCATCAGCAGCTTAGCGCCATCTACTTCAATCTCTGTACCGGCATACTTGCCATAAAGAACGGTATCGCCTGCTTTTACTACCATTTCCTCATCCTTTGTTCCATGGCCAACGGCCTTAACAACACCTTTCAATGGTTTCTCCTTTGCGCTGTCGGGGATGATGATACCGCCAGCGGTAATCTCTTCGGCTTTAGCAGGTTCAATAAGAACCCTGTCACTTAATGGTTTAATTGTCATTTTATTACTATTTAAAAGTTAATATTAAATTTGCAATAATCATAGGCTAATGCCACTCCCCTATTACGCACATTTTGTGCCAAAACATTTATTGCAACTTCTTTACGACATTTTGTCACATAAAAAATATTACTTATATATCATATTATTTAAATAATTTAATGTAACTTTGCATGTTCAAATCAAAAATACAATAACATAAACAAAATAAACAAATAACAAACTTAAGTATGACACAGACAATCAAAAAAACGCTCCGCGATTCGGCTGCTATGCGCTGGACCGCTCTGTTGCTGTTGGCTCTAGCCATGTTCTGCAGCTACATTTTTATGGACATTTTGTCTCCTATTAAAGACTTGATGGAAACCACACGTGGATGGGATTCTACTGCATTTGGAACAATGCAAGGCAGTGAAGTATTCTTAAACGTGTTTGTCTTCTTCCTGATATTTGCCGGTATTATTCTCGACAAGATGGGAGTGAGATTTACCGCAGTTCTATCAGGTGCAGTAATGCTAATAGGTGCTATCATTAAGTGGTATGCAGTTAGCGACATGTTCATTGGCAGCGGGGTTGAAACATGGTTTACTAACAACCTCAATTACATCCCAGGATTTCAGGAACTGGGTGTTGCCCCATTCTATGAGGGTATGCCTGCAAGCGCAAAGGTTGCAGCCTGTGGTTTTATGATTTTCGGTTGCGGTTGCGAGATGGCAGGAATCACCGTTTCCCGCGGTATTGTTAAGTGGTTCAAAGGCCGTGAGATGGCACTTGCTATGGGTTCTGAGATGGCTCTTGCTCGTCTTGGCGTAGCCACCTGCATGATCTTCTCGCCTTATTTTGCAAAACTTGGTAGCGAGGTTAGTGTTAGCCGCTCAGTAGCATTTGGCGTAGTGCTGTTGTGCATCGCTCTGATTATGTTTATAGTTTACTTCTTCATGGATAAGAAACTTGATTCACAGACTGGTGAGGCCGAGGAGAAAGAAGACCCATTCAAGATAAGCGACATTGGCAAAATTCTATCAGATGGCGGATTCTGGATTGTAGCCCTACTTTGCGTGCTTTACTATTCAGCCATTTTCCCATTCCAGAAGTATGCAGTAAACATGCTTCAGTGTAACCTCACTTTGACCGAACCAGCTTCCGATTCATTCTGGGCTAGCTCCTCGGTAACCATCGTGCAATACATCATCATGCTCGTTGTGGCTGCTGCTGGTTTTGCAAGCAACTTCATGAAAGCAAAAGGTCCAAAATATGGAATGCTCGCATTGTCAATCATCTCCCTTATAACCTATTGCTACATGGGCTATATGCGCCAGTCGGCCGAGTCAATTTTTGCAGTATTCCCACTATTAGCTGTGCTCATCACCCCTATACTTGGTAGTTACGTTGACCACAAGGGTAAAGCCGCTTCAATGCTTGTTCTAGGCTCACTGTTGTTGATTGCTTGCCACCTCACCTTCGCATTTGTTCTTCCCATGTTCAAGGGCAGCGCCGTTGGCGGTATTGCAATTGCTTATATTACTATTCTTGTGCTTGGCGCATCATTCTCACTGGTTCCCGCCTCGTTGTGGCCCAGCGTACCAAAACTGGTTGACGCAAAGGTTATCGGTTCGGCTTATGCACTTATCTTCTGGATTCAGAACATTGGCCTATGGCTGTTCCCACTTCTGATTGGAAAGGTTCTTGATCAAACAAATCCTGGCGTAGACGATCCAACCAAGCTCGACTATACTTGGCCATTGATCATGCTGGCAAGTCTGGGTGTAGCAGCACTGCTTCTTGGCCTCCTTCTCAAGGTTGTTGACAAGAAGAAAAAGCTGGGTCTTGAAGAACCCAACATCAAGCCCGAAGAGAAGCCTGCCAAGGCATAATAATCATTGAATTAAAAATCGTTTCATATCAGGGCGTGTGTTGCTCATAAGGCTTGCACGTCCTGATTAATTTAGACATATGACTAAGGTAGCACAAAAAATCAACGACTCGGCAACCATGCGCTGGACAGTGCTTGGCATTGTAGCCATCACAATGATGATGGGATACATAGTAGCCAAACAGATGTCGCCATTACAATATTTTCTTGAGTTACCCAGCAATGAAGGTGGACTAGGATGGACAAGTTCTGAATTCGGAGTTCTGGCTGGATCACGCGGATTCTTCAACGTGTTTTTACTCATGCTCTTTGTTGGTGGCATCATTCTTGACAAGACCGGAGTACGCTTTGCGGGTGTTCTCTCATGTGTACTAATGCTTGGCGGCACCGCAGTTGACTACTATGCCATCGCATTTATGGATCCGTCTCACATGGTCAGCATCAATCTACAATGGCTCGGATATAACGATCCAGCCATCAAACTGCAAGTAATTGTTGCTGCACTTGGTTTTGCCACATTTGGAGTGGGTTATGAACTATGCGGAATTACTGTCTCAAAAGTCATTGTAAAATGGTTCACAGGCAAAGAAATGGCTCTTGCTATGGGAATACAGGTTGCCCTAGCTCGATTAGGAACTGCATTAGCTTTAGCGGGCGCCCCCCCACTGGCCGAAAAATTCTCTTTAAGTACTCCAATTCTCATTGGCCTATTCTCAGTAGGAGTTGGATTAATCATTTATCTGCTTTATTGTTCAATTGACCGCAAAGCCGACAATGAGATAAAAGAGGAAAGCAGCGAGGACGACAAGTTCCATTTCAGTGACATGAAAGCCACCATTAAAAATCCTGGATTTTGGCTTATCACGTTTCTGTGCTTACTTTATTACTCAGCACTATACCCATTCCTTGATTTTGCAACCAAACTGATGATATCTAAATATGGTGTTGATCCATCAATAGCCGGTGCAATTCCTGCAATACTACCATTCACATCGATTTTATTGACACCTCTTTTCGGTGGAATGTACGATAAGATGGGAAAAGGTGCATCCATAATGATTATTGGCACTATAATGCTGACGCTTGTGCTTGTAGTTTTTGCTCTACCATTCAACAGTAGCGCACTGGCAATTTGCTTGATGCTTATACTCGGCATCGCTTTCTCATTGCTACCCAGTGTGCTTTGGCCTGCTGTCCCCAAGATTGTGCCAATGAAGCAGCTAGGCACAGCCTATTCCATCATCTATTATATCCAGAACATCGGTTTGATGATAATTCCTATCGTAATTGGCGGAGTGCTGCAACGCAACACTATAGGCGCTACAGTCGACTACACACAGGCAATGTGGATATTTACAGGTATTGGCATCGCTGCCATTATTGTCTCGGTGATGCTATTAATTATCGATAGACGAAAACATTACGGTCTACAAGATGCTAACATTAACAGCAATTAGTATTTATTTATTATCTAAACCAAATCAAACAACAGGTGCTCAGCAACTTTGCCGAGCACCTGTTGTTATACATGTCAATTCTGTTTAAAACATCTTCGACAATTGGTCAAAAGTCATAACGTTGGCTATGGTCTTACCATCTGGAGTATACTTTGAGTTCTTAAGATTTTTCCAATCACCAACCAACGCTTTTTTTTCTTCATCATTAAGTTGCCTACCGTATGGAACAGCTGCCCTAGTGGCAATTGTCATGGCAATTTTTTCAAAAATCTTATCTTTAATGCTTGCACCACCTGAGGTAACCGATACTATCACTTCGTTGAGCAATTCAATGATGTCGACATTATCAAGGCCAGGAGGCACCGAATTGATTGACCAGTCATCGCCACTGAGCCGTGATAGTCCAAATCCCACTTTCTCAAGGTCGTTTTCAATTTCCTCAAAAACAGCATTTTGCGCTGCAGTAAGATGAATGATTTCAGGGAAAAGAACTCGTTGCGAAACAACATTCATGCCATCTACCTGTTGCAACAATCGCTCATAAAGCACTTCCACGTGAGCACGATGCTGGTCAAGTATCAATAAACCTTCATTTATAAGTGTGAGCAAATACCTATTGTTTAATTGAAGTATGGCTTGGATTTCTTCACCACCCTCAAATATAGGAGTGTCAACCGTAGTAGGCATTATGTCGGGCAAATCACTAAAGTCATTTAAACTATCTTGTTTTGATTTTTCAAAGTTCTTATATAACTCCTCCCAATTGGATGTCACGTCAGAGTAAGAATAGCTGCCAGCACTTCTGTTTCTGCTATCTTTCCCATCAGCATCGGACTGCTTAAATGGATTATATTCTTTATCCACATTTATAGCTGGAGGGGTTTTGGTATGTGGCAATGTGAATGACGGAATCTCTGGAGCATCCTCTTTATCAAAATCAATTGAAGGAACCACGCTGAAGCGCCCAAGTGTCTCTTTAACTGCCGCTGAGATAATCTGCCATATTGGCATTTCATTCTCAAACTTTATCTCGGTCTTTGTAGGATGAATGTTCACATCAATACTTTCGGGGTCTACATCAAAGATTAAAAAATAGTTTGGTTGTGCATCATCAGGAATCAACTCGTTATAGCATGAAAATACCGCCTTGTGGAAATAAGGATGACGCATATATCGTCCATTAACAAAGAAATATTGCATAGCACTGCGCTTACGAGCCTTTTCAGGAGTACCAATAAAACCAGTAATTTTCACAAGTGTGGTGTCAATACTGAGAGGAATGAGCTGCTGGTCAAGGTTTTGACCAAAAATAGCTACTATGCGTTGTTTAAACGAGCCAGGAGTAAGATTGTAAAGTACATTACCGTTGTGGGTCAGGGTAAATGACACATTGTAATTGACTAAGGCAACTTTTTCAAATTCCTTAATGATATTACTAAGCTCCACCTGATTGCTTTTCAAGAACTTGCGACGAGCAGGAACATTAAAGAATAAGTCTTTTATCATGAAATTACAACCAACAGGACACACATCTGGCTCTTGTGACTCGCAATGCGAAGCATTAATCACCAGTTTTGTGCCTAGTTGACTTCCACGTGCACAGGTGCGCAACTCAATGTGAGAAATTGCAGCAATCGAAGCAAGAGCCTCTCCTCGAAATCCCATTGTCTGTAGTGAGAACAAGTCCTCGGCATTCCTTATTTTCGATGTACTGTGGCGCTCAAATGCTAGTCTTGCATCGGTATCACTCATCCCCACTCCATTATCAATCACCTGAATTAGAGTACGGCCAGCATCTTTTAAAATTATCTGGATGTTTGTAGCCTGAGCGTCAATGGCATTCTCCAACAACTCTTTTATTACAGAAGCTGGTCGTTGGATCACCTCGCCAGCGGCAATTTGGTTGGCGACTGAGTCGGGGAGCAGTTTTATGACATCACTCATGATAGAAACAAATACTTAATAAAACACCATCCCTATTTGATCACAGTTCTACGCTTTGCAACAGCCTCTCCAAAGATTTGTCGCATTTCGTCACTGACAATAAGCACATCATAGGGTTCTTTGGGACGAATTGATTCATACCACCTGAACCTATCAATTCGAAGTTGACTTTTCTTGGCAAGGAACAACGGCACTACAGTACCTGTCACATCGGGCCACATTTTCACCTTATCGACCTTTTGCTTTGGTTTCAAGTCAATAGTTAAGTAAGCACTATTGGCATTAACAAGTTTATTGTAAGTCGAGTCGTTTTCCATTGGGTAAAACAAAGCTTCGACGTCACCACTCACATCAAGGTGACGGAGTTCTTGATCAGCAAAGAGAGCCTTCATTGCACGTCCACTCAACTGGTTATAGTAGTCCTCACCCAAATGTTCAATAAGTAAACCGTTTTGAGGCAATGTAGCCCAATCGACGGTTGAATCTTTAACATGGACATTTATTTCCTCGCCACTAATCTGACGTCCTTCGCTCCAAATCACTGCATGTCTGTACATGTTAAGGATTGAATCCTTCTCATTAACTGCAGCCGAATCACAAACACCTTGCAAATCCTTTCGGTAAAATCTCACATATTTGTTAGCAAGCATTATACGCTCATTATCACCATTAGTAAACATGCGCAAAGTATCGGCATGTATATAAACAGTGTCTTTTTGAGAGAATTCACGAGCAAGTGCATTCTCGGTAACAAATGATTCGTTGGTTTTCTCATTATGATAGCCAACCTCACCTTGGAGTATTACTTTGTTCTTAGCATCGGTAATGACCACATGACCTCGTGCATTTCCCACACCAGTCTTGCGGTCATAATCCATAACGTCACCTTTAAGAACACGTTGTGTCTTGATATCGGTGAGGACAACGTTTCCTTGTGCTTTGCTGCGCTCATTGCGGCGGTCATAGAACACCTCGTCGCCAGTCAATGTCTGTTGGTTCTTTTCATCGGTTATTACCACATTTCCTTGAGCATGGCTCTCTCCTTTATTCCTATTGTAATAAACGTTGTCGCCCCGCAATGTTTGCTGATTCTTGTCGTCAACGATAACCACATTTCCCTGAGCATGACTTTGACCACTACGACGGTCGTAGTACACATCATCGCCACGCAGCGTCTGCTTGTTCTTCTGATCGGTAAGCACCACATTACCTTGAGCATGACCAGTGTCTTTACTACGGTCGTAATACATCACGTCACCCACAATAGTGTTACCGTCTCGACTTTTCACGGTTGACCGGTTGTAAAGTGTTCCTTGGCCTGTCGCCAAATTATAAGTGCCGCTTGATGTGTAAATCTTATTGCCATCCTCAAGTGATAGGATCTCTGTTTCATCCTCTATAGTGGCAATGTGAGTGCGCATGTCATAATCAAGCACATCAGTGTGAAGTTTTATCTTATCGGTAGTGAGATTTACATTAGACGTAAACTGCACTTTTTTTGTATCCATCTCATATCGGCCCACCGAAGAAGTCACACGTGTGCCAGAGTGATCAACCACAGTACCACCGCCGAAATAACGAGCCACATCATTCAGCATATCATAATCCAAGCTATCGGTGGTAACAGTCATCGAACTATTTATCACCTTTACATTGCGACGGAGCTTAGCAACTTCCACATCTCCAAAATAGTGCATGCGGTCACAATACACTCGCATCGTATCGGCCTGAACCATCACCACATGACCAAATGCGTCAAGCGAACTCGAAGCTTCATAAAAATAAGCGCTGTCGCACGATAATGTCATGTTACCACGTCTGAACTTCACATTTCCACGAAGCACACGATACTCGGTACTACGGTGCTCGTTAAAAACAAGCGCATCGGCATTCTCAAGAAAAACCTTTCCTGGGTCAAAGCGATTTGCATTAGGAATTTGTGGCGTGATGCGCCTAATATGTTGAGTCGTCGCGCCAGGTTTAGCTGCAACAACAGGCTGAGCAGCTGGAGCAACAGTTGTGTTTGTATTTTTTTGTGCCTGTATTTCTACTGTAGCGCACACCATCATGAGAATAACAACAAACACGTTTAATAAGGACGTACTCAAATTACATCCTCGACGGTTTGTGCTATTTTCATTGCATGTCGTCACTACAGATTAATGCTTATCGTTGCTGTAAGTATTAAGCCACTTATATTTGAACTCACAGTTGCGCCATCCTTCCTCGATATAAACATAGGTAGACTTCTGCTTATTCTCAATCCACTTGTTAATAATTTCTTCACGCTTGTGGTTTTCGTACATATCTTTAAGCACCTGATAGTCGTCGGCAAAATCGGCACGATGACTATCAACACGCTTCGAAAGCTTGACGATAGCGACTTGCTGACGATTGGTAGCACGGTTCATCATCACAAATGGTTTAGAGATTTCACCCACCTGCATTGTTGACACAATTTTTCCAACCTCAGCTGGCAGGTCGGCCATCTCAAAGAGATTACTGTGTGTCTTCTCGTTAAGCATCACACCATTATTATTTTTCGAGTCTTTATCCTGCGAGACATACAATGCCGCTGTTTCAAAGCTAATATTCTTTTTAGTATCAAGAATATCATTGCGCAATGAGTCAAGCTTTGCCTGTGCGTCATCAAGATCTTTCTGAGCGACCTTTGGTCTTAGAAGAATGTGACGGGTGTTAATGCGGTCGCCCCGCTTCTCTATCAGCTGTATAATATGAAAACCTGCTTCGGTTTCCACAATTTTAGACACACGCTTCGTGTCATTAAGATTGAAAGCAGCAGTGGCATACTCAGGAAGCAACTCGGCACGGCCCCTGAAACCAACTTCACCACCATAGGTCGAAGAGCCGTCTTCGCTATAAAGGATTGCCAATGTAGAGAAATCGCTCTGTCCACTATTCACCCTCTCGGTATAATCACGCAGGCGTGACTTCACATCATCAATCTCTTGCTGAGGGATCACTGGATTGATTGTTATAATCTGAACTTCTACCTGAAGTGGAATGGTAGGTAGTGAATCTTTAGGAATAGTATTGAAGTAACGACGAACATCGGCTGGAGTCGCTTTGATGTTCTTAGTAAGATTTCGTTGAACTTCCTGAACGGTATACTGATCTCTCACAACATCAATAAGCTGACTACGAAGTTCAGGCAATGATTTCCTAAAATACTCCTCAACTTTCTCTCGAGAACCAAGGTTCGCAATGAAATAATTGATTCGTGAATCAACATTTTGCATTACTGATGAGTTGGGAATCTCTACAGTATCAATTTTTGCCTGATGGAGGAACAGTTTCTCTACAGCCATTCTCTCTGGAATAACACAATAGGGGTTGCCGTCAATCACAACGCGTTCATATAATGCCTGCTGATATTGTTCCTCAATATCCGACTTAAAAATGGGCTCATCACCCACTACCCATGCCACCTCTTCGGCAACATTGTTTTGAGCATTCATGCTAAATGACAATAATGCCACCATGCACATTAGCAATGTCTTAATCTTCATATCGTTATGTGTATTGTATATTATCAATAACAGTAATGGTAAAAAAATCAAACTAAAATTTCGCCATTATTTCAACTTGCAAAGTTCTTGATTTTTTGTCATTTCTCAAAATCAAATTCAATTAATTATATTTAATTATAATATATATCTACAAAAAATGCCTTGTTGCGACTTAATATTGCTACAACAAGGCATTGTTTTGATGGATAATAGATATCCTTCTAATGCGTTAGATTATTTATACTTCGCCTTCAACAACTTGAGTTGCTTCTTGTCGACAGATACTTTGTAACGCTTGTGAAGTCCTTCAATCCATTGCTCTTCAAGATCATCTTGATAATCGGAAGAAACAAGTCCCTTGACATCGCTCATCTCCTCGGGTTGTGAAATTATCCTACCAAAGAGCTTGCCATAAACTGGATAGCCAACATAAATCGATTCAACTTCTTTGCCACCAAAAGCAATGTGATCGACCATCGCGTTCTCACCCTGCTTAGTCACGACACGAACCATCCTGATGTTGCGACCAAACTTCTTGTTCATTGCAGTTGTGATTGTGTCCTCAGGTTCATTATTAAACTGTGGTATTGTTGCCATAACCTCATTCATAATTGAGTCGTTCTTGGCACACACCATAATGCCTTTAAAATGAGGAGCATCCCACTGATACTTGCTACGGTTGGAATTAAAACGCTGTACGAGAGCTTCCTCATCGTTCTTGGCTTTATTCCACACCTCATGATTCATAACCTCGAAGAGAAGTGTTCCCTCGCGGTACTCATTCATCAAGTTTCGGTAATCAGAATTCAGCTCAATGAGATTGTCGGCATAATAACGAGAGATCTCTTTACGTGCGATCTTGTCAACATTTCCTACAAGACTGGCTACTGCAACATCGTTGCTAGCAAATTTTGCCTTAGTATTCAACATCTTGGCCATAAGCGACAATGGCAACTTTTGGTTAGTGTCGAAAGTACAGATGGGATAGTCAGATTTAGCTACCACATCGGTAACGAATGTTGAATCATAACTTCCATGTTTTGCAAGCTCACTCTTAAGATAATCCCCGAGCTTATCGTTAGCCTTGTAGTTGAGTTGGCTCATTATCTGCTTCATTTTGCTATCGGCTGGCATTGTTGAACGCTCATCGGCTTTCATCATCAAGTCGATAGTTGGACGAGCTTCCTCAAGTGTGGGAACTGGTTTGTGGCTGTATTTCTTAATGATATGGTAGCCATATCTTGTCTCAATGGGTTCAGAAATCTCACCTTCCTTAAGAGCAAATGATGCATCTTCAAAGGGCTTAACCATGCGGCCACGGCCAAAGAAAGGAAGTTTGCCTTCATTACGCGCCGATCCAGGATCCTGAGAGTACTTCTTGGCAAGTGCCTCAAACTCCTCGCCAGCCTTTAAGCAGTTATAAATCGAATCGATGCGAGTCTTCACTGCCAGTTTAGCGCTATCGGTAACATTTTCACGAGGGAAGAGAAGCAAAATGTGCCCTACTTCGACCTGACCCTCATCGGGCCTTACACCATTAACCTTAATCAGGTGAATTCCATAATCGGTCACAACGGGCTGTGAGATGCTTCCTACAGGAGTATTAAAAGCTGCATATTCAAAAGCATAGGGGAAAACTCCTGAGGTAATAAAACCATATTCACCTTTATTGTTGACCTTCGAACGATCGACTGAGTATTTCATTACCAGGTCGTTGAAATTCTCACCATTAAGGATACATGTGCGAATGCTATCCATCTTAGCGATTTGCTTAGCATTCTCGGCATCATCACGGCCTCTAGCAAGCATCAAGTGAGAAACATTTACATTCTTAGTCATGCGGTCATAGGCCTCATTCACCAATCTCTCCTTAAGTTCGGTGTCGGTTAGATAAGGCGAGAGCATATCATTCTTGTAACCTTCAAGCTCAGCCTTGATGCGAGGCAAGGTATCATATCCCAAGCGCTCGGCCTCGGCTACTTTGAGCTTATAATTTACGAATCGTTCAACATACTCATCAATGCTCTCTTTGTTAACTTGCTGCTCTAAGTTTTTCTTGTAAAGATACTCAAACTCTGAGACTTTCACATCCTTGTTATTGATTTTCATCAACACTGGGTCTTTGGCAGCATAAGCTCCACATGCTAATCCAGCAACTACTAATGCGGAAATAAAATACTTCAGTTTCATAATTATTTTAAAAATGTATTTCTCTTCTTTCGGTAAAAATGTGAATATACAAATTTAATAACGTAAATATTAATATGAAATTATACGCACAATTTTAAAATTAGTTAATTGTTTAGTGCAATCAACTAAAAATTAAAGATCTATATTAAGATTTTTGATTAATTACCAAGCTCGCTCAAGAACTTAATGCGAACCAAGCGTATTTCTTCCTCGGTGTACTCATCACCTAGCTCTTCCATTGCAACGCTAAGGCGGTCGGTGTCGCTCTCCTTGAAGTACTCAAAGATATCCTCCATGTGGTCTTCATCCATCACCTCACGAATGTAGTAGTCAATGTTAATGCGTGTACCTGAATACACAATAGCCTCTATCTCATCGAGCATCTTGTCAAACTCCAATCCTCTAGATTCGGCAAGATCATGCAACGACACCTTGCGGTCAATACTCTGAATCAATGAGATTTTCAGCTTACTCTTATTGGCAACAGTGCGCACTCGCATATCCTCAGGACGGATTATCTCATTCTCCTCGACATGCCTCTTGATGATATCAAGGAATTCGGCGCCATAACGCTTAGCCTTACCGGCTCCCACACCAGGAATGTTGACAAGCTCCTCCATTGTGATGGGATAAGTTGTGGCCATTGCTTCGAGTGATGGATCTTGGAAAATCACATAAGGAGGTAGCTGAAGCTTAGATGCCGTCTTCTTGCGCAAGCTTTTCAAGATGCTGAACAACTCACCATCAAGAGCTCCTGAACCACTCTGCATCTCGCTATCGTCGGTCGAGGTGAAATCACGGTCCTCAACAACCATAAATGACGTTGGATTTTCAAGGAATTCTTTCCCTCGCTTGGTTACTTTGAGAAGGCCATAATTCTCAATATCACGGTCAAGATAACCAGCAATGATGCCTTGAGATATAACAGCATTAAGGAATTTGGGAGTGCAGTCCTTCTGGCATCCGAACATCTCAAGCTTGTGATGCAGATAAGACTTAACCTCATTGGTGGCCTCACCCACCATGACAGCAATTACATGGTCGGCCTTAAACTTCTCCTTAAGCATCAAAATTGTCTCGATAGCATCGCACAGCTCGTTTCGCGACTCAATTCGCTTGCGTGGATGCAGACAGTTGTCGCAGTTATGGCAGTTATCCTCGGGATATTCTTCACCGAAGTAATGAAGCAACGTCTTGCGGCGGCAAACTGAGGTCTCGGCATAGGAAGCAGTTTCGGCAAGCAGTTGCTTACCAATCTCCTGCTCAGCGACTGGTTTGCCTTGCATAAACTTGCGAAGCTTGTCAAGGTCTTTTTGAGCATAGAACGTGATACACTGTCCCTCTCCGCCATCACGACCTGCGCGACCTGTCTCTTGATAGTAACCTTCAAGACTCTTGGGGATATCGTAGTGAATCACAAACCTAACATCAGGCTTATCAATACCCATACCAAAGGCGATAGTTGCTACTATTACATCGACATCCTCAAGCAGAAAAGCATCCTGATTGGCCGATCGTGTAGCACTATCCATACCAGCATGATAGGCAAGTGCCTTAATATCATTCACGCGCAGCGTTGTAGCTAGTTCCTCAACTTTCTTGCGGCTCAAGCAATAGATAATACCTGATTTTCCAGGCATCGACTTGATATACTTGATAATATCCTTATCAACGTCCTTGGTCTTGGGTCGCACCTCATAATACAAGTTGGTGCGGTTAAACGACGACTTGAACACATTGGCATCCATAATGCCCAGGTTCTTCTGTATATCATGCTGAACCTTAGAAGTAGCTGTTGCTGTGAGAGCAATTATAGGCCTCACGCCTATCTCATTGATGAAATGTCTGATTCTTCGGTATTCAGGCCTAAAGTCATGACCCCATTCCGAAATACAGTGTGCCTCGTCGATGGCATAGAACGAAATTTTCACGCTCTTAAAAAACTCAAGATTGTCTTCTTTGGTGAGCGATTCGGGAGCAACATACAAAAGCTTGGTCTTTCCTGCCAGTATGTCATCTTTAACCTGGTCGATAGCTTGCTTGTTGAGCGAAGAGTTCAGGAAATGAGCAATACCGTCCTCATCGCTGAAGTTGCGCATGGCATCCACCTGGTTTTTCATCAACGATATAAGTGGAGAAATGACTATAGCAGTGCCTTCCATCAGCAGCGAGGGTAACTGATAGCACAACGACTTGCCACCTCCAGTTGGCATCAACACAAATGTGTCGTGCTCCTCAATGAGGCTCAGCATAATTCTTTCCTGTTGACCTTTAAAAGTATCAAAACCGAAATACTTTTTTAAGGTCGACACCAATCGTTCTTTATCTGCCATAGTCTTAAGGTTTTACCTTTAGGTGGTTAATTAATTCACAAATATAAGGAAAAAAAATCAAATATTAAAATTATATTTCATTTTTTTTACAAACTCGATGATATTGCTGCAAAATTTGAACGATCAAGCTGCTCTTGGGCATATTCTCGTGTGAGCACAAATTTCTTTTTCTTCATCGAGGGCAAACTATACATTGCATCCATCATAATGGTCTCAAAAATTGACCTTAGACCACGGGCACCAAGCTTGTACTCAACAGCCTTGTCGACAATAAAAGCGAGAGCATCATCACTGACGGTAAATGTTATGCCATCCATGAGCATCAGTTTCTCATATTGTCGCACAATAGCATTCTTTGGCTCAACAAGGATGCGGCGAAGAGCCTCACGTTCTAGTGGCTCAAGATTAGTTATCACCGGCAAGCGACCTATAATCTCAGGAATAAGACCATAAGAACGCAAGTCTTGGGGAGCTACATAATGAAGTAGTTTCTCGCGCTCGGTCTTGGTGACGTGATTACCAGCGCCGTAACCCACCACATGTGTGTTAAGACGCAAAGCAATCTTGCGTTCTATACCCTCAAAAGCCCCACCACAAATGAAGAGAATGTTCTTGGTATCGACAGGTATCATCTTTTGCTCAGGATGCTTGCGTCCACCTTGTGGCGGCACATTGACAACCGAGCCTTCAAGCAATTTGAGCAGACCCTGTTGCACACCCTCACCGCTCACGTCGCGAGTGATTGACGGATTGTCGCTCTTGCGCGCAATCTTGTCAATCTCATCGATGAAGACGATGCCTCGTTCAGCCTCCTTCACGTTGTAGTCGCATGCCTGGAGAAGTCGTACAAGCAAGCTCTCAATGTCCTCGCCAACATAACCGGCTTCGGTGAGAACAGTTGCATCTACAATAGCAAAAGGCACTTTGAGAAGTTTGGCGATTGTTTTGGCGAGTAGAGTTTTTCCTGTACCTGTAGGTCCAACAATAATGATATTTGATTTCTCAATATCAATATCGTCTTTTTCCTGAGACAAGCGTTTATAATGATTGTAGACAGCAACCGATAGATATTTCTTAGCACTCTCCTGCCCTATTACATACTGATCGAGATACTCTTTTATCTCCTGTGGCTTGGGAAGTTCATTTAAGTCTAAGTCGCTGAGCAAGCTCTCTTGCATCTTGCCCAGATACTCTTTAGATATTTCATTGGCTTTCTCGGCACACTCATTACATATGAACCCGTTCAACCCAGGGATGAGCAGGTCCACCTCGCGCTGACTGCGACCGCAAAAGTCGCATCTCATCGTTTCTTTTTTAGCCATAAACGATAATTGTAATTCAACTTATTATTTCGCTTTCTCGAGCACCTTATCAATCATACCATAATCGAGAGCTTCCTGCGAGGTCATCCAATAGTCGCGGTCGCTATCGGCATACACTTTATCATAGGGCTGTCCCGAATGAGACGAGATGATGTTATAAAGCTCTTCTTTGAGTTTTTGAATCTCACGGGCAGTGATTTCAATGTCGGATGCCTGACCCTGAATACCACCCATTGGTTGATGAATCATCACGCGGCTGTGCTTAAGGGCATATCGCTTGCCCTTCTCGCCAGCAACAAGCAGGATTGCCGCCATAGATGCTGCCATACCAGTACAGATTGTAGTGACATCACTCTGGATGTACTGCATGGTATCATAAATGCCAAGTCCTGCATAAACCGAGCCACCAGGAGAATTGATGTAGATTGATACGTCCTTGCCAGGATCGGCACTGTCGAGATAAAGTAGCTGGGCCTGAATCACATTGGCAGTATAATCGTCTATCTGAGTGCCAAGGAAGATGATGCGGTCCATCATAAGGCGTGAAAACACATCCATCTGAGCCACGTTAAGCTTGCGCTCTTCAATAATTGTGGGGGATATATAACTGCTCTCAATCATTGACTGAGTAGTTTGATCAAAAGTCAAACCATTCATTCCCAAATGGTTTACAGCGAAATTTCTAAAGTCGTTTTTCATATCATGTATTTTTTGATTTGTTATTTAACATCAAAGATAGTAATTATTTCTCATTTACACAACTTTCATCCCTTTTTTAAACTATATTTTACAAAAAGATGGTATTTCTTAGAATTATAAAGTTGACAAAACAAATGTGTGGCAACCAATAAAGTTGCCACACATAATTGATACAATGCTATTCAGCTTTTTATTTTGCCTCAAAGAGTTTGTTGAATTCCTCGGCAGTAACGTCTTTCTCGGTAAGTGACACGTTGTCACGAATTGTGGCAAACACCTTGTCTTCGAATGCGCGACGGTTAATCTCCTTGGCGTAGTCTTTGTTCTCCATGAGCTCGCCAGCATAGCGGTCGAGAGTCTCGTCGGGAACATTGCCAATGCCATACTGAGCAAACTGTTGCGCAGCGTAAATGCGAGCAAGACGCATCTGGTCTTCCTTCTCAATTTTCACGTCATACTGCTTTGCAACTTTCTCCTTGATGAGCTGCCAAACGATTTCGCCGCGAGTGCGTGGATATTCCTCCTCGATCTTTGAAGGCTCAGTGTCCTTGTTAATTGACATGAGATATCTCTTCAAGAACTCATCAGGAAGCTCTAATTCGCCAACCTTCTTAACGAGAACCTTCTCAGCATCGATGGTGAAACGATAGTTGCTGTCGCTCTTGAGCTGTCCGGCGAGCATCTCCTTAATCTTGGCGTAATAATCTTCCTCGGTCTTGACAACGTCCTTGCCAAATACCATGTCATAAAGTTCCTGACCAAGTTCGGCATCCTTGTTGACAAGAATCTCTTCTACCTTGAAGGTAAAGTCGCTCTCAACATTCTCGGCCTGATCTTTGTCAATAGCCAGCATAGCAGCCATCTCGGTAACATTGCTTCCTGAGCTAACACGAGGATTGAAAGTGATAGTATCATTTACCTTGAGACCTACGAACTTAGCCTTCTCAACCTCATCCTTGAGATACTTGGGCGAAACAATTGTGCGCTCAACCTTGATGCCACCATCCTTTACATTGCCGTCCTTGTCAAGCTCTTCCATTGATCCACGCAGCAAAGCGTCCTCAGTCGAAACGTCGCCAGGCACCTGTGTGCCAAAGCGTTTCTTATAGGCATTGCTCTGGTCATCAACCATGGCTTGACTAACCTCAATATTATAGTAAGGAACCTTCACGCGCTTGTCAAGCTTAAGCTCAAATTCAGGTGCGAAACCAAGGTCAAACTTAAATTCAAAATTCTTCTCGTTGACGAGGTCGACCTTAGTATCCTTCGATAGCATAGGCTCACCCAGCAGGTCGATGTTGTTCTCGCGGATATAGTTAGTGAGCTCGCGACTAACGATTTCATCAACTACTTCGGCTGTAACCTGACCGCCATAGTGCTTCTTGAGCAACGATGCAGGCACATGGCCAGGACGGAAACCCTTAATTGGACGACGGCGTCCCAGAAGTGACAATTGCTTCTTAACTTCGTCTTGATAATCCTCTTCAACTAGCGATATTGTGAGTACTCCGCTCACATTACCATTCTTGTCTAATGTTACGTTCATTTCTCTTTTTTAAAGTCTATATATTCTGCTTTTTTATTGATTCATGTTTTTGAGCGTGCAAAATTACTGCAAATACATTGAATTACAAAATGAAAAAGCAATATTTTTTATAATTCAGGAGGCAAATGACACTTTTAATTCGCCTGAGTAGATGGACTCACCTGACTCACCTGACTCACCTGACTCACCTGACTCACCTGACTCACCTGACTCACCTGACTCAATGGAATCACCGGAATCAGTGGAATCGGTGGAATCGGTGGAATCACTCGAATTTCCTCAAAAGTATGAGCCCCATGGCATTTTGGTGTCATGGGACCCACATTATTATTGATTAATAAAATTACACTTCCTCGTAGGGAACATCCTGAGCACTGTCGCCGCCCTGGTTACCGCCTTGTGGGCCAGCACCTGGGTTAGCGCCACCAAATCCGGCTGCACCTGGATCGAAACCTGCGCCTGGCTGAGGTCCACCCTGTGCACCACCAGCTTGGTTATACATTTGCTGCGAAGCCTCGTGGAATACAGCCTCAAGTTCCTTGGTTGCGACATCGATAGCATCGATGTCCTGATTCTTGTGAGCCTCTTTGAGTTTACCAAGAGCTGTCTCAATCTGGCTCTTCTTGTCGGCAGGAAGTTTGTCACCAAGGTCCTTCAAGCTCTTCTCAGTTTGGAAGATCATTGCGTCGGCCTGGTTAATCTTGTCGATGCGCTCTTTCTCCTTAGCATCGGCCGCAGCGTTAGCGCTAGCCTCATCCTTCATGCGCTGGATTTCAGCATCGCTCAAGCCACTCGAAGCCTCAATGCGGATGCTTTGCTCCTTGCCTGTGGCCTTATCTTTGGCGCTCACATTCATGATACCATTGGCATCAACCTCAAATGTAACCTCAATTTGAGGAATTCCACGAGGAGCGGGAGCAATGCCATCAAGATGGAACATACCTAAAGTCTTGCAGTCGCGTGCCATTGGACGCTCACCCTGCAGCACGTGGATTTCCACGCTTGGCTGATTGTCGGCAGCAGTCGAGAACACCTGGCTCTTGCGAGTTGGAATTGTAGTGTTAGCATCGATGAGTTTAGTCATCACGCCACCCAGAGTTTCAATACCCACACTCAGAGGCACCACGTCGAGCAGCAGCACGTCTTTCACGTCACCGCTGAGCACACCACCCTGAATTGCAGCACCCACAGCAACGACCTCATCGGGGTTAACACCCTTAGAAGGAGCTTTGCCAAAGAAGCGCTCCACAATCTGCTGGATAGCAGGAATACGTGTAGAACCACCCACGAGTATTACCTCGTTGATATCGCTTGGAGTAAGGTTAGCATCACGCAAAGCCTGTTCACATGGCTTGATAGTACTTTGTATAAGGTCGTCGCACAACTGCTCGAACTTAGCACGGCTCAGAGTCTTTACCAAGTGCTTGGGTATTCCATTAACAGGCATAATGTAAGGCAGGTTAATCTCGGTGCTCATCGAGCTAGAGAGCTCAATCTTAGCCTTCTCGGCAGCCTCTTTCAAGCGCTGCAACGCCATTGGATCCTTGCGCAGGTCAATACCTTCCTCATTCTGGAATTCCTCGGCAAGCCAATTGATGATGCGCTGGTCGAAGTCATCACCGCCAAGATGAGTATCACCATTGGTCGACTTAACCTCAAACACACCGTCGCCAAGCTCAAGAATAGAGATATCAAATGTACCACCACCAAGGTCAAACACAGCAATGCGCTTGTCATTCTGGTCTTTATCAAGACCATAGGCAAGAGCTGCAGCAGTTGGCTCATTAACAATGCGCTGAACGTTCAATCCAGCAATTTCACCAGCCTCTTTAGTTGCCTTGCGCTGAGAGTCGTTGAAGTAAGCAGGAACAGTAATTACAGCATCGGTAACAGTAGTTCCAAGATAGTCCTCGGCAGTCTTCTTCATCTTTTGAAGAATCATTGCCGAAATCTCTTGAGGAGTATACTGACGACCGTCAATCTCAACACGAGGTTGATTGCTGCCATTGTTCACTACCTTATAAGGTACACGCTCAGTCTCCTTCAAAGTTTGGTCATAGGTTTCACCCATGAAACGCTTAATTGAGTAAACTGTGCGGGTAGGGTTAGTAATGGCCTGGCGCTTAGCCGGGTCGCCTACTTTACGTTCACCGCCGTCAACAAAAGCCACCACACTAGGGGTGGTGTTACGGCCTTCACTATTAGGAATCACAACTGGGTTCTTGCCCTCAAGAACCGATACGCAAGAGTTAGTTGTACCTAAATCAATACCAATAATTTTTCCCATAATATATCTATTTTTTGTTTATAATTCAAATTTAAAAGCCTTTTTATGAGGCCTTCCACGGCGCTATTTTACAAATTACGTGCCAAACTATTTACTGACATATTATAACATAGAGAAGAAGAATGATATGACAAAATCTGCCACCATGTCACATTTCTGAAGGAATAAATGAACGAATATTAATTTAAATTTATTTCTTCATAAAATATCTTCAAACTACTTTTTTTATTCATATTAAATTTATTATCTTTGTAAAAAATTTTTTTAATCCTACTATTATGAAACGTTTCTTTATCATTTCTTTTCTGCTGGTGACGCTATTACCAGCAATGTCGCAAATCTCTAACGAAGAGAGACTATACTACAATGCATTTGCCGATGTTCTTGAAAGTTCCAACGACCTGGTCGACGGTGCTATAAAAACATACTACTATGCTATAGAAGACCTTGACAATGACGGCATTAAAGAGCTGGTAATGGCTGATATCAACAAGCTGAAGACTGTTTATAAAGTGGTTAACGGAAAGGTCCAAATTATAAGTCCCAATTACACCATCGACAATGACAAATTAAACTGGAAGCGCATAGAAGATTTCTACATCAATTCTGAGGTTGATCGCAGTAAAGATATAACTCTGCGCCACCACCCGATGTTTGCCTATGACATCAACATCGCCAAAAACCAGTTCACAGTTCCTGGTGATGTTACAAGCGATGAAGCTGTCATGAAATCGACAAAATATGACCGCATGGTATTCAAGCCTCATGTGGGCAACATCCATTTTGCGAAAGCCCAAAATAAAAGTTACGACAGTGATGGCACAAAGATAGAATTGGGCAAATGCTATACTTACTCACTAGACGATGCTGCAATGGCCAAAAAAATGTTCCGTGGCTACAACAATGATCAGGCTGTTCCCATTGTTGTGCCTGCAGCATGGCTCAAGGATCACACCCCACTACAGTTCTCACGTTATCTTTACGGCGAGGCAAAGCCCAAAGTAGGAACCAGAGAACGCAAAATGATTGAACAATACTATGGCAACGATTACAAGATTCGAAATATTGAATGGGTCGCCACTTGCCAAGAGAAGGGTCGCTCGTTTTACAATGTGATTTTCCAACCATACAAGAATCAGGTGCTTGTAGCCTTTGTGTGCATTGAAAAAGGTCAGGTAAAATCAATACATAATAGCTGGTGGGAACAAGACAAGAATTATCCCCAAAGTACCACTATTGGTCCAGATATCGACGAACTTTTATATTTCATGCCAGAAATCATGGTCATGACCGACACTAAGGCGGGGTTTGAGCTTTATGTAAGTTATCACTCACTCGAAGGGGTTCACTACGACATCTGGCGCGAAATTGCCGGCGAGTGGATAACAATTCAAGGTGGATACCACTATATCATGGCCTACTGATAAATACTCGGTTTAGGTAGCCTGTATCACGCGCTATAATTCAACTATTGTGTGAATTATAGCGCGTGATTTTTGCATCAAAAAATGGTGTTTTTTTCACAAAGATTATCACTCAAACACACCTTATTTAAATAAAAAATTTGTACCTTTGCACGTCTTTTTACGCGAAATATAATTAACTTAATATATAAACTTTTTACTAACAGTCAATTATGGACATTTCACACATCGAACATGTTGGTATAGCAGTCACAAGCCTTGACGAGGCTATACCTTTCTATGAGAAATTTCTCGGTTTCAAATGCTTTGCAATCGAAGAGGTAGAGGACCAACACGTAAGAACCGCTTTCTTCAAAGTAGGTCAAACTAAGATAGAGCTTCTCGAGGCCACTAGCCCCGACAGCGCTATCGCCAAGTTCATTGAGAAGAACGGTGGTCGTGGCGGAATCCAGCACATCGCATTCTGTGTTCAGGACGGTGTTGCCAATGCACTCCAGGAGATTCAGGACAAGGATGGTCGCGTTCTTGACAAAGCTCCCCGCAAGGGTGCTGAAGGCTTGAACATCGCCTTCGTTCACCCCAAGACATCGGCTGGTGCTCTCGTTGAGCTTTGCGAAGACCCAAACAAATAATTACTCCATAGCAACACATCAAACACAATGAGTAAACAACTCGAAAAAATTCAACAACTCATCGACATGCGTGCCAAAGCACGCGTGGGCGGCGGCGAGAAGGCCATCGCTAAGCAGCATGAGAAGGGCAAATTCACTGCCCGCGAGAGAATCAATATGCTCCTTGACCCAGGCAGCTTTGAAGAGCTTGACATGTTTGTGCAGCACCGTTGCACAAACTTTGGCCAGGAGAAGAAATCGTTCCTTGGGGACGGCGTTGTAACAGGCTACGGAACAGTTGACGGACGTCTCGTCTATGTCTTCGCACAGGACTTTACCGTGATTGGTGGTTCACTTGGCGAGGCCATGGCATGGAAGATGTGTAAGGTTATGGACCTTGCCATGAAACAGGGAGCTCCAGTCGTTGGTCTTAACGACTCGGGCGGTGCACGCATTCCTGAGGGCATCAACTCACTAGCTGGCTATGCCGAGATTTTCCAGCGTAACATCGACGCCAGTGGTGTAGTTCCTCAGATTTCGGCCATCCTAGGTCCATGTGCCGGTGGTGCTGTTTATTCTCCTGCACTTACTGACTTCACACTCATGGCCAAGGGCACTTCGTTCATGTTCCTTACTGGTCCTGCTGTTGTTAAGACCGTTCTTGGCGAGGACGTTACTCAAGAGCAACTGGGTGGTGCACAGGTTCACGCCCAGAAGAGTGGTGTTACCCACTTTGCTTGCGACACAGAGGAAGAGGTTATCGAGACCATCAAACGCCTTTTGAGCTACATGCCAAGCAACAACATGGAGGAGGCTCCCCGCGTAGAGTGCAACGATCCTATTGACCGCGTAGAGGATGCTCTCAACAGCATCATCCCCGAGAGTCCAAACGATCCTTATAACATGTATGACGTGATTGGTGCAATCGTCGACAATGGTGAATTCCTTGAGGTTCACCGCGACTTCGCCAAGAACATCATCGTGGGCTTCGCTCGTTTCAACGGCCAGAGCGTGGGTGTTGTAGCCAACCAACCACAGCATATGGCAGGCGTGCTCGACGTAAATGCTTCGAAGAAGGGCGGACGCTTTGTTCGCTTCTGCGACGCGTTCAACATTCCATTGGTAACTCTCGTTGACGTGCCAGGCTTCCTGCCAGGTACAGGACAAGAGTACAATGCTGTTATCCTCAACGGAGCCAAGTTGCTTTATGCCTACGGAGAGGCTACAGTGCCCAAAGTTACTGTTACCCTGCGCAAGAGCTATGGTGGCAGCCACATTGTGATGAGCTGCAAGCAGCTGCGTGGCGACATGAACTACGCTTGGCCAAGCGCTGAGATTGCTGTTATGGGCGCTGCTGGTGCAGCTGGCATTCTCTATGCTAAGGACATGAAGGCAGCCAAGGTTGCCGCAGCCGAGGCTAAAGAGGCTGGCGACGAGGCAAAAGCTAAAGAAATCATGGAGGAGAACAAGAAGTACATCGCCGAGAAGGAGCAAGAGTATAACGACCTCTTCTGCACTCCATTCAATGCCGCCAAGTATGGCTACATCGACGATGTTATTGAGCCTCGCAACACTCGCTTCCGCGTGATTCGTGCTCTGGAGCAACTGCGCACCAAGAAGTACAACAATCCTGCCAAGAAGCATGGCAACATTCCATTGTAATTCCTATTCAACGACAATTCAAAATGAATAAGAAAATAATATTGACACTGATTGCTGTGGTAGCCGCTATTACCGCTAGCGCACAAGGTCGCATGGACTTGCGCATCAACGAGGTGATGGTACAGAACGACAGCAACTATGTTGACCAGTATGACCACCGTGCTGGATGGATTGAGATTTTCAATGCATCGCATGGCACCAACGGCATCGAGAAGATGTTCATCACCACTCTCAAGCCAAATATCATCCAGGACTATTTCAAAGCTGAGGAGCAAAAGAGCAACAAGAAGCGCAACCAGCTGCTTCAAGAGCTTCGCGACTCACGCCCTGGTGAGATTTTTGAGATTCCACGTGGCGATGTGGCTACTAAGGTCAAACCACGTTCACATGTAGTGTTCTTTGCCGACGGCAACATCGAGGCCGGCACCTTCCACCTGCCTTTCATCATGAAGCCAGGCCAAGAGAACTACATTGCTCTCTATGACGTTAATGGTGACTTGGTTGACGAAGTGACAGTTCCTGCCACTCTGCCAGCCGACCAGTCATATGCTCGTTGCAGTGAGGACTCTATCGACCTCCACGGAAGCCACAATTTTGAAAGCCAACTGTGGCAAGTGTGCGACGGCTCAACCGAGGCCAAGGCTATCACTCCTGCCAAGTTTAACGCACGTCCCATCAACAACAACATCGACATGTTTAAGAAAGATGACCCATCGGGAATTCTGCTCACTCTCATGTCGATGGGTGTAGTGTTTAGTGCCCTACTCATGCTCTACATCATGTTCAAACTCTTTGGCAAAGCTTTCACTGCCAAGGACAAGAAAGAGGACGAAGTTGTTAACAAGGCAGTTGAGGAGCCAACAACCGAAGCTGCTCAAGAAGGCGGTAACGACGAGGCTATCGCTGCCATATGCATGGCACTTTATCAACACCTCAACGCTCACGACGAGGAAAGTGGAGTACTAACATTCGACCGCACCCATGAGCTACACAGCGCTTGGGGCTCAAAAGGTAATCTACTGCTTCGCGTGCCTGAGCGTCATGACAATCATTAATTATCACTAACATTTAATTTGTTTTATCAATGAAAGAATATAAGTATAAAATCAATGGTCACGAATACAAAGTAAATGTTGGTGACATTGAGAACAACATTGCAAACATCGAGGTTAATGGTGTTCCTTACACCGTTGAGCTTGAGGAGGAAAAAGTTGCGAAGCCTGTTGTCAAGAGAGTTGCAGTCAGCAACGACGCTCCTGTTGCAGCTAAGCCTGCCGCAGCTAAACCCGCTGCTGCAGCTGCAGGCGAATATGTTATCGCATCGCCACTTCCTGGCGTTATCAAAGAACTCCATGTTAAGGAAGGCCAGCAGGTTAAGGCCAGCGATGTGGTTTGCATCCTCGAAGCCATGAAGATGGGTAACGAGATTCATGCAGGCAAGGACGGCGTGGTTAAATCAATTAACGTAGCTCTTGAAGAATCGGTTCAAGAGGGTACCACTATCATGATTATCGCTTAAAATTATGGTACTATTAAATATTGCAAATAACCTAGAGCAATTCTGGCACTTCACAGGCTTCTACAACGTAACGTTGGAGCCTTCAAGCTTGATTATGCTGTGCGTGGGTCTGCTTTTCATCTACCTCGCCATAAAGCATGATTTTGAGCCTATGTTGCTGGTGCCAATTGGCTTCGGTATCCTGATTGGAAATATTCCTTTCCAACCAGGCAATGAGATTGGTATCTATGAGGAAGGTTCGGTACTGAACATTCTCTATCAGGGTGTTCGCCAAGGTTGGTATCCACCACTCATCTTCCTGGGTATTGGTGCGATGACCGACTTCTCGGCGTTGCTCGCCAACCCCAAGCTCATGCTTGTGGGAGCTGCTGCACAGTTCGGTATCTTTGGCGCCTACATGGTAGCCTTGGCTATGGGCTTTATGCCTGACCAGGCTGGTGCCATCGCCATTATTGGTGGTGCCGACGGTCCAACCGCTATCTTCCTGTCGTCGAAACTCGCCCCCAACTTGATGGGTGCTATTGCGGTATCGGCTTATAGCTACATGGCGCTTGTGCCAGTGATTCAGCCACCTATCATGCGACTGCTAACCACCAAGAAGGAGCGCCTTATCCGCATGAAGCCAGCCCGCAAGGTTTCCCAGACCGAGAAGATTATCTTCCCTATCGTGGGTTTGATTCTCACTTGCTTCTTCGTGCCTAGTGGCTTGCCACTGCTCGGTATGCTGTTCTTTGGCAACTTGTTGCGTGAAAGTGGTGTGACCACCCGTCTCGCCAAGACCGCAAGCAACGCAATGACCGACATGGTGACAATCGTACTCGGTATGAGCGTTGGTGCTTCAACTCAGGCATCGGAGTTCCTTACTCCCGATACGATTAAGATTTTCGCCCTTGGTTTCATGGCATTCATCATAGCCACCACTTCGGGCGTACTCTTCGTGAAGATCTTCAACCTCATCCTGCCCAAGCACAAGAAGTTGAATCCATTGATTGGTAATGCCGGTGTGAGCGCTGTGCCTATGGCAGCACGCATCAGCAACGACCAGGGTCTTAAGGCCGACCCAAGCAACTATCTACTCATGCACGCTATGGGTCCAAACGTTGCTGGCGTTATCGGTTCGGCAGTTGCCGCTGGTGTACTCCTCGGCTTCCTCGGATAATAAAACAATCTTACATATTAATAATAAGGTGTGCCCACTACTGGGTGCACCTTATTTCTTTTGGCACACCTTTTGCAATTTGTAACCTCAAATTAAACTCTAAATATACGACTGCTATGTTTCTGCAATACATCTCGGGGCCCGTTCTTGGTGCAGTGATTGGTTATATCACTAATGATATTGCTATCAGGATGCTGTTTCGTCCTCGCACGGCGAAGTACGTATTTGGCATACATGTGCCTTTTACACCTGGCATTATACCCAAGGAAAAGAACCGCATTGCTGGTGCCATTGGCGGTGCCATAAGCGAGAACCTCATGAATAAAGAGGTGCTTGAGAAGACCCTACTCAGCAATGATATGCTTGATAAAATAAGAGCCGCTGTAGATGAGTTTTTCTACACTCAACTCCACAACAAAGAAACTCTCGAACAGTTCGCTTGTCACTATCTCACACAAGAAGAGATTGCTGCCATGAGAGAGAGCACATGCGATGAGGTTGCCAAACTCATCTCAGCTAAACTGCGCGACCGAGCCATTGGCAAAACCATAGCACATGCCGCCACACAGCACGTAATCGACAAGACACGCAACAGCATGGCAGGAAAAATTCATGCTGAACGTCTTATCGAGGCAGTAGCATCACCTATCGAGAGCAAACTCTCCCAGCATATTAACGAAGTGCTGCACGACCAAGCACCAATCATGTCGACCAGGATTGTATATGCCGAGGCCGACAAACTCATGTCAATGCCCATGTGCGAACTTTTCAAGGGTCACGAACAGCAACTCAAACAGACACGTGAAGGCATAGTGAGCGTATATCGCACCATAATCAGCGACCATCTGCCACGCATTCTCGAGAGCATAAACATTAGCAACATCGTTGAGTCACGAATAAAGGAAATGGATATGGAAGAAGCCGAAAAAATCATCCTGAGCGTGATGAAGAAAGAGCTGCGAGCCATTGTGTGGCTTGGCGCCCTACTCGGCTCAATCATGGGTACCATTATGACCTTCATCAACATTTAGAAAAAGCAAAATCAAAACACTTCATAGTTGTATATGTGATTATTTCTGATTAAATTTGTAGCAGAAATAAAACTATACAGTTATGAAAACTAAATTATTGTCGGTTTTATGCACTTTGCTGTTGCCGTTAACAAGCACAGGAGCAATAAACCCTTCTTCTCTCACTATAAGTAATAATCCATTAAGTAGCACTGTAGCAACAGAACTGCTGGGCAAAGCCTATCTGCATCACCAGTCATTACTGAACAATTCTGAAGTTAAAATCATTGATGTGCAGACGAGCGAAAGGTTTACATCTAGTGGAAACATTTTGCGAACGATACTGATATGCTCGGTAAACAACGAGAAACTCCCAAATGAGTATTATGCCATAACGCTCAATGGTAAGGATATAGTCGACGGCGTCATGCTAGGGCACAATGGAGACTCGAAGATTCTTACTATAAAAGTTCCTCGAGATGAAATGATTTATAGACCATCTCCCGAAATCAGTTTTGACTTCAACGGCGATACAATCAAGGTATTCAGAACTTATAATTTCTTCACCACTGCAAAAGGAGGCAATTGGTTTATAAAAGAAGGTACAATCTGTAACCCTTTTGTAGTGAGCAGTAGCGGAACAATCCAGCAACTCAGCCCCAGGGCAACCGCCATACGCGAAGATGGTGACGCCAACTACTTGAGCAAGGACCACAAGCAACCGACACGTTCAAAAGCTGAAGGAGAGTTCTTCCCATTAGGCATGAGCGTTCTCTTAGTGGCACAATCACCTGTCAGCAGTCCTCTCAACATTGAGCAACTCAACAATAATGCCAGCAGCATGATCCAAATTATAGAAAAATATAATGGTAATGCTCCCGAGACCCCTGAAACTCTCAGCGTGATGGAGTTTGCCAAGTGGAGCATCAACCTAGGCATGCGTCACAGTAATGAATTCCTCACTTGGATTGCAAAAAATTCCCAGAAAGAACATTTCACTCACTTTATCCAAGCAGTTGCAAGCGATAACGAGAACAATGAGCTCAACTGGCTCAAAGAAAGCGTAAAGAGCCTCAAAGACAAGAAAGCCCGCAAGTGGTGGGAGAAGTGGATTAAAAACAATTTATAATGGAAGAAAAGAAATATAATATTGGATTAGCCTTGAGTGGGGGCGGAGTGCGAGGATTTGCACACATTGGCGCCCTGCGAGCACTAGAGGATGTTGGCATCAAGCCAGATATCATCGCTGGTGTGAGCGCAGGAAGCATTGTGGCATCATTCTATGCTGCCGGCATGACTGCCGATGAGATATTCGACATAATGGGATATGTAGATATGAGCAAGTTTCTGCAAGTCGATATCTCGAAAAGCGGATTTCTCAAGCTCGATAAATTCAAAAAATTCTTAGCAAAGAATTTGCCTGTCGAAAATATCGAACAACTAAAACTACCAACCATCATAGCCGCCACCGATATTGAGCAACAACACGAGATGCCATTCACAACAGGCAATATAGCCGAGAGGATTATCGCTTCTTGTAGCATCCCACTTGTGTTCAAACCTGTGAAAATCGAGAATAGCTACTATGTGGACGGCGGAGTCTTACACAACTTACCATCATTCTACTTGCGCCCGATATGCAAAAAGGTGATAGGCATCAACGTTAGTCCTTCTAAGTTAGGTCCCATTAAAATGAATGTCAGGTCACTTGCATATCGTACATATAAACTCATGACACTTCGCAATGTTGTGGCCGACAAACAATTGTGCGACTTGCTAGTTGACATTATATCAATTCAGCAAATCAGCACTTTCGACACACGTGCAGCTAACCGAATTGCACAAAAAGGCTATTTCGAGACAATGAAGATCTTAAAGAACTCACCAATAGTAACAGAATTGAAATCATGACAATCAACAAGCCAATCATCTACCAACTATTACCCAGACTATTTACAAACAACTGCAATAATTGTATTCCTAATGGTACAATAAAACAGAACGGAACAGGGAAGATGAATGACATTACAGTACCTGTACTCAAAAAACTGCGTGACTTAGGAGCCACCCACGTGTGGTACACGGGTGTGATTCGTCACGCCTCAAAGACACATTACAAGGATATTCCCGACTGCAACCCTTACATAGTGAAAGGTAACGCTGGCTCTCCCTATGCAATTACCGACTACTACGACATTGACCCCGACATCGCTGTGAGAATAAAGAACCGTATGCGTGAGTTTGAACAACTTGTCAAGCGCACACATGAGGCTGGGATGAAAGTCATTATCGATTTCGTGCCTAACCATGTGGCACGTCAGTATCACAGCATCGCCAAGCCACAAGGAGTAGAAGATTTGGGAGAAAACGACAATAAAGATTGGGCATTCTCACCCGACAACAACTTTTACTATATGCCTGGGGAACAGTTTGCTCCTGGAATCGACCTAGGACAAGGCGATGACTTCTACTACGAAAAACCAGCGATGGCAACTGGCAACGATTGTTTTCACCCTTATCCCGGAGTCAACGACTGGTATGAGACAGTGAAACTCAACTACGGAGTAGATTACGCTACATGGCAAAGGCACTTCTCCCCCATTCCTTCCACATGGCAAAAGATGCTCGACATCCTAATGTTTTGGGCAAATAAAGGTATCGACGGCTTCCGTTGCGACATGGTCCACATGGTACCTGTTGAATTCTGGGGGTGGGCAATACCACAAGTGAAAGAAAAATACTCAAATATCATATTTATAGCCGAACTTTACGACACAGCTATTTACCGCGACTACATCTTCAATGGTCACTTCGATTATCTATACGACAAAGTGTCGCTTTATGATACATTACGAGCTGTTACATGTGGCAATGCTAGTGCATCGGCCATCACAGGCTGCTGGCAAGCAGTGAAAGGAATTGGCGATCACATGCTCAACTTCCTTGAGAACCACGATGAGCAACGCATCGCATCACCACAATTTGCTGACGACCCATTCTGTGCCCTGCCTGCACTTGTGGTTTCAGCAACTATCTCACGCTCACCGTTTATGATTTATCAAGGGCAAGAATTGGGAGAACCAGCCCTAGATGCTGAGGGATTCAGCGGGCAAGACGGCCGTACAACCATATTTGACTACTGGAGCATTCCTACAATACGCCGATGGTACAACAACGGTAAATGCGACACCACGAAACTGACAAATAGCGAGCGCGAACTTCGTCGATTCTACAAGAAGTTACTCAGAATCTGTAACAGCGAGAAGGCTATTGCCAAAGGAGAGTTTTACGATTTGATGTATGCCAATTACAATTCTATGAACTTCGATAAGGTTTACGCTTATTATCGCCATTATCGCAATGAACATCTGCTGATTATTGCCAACTTTGGTAATCAAGATGAGAACTTCAATCTTAACACGCCACAGCATGCTCTCGACACAATGCACTTAAAACCTGGGACCTATCATGCCATAGAGTTGCTCACTTCCAGCAAGATGACCATCACCATTGACCCTGATATCCCAGACAATTTCACCATTGGCAGTCGCAATGCTATGATTATCAAATTGATGTGATTTTCATAAAATTATTTTCAATATATTATAGGATTAAACAAAATTATATATTACTTTTGCACATAGATTTTAGACCTTCGTTATTATGAGCAAAAAACCGTTCAAAATTTTTTCGGGCAGATACTCAAGATATCTTGCCGATGAGATAGCCAAGAAACTCGGCATTGAAGTTGGTGAAATGCTAGTAAATGAATTTGCCGATGGTGAGTTTCAAGTGTCGTACGAAGAATCGGTGCGTGGCGATGAGATTTACCTTGTCCAGTCAATGTTTCCTCCCACCGACAACCTAATGGAACTACTGCTCATGATTGACGCAGCCAAGAGAGCTTCGGCCAAGTCGGTTACCGCAGTGATTCCTTACTTTGGATGGGCGCGTCAAGATCGCAAAGACCGTCCACGCGTGTCAATCGCCGCTAAGCTAGTGGCAGGAATGCTCACCACTGCGGGAGTCGATAGCATCATCACAATGGACTTGCATGCCGATCAGATTCAAGGTTTCTTTAACCTGCCTCTCAACCACCTCTACGCATCTTCGGTATTTGTGCCCTATATCAACAAGCTAAAGCTTAAAGATATGGTATTTGCTTCGCCCGACGTGGGTGGTGCCAAGCGTGTTTTGGAGTATGCCAAGCATTATAAGGTTCCCATGGCATTGTGTCACAAGCAACGTGCTCGCGCCAATGTAGTAGAGAAGATGACTATCATAGGCGAAGTCAAAGATAAGAACGTGATTCTAGTTGACGACATGATCGATACCGCAGGAACCATCTGCACCGCTGCCAAGGTGATGATGGACAATGGCGCCAAGTCGGTTAGAGTGATTGCCTCTCACGGCGTTATGAGCGACCCTGCCACCGAGCGTATTAACCAAAGCCCCATTACCGAGGTTGTTATCTCCGACTCAATCAATTACGACACTTCGCGCAGTGAGAAGATAAAGAGGGTTTCGGTCGCTGGACTCATTGCTGAAACTATACAGCGCATCAACGACCACGAGTCAATCAGCTCGCAGTATATAATCAACCATTAATAAGCTAATTCACAACACATAATCAGGTGCCTCTAAAAAAAGTGGCACCTGATTATTTTTCCGGCCTCAATAGTAAAGACTTAACGACGCCCAAATAGCTTGCAAAAAACTTTTTTCAGACCTTTTGGCTCGTTAATCTGTGATGTTTCAATTACTTCCCTGGACGGCTCTACCTCTTTAGGAGCTTTAAACCACAGCGTGCCAAAGCTGTCTGGACGGTGGAAATCGGGCTTAGGAGCATTTATAGGATTCCACGACACATAATGACGATGTGCGGTCTTTCCAGCACATTTATAGAAATTACCCTTAATATACTCAGGTAAATTGTCGGCATCAAGACCCACCAGCGACAACGGAATCGAGACAGTTAGATCCCAACAATAGGTCCCCTCCTGCTCTTGAATGGGCTCAGTGCCACATGCCGCATAACGTTCAATCGATGAAAGCTCGCTCTGGGTAAGCCTTGTGGGAGCAGGACGCTCAATGCGATGGCTACCGTTCAATGTGCCAATGCAGTTAAACTCAAAATTCCAGTACTCATCATTACCGGGCACCTGCATAAAGAACTCTACGCAGCTGTCGTCGGCAACAGGACTCAAGTCCACGGTGTTGACAGCACGCAAGTCATTACTTATAACCGAAAAAAACACATAAAGCCGAGTCCCAGACACGGCTATCACAAAAGTTGTGTAAGGTTTATAGGGAAATTCCTCGCTCCAGTTCACACTAGCTATCACTTGATGCTCAACATTCGAATCAAGATACTCGCCCACTGTGCGCAGCGGCATCTTGTCAAGTTGCGGAAGGGAAATTATCTGACAATCCATCAAATCACATGAAAATAGGTGAGCAAGCCCGAAATCAAACCATAGACGGCAAGAATAAGGATAATACTTCCCATAATCTTGTTTATCAACCACATACTGTTGATATTGAATTTAGAGCGTAGTTTGTCAACGAGATAAGTGATTGCCATCCACCACAGCAATGCCCCCACAACAATGAAAGCATAACCAATGATATAGTGGTAGAAGAAATACTCTGATGATGGGAAACCAAATCGGGCAAACAATGGGAATATCAGGAAGATAATCAAAGGATTTGAAAGGGTAAACGCAAAGCCCGTAACGGCATCGTGTGTGTAGTTCACCTTTATCTCATCATCATGATTCAGACCTTTTACGGGGCTTCGCAATATCATGAAAATCGCAAATATAATGAGCACAATACTACCACCAATCTGAAACAAATTCTGATGAGCTGTAATAAAATCGGTCACAAACGACAAACCCAAACCAGCCAATAGGCAATAGAACAAGTCGGAGGCTGCAGCACCGAGTCCGGTGTACAGACCACTCTTGCGACCTTTTTCCATTGTCCGTTGGATAACTAGAATACCGATTGGGCCCATCGGGGCCGACAAGATAATACCTACCGACAAGCAACCTATTATTATGGATATTATAGTTCCCATTTTGTAAAACAGCGACAAAGTTACTAAAAATAATGTCATTTTAAGTAATTTTGACCAAAAAAAATCTTTTTTATTTACCATCTCAAGCAAAACGTACCATATTTAGATAAAATAGGCCGTATCTCAGAAAAACTCAAAAAAATTTGGTTGTTCATTTGAATTACACTAATTTTGGATAAATTTCTCGACATTCATGAAAAAATTGATTTACGCTATATCGATATTGGTTCTTGCCTGTAATGCGCAAGCAATCACCCTCTATAATACTGTCTACAACAACTTTAAACTTATAAATCTCAGCAACAAAGCGTCAATAGTAGGCAATTACCTGCAGCTCGACAACCCCACTGACACCTACTTAATAGCCACTGATTCAACCGAAATTGATGCATACACAAGTTACAAATACTATATCCGTTTTGCCAATCTACACAACAAAGAGGGCAAGAATTACAAGGTGCGTGATGCTCAAGGCAAAACAAAGTCGATAGCATCTACCGAATGTGGAATAGTGTTCAATTACACCGCCAGTGGCTATTGGATGGTCTCGGTGAGCTGCTCCAATTCAAGTCTCTATAATGAGAGTGTCGACACCCGCAGCATGACACTAGCTCTATCAAGAGTCCACAACGGCAAAAAATCCATAATCCAAAAAATAACACTCGACAAGGACGTCAATCTCGATGAGAGTTACAACTATCTGGGTGTCAATGTTGATGACAATGAAGTCGCAATAAAAATTGGTAAAGATGAACTCAATGAGGTAATGACTCACAACTTTACAGAACAAGAGCGAGAAGCATCGTTTGGAGTGCCAAGCAACAAAGTTGGATACTTTGTGGGGCCAGGCGCCAAGATTTCTATCGAGAGAACAGTACTCTCCTTTGACAACGAAAACAACTCGAATGCTATCAACCTCGAGACGCAATGGACACGCGAGGCACTAGACCGACACTTTGCCGCATCTAAGAATCCGTATGAGGGCTATTGGACCTACCTCGACCGTGACATGGAGGACAGGTGGCTCAAACTAGGAGGTCGCTACACCATAGCTCTGGTTGAGACCGAGAAAGGATACGACGTGATATATGTTGACGGAGCGCAAGTAAAGAAGTCGCAATGGCATCTGGGAATGAAAAAGGGAGAAATGATTAAAACTATATTTACCGACAACTTTACAGGCCTTTGGCATGATGCCACTCAAGAGACCATTGATCAGGACGTATATGTAACCTTTGAGAGTGGAGTAATTTTATGCTTCAAATTCCCAGTCTACAAGAGCCAAATTAGATTCTCTAAAGTACTGCAATAATTCGTTGATTTCACCAACAACAAAACTAAAAAATTATTTTTTTGAAAATAACATTTTTTATTCATTTTTTTAGGCAATATAATAACTTTATTTATTTAACTTTGTAGTTGAATTTGTTGCATATTGTAGTAATCATTTTGACAAAGACTATTATTAATTTGTTTTTCAGGCCATTATGGCTCATTCGTCATGGATAAGCAAGAACTTCTCGACATCAGATACCTGCGCATGGCCCAAATATGGGCCGAGAACTCATATTGCAAGCGCCGCCAGGTGGGAGCACTCATCGTCAAGGACAAGATGATTATCTCCGACGGATACAATGGTACGCCCGTAGGATTTGAGAATGTGTGTGAGGATGACGAAAACCACACTAAACCCTATGTACTGCATGCCGAAGCTAACGCCATCACCAAAGTGGCACAAAGCAACAACAGCAGCAAAAATGCCACTCTCTATGTCACCTCGTCGCCTTGCATCGAATGTGCCAAGCTCATCATTCAGTCGGGAATAAAACGCGTGGTTTTCGGTGAGATCTACCGCCTTACTGATGGAATAGAACTATTGCAGCGTGCAGGCATCGAGTGCGTGCAACTTGACTTCAATAACTAAAGCCCATTTCCTATCAAGCAATCACAATGGAGAAAAAAAGAGATTATAGTGCATGGCTACCATTAGCTATCGCCATTTCGGCAATAGTAGGTATTGTTGTGGGCATTTTCATGGGCAACCCCTTTTCAAGCAACACCTATTCCACACAAAGTGACCGAAAGCTGAACACCATTTTGAATCTCATCTCGCAAGAGTATGTCGACGACAGCATCAAAACTTATGACTTGATTGAGATGTCGATTCCTGCTATTCTTGCTAATCTCGACCCACATAGCTCCTACCTCTCGGCACGCGAGCTCATGGCAGCTCAGGAAGAACTGAATGGCAGCTTCTCGGGTATTGGCGTATCATTCCAAATGATGAATGACACAATCGTTGTTCTTGAGGTGATACCTGGCGGTCCCAGCGACAAGGCTGGCCTGATGGCTGGCGATAAGATAGTGTCGATTGAAGATAGCATATGGGTGGGCTCTCTTATCGACGCCAACAAAGTGCGTGAGAAATTGCGCGGCGCCAAAGGCACTAAGGTGAAAGTGGGTATTGTTAGGGCTGGTACACCTAAGCAACTTTCGTTTGTTATCACTCGAGGCGACATTCCGCTCAACTCTGTCGACTCCTACTATATGCTAGACAAGACCACTGGCTATGTCAAAGTGTCACAGTTTGGGCGAAACACATACAATGAATTTGTCAACGCACTGAACTCACTCAAGAATCAAGGCGCAAAGCGATTTATGGTAGACTTGCGAGGCAATGGTGGTGGATATCTCGAGATTGCCATTATCATGGCCAATGAGTTCCTACCACCCAACAGGCTCATAGTTAGCACCAAAGGGCGCTATCGCCGTGATGAGACAACAGCCTACAGCAATGGTAACGGCCAGTTCCTTGACGAGGAACTTGTGGTGCTCATTGACGAGTTCTCGGCAAGTGCAAGCGAAATCTTTGCCGGTGCTATCCAGGACAATGACCGAGGCCTTATTATTGGATGCCGTTCGTTTGGTAAAGGACTGGTGCAAAAACAGTTTGATTTGCCAGACAAGAGCGCCATTCGACTCACTATAGCAAAGTACTACACTCCCTCGGGTCGGTGCATCCAAAAACCCTACGACAACGGAGAAAGCGCCTATCAGAAGGACATCCTCGACCGTTATAGCAATGGAGAGTTATACAGTAAGGACAGCATAAAGATTGATAAGTCAAAGATTTTTGAGACAACTACAGGACGCAAGGTCTACAGCGGAGGTGGCATTATTCCCGACATTTTTGTACCTCGCGACACAACTGGATTCTCGTCCTACTATGCTGCAGTGTTTGCGGCTGGTCTCATTCAAGAGTATGCGCTTAAGTATGTAACCGAGAATCGCACTGAGCTTAGCAAGATGAGTGATTACAAGCAGCTGTTGCGCAATCTGCCGGCCAACGATGACTTGCTCAACGACTTCGTAAAATATGCTGCCGACAAGGGCGTGCCAGCTCGATGGTACTACATCCATCAGTCGCAGGACATTATCACAAGCGTCATCAAGGGACTTATTGCACGTGACATTTTCGGGCAGAGTGCATACTATCCTATTGTAAACCGCAATGACAAGACTATAGAGACTGCACTCAAGGCACTCAACAAGCACAAGGCAGCTTTCCCTATCACCAATTATTAAAACACTATGGACAAGAAGCGCCTACGCAAGCACATCAAGGCTCAAGTTGCCATGCTCACACCCGAGCAAAGGGAACTTGAGGCAAGTAACGTGTTTAAACACATCGAGAAGTCCGATATTTTTAAGCACAGCAGCAATATCATGTTTTTCTCATCACTGCCCGATGAGATTCCTACTCATCACTTCATTGAGCGATGGGCTAAGACCAAGAATGTGTATCTGCCACGCGTCAATGGCGACGACATCGAACTCATTAAATTTCAACCAGGTACTTTGCGCAAAGGCAGTTTCAACATATTGGAGCCCACGGGCGATGACATCGTAGACCCACATATCCTAGATCTCATTATCGTGCCTGGAGTAGCTTTCGACCGTCAAGGCAACCGATGTGGACGAGGAAAGGGGTTTTACGACCGATTCCTGTCGCTCGCATCTGCACCAACCATTGCTGTGTGCTTCGACTGTCAATTGGTAGATTCTTTGCCAGTAGAACCTCATGACATCCCCGCACAATACATTGTAACTAATACATTTAAAACACTATAATTCATGGCACTCATAAATCGCGACTCTAAGCTCTGCGACATTATTCTCCATGATCCATCGACAATCACGGTGCTCGACCGATTTGGTATAGCATTGGGCGTGGGCGACCTCAATGTCGAAGAGGCCTGCCAGGAGCATGGCATCAACGTGGAGTTTTTCACTACAATTCTCAATACTTTCATTAACGAGAACTACTTTCCACAGTACACAATGGCACAGTTTAGTGCTAACGAAATTGTAGACTATCTCATAAAGACCAACAACCACTACCAGCAGAATGTACTTTCCAACATTGAGCGCCACTTCTCTTTTCTGATTGCCAAGGCTCCATCGCACAACAACAACCTTGTCATCATGAAGCAGTTCTTTGATGAGATGAAGAGCGAACTGTTGCAGCGCATCGATGACGACAATAACCGATGGTTCCCTGAAATTTGTCGCAACGAGAAGGCCATATCACAAATTGCTGAGGCTGTAACCGTTGAGGAACCTACCGACACTATTGAAGACAAAATTGATGACCTCATCAATATGCTCGTCGTCCACATGAAAGGCGACTACGACCACAACCTGGGTTATGCCGTGCTAGTTGCAGTATTCTCTCTAAAAAAAGACATCAAGCAAAACAACCGCATTCGCAACCGCATTCTCCGCCCTTTCTCCAATGCTCTAATGCCTAGCAATGAATAACGCAAGGGTTATTATATCGACTCACAACACGCTCGCGGCTTTAGGGCTCAAGAAGCTGCTCAGCGAGGTTTTCAGCACCGATGTTCTCGTTGTTGATGAGTCATTTTTCAACGTCCTGAGTACTACAACAGAGCCTCACCTATTTTTTGTTGATCAAGACACACTGGTTGCCAGATTGCCGTTTTTCCTACCACGCAAGGCTAAGACTGTCTTGCTCCTGCCAAGCGACCAATCCATCGAAGACTTTCGAACCATCAATATTACTTTAACCGAGAGCCAACTCATCAACGAATTTAATTCGTTGCTTGAAGCACATCATAATAAAGATAAAGAAAGTACAGCGCTATCCTCTAGAGAGGCAGAAGTGCTGCGACTAATCGCATCAGGAAAGACAAACAAAGAGATAGCACAAGAGCTAAACATTAGCATCAATACTGTACTAACTCACCGAAAGAACATGACGGCAAAACTGGGCATCAAGAGCGTTTCGGGACTCTCCTTCTACGCCATGATGAATGGAATCATATAAACTTTTTGCGTTTAGTAGCTGAACTATTCTATATTGTAGGTTGAAAAGCTAATCAACAGGGATAACTTTGTTGCTGCGCGCATACCACAGATATCCCTCGATGTGGTCGTAACCAAGCTGTCTGAGCAAGTTCATGTATTCCTTAACCATAGCAGCATCGTCGGCAACGGTCTTAGGGTCGGTTTTGATTCCAAACTTGTAATCAACCACCACAACCTCGCCACTGGGACGCTTAACAATGCGATCTGGACGGCGGTGTTCATGGTCACTGCTACCCTCCTCATGCGGATAACTGATGTTTCGCTCGGTGTAAACGACATTTGCACTGTCAAACCAGCTCATCAGCTGCTCATCGCCTTTTATTGTCTCTATCAAGTCGGAAAAACGCTTTTTACTCCAATATCGGTTATCGGTGAAAAGTTCGTTAGCAACACCATATTTTTGAGCAAAAGCAAAGTCGTCGATGGTCTTTATAAGACTAAAAAGTTCATGCATCCTCAATCCTTCGGCTGTCACTGTACCTCTGGTGTTCGGCATACTCACATGAACCGGCATTGTCGTGTGTGACACATAATAGGTAGGCATGAAATTGCCACGTTTATCGCCTTCATCGGTCGATTTATCCTTACGAACTATAGGCGAACCCTTGGTATAAGATATAACAGCCAACTTATTGGAAAGTTCCTCTTCAACAGAATTATCACTGTTATCACTTTCATCACCAGCTATAGTTTTATCGCCATCTACCAACCAGCAATCAAGCAGCTGCTCAGTTTTTTGCATCTCAATGCCGCTATCAACATTTCCAACGGCAAAGTTGTAAAGCAAAGTCCCCGCATCGCCCGATGCGCTTAGAGCAGTGCACTTCGACAGATCTTCCTCTTTGATATGAACAAAAATGTGAAGTTCTTCTTTGGGTCGAGTGAGAGCGACATACAACTTGTTGAGGTTGTCGACAAGAGTGTTCTCTTCTTCCTCGTTAACCACATGGTCAAGAAGCGATGCATTCTTGAGTGAATTGAGATTGATGGGAATGAGTGGAGGCAACAGGTCGCTGTTGCTCAAACCAATGCCCTCGATGGGGCCAGCATTAAGCCAGTCATCTTTCTTGATCCACATCAACTCATTACCTGGCATCAATTTCCAGTTGGCAAACGGGACAATGACACACTTGAACTCCAACCCCTTAGACTTGTGAATTGTCATCACACTCACGGCATCGGCATCGGCGGGAGAGTTCACTGCTAACTTGTTCTTCTTCTCTTCCCAGAACTGCAGGAATTCCCTGACTGTGCCACCATTGCGCTGACGCGTGAAGTCGAGCACCACATTCATGAACGCCATTAGAAAAGAGTTTTCAATTTTAGCATCGGTATTTTTATTTTCGCCGTCCTGATTGCTGGGCAAGATATACTTATCAATAATCTTGTCAACAATATTCACAAGGTTTGTGAGTTGGCTAGTGGGATCGGGCATTACCTCCCGGGCTATCTTTGAATAGGCAGCAAGACGCTGCTCAGGAGTCAATGTAGAAAATTCTTTTCTATCGGCCCCAAAACAGTCAAGCAGAATCTCGCCAGTATTGACATCGGCACCTAGTGGCTGAATTTTCGCTTCAAAGTCGTGAAGCACCTTGTAGCGGCGCTGTTCACTCACTCTCTTCTTGATAAATCGGGCAGACAGAGAGTCGAGGTCTTCATTTTCATCCTCTTCTACCTGATATTGAGTGAGTTCAAGGAACTGGAGCACACTTATTATAAGCCTTATCGACGGTGAATTCTTGAGAAGCAATGACTCAGCCGACACGATATCGATGTGGTCAGGATGCATCTCACTGCCGAGTGAGTCATTGTATTCGAGCAAGGTCTCAACTATCGCATTACCCTCGCCATTAGTACTCACAAGGATTGCTATATCTTTCATCTCATAGCCACGACCACGCAGCATATTGATGTAGGCAGGAAGCGATGAGATGATTTTCTGTTGAGCCTCTTTTGCGTATTTCTCAAAAGGCACAACGTTAATATTTACCAATCCATCTTTTGAAGTCTTGTGTACTTTCTGCTTTATGTTGGCATAGGTCTTACTTAACGACGTATACTGTGGTGCATCCTTGTGATAACAGTCGATGACCTGTGAAAACAGTTCATTGTTGAATTCAATGATTGAACGATAGCTACGGTAGTTGGTGTCAAGAGGGTCGACATCGGCATCAAAATGCTGTTCTATCTCCTCGCGCAGCATGCTAGGATCGCTGTTGCGAAAACGATATATCGACTGCTTCTCATCACCGATTATAAGGTTCTCGTTATAACGGGCAATGCTCTCCTCAAGAAGAGGCCTGAAGTTGTTGTACTGTTTGCGGCTAGTATCTTGAAACTCATCAATCATGTAGTTATTAATTGCACTTCCGGCATGCTCATAGATGAAGATTGCTCCACAGGCTAGCACACGGCTTATCAGGTCGTTAGTATCGGCAATCATGATGCTGTTAGTGTCCTTACGAAACTGTTCGAGCTTCTCATCAATCTTTCCCAACAAGCCCAACTTCCAGATGTTTTCAATCACATTATCAAGGAAGTTGACCATGGCTTCGTGGATAAACACCTGCTGCAATAAGTTCTTAAGTTCGGCACATTGATCTGAGGTAACCTTATCCTTGTAGTTCTTCTTTAGAACGGTTACCAGAGCGCTATCTTCCTGTGAATACTTTTTAAGTGTTGTCATTGAGCTCTTGCTCTCAAATGGCGACAAATCTCCACTACTAATCTTTTTCAATGAAGATTTACCGTCAATATGATCAGGGAGAATGCCATAACGATGGAAGAAATCGGCGACATCGCGCTGGGCATCCTTAATGCTCTGTTCACGCAAGTTTCGACGCATGATGAGCTGTTGCTTGAACTGGAAAACACTCGATGTGCCTGAACCTGAGCCTATATCGCTTAAGTAGTTAACAATTTCCTCATGATGGTCTCTGAACGTCTCCTGATAGATAACTGCTGCAAACTTCTTCAGCTCATTGGCACTGTGCTCACCAAAGAAGTCCCAAGTCTTATTATTAGTGATATTCTTGATGATAAATGATTTTACCCAATCATCGATGGCACGCTGATGTTCCCCCTTACTTCCGAGTTCAGCAAGGAAGTCATGCACTGCTACACTGGTTGCATAGTCCTCATCTATCTCAAGACTATAATTAAAGTCGCGGTCGAGTTCACGGGCGAAATTGCGCAAGATGCCCTGAAAGAACGAATCAATAGTGCTTACATTGAACGAACCATAGTCGAACAATATAGCACTCAATGCGCGACGAGTAGCGAACATCACCGACTCAAAAGAATCGTCGGCGAACATCACCTTGAAATCTTTCACATATTCTCCCTCACCCTTGCTCAAATTGTAAAGCTCGCTAATGATGCGCTCCTTCATCTCGTTGGTAGCTTTATTGGTGAATGTGATAGCAAGGATGTGACGATGGTAATTAAAATCCTTTCTTAGTTTGAAACAATCAAGAGTATTCTCTTCACCTTTCTTATCTACTACTTTAACTTGCTTTCCTGTTGGTATTCCTATGAGATTGGCAATATAGGTTCGGGCAAGTGTATAGGTCTTGCCCGATCCTGCCGATGCCTTGATTATCTTTATTCCTTTTTGTGCCATCACTTTGACAAAATAAGTCGCTAATAACTATTATGAATAAAAATCTATCCTATATTATTCTAGCTTTAAAACCTTGGCTATTTAAATACTCGAGCACCCTATCACGCATGTCGCCTTGAATGAGAATCTCGCCGCCACGGGCCGAGCCTCCAACACTGCACACTCTCTTAAGGTCTGACGCAAGCTGCTTCAGAGTCTCATCGTCGAGTGACAGATTGGCAATAATAGTTGCCTTCTTGCCGTTGCGCCCCTTCTTGTCAAGAATAATGTCAATCATCTTTTTTCCTTGCTGCTCAAGCGCCGATGCTGCTTCGTCAGCTTCGCAAGCCGACTCTTGACTTACAGCTTCGGGGTCAATGTCGAACGCGGCCCCAAGCATTGCCTTCCAATCTTTATTATCCATTCTAATTGTTTCTTGATGGTAATTTTATTTGGTTCAAAGATAATAATATTTATTGAATAACGCAAGGAATACATGCAAGGAACACAAGCATCTCGGAAAAAATACATAAAATCGTAAAATAATTGGATAAAAATTTGGAGAAATGAAAAACAGGATGTAAATTTGCAATTGAAAATGTGAGTAAATAGTTGATTGCCTTATTTGTTAAGAATCTTTTTATAGAATCAGGTTTTTTCTTTATCTACTCATAGTGTGCCGCAAAACGGCACATGGCATTAACATGTATGCCATATTCAATTGGTTTTGAGACAGAAAGAACAACAACAATAATTTTTAGCATAAATTAATTTAGTTACTAATGTGATAAGTTTGGTTTATTAAGACACTATTAATAAAAGCGAGTCGTGAGACCCGCTTTTATTTATTTTGTAGAATATCAATCATCCAAAAGACAATTTAAAGATCTGCATAAAAATGCACACTTTATTTCTTGGGCTCAAACCAGCGACTTGTGATAATCATGTCGCTAATGCTCCACGCCTGCTTCTGTCGGTTATAGAGAGCGCCACTGCCTATGCCCTCGGTCGGTGACGTTGCAACCGATGTGACCTCGCCACGAAGCACACTGTTGCCAAGGCCACTCCAATGGCTATTGCCAACTCCCATCAGTTCAATAAGGGTTGGAAATACATCAATTTGCCCTACAGGTCCATCAATAATGCCATTCTGCCCTGAGTTTAAGACAAGGAACACACACTTGTCTCCTTCTGGGTCAATTGATGGACGACCAGCAGGAGCATCGTCAACTATCTCGCTGTGATCGCTCACAATCACTATCATAGTGTTGTCGTAGATACCTTGCGACTTCAAGTTGGCAAGAAATTTAGCGAGGGCCATATCAAATGCATTGGCACATTCTAAATAGCAACGCACCTCGCTGGTATAACGACCACTGTTCTGCACCCAAGTGGTGGGCTCCATTGGTGAGTTGTAGGGATGATGCATTCCCGCTGTTGCCACTAGAGCAATAAGCGGACTCTTGCGCTCTGGCAACAGTCGAGTCACCTCTTCAAGTAAAGCCTTGTCAAGCAAATAGCCATTGTTCTTCAAAGTATCGGCAATCTCGGCTCTACCATAGAAGTCGCGATATCCATAGATAATCGACATATTGCGCACATTCCACAGGGTGGGCTCGTCGCAGCATGCATAAAAACTGTCATAATCGCCAAGCATCTTCACCAGCGATGGATAAGGAACGTCGCCAAAGGTGCTCGCAACCGCCTGAGTGGTAAGCGGGAGTAAACCTGTGTTGTACATGAAAATGCCGTCGCTTGAGCGTCCGTTCTTCACCTGTGAGCGCATGTTGAGAGTGAGAAGGTTGTTCTCGGTGTCACGGCACAATGCATTCAGGGTGGGAGTAACTTCTCGGCCATCAATTTCAAGGTTTATAACCCATGAGTTGAGAGACTCCACAACAAGTAAAATCACGTTCTTGCCTCGCGCACTGGCATAATCGTCGCCAGGTTGGGGTTGCTCATTAATAAAGCGAGTAACCTCCTGCTTCTGCTCATCGGTGAGCGTTACGCGGTCGAATATTGTTGTCACAAGGCCATAAGTAACATAAGGCACCATGCCGTTAGCATTAAGATAATCGCCCTGACGGGTCCACATCACGCAGTAGTCGTTAACTAGCTGCATGCGAAAGCTAGGGCAATTCTCATCCTCTTTATAATGTAATGCTGTCATACCCAACCTAATGCCAGCAAATACCATTAAACTAAGCAACGACAATCCTAATCTTTGGCCAAACGAACTGCGACTTGACTCGATACCACGCTTGAACCAGATACGGTAGACGATATAAAGCAAAACTGGGGGCAAGAGCACTTCTAAATCGGCAAGCCGAACTGCCCCCATAGCACTTTGAGCCACAGTGCCGCCCACATTGTCGACAAGAAAGAATGATGACATTGGCATCAAGTCGCGATAGCTGGGCATGTAGAGAAACTGTGCTAAACACCATAGAGTCACAAGCCATATCGCAATCCAACTCCACTTGCGCCAGCGTGGACTGAGAGCGACAAAAGGCAACAGCACAATTATCGCGTCAGCAATATTGTTAATCACAAGAAGGCACAACTCCTTGAATGTCACATGATCCAACCAGTTATTATCGGCTATTGCATTGAAATGGTATTCAACAGCAAGCAGTTGCACAACAATGCAAAACACTGCCAGCACATAAAACCATAATGAAGAGTTCTTTATCGTCTTTTTCACCGTAGTAGTATTTGAGCGTTTCATGACTGCAAAGTTAATCATTATCAACCTCAAACCCAAATTTTTTTCACTGCCTCCAACCTTGAGATTCCAAGAACCCCTCAACCACCAACATTCTGGGGTAATCGACAAAACAAAGCGCCACATCCCCATGCAGGGATGTGGCACCGTTTTGCTTTATACTCTAAGTGAGTGTATTAGCCTTCGCTAATTGCCTCGTTTGGGCAAGCCTCAGCGCAAGTACCGCAGCTGATGCAAGTGTCGGGATCAATTACATAGATGTCACCCTCGCTGATAGCGCCAGTTGGACACATATCCATGCAAGTTCCGCATGCTACACAGTCGTCACTAATTACGTAAGCCATAGTCTGAATAATTTAAATAGTTAAGTAAAAATAAAATTGTCTTGTAAACAGCTGCAAAATTACTGATTTTATTTTATTAATGCCAAATATTTTCGCAACTATTTTCTATAGTAAAAGCAAAAATAGTGCCAAAATATCGGGCACCCCAAAATAGCGAATTATTTTGTGGCGTTAATTTCGATTCACATCAAGATTTTTGGTCTTGCTCGGTGGGCTCAATAGGCATAGCGTCATGAGCAATTTCTTCGGCCTCGTGCTTCTTGACATTAATTTTCACATGGTCGAAACCCTCGCCATACACGCCCTTAATCTTAGCTTGAGAAACAAATGCATCCTCATCAATCGCCTTGATGATTCGGAACATGTGCATGCTCTCATAGTTGCGGCACATCACCAAAAGGATAGTTGCCTCACTTTGAGTATACCAGCCAGTGCCGTGAAGCACAGTGCAGCCACGATGTGTCTCACGAGTGATGGCGTTGGCTATCTCCTTCCACTTCTTAGAGAAAATCATGAACTGGACGCTCTGGCGGTTGCTATCGATAACCATATCGGCTGCAATAGAGCAAATAAACATGAATATCAATCCATATACAATCTTGTCGAGAGAATGGAATATCAAGTAACTTGAACTGATGATGAGGAGGTCAACATAAATCATTGTGCGACCAAACGAGACATTGCTGTGCTTAGTAACCATAGCTGCAATGATGTCGGTACCTGCTGAACTTCCATTGTGAGTGAACACTATTCCCAAACCCATTCCACACAGCACTGCACCGATTATTACACTCATGAACGGTTGCTGAGCAACGATTGGTTCCTTGAACAATGGCACCATAACACCAAGTAGTAGGGTTGCAATAGTAGCACCGATAATCGTGCGAATCACAAACTGCTTACCAACTGTCTTGAAAGCGATTGCCAGCAAAATGGCGTTTATGACATAGTAGATGATTGCCACATTCCACCCAAAGCCGAAGTACAAGAGCGAAGCAAGACCAGTCACTCCACCAGTAACAATCTTCTCGGGCAGCAAAAATGCCGAGTAACCGAAGCAGTAGCACACCAGTCCCAATGTAATCATGATGTAGTCCTTAACTTGTGTGACTGAGACTTTGTCAATCTTTCCCATGATATGTTATATTTATAGTTTGTATATTTTCAGGCTGCAAAATTACAACAAAAAAAATGAATCAAATGCAACAACAAGTACACAAAATAACCAACAAGACATTTTTATTACTTTTTCAACCATCATAACTGCCACAAAAAATTGTGCCTAAACGGGACAAAATTGTTAATAACTTTCTCACATTTTTGTGTTGATTTAGAGATTAATTTTTCTAACTTTGCGATTGCTATGAACGGACGAGGAAAACTTTATTTCAAATATGGCACAATGGGGTCGGCCAAGACCGCATTGCTTCTCACTCAGGCCTATAACTTTGAAGAACGTGGGCTCAAATACTTGTGCATGAAGCCCATTATCGACAATCGCGAGAAGGAGAACGTGATTCGCTCTCGCATTGGCATTGAGCGTGAGTGCAGCTGGATTTATCCTGAGATGAACCTCTATGAGTATGTGACACAACTCTACGAAAGTAGTCTAGTGGTTAAGGACTGGATATTGATTGACGAGTCACAATTCCTCACCGAGGAGCAAATCGACCAGCTCGCCCGTATCGTAGATGATTATGGCACCAACGTAGTGTGCTACGGCTTGAGGACAGATTTCCAGTCACACCTCTTTGAGGGCTCAAGGCGCCTGTTTGAGATTGCCGACTCTATTGAAGAAATAAAATCGACTTGCGCTTGTGGACGCAAAACCAGCATCAACGCCCGCATCGATGGCCAGGGCAATATCGTCACCGACGGCAACCAGGTTGAGATTGGTGGCGATGATCGTTATGTGGCGTTGTGCCGCAGTTGCTGGCGCAACAAACGTATCGAGAGCGCCGAGCGCAACTCACTGAAATTCAAAAGCGAATAAACAAAGACACATTATTTATAGACAACTACTGTGGCTTAAGAAATAAAGATTTCTCAAGCCACAGTTTTTTGTACTCAGGAATTACCTATTCCTTTGAGAACATCATGTTCAGCACCCAGTTCACTACTGCAAGAATGATGCTGAATAGTATTCCTGCCCAGAGATCCTGAACATCAAAACCTTTGACAAAATAGGCACAGAGCAGCACCATTAAACCATTCACCACAAAAGCGAAAAGGCCTAGAGTAAGAATTGTGATTGGCAAGGAGAGCAGTTTCACGATAGGCCTCACAACCGAGTTGATGAGCCCCAGCACTACTGCTACAATCACCGTTACCCACCAAGGCTCAATAGTGACACTGTCCATGAAATAGGCCGTAATACCCACTGCTACAGCCGAAAGGATTAATCTTGCTAACATATCAGTTGTAGAATTAGTTATTTATTGTCATTTCACCACAAATGCTGTACTGCATGTATTTCTTCACCTGCTTTGGAGACATACCCATGCCAAAGAGATACATTAACTTGGTGATTGCCGCCTCACAAGTAATGTCGTTGCCACTGATCACACCTGCCTTGGCGAGAGCGTCGCCAGTGTCGTATAGATTACTGTTAACAGAGCCAGTAGAGCACTGAGTAACATTGACAATCACTACTCCCCTATTCACAGCTTCGGCTATTGTGCTAGTAAACTGCTGATCACTCGGACTATTTCCCGCACCGAAAGTGCGCATCACAACCCCCTTAATGCCCGGAGTTGAAAGCTGATGCTGAAGAATTTCCTTAGTGATTCCTGGGAATAACGTTAGGATTAGGACATTGGGATCCATGTTGTTGTGAACCATGAGAGGCCTGTTGTTGGTAGTGCGATAAAGAACTGTTTCATTGAAGTTTATATCTAATCCAATATTAGCAAGGTCAGGATAGTTGTTACTCAAGAAAGCATTAAAATTATCGGCACTCACTTTAGAACTACGGTTGCCCCTGAGCAGGTGATTCTCAAATAGGATCGCCACCTCACGCACCATGGCTTCGCCCTTGCTGTCGGTGTGAGCAGCCACTTGCAACGCGGTGATAAGATTCTCCTCTCCATCGGTACGAACTTCGCCTATTGGCAACTGAGAACCGGTGATGATGACTGGTTTATTCAGGTTCTCGAGCATAAAGCTCAGTGCCGATGCAGTATAGGCCATCGTGTCGGTTCCATGAAGAATAACAAATCCATCGTAGCTGTCATAGTTGCTCTCAATTGCATGGGCAATTTGACGCCAGTGCACAGGATTCATATTACTGCTGTCGATGGGTGGGTTAAATTGAATGTTTTCAATATCATAATTTAGCATCTTTATCTTAGGCACATTATCGATGAGATGAGAGAAATCGAAGGGTTTGAGCACTTTTGTCTCAATGTCTTCAATCATCCCTATCGTTCCGCCTGTGTAGATAATCAGGATGTGGGGTCTAACGTTTTCTTTAGGCATAGTTTGTGAAAAGAATTGTTGTTTATCTTATTTAAAGCATTTAGCGAAGAAGTTGAGATGCTGAGGCAGTGACGCCACCCAATAGGCCCATGCGTGTCGGCCAGGACGCTCACTATACTGGTGCTTGATGCCCTTGTCGAGCAAGGCTGCATGCAGTGCACGGTTCTCCTTTATTAGGAAGTCTTGAGCGCCATCGTCGATAATGATGTTTTGACCATCTTTAAGGTTTGGCACCAAGTTGATTACCGAGTGTTCCTTCCAAGACTCATGATTCTGAGCATACTTGCCAAGCACTTTATCGAGGTCGAAACGGTCTTTAAGAGTCATGATATCAACGGCACCACTCATGCTACCACATGAACCGTATATGTCGGGATGTCGCCACCCAAGCCAAAGAGCGCCGTGGCCTCCCATACTAAGACCAGTGATAGCACGGTGCTTAGCGTCGTTGATTGTAGGATAATTAGCCTCGACATATTCCCTCAACTCCTTGGTGACATAAGTCTCATACTGAGAACGAGAATCGACAGGTGAGTCAAAATACCAAGCATTCTGTGCATCGGGACACACAAAAATCATTGAATAATCATTTGCAAGTTTAGTCAGGTCGGTATGTGCCTGCCAGTCAACATAGCTACCTCCATGCCCATGAAGCAGATAAACAACTGGATATCTTGTGTCATCACCATCTACCACTGCTTTTGGCACGATTACCAGATTCTTGATATCACGCCCCATCTTAGCGCTCTTAACAGTAATGACATTGATTTGAGGATTGTCGGTGTTTACCTGATTCTGCTGAGCAGCTGCCTTAGGGGCGGCCTTCTTGGTTGTTTTAACTCGTGGTGCCGAAGAAGCTGACGCTTCGGACGCAGATATAGAAGTTCCATTATTAGCCCTACAACCTAGACAGCATAGCATCATCAAGGCAACACATGCCAGAACTTTACTTGAAAAAAATCTCATATCAAAATGGATATTAAAAATTTAACCGTCAAATAATTCACAAAAAACACAGGATAACTAGTTCACTCCCGAGTTGAATGCCTTGTAGAAGAATAGCATTTGGTAATCGAGTGCGTTCACCCAGAACGACCAAGAGTGACGTCCGGGACGCACTGTGTAGTCGTGAGGAATATCATGCTCATCAAGAGCCTTGTGCAAAGCATTGTTGGCCTCAATAAAGATATCGTTCTTTCCTGCATCAATAACAATGTTCTGGCCTGGAACTAACGTAGGAACTAGACTCATTACCGAGTGTTCGCGCCACACCTCCTTGTTGCTCTCAAAGTCACCCAAACGCTCATTCACCTTCCATCGGTTGGGATAATTATAGATATCGACACCACCTTCCATACTTCCGCAAGAACCATAGATATCAGGGTGACGCCATCCAAGCCATAGCCCACCGTGACCACCCATGCTCAGACCTGTAATAGCACGGTATTTGGGGTGATTAAGAGTGCGATAGTGAGTCTCGATATAGTTACGAAGTTCATGAACCACATAGGTCTCGAATTGGAACTTAGGATCGATTGGCGAGTCAAAGTACCAGCTGTCCTGACCATCAGGACACACGATTATCACACCATATTGCGAAGCAAGCGAACGCAAGTCAGCCTTCTTGGGCCAATCGCGATAACTGCCTTGAGCGCCATGAAGCAGATATACCACCGGGAAGAACCTAGTGGGATTCTTCTTCTCACTATATTGAGCAGGCAGCACCACAGTGTTCTTAATACTTCGTCCCATTTTATTACTAAAAACCTCAATTGTATCGACAATAGCGTTTTGCTTCTCGGCTGCTGCAATAGCCTTGTCATAAATGGTGGGAACAGCAGTTGTCACATCCTTTGCTGTAGAGCTCAGTGAGAACACTACCACTGCGGCCATCGCCATTAAGTATCGTAATGTCTTTTTCATATTAGGTAATGATTTTATCTTTTGTTCTTAAAAAAATCGGTCATCAGTTTAGCACATTCATCGGCAAGCACTCCCCCAACCACCTGCGTCTTCTTGTGGAAGGGTTTCTCGCAAAAGGTATGATAACCACGTTTGTCGTCACTTGCACCAAATACCACCCTTGAAATTTGGCTCCAGCCCAAGGCTCCAGCACACATCAAGCATGGCTCAACGGTGACATAAAGCGTGCAGTCGGTAAGATATTTACCTCCAAGAAACGAGGCTGCCGAGGTTATAGCCTGCATCTCGGCATGTGCAGTAACGTCGGTGAGAGTCTCAGTGAGATTATGGCCACGGGCTATCACCCTATCTTGACACACAATCACAGCACCGATTGGCACCTCATCACGTCGAGCAGCCTCCTGAGCTTCGGCCAATGCCAAACGCATGTATTTCTCGTCGCTATTAACGTCTTGCATCGCTCCTATAGGAATATCTTCTTTACATATTTGCCCACTTTCACGACATAGACACGGTTACGCGGCAAGTCAATAATCTGGGCATCGCTCGAAATGCGCTCATAGTAGAGACGTCCGTTCATGTCCCACACACTCACCATGCGACGATAGTTGTCGCCATAGACATATAGAGTTCCCCAGTGAGCTACGATAATTGGCTCGGGCTCGGCAGGGAATGCATCATCAATAAATTGCTCGATGCCAGTGGTCGATTGAACCGTAAAATATATTGGGTCACTCTCGCCCATCATTGTAGTGGGCACTATAGTGTAGACGGCATCATGGTCGAGTGCGGGAAGGTAACAAAAGTCAGCAGCTGTTATCGCCACTAATTCATCGCTCTCGTCAAACACCTTATAGGCGAGATTGTTGCCGAGACTCACTCGTTGCCAGTCTTGGTCATGAGCAACGCCCTCAACAGTCACAAGCACTGAGATATCTTCGTCGGGGTAAAGCGTGAAACGATCATCCTTGCTCCATCCTTTGTCGGCGAGATAAGCATTAATTGCATCATCATCGGGGACCACAACATCAACATTGCCCACACCATCGAAAGTGCCCCAAGCATTGGCTTTAGGAGGATTAACGGCAGCACAGTATATTTCATAAAGATTGTGGCAGTCGTTAAAAGCATAAGCCTCGATACGTTCTAATGTCGAAGGCAACATAACAGTGTGTAGCAGATGGCAGTCCTGGAAAGCGGCATATCCCACCTTCCTTACACCTTCAGGTATTGCGATGTTCACAAGACTGGTTCCTAAGAAACATTCTCGTGGTATCTCATTGATATTGAGTGAGAGCGTGATGTTTTTGAGCTCGTTACATCCCAAGAACGCTTCACATCCTAACTCTATAACAGAATTAGGAATTACAACATCGGTAACCTTTGAATAGGAAAAAGCTCCTTCAGCAATAGCAGTAACTGTATAATTGTCGCCTTCAAAATTAACTGTCTCGGGTATAATACACACACCTTCATAGGCATTCAATCCATCCACAATATTCTCATCAACCATCACTTCGCCTGCACGGTCACCAAGTGTGTAGGCAATGCCGTTGCTCACAAAGTCCCAACTCCTAGCTGTGAACGCCAATAATGTGAGCATCAACATCAATATGTATCTTATCTTATTCATTGATAATCGTCAAATCTGGTTTTAACTTACAAAATTCATCAAAAATCATGAAACCACCAAATATTAACCCAAAAAACTACACAGAGTGTAAGTTTTAATAGCGCAACATAAAAAGCCGAAGGATTTTTTATATCCTTCGGCCCAACAAATGCGGAGTGACCGAGATTCGAACTCGGGAACCGCTTGTAACGGTTACACGCTTTCCAGGAATACTTCTTTTTCTCATAAGCCTTTGATTATTAGTGTATATAATTTTGTTGTATTGAATTTGTCGGTTATTTGTCGGTTTGAGCCTCAATTGACTCCTTGATGAGAGTCACCACGTCCTTCATCAAATCTTCCACCTCAACATT
>CADAAI010000006.1 GCA_902785925.1 uncultured Bacteroidales bacterium
ACACGACAACAGCAATAACACCGAACTGAAAAATATCCTCGAGGAGCAGATTGGTGCTGTGCACCAGTTAATGAAGTGGTCCTACGAACTTGACAGCGACACCTTTGTTAAGAAGTTCAACAGCCTGATGACGATGCCGAGCGGCAAGGAGCAAGAATCGTTCTGGAACAATCTGCACACTATCACCAACGAGCTGCACGACAATGTGCTCACAAGAGCGCAAGAGGCTGCAGGAGGCACACTGCGTGATGACGAGATAAACTATCTAGCACTCTACTGCTGCGGATTCTCACGAAGCGTGATAATGACGTGCATGCACTACAAGAGCCTGGGGACCGTGAGCAACAAGAAAATCCAAATCGCCCAGAAGCTCAACGTACCAAACCTCGATGACTTCCTGAAATGATGATAAGCTGGATGGGCGCGCATAATGCAGAATTCATAATGGGGGCTGCGCGCGGATGCTTTATTAATCTCACAAAGCTGCAACTATCGTTGTCGAAAAGCCTGCTTGCGCAGGAATTTTGAAAAATGGAATCAGTGGAATCGATGGAATCAGTCAAGTTTTTTCAGGAATAAAAGAAACCACCGCATCAAATTGTAATGAACAGCGCGCATGCGCTGCAATACACTAACTACACCTTTGCTTGTTAAGTGATGTGAGGATGGCAATATGTCAAAGAACGCTATTCGCAAATACTGTTCTGCATTTGCAAGTAAGAGGAAAGAGAAGATGCGCATGGAAACATGGAATCACTTGGTGGGACAAAAATGTTTTTTTTCACAAAGTTGCACCTATCGTTGTCGAAAAGCCTGTTTGCGCAGAAATTTTGAAAAATGGAATCAGTGGAATCGATGGAATCAGTCAAGTTTTTTCAGGAATAAAAGAAAACACCGCATCAAATTGTAATGAACAGTGCGCATGCGCTGCAATACACTAACTACACCTTTGCCTGTTAAGTGATGTGAGGATGGCAATATGTCAAAGAACGCTATTCGCAAATACTGTTCTGCATTTGCAAGTAAGAGGAAAGAGAAGCTGCGCATGGAAACATGGAATCACTTGGTGGGACAAAAATGTTTTTTTTATTTAATCTCACAAAGTTGGCTGCGCATGGTTCTTTTATACAAATTACCAGGAATTGACCACAAATTATCAAAATAGGTGGAAGCAGTTTTCAGTGAGTGGAGAGGGAAGAGGAAGTTCATAGTTAAGAGTTTTTAGTTAAGTGTTGTGTAATTGTGTTTACAAAAATATAGTGAAACCATAAGTTTGAACAACATTAAAAAGGTTGTTGAATATCTTCCTAAAGATGTTCTTAATAGATTGAAAAAAAGAATTATTTCGTTGCAGAAACAAAAGAAAAAGCCTATATTTGCAATGTTTAATTTGTAAAGTTTTCTAGTATGAAACCGAGAATCTTTTTAGTGACAGCTATAGTATGCGGGTTGACTTTTGTAGTTAACTCCCGTTCTCTCGAAACACAAAGAATTGGAGAAACGCTTAGAGCAGACATTAAGTCGCAACTCGAGCATCGCTACGACAAGCGCAAAGTTCTTAAGGCTAAGCAATTCTTTGCTAATAATAAGGAAATAACCTTTAATGATGGCTTATCCTTGATAGGCATGAATCGCATAAAATCAAAAAGGAAGGGCTTATCACTCTCGGTAGAGAAACTTGGCAACGACACCATGGTCATTTACCGCAACGCAAAAGGTATAGCCGTTGAAGCTTATTATTGCACTAATCGAGAAGAATGCAAAATGTATATTATGACTGATGATCACAAGAAATTAGTCACTTACTATATACCATATCTATTGGCTGGTAATTACATGCTAAAAAATGGCGAGAACTCGGTGTTTGGGTTATGGCAAGATTTTTATGAAGGCAGCAAGTATAACAACGACCCTGGAATTTATGAGGTTAGTAAGATTGAGGACGACTCTATTGAAATTACCTATGGTAATGGTCGGGTGAGTAGTGGCGATCCAAAAAGTTCGAAATATGGAAAAATGCCTGGTGGCGGTGGTGCAGGAGCAATAATGGGGCCCATGATATGGCAAGTGCAGTTCACAGCTGACGGCCTGATGGCAAAGGTTGTTAGAGACCAGCCATTTGTTAGCCACGACCCTAGTCTCATCGACAAAGAAAACAATGTGCTCACTAAAGTGCAGTGCCCATGGGAAGGAGTTGACGGCAAGTGGGCTTTCACAGCAGTAATGCCACTAACTCACGAGTTGCTCAAGCTCTTCCCAAAGGATGCTCTTGAGCTTATGTATGCCGAGATTTTTGCTCGCCATGGTGCAACTTTTAAAGTTGCCAAATTTCAAAAATACTTCAACGCACAAAAGTGGTACAAGAAAAGGAAATCTCCAACAGAACTTACCGATATCGAAAAGTTCAACGCCCAGCTCATCAACGAGGTGATTTTGACAACATTTATTAGTTTTTAGTAACCTATGGATATTCAGCGTAGTTTATTCAACGATTTTGAGATAGACAACAATAGTGAGGAGCAGGTTGAACAACCTAAGCAGCTCACGGGCGAGGAAGCAAGGATTGTGGAGTTGCGTGAGACGCTAAACCGCCACAACCATAGCTATTATGTTCTTAATCAACCCACCATCAGCGATCAGGAGTTTGACCACCTGATGCGTGAGCTGCAAGACCTTGAGGAGAAACATCCCGAGATGGCCGATCCACTGTCGCCCACCCAGCGCGTGGGCAGTGACTTGAGCCAAGGTTTCAAGCAAGTGCAGCATGAGCGCCCCATGATGTCGCTTGGCAACAGCTACAGCATTGAGGAGGTGCAAGACTTCCTGCGTCGTGCCAAGGATGGCTTGGGTGGCGAACCGGTCGAAATCGTCGGTGAGATGAAATATGACGGCACGAGCATATCGGTGACATATGAGAACGGTCGCCTGGTGCGCGCCGTGACACGTGGCGACGGTGTGCGTGGCGATGATGTGACCGCCAATGTCATCACTATTCGCAGCATTCCATTGGAATTGCCTAAAGGCATGGATTTTCCTGCAAAATTTGAGGTTCGCGGTGAGATAATGCTACCATGGGCAAGCTTTGAACGCCTGAATAAGGAACGCGCCTTCAACGAGGAGCCACTTTTTGCCAATCCCCGCAACGCTGCCGCTGGAACTTTGAAACTGCAGAACAGCGCCGAGGTGGCACGACGTGGGCTTGATGCCTATTTCTATTTCATCCTGGGTGAGAATCTGCCCTACAAGACCCACACCGAGGCAATGGAGGCAGCGCGCTCGTGGGGTTTCAAGATAGCCCATACCGAGGTGCTTGAGTCAATCGATGCCGTTACCGATTTCATTGAGCGCTGGGATAAAGAGCGCAAGTCATTGCCAGTAGCCACCGACGGACTCGTATTTAAGCTCAACTCGCTGCGCCAGTGGCTCAATCTGGGCGCTACTGCCAAGTCGCCACGCTGGGCGATTGCCTTTAAGTTTGCTCCCGAGCGCGAGTGCACCAAGCTCAAGTCGGTGAGCTTTGAGGTGGGACGCACAGGTGTCATCACCCCAGTTGCCAACCTTGAGCCTGTGTTGCTGAGTGGCACAATTGTCAAGCGCGCATCGTTGCACAATGAGGACATAATCCGTCAGCTCGACATTCACGATGGCGACATGGTTTATGTGGAAAAAGGCGGTGAAATCATCCCCAAAATTGTGGGAGTCGACACCAAACAACGAGAGGCGGGTGCCGAGCCGCTGAAGTTTGTCACTCACTGTCCCGTGTGTGGCACTGCATTGCAGCGCATAGAGGGTGAAGCGGCATGGGTGTGCCCCAACAAATGGGAATGCAAGCCGCAAATCACTGGCCGCATAGAGCACTTCGTGGGCCGTCATGCCATGAACATCGACGGCATAGGCGAGGAAGTTGCCGCTCAGCTGCATGAGAGCGGGCTAGTAAACAATATCGCCGATCTTTATGACCTCACTGTGGACAAGCTCGTTAGTCTTGACCGCTTCCAGCTCAAGAGTGCTCAGCGCATTATGCGTGGCATCGAGCAATCAAAGCAAGTGCCATTTGAAAGAGTGATTTTTGCGCTGTCTATTCAGTTTGTGGGCGAGACCACCGCCAAGGTGCTTGCTCGCAACGTGCACAACATTGACCGCTTGATGGAGATGAGTGCCGAGGAACTTGCCGCTATCCCTGAGATAGGTCCCAAGATTGCTCAAAGCATAGTGGAATACTTTGCCGTCGACACCAATCGCGACATTGTGGAGCGACTGAGATGGGCAGGACTCCAGATGGCTCTGAGCGAAGAGGAACTTGCCAACCGCACTACCAAACTCGAAGGTAAGAAAATTGTAATTAGTGGTGTGTTCCAGCATCATTCGCGCGAAGAGTACAAGGCGATGATTGAGCAGAATGGCGGCAAGAACGTGAGCAGCATCAGCAAGGCAACAAGTTTCATCCTTGCTGGCGAGAACATGGGCCCCTCCAAACTAGAGAAAGCCCAGAAGCTAGGCATTGATATAATCAATGAAGACCAATTCTTGGATCTCCTCAAATAAGTGAACTGATACTTGATAAATCATTTTAAAAACACCATAATCATGAAAAAAGTCGTGACACTATTAATGGCTGTCGTAGTGAGTATAGCAGCAATGGCTCAGTCGGAATTTTGGCTTGGCGCTGACATCAGTGGCACTAGTGCATTGGAACGCTTTGGTGTAAAACTCTATAATAATGCAGGCGAGGAACGTGACAACATCACGCTTATGCATGAGCTGGGACTTAACGCGGCGAGGTTCCGTGTGTGGGTGAATCCACGCGGAGGCGAGTGCGACATGCATGATGTGTTGGCAATGGCCAAACGCGCTCAAGCACAAGGTATGGCGATAATGATAGATTTCCACTACAGTGACTGGTGGGCCGATCCAGGGAAACAGAATATACCATCACGATGGCGTCTCTATAACTACGATGCGATGAAACGCGCTTTGGCGATGCACACAACAGAGACTCTCACACTATTGAAAGATAACGGAATTGATGTGAAGTGGATACAGATAGGAAATGAGACAACTAATGGTTTCCTATGGCCTATGGGACATACGCCTGAGAACATGAAGCAGTATGCCGGTCTCACCGAGGCAGGTTATCGTGCTGCCAAGAAAGTGTATCCACATGCAACATGCATTGTGCATCTTGATGCCGCATGTGATATTGAACGTTACCACACCATTTTCAATGGCTTAAAGAAATACAAGGCGCACTTTGACATGATAGGTGTGAGTGTCTATCCTTACTGGGATATGGATGCTGGCCTAACCAAAAGCGAGGATGAGACGCTAGAACGCGTTATAGATAACATAAACACACTTGCAAATGAATACAAATGCCCAGTGATGATAGTGGAAACAGGATATGAGGCTCGTCGTCCAGAAGCCGGTAAAGCATTTATGACTCGATTAATCGATGCCGCTCGCACTCAGACAGGCGGCAATTGCCCCGGTGTGTTCTATTGGGCTCCTGAGGCCGAAGGTCATTATCCGCTGGGTGCATTCCAAAACCATCGCCCAACAGTAATTATGGATGCATTCGATTCTCGTAAATGATGAGAAGAAAGAGGTTAAAGATTGGAATACCTTATTTACTCTCACTCTTTCATTCGTAGTTGCCAGAAGGCAACTGCCGATGCAGCAGCCACATTCAATGAATCCACACCATGACTCATGGGTATGCGTACAACATAGTCGGTCTGTTCTATGATTTCATGGGACAGGCCGTCGCCTTCGGTGCCCATCACGATTGCCAATCGAGGTTCAGTGGCTAGAATGGGATCATCGAGACTGATTGATTTGTCGGTCAACGCCATTGCTACAGTTTTGAAACCAAGGTTGTTGAGACTTTGGATAGGTTCTTCTAGCCATGTCCATGGCACGAGGAACACCGAGCCCATAGACACACGCACCGCACGGCGATTAAGAGGATCGCAGCTAGTGGGGGTGAGCAGGACCGCATCGATTCCCAAAGCAGCTGCCGAGCGGAAGATTGCGCCAATGTTGGTGGTGTCGGTAACACCATCAATCACAACCACGCGATGTGCATTGTGACACACATGCTCAACGCTGGGCATTGTGGGTCGGCGCATAGCGCACAAAACGCCACGTGTGAGCACGTAGCCAGTGAGTTGCGACAGCAATTCACGCTCACCAGTGTAAATGGGAATGTCGCCACAACGTGCGATGATAGATGTGGCGTCGCCCTCGATGTGGCGTCGCTCGCACAACAGTGCCAGTGGCTCGTATCCAGCATTAAGAGCCACGTCAATCACTTTGGGACTCTCGGCGATGAAGATGCCCTTGTCGGGCTCTAGACGGTTGCGCAATTGCGCTTCGGTCAAGGTGCCAAACACCTCAACTCCTTGCTGTTCAAGCGATGTTACCTCAACAATCACTACTAAACACGTTAAGCCTTAACGCTTACCGGTAGGTGAATTTTACCGTGTACTTGGGATTCTCGGTGGTTGTGTAGCTCTTCACATAGCCGTCGCTGTCAAGCTCGTAGGTAATGTTGTAACGTTTGAGCTGTGGGTTGCTGGAGTTTTGGTCCTCAGCCTGAGAATAGTCAAAGTCCTTTTTGATGGCAGTTGGCAGATAGGCACTTGTGGTACCAAAGAGACCAGCATTGCGCATGAAGGCGCACACAAACTTGGTGAAGGTGATAGTCTCGTTGCCTGGAATGTCGATGCAGCCCTTGTTGGGAATGGCATCGGTTCCATATTCATAGACTACGCTATCGAGTTTGTTGACGTCACGGCTCACCCATTGGGTAATGTTGCCGCTCATCCAATCATACTTGGTTGTGCCAGTGGTAGATGCGGTAACTACTTGAGTCGCATCAAGACGACCAGACTCGTTATATACCATAGCTGCTGCAGTTTGACTAGTGGTCACGTTTTTCAGTCGATTGATAGCTCCAAAGCTATTGACTTCAAACGAATAGGTGACGTCCTGAATGGCTTTGTCACAAATTATTGCTCCATTCTTATAGTCGAAAATAATTGTTTCCTCGTTGCTATAGTTGTCCCTGCCAGTGGTCACTACATTCACACTCTTGAGGTGGTCTCCATCATAGGTAGCAGTTGCCACACTCTTATCTCCATTGTCATAGATTCGCTCAATCTTGCTAATTGACTTGTGTCCTGCAGGCAGCTGTGGGTAGACCATATTGAAGTCTCGGGTGAATGTGCTCTTTGGCTCATCGTCGCCACAAGCCATGAGTGCTACAGCCAAAATGGCTAATGTGAAAAATTTAATGTATTTCATTTTCTTGTGCTTTTTTTGTTACTGATTGCAAAGTTAATAACTAAACTTACATAACCCAAACTATTAAATAAGTTTAACCTTTACGATGGAAAGTTGAGAGTGGGGTGGTCCTTTGTGGTTACTTGCTCATTATCACATTAATTTGTAACTTTGCATCGTTTTTTATAAAACACATGAGACTGTCGAAAATAAATAGGGAAATAATGGCAATATCGCTGCCAGCGATAATTGCCAACATTGCTGAGCCATTGTTGGGCCTGCTCGACACGGGAATCGCAGGGCATCTGGGAGCTCCACAATTTATAGGTGCTGTGGCCGTGGGTGCCATGATGATGAACGTTCTCTACTGGAACTTTGGATTCCTGAGGATGGGCACATCGGGGCTTACTGCCCAAGCATATGGGCGAGGCTCTCATCAGGACCAGGTAAACACCCTTCAGCGCTCAAGTGCCATTGCCTTGATTGCAGGTGTGGCGATGGTGATACTTCAAGTGCCACTACGATGGCTCTTGTTGTGGATAATGAGTCCTAGTCCTGAGGTGTCGGCCCTTGCATCGACTTATTTTTCGATAGTGGTGTGGGGCGCTCCTGCAGTACTGATGACGATGTCGATAAAGGGTTGGTTGCTGGGAATGCAAGATTCTCGTAGCCCGATGATTATCTCGATAGGCGTTAATGTGCTCAATGTGATTGTGAGCCTTGTTGCGGTGTATGTTCTTGACATGGGATTCAAAGGCATCGCAGTGGGCACACTCACGGCAGTGTGGGTGGGAGTGATATATGCTTGTTGGCGTGTGCGCAAGCGTTTCGCATCGATAGTGCGTGACTTGCATGTGAAGAACGCTTTCGACTTCAAGGGAAGTGGCCGTTTCTTTAAGGTGAGCAGCGACATATTTGTGCGTTGCATCTTTATGCTGGCAGTGAATCTTTTCTTCATTCGCGCCGGTGCTATGCGTGGTGATATAGTTCTCGCTGTGAACACCATGATGCAGCAGCTGTTCCATCTCTTCAGTTATTTCATGGACGGCATTGCATTTGCTGGTGAGGCGGTTGTGGGTAAATATTATGGAGCGCGTGACCACAAGCAGATGCATCGTTGTGTGCGCTGGCTCTTTGTGTGGAGCACAGCAATAACTATGGTTTTTGTTCTTGTTTACACTTTGTTCCCGCATGCTATATTCACTATGTTTACCAGTGAAGCAGAGGTTGTGGAAACTGCTATGTACTATCACTTGTGGTGCTCGCTGGTGCTCATTGTGAGCATGCCTGCTTTTGTGTGGGATGGGGTGTTCATTGGTGTGACCGAGACTCGCGGCATGCTCGTGGCAGTAGCAACAGCATGCGCGTTGTTCTTCACCCTTTACTTTAGCTTTCCTTCCTCATGGGGCAACCACACACTGTGGATTTCGTTTGTGGCATTTCTCAGCACCCGTAGCCTGGTGCAGACCTTCATTTGGCTAAAGCGATGGTGAGAGGAGGCCGACATAAGTTTTAAGTGCAGAAAAAACATTCAGATGAAAATTGGAAATATAGATTTAGGTGAGCGACCTGTGATGCTGGCTCCAATGGAGGACGTTACCGACGTGTCGTTCAGGCAGATTTGCCGTGAACAGGGTGCCGACATGGTGTATACCGAGTTTGTGAGTGCCGATGCTGTGATTCGTAACATCGACAGCACCTTGCGCAAGATGGTCATCAATCCTGGTGAGCGACCTGCAGCCATCCAAATTTACGGCCGTGAGGTTGGACCTATGGTTGAGGCGGCGAAGATTGCCGAGGCTGCAAAGCCCGAGGTGCTTGATATCAACTTTGGATGCCCGGTGAAGAAGGTGGCTCACAAGGGTGCTGGTGCTGGTATGCTTCGCAACGTGCCTCTCATGCTTGAGATTACGCGTGAGGTGGTGAAGGCTGTAAAGCTGCCAGTCACAGTGAAGACCCGTCTGGGTTGGGATTGTAACAACAAGATAATCGTTGATCTGGCCGAGCAGCTGCAAGATTGTGGCATTCAGGCATTGACGATTCACGGAAGGACTCGTTCGCAGATGTATAACGGGGAGGCCGATTGGACTCTTATAGGCGAGGTGAAGAACAACCCTCGCATGACGATTCCCATCATTGGCAATGGCGATATCACTACGCCAGAGAAACTTGCAGAATATTATGACCGCTACGGGGTTGACGGCATCATGGTGGGGCGTGCTTCGATTGGTGCGCCTTGGATTTTCAGGGAGATGAAGCAGTATCTTCTTACGGGCAAGATTCCTGAGATTAGTCGCCACGAGAAGATGACGTTGCTGCGGCGCCAGATTGACGAGAGCATCGACCGAATTGACGAGTACCGAGGCATCCTGCACATTCGTAGGCACTTGGCGGCAACACCTCTGCTGAAGGGTATTAAGAACTTCCGCGACACGCGCATCGCGATGCTGCGTGCTAACACTAAAGAGGAACTTACCGCAATTCTAGACCATATAGAGAATGATATCTTTCCTGCATTAAATGCATAGAGAGCTGCGCTTGGGTGGTCTTCTCAGACTAATAAAGACAACTACAATTTTTTTTTCATTGAATGCTGGTTGCTTAGCCATGCGGCTTGTGGTAATTAATGACAATTGTTGACGGCATAATGGGCTGCGCGTGATGTTTTGCGTGCAGCCCATTATGCATCGTGCTTGGGAATAAAGGAATGAGAAGGAATAAAAGGCATTGACTTGGAAACTAAGGGTTTGGGTAGGGGAGGTGTAAAAGTTTTCAACAAGGTGTAAAAAATCCCATTTTTATTATTGATAAATAAAATAAATTTATTTAATTTTGCGTCACTTTATTGCAACTACTAAACGTAAAATAATATCCTATTAATTATCTAAAACTCTTTGTGTATGAAGAAATTACTAACATTTTTAATGATGTCAATACTCGCCATAGGCGTGGGATGGGCAGCAGAAGTGACCGACGTGTTGACGCAAGCCACTACAGGTGTAACTGGCGCTAACTACACATCTTGGTCGGGAAAAACTTTGAACTCTGCCGCTGTCTATGCAGGTCAGAGTGCTGGAGGAAACAATAGCATCCAGCTAAGGTCAAACAATAGCAACTCAGGTATTATAACTACGGGTTCAGGCGGAAAGGTTAAGAGCGTTACAATTGCTTTTAATTCAAACACAGCAAGTGGAAGAACAGTAGACATTTATGGCAAAAATACGGCCTATAGTGATCCAACTGATTTGTACACCGATTCTCGAGGAACTAAAATTGGTTCCATTGTGTATGGCACATCAACATCAATAACTGTGAGTGATGACTATGCATTTATTGGCTTACGCTCGAATTATGGTGCCCTCTATATTGAGAGTCTCACTATTGTTTGGGAGGATGGAACTTCTGGTTCCGGCGTTTCTTCTCCCGTGATTAGTGGTACAACACCATTTGTGGGAAGCACCCAGGTTTCGATTAGTTGCGAGACAAGTGGTGCTTCTATTTATTACACCACTGATGGTAATGACCCAACCACGTCGAGTACGCTTTACAGTGGACCTTTCACGATTAATGCAACTACTACTGTCAAAGCGATTGCTGCTTTAAATGGCGAGACAAGTAATATTGCCTCTAAGACCTTTACTGCTATTCCTACAATTGAAAGCATCGAAGAGTTTAATGCTCTTGTTTCTAGTGTTAATTTCAAATACACAGCGTCAAATCTTGTAGCTATTAAACAATATGAAACTACAAGTAATTCTGGAAACCAAAATTATTATCTATATGCTCAAGATGGTGAGAAAGGTATGTTGATCTTTGGTAACACAGGTCAAACATATCAACCTGGCGATGTGATTCCTGGTGGTTTCACTGGAACAAGAGCAGTATTTAATGGAGCTCCCGAGATGACCAATCCCGCTGGCTTCACTGCTTCATCTCAAAATGTTGGGTTGACTCCAGTGGAGATTACGCCTTCTCAAGTTAACCTTGATAACTTTGGACGCTATGCAATAATTAAGAACGCAAGTTTCAACACAACCAATAAGATAATTACTGCAGGTAATGAGGAAATCCCATATCACACAACATTCATGACTCCTCCTACTGATGGTGCTGTTTACGATGTGATTGGTATATGCGGTTACTACAAACCAAACAATGGAACTGCTTATCCACAGTTCCTGCCAATTAGCGCTACTCCTGCTGTTACCACAGGTCCAGACTACTATCTGATTGGCTCTTTCAACGGGTGGGCTCAGCAGGACGAGAACTACAAGTTCACAGCTCTTGCCGATGGCAGTTACCGTCTAAACAATACCATGCCCGACGGCGTGAGATTCAAGATTCTCAAGGTTGATGGCAGCGATGTTGCTTGGCTTGGTGGCTCGGCTGGTGATTACTTCGGCATTACAAAAGACGTTTGCACCAACATTCAACTTGTTGATGGCGCGGACTTCTATATGGCAGCTGGTGGCATCTGCACCTTTACTATAAGCACTGACCTTAAGCTCACTGTAGGCAAAGAAGCGCAGCTCTTCATGAAGGGTAGTTATTCAAATGATGACTGGTCAACCAAGACCCCATTGGAGGCCACCAATACAGGCTGGACTATTACTATGGACTTTGATGCCAATACTCAGTTTGGCTTCGTTGACGAGTGGGGCAATTGGCACGGTGGTAATGGCTACTTGATTAAAGCTGAGCACATGGGTGCCGAGATTCCTATGGTTAGTAACGGCAATTATGTTATGGAAAATGCCAGCAATTACACACTTAACATCAACAGTGAATTGAAAAAGCTTGTTGTGACCGATAATAATGCCGTGATAGAAGGCGATTATGTAAAAGTAACATCAAACGACCGACTCACAAGTGGTATTTACCTCATTGTCTATGAGGATGGCAGCCTGGCATTTGACGGTGGTCTTGAGACTCTTGATGCAGTAGGTAATAGCATCGAGGTTGAAATAGACGACAATGTGATACTTGCTACTGATGATGTAGATGCTGCAGCATTCACCTACGATGCCGTAACAGGAACACTGAAGAGCGCCAGTGGTTATTATATTGGCATAACAAGTGATGCTAATGGTTTGAGTGCAAGTTCGACTACAGCTTATACTAACACTCTCTCAATTAATGAAACTGGCAATGCCGACATAGTTTCAAGTGGTGGCGCTTACTTGCGCTACAATTCAGCAAGTAACCAAACTCGCTTCCGCTACTATAAGAGTAGTAGTTATACTGGTCAGAAGGCAATTCAACTCTACAAGAAAGGTGGAGAAATAGTTCCAACTCTTGACGCTCCAGTTATTGAAGGTGAGACTCCATTCGAGGGTTCTACAACAGTAACTATCACTGCCGAAGAAGGTGCTGCTATCTATTATACTATAAATGGCGACACTCCTTCAAGTGAGTCTACTCACTATGAGGCACCCTTCCAACTCACCGAGAGCGCTACAGTTAAGGCTATAGCTATTAAGGGTGATATAGTTAGTAGTGTTGCAAGCAAGAGTTTCGAGAAGATGCAAGAAATTTCAAGTGCCACTGCATTCTATAGCTATGAAGGCACCAGTGAGTTTGCGTTCACTGGTGAGCTTGTGGCTATTGCTCAAACAGGTAAATACCTCTATGCTCAAGATGATGCAAAGGGTGTTCTCATTTATGGTGAAATTGACCAGACTTATGATATGGGCGACAAGATTCCTGCTGGTTTCCACGCAAAGAAGGGTGCATACGCTGGAGCTCCTCAGATGACCAATCCAACTGGTATGGAATCTGCAACTGAGCAAGCAGCTATTCAGCCAGTTGAGCTTACTATTGCTCAGGCATCTCAGGCTAATCAAGAACATCTCTATCGCTATGCTATAATCAAGGAAGCTAAATATGAAGATGGTAACCTTGTGGTTGATAATAACTCATTGTTTGTTTATGCCGACCGCTTTGAGACTAATATTACTCCTGTTGAAGGCAAGACCTATAACGTGACAGGTATTGTTGGATGGCATAATGATGCTCAGTTCATGCCTTTGGAGTATGAGTTAGTTCAAGTTCCTGTGGTTCTTGAGGGTGTGGCATTTACTGCCGAGCGCAAGTGGGCTACATGGTGTGGCGACGAAGCTTTGGCTTTGCCTGAGAATGTTACTGCTTATGTTGTGACAGGTATCAACACTGCTGGCACTGCTGTTGAGGTTGAATCAGTTAACTATATTCCTGCGAATGTTGGTGTGCTGCTCTATAGCAATACCGCGATGGAGAGCGTTAGCGCAATGCCTGCCGAGGCCGGGGAATCAGTAACTAGCTTGCTGCAAGGTGGCCCAGCCACTGTGAACAATGCTTATGTGCTTTACGACAACCAGTTTATTCTGGCTCAGGATGGCACAACAGTTGGTGCTCATCGTTGCTACTTGCCAATGACTAGCGAGACTCAGGGTGCTCATAGACTCTTGATTGGCGATCCTGGCACTGTGACTGGTATTGAAGACTTGCGTTACGACAGCAATGGCAAGCCTGTTGGCTACTATGACTTGACTGGCCGTTACGTTGGCACTTCGCTTAACGGCAAACGTGGTATCTTTATCACTAGCGACGGCAAGAAGGTGGTTCGTTAATGCACAATTCATAATGCAAAATTGAATGATTTCATACTCCCCCCGCCCCCTCTATCTTAGAGGGGGAGTTGAGGGAGGAAAAGCGAAGAAAATAATTCAAACAAAATATTAACTAAATTATTAACTATGGTAAAAAAAATGACAAAACGATTGCTCAGCGTCTTCACATTGTTGATGATGCTGATGATGACATCGTTGTCGGCTCATGCCACATGCTATCTTGCTGGTTCTGCAACTAGTTGGCAGAATGGTAGGATTGCGATGGCAGACGAAGGCGATGGCATTTGGACTATTACTCATGAATTTGCCGAAGGCGAACTGTTCAAGATCATGGTGGACAACATCTGGTATGGAATGGCGGCCGATGGCGATTATTGGGTAACCGCCGAGAAACTAAACACTGGCGAAGTGATGCAGATGGCTCAGGACAACCAGAACTTAAATGTTAGAGTTGGTGGTACTTATAAACTAATCTTTGATGCCAACTCAAAGAAGTTACGCATGGGTGCAGAGGCACCTGTTACAGTGAAGGCTGGCATTCATGGTAATGTTAGTGTTGACCCAACACAGGCAATTCCAGCCCAGACAGTGACTATCACTGCCACTCCTGCTGATGGTTACTACATTGAGGTGGGAAACATCACTGTTGAGAAGACCATCAATGGTGGCTCGGCTCAGGCTCCTGGCCTGAAAGCCGATGGTCCTGGCGTAGGACAATTTGTTACTGATATTCAGGCAGGTGAGGCTCCAAACACCTTCACCTTTGCAATGCCCGAATCTCCTTATGGAGCAAAAGTTAGCGCTGAGTTCCAAAAGGGCACACTCATTACTGCTGAAATGATTCAGCCAATTGGCGATCAGGTTTATGACAGTGGAAATGCTATTACTCCTGCTATTATAGTAAAAGATGGCGAAACTACTCTAGTTGAAGGTACAGATTATATTGTTGTTTATAGTGACAATACTAATGTCGGACAGGCTACAGTTACTGTTACAGGTAAAGGTAAATATTATGGCGATGCTATTGCTCACTTCAATATCGTTTTGGGCGCTCACAACGTAGTAGTGACGAACGATGGTAATGGTTCTGTTGGAGTTTCTCCCGAAGGTGCTATTGAACCAAATACTCTAGTGACACTAACAGTTGTTCCTAATGAAGGCTATGAGCTTGACAAGCTTACCGTTGATGGTAATGAAGTGACTGTAACCGGTAACACTTACACATTCTCAATGCCTGATGCTGATGTTGCTGTTAATGCTACATTCAAAAAGGTGGACTATACTATTACAGTCACTTCAAACGAATATGGTACTGTAACTGTTAATGACAACAAGACTACAGCCAACTTTGGTGACAATATTACCCTCACCATCGCTCCTAACGAGGACTGCGTGCTGCAAGAGCTTAAGGTTGATTGTCAGGTGGTAGAAGTTGTAGGTAACACTTATACCTTTACAATGCCTTCTCACAATGTAGCTGTTGAGGCGACCTTCCGTGCACTTGAGGTGAGCTATCAAATTAACTATGGCAAGGGGAAGCCTTGGGCCCAGGTTAATGAAATTGCTCTTGTAAAGGGTACAGACGGCAAATGGACCGCAGCTGATAAGGAGATTCCTGCTGAGTATGAGGCAGTTCTTGTGAAGAAGGTAGAAGGTCAGAGTGATGTTCTGTTGGGTACTTTAGCCAATGGCGACTACTGGATTACTGCCGATTACCTTGCAAATCCAGTGGAGCTTCCAATGAGTAATATTGATGCGGATCACCACAACCTTTATTTCCCCAATGCTGGTATCTACAATTTCTCTTATGACCCAGCTGGAAAGACACTTGTTGTTACAGGTGATTATGTGTACAACATCACTGTTACCAATCCTGCAACTGAGGTGGCTGTGGATAAGACTACAGCTAAGGCAGGCGAGACAGTGACTATTACCGTTCTTTCAATTCCTGAGGGTTACGAGATTGATGCTGTTAAAGTCAATGACGGTGCTGTTGTGGTAACTTTGGATGAAGAAACTGGCAAATACACCTTTGCAATGCCAGCTGGCAATGCTACTGTCACTGTTACTTTCAAGGCTAAGGCTTATGAGCTTACCGTTACATCGAACGAGTATGGTAAAGTAACTGTTAAGGATAAAGAATTGGTTGAGAACAAGACTACAGCTGCATTTGAAGAGTCAATCACTCTCAACATTGCAGCTAACGAGGACTGCGTTCTCGACAAGCTCATGGTTGATGGAGTGGATGTGACCTCTCAAGTTGCAAACAATACCTACACCTTCTCAATGCCTTCTCATAATGTTGCTGTTGAGGCCACCTTCCGTGCTCTCACTATCACTTACGAGATCCACTGGGGAATTACTCCTGAAGGTGCTACCAGTTGGGCCGAGGATCACGTGATTCCTATGACCAAAAGAGATGATGGCGGATGGGTTGCTATCAACCAAGCCATGCCCGATCGCAGCGAGTTCAAGGTAGTGAAAAAGTCGCAGGACGGCGACAATGAACCTGTCCTCACTTGGTATGGCGCACAAGCCGATGGCATGTATTGGATTACTGCCGACAACCTTGGATTCGAAATCCAGCTTGGCAGCGAACAAGGTTACAATAACCTCTACTTCCCAGATGGAGGAAACTACACCTTCAACTTTAACCCAGTCAACAATAGACTCGCGGTTACTGGATCTGTATTGTACGACATTACTTATTCAGTGGGTCCTGGTGGCACTGTAACAGCCGATAAAACTCAAGCTGTGTGCCAAGAAATAGTAACAGTAACTGTCACTCCCAATCCAGGTTATGAGATTGATGAGCTGAAATACACATTTGAAGTTAGATTGCCAGATGGTACTCCTACAGGTAGCCATGCTACGAATCCAATTGAGAACGGCCAATTCTCAATGCCTGCCTCCGATGTCACTATCATAGCTACCTTCAAGCTTAAAGACTATACTATCACCTTATTGGGTGGACAGCCATCACATGCTACCGTTACGGTTCCAGCTACTGCCCACCTTGGCGAAGAGGTGACAGTGACTGTTGAACCTGATCCTGGCTATGAAGTTCAGGAAATGAGATATGCTTTCACCGCTGCTCCAGAAGGAACTGGCGGACAGGGGGTACATGTTGATTATCCAATCGAGAACGGCAAGTTCACAATGCCTGCTGCCGATGTGACCATCTCAGTAACTATAAAGAAGATTGACTACACAATCACAGTAGCCGAGATGCAGAATGGTACCGTTGAGGCTCCTTCAACAGCCACCGTTGGCGACGAGGTGACCCTCACTGTTACTCCTGCCGAGGGTTATGAGCTTGAGACCTTGACCTATACCGTTGAGGGCAGCGAGCCTGTGGAAATTCAGAATAACAAGTTCAACATGCCAGCGGCCAATGTTACCATCAACGCAACCTTCAAGGAGATAGTTGCAGAGTATCATTATGGAGTTGTTGAAGAAGTTAAGTGTACAGTAGTTGATGCTACAGGTTACGCACCCGAGGGACAGACTATAACCATGCGAGTAGTTCCCGATAGTGACACCCAATTCAAGGAAGCGTTCGTTTACAAGGTTACTGGACATGCTCCAGACTTGGATCAGGAACCAATCCAGTTCACAGTTACCCCAGTTGAGGGTTCTGCTAAAGATGTTGACCTTAGTTTCGTGATGCCCGCTGGTGATGTTGAGGTTCATGCCATTTGTGCCACTGCCTATTCAGTAAGTGTAACTACAGGTGACCACGGTAGCGCACAAGCCAACGTGATTGAGGCTTACGAGGGCGAGACTGTAACTGTGACCACTTATCCCAATGCTGAATACAAGGTAGATGAGATTTACTATACCTACGTGGTAGATGGCGTTGAGCAGCAAGGTGAACTTATAGCAGGTGAGAATGGTGTTTACACCTTCACCATGCCTGCAGCGCCTGTTACCGTTGTTGTAACCTTCAAGACTATTCTTGACTATTATTCGTTGAAGTTTGACGCTGAGCTCGAAGGCGGTACTGTTGCCGTTAGGGCCGAAATCGTTGGTGACATCGAATCAATGGATAAGGTTCCTGCAGGAGCAGGTGTTGAAGTTACCGTAACTCCCGACGAGGGCTACGAGATTGAAAGTTTCAAGGTTGTAGAGGGTATCACATTTGTGCCTGGCGATGACCCATGGGGTGGCGAGTTTGGCGCTCCAGTTCTTAAGGGCAATGGCGATGAGGTGTCTTACACCATTGAGGACGGCGTTTACTGCTTCCCAATGCCAAACAACGACGCTACAATCCTGGTAAGCTTCAAGCAGACTCAGTATGAGCTTGAGGGCGTAGCATTCACTGCTGAGCGCAATTGGGCTACCTACTACAATGGTACCAAGAATCTGGCATTGCCACAAGGTGTAAAGGCCTATGTTGTGAATAGTGTTATTAACGACGCAGTTGATATCACCGAGATTGACTACATCCCAGAAGGTGTTGGCGTTCTGCTCTACAGCGAGAATGCAGCTGAGCAAGTGATGACCACAGCATACACTGGTGAGACTGGAATTTACACTAGTAAGCTCGTGGGTAGCGATGAGGCTCAGGCCATTACAGCTGGTTATGTTCTTTACAACAATAACTTCATCCGCAGTGAGGCAGGCACCGTTGCAGCCCACCGCTGCTACTTGCCAGCAACTCAGGTCGCTGGTGCTCCACGCATCCTGAAGATTGGCTACGACGGTGATGTTCCAACTGCAATCGAGACTCTGATTGCTGAAGGCAATGTTGCTAAAGTTATGTATGTGAACATGAGTGGTCTCACCAGTGACAAGCCATTCCATGGCGTCAATATTGCTGTTGTGACCTTCACCGATGGCTCAACTCAGACCATTAAGCTCGTGAAATAAACATTAGTAATAATAAGGTGGGTTCATGGACGACTCACGAGCCCACCTTATATTAAATTATTGATTCTGAATATGCGAACAAAAAACAGATTATTAATACTGCTGGCAATGCTGCTGTGTGGCTTCACAGCCGCATGGGCAGCGCAGACGGTGACAGTAGCGATTAATCCCGCAGGAACCGGTACAGTAGCTGTTAATCCCACAGCTCCTGCTGCTGGCACTACAGTGACCCTCACAGTCACTCCCGCCGAGGGCTATAAGATTGCTAAGAGCGACATCGTGGCTGAGGCGACTATCGATCCTGGATCGGCTCAGATGCCAAGACCTAAAGATGCAGGTCCTAATGTGGGTATAATTCTTGAGCTTCAAGGCGAAGACCCTGCCGACTTGAGTGCAGAACGTGAGTACACATTCACGATGCCCGAAGAGCCCTTAAACGTGCTTGTTACCGCCAATTTCACTGGAATCCCGTTATTTAATATAACCGTTGCCGACATTCAGAATGGTAGCGTTGTGCCCGACAAGACTCAGGCAGCCGAAGGCGAGACAGTGAATCTCAACGTAGCTCCCGAAACTGGCTATGAGCTTGATGAGCTGTACTACATGAAGGGCACTGAGAAGGTGACTATTACTGGCACTTCGTTCCAGATGCCTGCCGGTGATGTTGAGATTCATGCGACATTTAAGAAGACTCAGGCAATGTATCTCATCGGCTCATTCAATGGTTGGAGCGATGCTACCATGGTGCCCTTGACCAAGAATGACGAAGGCAAGTGGGTTGGTACCCAAGCAATGGATGCAAATGGAACCTTTAAGTTCAAGGACGAAAATAACACTTGGATTGGCGCTGAGAGCAATGGCAACTGCATTGTTCAATATGAGTATGTGAAGAACGGTGCCGCCTTGCATCTGGCTATGCCTGGCACGGATTTCGAGATTCCTGTTGCTGGTACTTGGACTTTCACTGTTGACAGAGATTCCAATCCAATGACTGTGATCATCAGCGGAGACTGGTATTTCAGAGTTGAAACAGAAACTCCCACTAATGGTACACTCAGAGCTAACAAGGACCAGGCCCTTGAGGGCGAGACTGTGACCCTCACAGTTAATCCCAGTGAGGGTTATGAGATTGATGAGCTGTACTATATGAAGGGCACTGAGAAGGTGACCATTACTGGCACTTCGTTCCAAATGCCTGCCGGTGATGTTAAGGTTTATGCAACATTCAAGCAGGCTGAGTATAATATCACCGTTAACTCAATCGAGAATGGTAGTGTGACCCCCAGCAAGGATAAGGCCACTATGGGCGAGACCATTACTCTCACAGTGAGCCCTGCTGAAGGCTATGAGCTTGAGTCTCTTACCGTAATGGCTGGTAATGAGGCTGTGACGGTGGCAAACAACCAATTCACGATGCCAGCTAGCGATGTGACAATTACTGCCACCTTCAAGAAGAGCACTTACACCATCACTGTTACTCAGCCTCAGAATGGTACCGTTGGCGCTAGTGCTGCAACCGCCAGCATGGGCGAATTGATACTATCGCTCCTGAAGCAGGCTATGAGGTTGACCAGATTACGGTAGTGTATGGCGAGAACAACACTCCTGTTGAGGTTACTGACAACCAGTTCACAATGCCAGCCGGCAACGTGACCGTTACCGTGACCTTCAAGGCTGTTGAGTACACCATCACTCCCGAGACTTGTGAGAACGGTAGTGTGACTGCCGACAAGGAGAAAGCCACAGCCGGCACTACTGTGACCCTGACAGCAACTGCTGCCGAGGGCTATGAGGTTGACAAGTTCTACTACAAGGTTGGCGAAACCCAGACTGTACTTGAAGGCAACTTGAAGGCAACACCTTCACAATGCCAGCCAGCGATGTGACTGTGGGTGCCACCTTCAAGAAGAGCACTTACACCATCACTGTTACTCAGCCTCAGAATGGTACCGTTGGCGCTAGTGCAGCAACCGCCAATATGGGTGATGTGATTACACTCACAATCAATCCTAATGATGGTTTTGTAATTGGTACTATCTCGGTGACCTATGGCGAGAATCAGACCGTTGAGGTTACTGACAACCAATTTACAATGCCTGCCGGCAACGTGACCGTAACCGTTACTTTCGTTGACAGAAAGTATAACGTAACTGTTGAGGAGAGCGAGCATGGTAGCGTTACTGCCGATAAGAATGAAGCTGCAGAGGGTGAGAAAGTGACTCTCACTATCAGCCCCGATGCAGAGTATGAGCTCGACGTTCTTACTGTCGACGGACAGCCTGTAGAGGTTACTGGCAACACCTTTGAGTTCAATATGCCAGCTCATGATGTTACTGTTACCGCTACCTTCAAGGCTATTGTGCATACCTACACTGTAGTTGGCGCGCCAGCAGCTGTCTTTGGTTCCGACAAAACTTGGGATTTGAACAATGCCAACGCGCTGATGACTCCTAAGGGTTCTGTTTACATTTGGATTTCAGAGCCTACACACTTGGAGAACGGCGTGTCGCTCCGTGTTGTTCAAGACAACAGTTGGGCAGTTGCTTATCCCGAACAAAACTGCTACATTGGCAATATCAAGCCCGGCACTTACGTTCTAATCGTAGTTTTCAATCCAGAAACTGGTGAGGTTAGCGCTAGTCTTGACGGACAGGCCGATGTATATGTATTTGGTGATATCAACGGTAATGTTTTTGCTCCAAATCTTGGCTTGAAGATGGAGAGCGAGGATGGCAAGATTTATACCGCTTCAGTAACTATACCCGACGTTGAGAACGGTTATGGATTCTTCGCCTTTACTCACAAACTCAGTACCGATGCAAGCGACTGGGGTACTGCTAACGCTTATCGCTTCCTGGCTCAGAGCAGTGGCGACTTCCTCGTAAATGGTCCTACCATGAACAAGGCGTTGGGCATGGAGTACAACAGCAGTAATGCGATGAAGATTCCAGCTGGTGAGTACACTCTTACTGTTGACTTTGAGAACATGAAGCTCACAATCACAGGTGGTACTCAGTTGAGCTATATCCTTGCAAGCGGTGTTGAGGGCGTTGACTACACTGTAATCAATGACCTCGCAGTGGTAGAGAACCATGAGGGAACTCAGCAGTTCTTTACCAGTGACGGCAGTGACAACTGGATGACTATCAAGGGTGGCGACTTCTTTGATGACGCTATCCTCGTGGAGGCTATGAAGGGCGGCTATGTGAGTGGCGAGTTCAGCGACAAGAACATGAACCCATATCTCACGCTCACCGTAGCTCCTAAGGAAGCTGAAGGCCCAGAAGTTGAGCCAAAGACCTACTCGCTCACTACCGAGTTCACTCCAAAGGTTGATGAGGTGATTAATGTTGAGAAGGCTTACTACAAGGAGAGCGATAACGCATTGCGCGCTTATTCACCAGGTAGTGGCGCTCAAGGAAAGAGCCTTACGGTAGACACTAGCCTCTACAACTATGACTTCAAAGATGGTTATCGCTACAACGTAACTGGCGTGATCAACATCAAGGAGCCATGGGCTACTACAAGCGGCATTAATCCTCTGGATTATAATTATCCATTCCAGAACTACAAACTGCTTGTGCTTGAAGTTGAAGAGCTTGCTCCACCTACTGCAATCGACGGTATCATCGTTGAGGAGGGTGTCAAGAGCGTTCGCTACTACAACGTGGCAGGTGCCGAGAGCACAGTTCCATTTAATGGCGTTAACATCATCGTCAAGGAAATGAACGACGGTACTAGGGTAACTACTAAGGCTATCTTCAAGTAAAAGCTTGTAACGGCCTTATTGCCGCAATTCTAGCAGGCGGCAGTCTCAACGCAACGAGGCTGCCGCTTGTTGTTGTGCCATGAATTTTGAAAACCTTGACCTAAATCAAGTTTTTTGAAAAAAGGGTTGGAGGAGTGAAACATTTCGCCTAGTCTGTTACGTCTATAGCATGAAACCGCTTGATGCGGTAGCAGCTTGAAACTATAAAACAACAAAATGATATGAGACGTACAGCTTTATTTATTACAGCGATTCTAACCACTGTCGCAATGATGGCGACAACTTTCACTGGCACAGTGATTGACGAGAATAATAAACCATTTCAGTTTGCTAATGTGGTGCTGCTAAGTGCAGGTGACAGCACTTATTTGGCTGGCACAACAACTGGTGATGATGGCACATTTTCCATCGACTGCTCTTGCAAGCAAGCATTGGTGAAGATAAGTTATATTGGCTATGAGACCAAACATATAAATGCTATAAGTGGTGACTTAGGCACTATTCAGCTTCTACCTGAGGCAACGATGCTAGGAGAGGTGGTTGTGAAAGGCACTCGACCAACGTTCAAAATCACCACCGAAGGCATCAAGACCGATGTCGACGGCACGTTGCTGAGCAAGGTTGGAACCGCCAAAGATGTGCTCCAAAACCTGCCTGGTGTACAGAAGAAAAGCGATGGCATTGAGGTGTTTGGCAAGGGCACTCCACTCATCTATATCAACGGCCGCGAGATGCGTAACAAGAGCGAACTCGACCAGCTTAAAAGCGACGACATCGCGAGCGTGGAGCTCATCACCAACCCAGGCGCGAAGTACAAGGCTGATGTGGAATCTGTGATCCTCATCAAGACCAAGCGTCCACAGGGCGAGGGCTTCTCGTTTGACACCGAAGCTGATTATTACCAAGGCGAGAATATGGACTTAGCCCTGGGCCTGAACTGGAACTATCGCAAGGGTGGCCTAGATGTGTTTGGTAGCCATTGGTACAACGAGTACAACTGGCATCAAAATGACGGCATATTTCTTGATGTGAAGTCCGATACCATCTGGCATCTTGACCAACTTATAGACAGCCGCAGTCGCAGCCGCTCGCTCTACAGTTCGGTGGGTGTGAACTATGTGCTGGGCGACAACCACTCGATGGGACTGCGCTACGACACCAAATGGTATTTCAGTAACAACACATGGGGCGGTATGACTGCCGACGTTATGGCCAACGGGGAGTTCTACGACCATCTTGTGAACACAGTTGATCAAGATGAGAAGTCAAATATGCCACACACCCTCAATGCCTACTATAACGGCAAGATAGGGAAGACAAGCATTGATGTGAATCTCGACTATATGTTTTACAAGAACCGCACTAATCAGTATAATGACGAAGTTAGTCAGGAACATGATAGCCGCATAGTAACCGCACAGAGTGTGGAACGGAATCAATTGCTGGCAGGCAAACTCGTGCTCTCGTGGCCTGTGTGGGGTGGCAGCCTGCAGGCAGGAACCGAGCTTAGTAACACCCACCGCAACGACGACTACATCAACCCCGAGAACATCGTGCCCACCTCGTTCACCGAGCAACGAGAGCGCAATTATGCTTTCTTTGTGGAGTATGCGCGACCATTGCCTATCGGCCAAATGCGGCTGGGACTGCGCAACGAGAACGTGTGCAGCAAATATTATAGCATGGGCGAGCTTGTGCCCGAGCAGAGCCGCACATACCACCATTTGTTTCCAACGGTAGGTCTTACTGCACGTGCTGGCAATGTGCAACTGATGCTCAATTACGCGATGAAGATTCAGCGGCCTTATTACTGGCAGCTTAACGGCAGCGTGACCTACGCCAACCGTTTCACTTGGGAGAGTGGTAACCCCGCCTTGAAACCATCGATCAACAACCAACTGAGTTTCATGGCAATGTGGAAGTGGGTGAACCTGATGGTTGATTACAAGCGCACTAGCGACATCATCGTGAATGTGGCACGTGAAGTTCCAGGCAGCGAGTCAACAACGTTGATCACACGCGACAACGTGGACCATGCCGACGCATTAAGAGTGATGCTCAACCTCACACCACAGTTTGGCATCTATCAGCCTCAACTCTCGATTGCCATGATGAAAGATTGGGTTAAGATTCCTACACCCATTGGTTTCATCAGCCCCAAGCGGCCATTTGTCTATATCCAATTCAACAACAACCTCAAGATACTGCCCACACTCACTGCATCGGCAAATCTGAGCCTAACGACCAAGGGCGATAAAGAGAACATGTCGCTAACCAAAGCGGGTGTCAACCTCTACCTGAGTGTTACAAAGACATTCTTCAACGATTGCTTGTCGATAAAAGTGGCTGGACACAACCTCCTTGACGCGCAAGAGCACATCGACTTGAATTATGGTCTGCGTCAGCTGCATCAAGACGGCCATCGCGACTTGCGCGAGCTGCAAGTGACTGTGCGTTATAAGTTTAACGCCGTTCAAAGCAAATATCGCGGTTCGGGTGCCGGCAGCGATGAGAAAGCCCGCCTAGGCAAGTAGAAATCACAGAGAAAGACTCATTTTACCAGCTTCATAATACTATTTTTTTCTTTCTTGGATGCGACATTTCATAGTGTCGTATCCTCTTTTTTAGGTCAAAAACAAGTTTTTTTTAAAAAACTTCACGTCAATAACGTTAGTTATTGGAATAGTTTTAGTAACTTTGCAAGTTATAAACTATGTCTAGTAATTAATAGATTAATATTATTGCAGATGACGACAGGGAGATGGATACGCTTTGCTTGCATTCTAGGCTTGTGGCTATTTCTGGTCTACATAGTGTGGACCCGTGCGGAGCATAATTTCATGACGGTATTTGCTATCGTTGCAAGCGCAATCATCGTCTTCGTGCCACTCTACAAAAAATATATCAGGAAATAAGTTATAGATGTCGACCAAAGAATATATACAAGAGCACTTTCCATTATTGGCCCAGATTGACAGTCCAGCTGACCTGAAGAAGATGGATATTGACCAGCTGCCAGCGGTGTGTGCCGAGTTGCGCAAGTTCATCGTTCATGAGTTGAGCGAGAACCCAGGTCATTTTGCCTCAAGTATGGGTGCCGTTGAGATTGCTGTGGCGTTGCACTATGTATTCAACACCCCCGACGACCGCCTCGTATGGGATGTGGGCCATCAGGCCTATGCTCACAAGATATTGACTGGGCGTCGCGATCGCTTCTCGACAAATCGCAAGATGGGTGGCTTGAGCGGTTTTCCCAATCCCAGTGAGAGCGAGTACGACACTTTCCAGGCTGGTCATGCCAGCAACTCCATCTCGGCAGCATTGGGAATGTCGATTGCCAGCGAGTTGCAGGCCAATCCCGACCGCCGCGTGGTTGCAGTGATTGGTGATGCTTCGATTAGTGGCGGCTTGGCGTTTGAGGGCATCAACAATGCTTCAATCCACAAAAACAACTTGCTCATCGTGCTCAACGACAATGATATGTCGATTGACCGTCCTGTTGGTGCTTTGGGTGAGTATATGACCAAACTCTCCACATCTAAGAGCTACAACGACTTCCGCTATAAGACTTATCAGTTCATGCGCAAGCATCACATCATAGGTGACAGCGGCAAGGGCGTGGTGTTGCGTTTCAACAATGCGATGAAATCATTGCTCACTGGTCAACAGAACATATTCGAGGGTCTTAATATACGCTACTTTGGCCCCTTCGACGGTCACGATGTTAAAAAGCTAGTTAAGACCTTCAGGGATATAAAGGATATGACAGGTCCCAAGCTCATCCACCTTCACACTGTGAAAGGTAAGGGCTATGAGCCAGCCGAGAAAGATCCAACCACGTGGCATGCACCTGGCAAGTTTGATGAGGACACTGGCGAGCGAATCAAGGGCTCAAGCAGCGGAAAACCGCTGAAGTTCCAGGATGTGTTTGGCAAGACACTTGTCGAGTTGGCCAATGATGATCAGAACATCGTGGCAATCACTGCCGCAATGCCTAGTGGCACCTCGGTGTCGATGATGCAGGAAGCTTATCCACGTCGCACCTTTGACGTGGGCATCAGCGAGGGGCATGCCGTGACCTTTGCTGGTGGTTTAGCCCGTGAGGGTTTGCGCCCCTTTGTGGCAATCTACAGCGCCTTCCTGCAGCGTGCCTATGACTCGATTATCAACGACGTGTCGATAGCACACCTTCCCGTGACCTTCTGTCTTGACCGCGCTGGTATGGTAGGAGAGGACGGAGTAACCCATCACGGTCTATTCGACTTGGCATTCATGCGTGCTATACCAGGAATGACTGTCACCGCTCCAATGGACGAGCACACCCTGCGCAACCTCATGTACACAGCGCAGCGCATCGTCGAGGGACCGTTCTCAATACGCTATCCTCGCGGTAGCGGCAAGATGGTAGACTGGCACAATGAGATGCACACATTGCCGTTGGGCAAAGGTCGCAAACTGCATGACGGGCATGATGTGGCAATTTTGAGTCTTGGCACCATTGGCACTAATGTGGTCGAGGCTTGTGAGTCGCTACATGAGCAAGGCATTGATGTTGCCCACTACGACATGATATACCTAAAGCCCATCGACGAGGAAATACTTAGCGACGTGGCTAAAAACTACAGTAAAATCATTACCATCGAGGAAGGAACTACAACTGGTGGCCTAGGTGGCGCCGTTGCCGAGTGGCTTAGTGGGCATGGTGTTGCTACACAACTGGTGCGAATGGGCGTCCCCGACGCTTTTGTCGACCAGGGCACCGTCAAGGAACTTCATGAGCTGTGTCACCTCGATGCCAAGTCAATAGAGCAGCAAGTAAAACAACTCCTAAACCATAGTACCCCATGAGAATCGTGATAGCCGGAGCTGGTGAGGTGGGCACCCATCTTGCCAAGATGCTCTCAAATGAGGAACAGGACATCATAGTCATTGACAAGGACGAGAGGAAACTTCACAATCTCGACAACTATAACCTGATGACGATGCAGGGCAGTGCACTCTCACTTGATGCGCTCAAGAGCATTCAGGTGGGTGCTGCCGACATTTTCATTGCTGTTACACCCCACGAGACTATCAACGTGATAGCATGCTCTATGGCCAAGAGTTTGGGATGCAAAAAGGCTGTGGCACGCATCGATAACTATGAGTTCATGAAACCTGAATCTAAAAAGTTCTTTGCGTCCTATGGTATCAATACTCTAATTTATCCTGAGTACCTTGCTGCTCTTGAGGTGCAGACCGCCATGCAGCACACTTGGGCACGAAACTGGTTTGAAATGCTTAATGGCGAGCTTGTGGTGGCAGGCGTGAAGGTGCGTGATAATGCCCGCATAGTAGGCCACAAACTTAAAGACTTGGTGGGCATTTCCAACTTCATGCACGTGAACGCAATCAAGCGTAACCGCGAGATTATCATTCCTGGTGGTAATGACGAGGTGTTGCACAACGACATCATCTATGTTGCTACCACTCCTCGCAACATCGACGATGTGATAGCAATTTGCGGCAAGGAGAAACATGTTGTCGAGAGTGTGCTCATTATGGGAGGTAATGAGATTGTGCGTCAGATCGCGCAACTCATCTGCAACAAGTACAAGGTGAAAATCATGCACAACGACATGGAGCAATGTCAGCGCATGGCCGACGAGTTGCCAGACTGCAACGTTGTTTATTACGAGACAGGCGACACCGATGTACTGGAAGACGAGGGCATTGAAGACTACGACGTGTTTGTGGCGATGGGCGACAGCAGCGAGAGCAACATTTTGAGCTGCGTGATGGCAAAGGAGATGAGCATGCGCAAGACTATTGCTCAGGTAGAGAACCTTCAGTTCTTCAATGAGGCCGAGAGCCTCAACATTGGCACCATTATCAACAAGAAACTTATTGCCTCGAGCACCATCTTCCAGATGATGATTGATGCGGACACTGAGAACTCCAAGAGCCTGGCTCTCGCCGATGCCGAGGTTGCCGAGCTCGAGGTGGGCGCTGGAGCCAAAGTGACCAAGGCTAAGGTGAAAGATCTGCGCTTGAGTTCTGACATGACCATTGCCGGTTTAGTGCGCAACGGTGAGGGTCTCCTCGTTACTGGCGATACTCAGCTTCAGGCTGGTGATCGCGTGGTAGTGTTCTGCCTTGCTGGCGCCATTCACAAAATAGAAAAAATGTTTGGCTAACAATAATTGACCGACAACTGACATGCACATGATGATGCAACATAGGACGTTTTCGCAAACTATTAATTTTCCCATTGTGTTGAGAGTGGTGGGGTGGCTGCTCATGATAGAGGCTTTCTTCATGTTGGCACCACTTCTTGTGTCACTCATCTATGAAGAGCAGTGGATTGCGATCTATTTTGGTATTGCGGTTGTCGTAACATTCTTGGCAGGGCTTTTCATGAACTACCGCATCAAGCCCAAGAGTAAGGCCATGCGCAAGCGTGAGGGCTTGTTGCTCACAGCCACGGTGTGGGTGTTCTTCTCTCTCTTCGGTATGATTCCGTTCCTGCTCTCGGGAACAGTTAGTGGATTCACCGACGGCTTTTTTGAAACAATGTCGGGGTTCACAACGACAGGAGCATCGGTTATTATAAATGTAGAAGAACTGCCACGCGGTATCCTCTTCTGGCGCTCGATGATGCAGTGGATAGGGGGTATGGGAATAATTCTCTTCACCCTTGCTGTTTTACCAATGCTCAACTACAAGGGTGGAGTTTCGCTTTTCAATAGCGAGGTGACGGGTATTACCCATGAGCGCATGCGTCCACGCGTGAGTCAAACTGCCAAGAGCTTGTGGATGATTTACCTGGTGTTCACGGTGGTACTTGCTTTGTTGTTAGGATTCGGACCTATGGGATGGTATGATGCGATATGTCACACTATGAGCACTGTTTCTACTGGCGGCTTCTCTACGAAGAACAATGGATTGCACTATTGGCACGACTACTATACCGACATTGTGATCATGATTTTCATGCTAGTTTGCGGTATTAACTTTGGAATCATCTACAAAGTAGCTGTTCAGCGTCGATTCAGCGCTATAAAGCATAGCGATACCCTTAAGTGGTATTTGTCGATTGTGCTAGTGGGCTCAATTATCGTTTTTGCCCGAATTGCCTACATGAGCTTTGTCGATACATGGCACTACGGCGCAATATTGGCAACTTTCGATACAATATCGGCAATCACGTCAACAGGTTTTGCAACCTACGATTATGAGCATGAGGGACAGTTTATTTTCTTCTTCTTGATGCTACTGATGATATTTGGTGGGATGGCAGGCTCTACTGCCGGTGGTGCTAAGATCGACCGACTTGTGGTCCTGCTCAAGAATGTGAAGAACGAAATGTATAAGGTTGTCCACAGCAGTGCTGTCAAAGCAGTACGTCTTGACGGCAAGTCAATCCCTCACATGATGGTGGAAAAGATTCTTGCCTTCTTGTCGGTGTATTTGGTTGTGATGGTTGTGGTGGCAGTGATTCTTACGTTGTTTGGCATGCCAGCATTTGATGCCCTGTTCAATTCTCTGTCGGCGATCAGCAACATAGGATTCGGCTATGGTGAGATGACGGGAGGATTTGACAAGTTTGCCAATTTGCATCCACTTTGCAAGTGGCTATTGGCCTTTGAGATGTTAGTGGGACGTCTTGAGGTTTTCACTGTTTTGGCACTGTTGACACCAAGCTTCTGGAAGCGTGATTAAGCTGCTTCCTTCCCACACGAAACGAGAAAAGAAACGAGTTTATTTGAAACGAGAAAAACTGAAATGAAATGAGTAAAGATGATTTCTATGATGAGTATGGCGTCGACACGTCGGCCATCAAAGAACGCGAAAAGAAAAAACGGCAGGCTCAAAAAAAGGCTACTGATGAGGGTGAGCAGCTCTCGGTGTGGAAACGGTTTCTGAATTTCTTCAGGAACGGTCGCACTCGCATTGCTTGTGGAGTCGTGCTGATGATGTTGGGAGTGTATTTCCTTATCACTTTTTTGTCGTTTGTGCTCTTTGCCGGCGGCAATGACCAGGGTAAGGTTAATAATAATTCCATCATAGTAAATGCCGACCCGGCCAACGCCACCCAGGCTGTTGACAACCTAGGTGGCTCAATAGGTGCCTCGACAGCACAGTTCTTCATCAGCGACGGTGTTGGACTTGCCGCATTCATTATTGTTGTGTGGTGCTTTGTGCTGGGCATGAGACTCATGCGCAAAAAGCGCACCCAGTTCTACACCTATACCCTGATTTCGGTCTACAGCATTCTTACGTTCTCGATGCTGTTGGGAGCATGTTTCTATTATGCCGACTTCTCATTCTTTCGCCTTGGCGGTAACTTAGGATATTATGCCAATCAATGGCTTGTGGGCCTGGTGGGTATGCCAGGCATGATAGCCATTAATGTTATATTACTCATCTTCTGGATACTGGTTTGCTACAACACTATCATGTTCATTTTTAAGCAAGTGAAGAAAGTGAGGGAACTCAGACGTCATGATGACGACGAGAGCCTGATGAGCAACCGTAACCACAACGGCTCGACAGGCTTCATGGGCGATGACCAGAGTGATACCAAGAAAGAGAAGAGAATAAAAAAACTCTTTGAAAAGCCCAAAGTCGAGAAAGAAGAGGAGCCTAAACCCGCCAAGAAAAGCGAGCGCCGCCCACGCAAGAAGAAAGATGATGATGCCGAATTTAAAATAGATCGCGCCAAAGATATAGAGCAGGCTAAGGGGATCACTAATCCACATGACCCCACTGGGGAATACATTCACTATCGTTTCCCAACGCTCGACCTGCTTGCCGACATCAACACTAATGTTGATAATGTCGACATTAATGAACAGGAGAGCAATAAGCGTCGCATTGTTGATACTCTGGGTCAGTATGGTATTCCCATCAAGACCATTACTGCCCATGTGGGCCCAACAGTCACTCTGTTTGAGATAGTCCCCGAGGATGGCGTGCGCATCAGCAAGATTCGTGGCCTTGAAGATGATATAGCGTTGAGCTTGGCTGCCCTGGGCATCCGTATCATCGCGCCCATGCCAGGCCGTGGCACCATTGGTATTGAGGTGCCAAACCATGATCCTCAGATTGTGCCCATTCGTGAGGCGATTGCTTCACGCGCCTTCCAGGAGAGTAAGGCTGCGCTGCCTATGGTTCTAGGTTGCACGGTGACTAACGATGTGTTTGTTGCCGATCTGACCAAGATGCCTCACCTTCTCGTTGCTGGTGCCACCGGTCAAGGTAAATCGGTGGGATTGAACACCATTATCGCATCGTTGCTCTATAAGAAGGGCCCAAGCGAGCTAAAGTTTGTGCTAATCGACCCTAAGAAGGTTGAGTTCAGTCTATATGCCTCGCTCGAGAAATATTTCTTTGCCAAGATTGAAGGCGAAGAGAAGGCAATTATCACCGACACCGCTAAGGTGGTTCAGACCCTTAATTCGCTCATTCAGGAGATGGAGAACCGCTACCTCGTGCTTGAGGAAGTGGGAGAGCGCAAGCTCGAAGACTATAACCGTCGTTGGCGCAAGGAACTGCGTCACAAGATGGATGAGAATGGCAACTTCTACAAGTTTATGCCCTATATCGTGGTGATTGTCGACGAGTTCAGCGACCTTATCATGACTGCTGGCAAGGAGGTGGAGACACCAATCGTGCGCATTGCTCAGAAGGCTCGTGCGGTGGGCATCCACATGATTATCGCTACTCAGCGTCCATCATCTAATGTGATTACCGGCCTGATCAAGGCCAATTTCCCGGGTCGCATCGCATTCCGCGTGATGCAGATGGTTGACAGCCGCATCATTATTGACCGTCCAGGCGCTCAGCAGCTCATAGGTCGTGGCGATATGCTGTTCTCGGCCAATGGTGAGATTACTCGCTTGCAGTGTCCGCTCATCGACACGCCTGAGATTGTGAACATTTGCTATTATATCAAGGAGCAAGAAGATGCCGACACTGAGGTTAGCCACGAACAGCCCTACATCCTGCCCGACTATGAAGGCGATGGCGGTGGTGGCTTTGACGCTGGCTCGGGAGGCGCTGGCTCAACAAGCGACCGTGATCCCCTGTTTGAGGAGATAGCCCGCTTGGTAGTACAGAAAGATATGGCGTCGACATCATCGCTGCAGCGCAGCTACAACATTGGCTATAACCGTGCAGGCCGCATTATGGACCAGCTTGAAGCAGCTGGTATCGTGGGTCCTGCTAGCGGTGGCAAGCCCCGTAAGGTGCTCATGACTCCTATGGACCTAGACCAGTTGTTCTAGTGTAGAACTTGGGTGTTCTGTTTGTTTAAACCAATTGCGGGGATTGTTGTCAAAAAAAGAAACATTAAGAATTATGAGAAAAACAGTATTATTGATATTATCTTTGATATTGATGTCATCGGCTGCCAGTGCGCAGTCGCCATCTAGTGTTGTCGATAAGGTGCTTGGCGCTCTCAAGGGTAGCAAGGCGTTAAGCGCTAGCTACACCGTGTCGTCACCTCAGGGTTCTACAAAGGGCACTTTGGTGATGAGCGGCAAAAAGTTCCGTGTGCTAGCCAGTGACGTAAAGTGCTGGTACAACGGCACTACAATGTGGTCCTATTCGCCAGCAACCGACGAGGTGAATATCACTACCCCTACTGCTGCCGACCTGCAGATGACCAATCCTTACAGCGCTGCACAGAATTTTAAGAGCGGCTACATCATCTCGAAAGGGGGTACGGGAAACGGAACTTATACCGTTCGTTTCACGCCCAAGAAGAAGAGCAATGTTAAACACATGCTCGTGACTGTTTCAACTGTTAATTGGCTCATCACTAAAGCAGAGATAGTGCAGACCGATGGTACCAAGAGCACTGTGACCATTGGCAACTACAATAAGAACGCTAGTGCCTCGGCATCAACTTTTGAGTTCGACAAGAGCCAAGTTCCAGCCGGCACCGAGGTTGTTGACCTGCGCTAATATTTCCTTTGATTTAATTCGTCACTTTAATACCTTTTTATGGAAAAAGTTCAATGTTTGATAATCGGCTCGGGACCAGCGGGATATACTGCTGCAATCTACACTGCCCGTGCCAATGTGAAGAATGTGCTGTTTGAGGGCTTGCAACCTGGCGGCCAGTTGACTACGACAACAACTATCGAGAATTTCCCAGGATTCCCCAGTGGGGTAGAGGGCTATGACCTGATGATGAAAATGCGCGAACAAGCGGTGAATGTTGGTGCGGATGTTCGCTCGGGCTTTGTACAAAGCGTAGACCTGAGCACGCGTCCTTTTGTTGCCACTCTCGATGGCGGCGAGACCATTGAGGCCGATACTGTGATAGTTGCCACTGGCGCCTCGGCAAAATACCTTGGTCTTGATGACGAGAAGAAGTATGCAGGGCAGGGTGTTTCGGCATGCGCTACCTGCGACGGATTCTTTTATCGCAAGAAGGTGGTTGCTGTAGTGGGTGGTGGCGACACTGCATGCGAGGAGGCACACTACTTGAGCAACCTGGCTAGCAAAGTTTATATGATAGTTCGCAAGGATTATCTGCGTGCTAGCGCCGCTATGCAGCAGCGCGTGAAGGAGAAAGAGAATATCGAAATTCTGTTCAATACCAACACTCTGGGCCTCTTTGGCGAGAATGGGGTAGAGGGAGCACACCTTGTTAAATATAAAGGCACTGATAAAGAGGAGAAATTGGATATCGATATCGACGGTTTCTTCCTTGCTATTGGCCATCAACCTAACACGGCGTTCCTGAACGGACAGCTTGAGCTTGATGAGCAGGGCTATATTGTGACCGATAAGGTGACCACTGCTACGAGTGTGGAGGGCGTGTTTGCCGCTGGCGACGTTGCTGACCCGCGTTACCGTCAGGCAGTGGCAGCGGCAGGCACTGGATGCCGTGCGGCTCTCGATGTTGAGAAATTCCTTGCAGCACTTTAGAGTGCAGAGTTGAGAGTATGGAGTACAGAGTGGAGAGTTCAGAGTACTTTAGAGTTTTTTGTTCTCTCCTTTTTCTGATTAGACCCTATGGAGGCGCTGCAACAGGCATTAATTGACTACGGATACTGGGGCATGTTGCTGTCGGCAATTCTAGCCGGCAGTGTCGTGCCCTTCAGTAGTGAGGTGGTGATGCTTGGACTGCTTGCTGCTGGACTTGAAAAATGGCCGCTAATCATATGGGCGACAGTGGGTAATGTGCTTGGTGCTATTCTCACCTATTATATGGGCCGGCTGGGCCGCATTGATTGGATAGAAAAATATTTCCATGTCAAAAAAGAGAAACTCGACAAGACGCAGCTTTGGCTTCAAGGCAAAGGTGCATGGGTTGCCTTTTGGGGCTTTATTCCCGTGTTTGGTAACGTGCTGCTTATAGCGTTGGGCCTCATGCGTTCCAACATTCCGATTACGTTCTCAAGTATGACCGCAGGCAAGTTCCTACGGTATGTATTGCTTGCCTATGGAATCTCGCTGGCTTTATAGCCAGCTTTTATTTTTGTGTGAGGATTGTGATTGCAGGATCATGGGCGAGTTGGGCTGGATTAGTGCCAAGAGCTCCCTCTGGCACCGCCATGCCACGTTTTGCGTAATGCTCTTGCCAGTAATCTAATATGTGGCCCTTGGCATCGTGGAACGACATATGGATGAGCGGGAACAGTCGTTGTCCCTTGCCATTTACATAGCTCAGCTGCACGAGCTCGCTGCAATAAATCTCATGTGTGTCAATCATGTAAAGGTCATCGTAGGGTTTGCCCAGGTGTTCCAAGGCGTTGCTCACGCTCTGGTCCACACCGCTGCGGTCGTGCAGCCTTCCAATCAACATTCCCCCTTTGCTCATGGTTCGCTCAAGAAACTTGTCGTAGGGAGTCAGCACCACACCTTCATCTATCGCCTCAAGAGCATAGAGTTTATCGCTAACCCATGTGGCAATTGCCACATGATAGATGGGTAGGGCGGTGGTGTCGTGCACTGTGGCGTCGCTAATGGCTCGGCCAGCTGTAGTGCTATAAGCGAATAGCAGGTCGCCCTCTTGTGGCTCGCTAGCGACTTGCTGCGCAATGGCGGTGGAGGATAGCAGTGCCAGAAATATTAGAATGGAAATGAATTTCTTCATGAGTATGGTGTGATTATTGTTGACGCAAAGATACAAAAAAACCGCAAGAAATGAATTCTCGCGGTTTCTTTTTAGGTCTTTTAAACGTGCAGTGAAATTACTTGCGGATACCAAGCTCTTTCTTGGCGATGAGTGCACGGTAGCGGTTGATGTCGGTGCGGATAAGATAATCCAACAGACGACGACGCTTACCTACAAGCATCTTAAGGGCACGCTGAGTCCTATGATCTTTCTTGTTGACCTTCAAGTGCTCGGTCAAGTGGGCAATACGGTATGAGAATAATGCTATCTGAGCTTCAGGTGAGCCAGTATCAGTATTGCTTTTGCCGTAGGTGCCAAAGATCTCTTTTTTCTTGTCTTGATCTAAGTACATCGTGTAATTGTTTAAAAATTTTCGCAAAATTGCGGTGCAAAGGTACAACAATTTTTTTAATTAACAAGCACTTGAAGGTGTTTTTTGTAAAAAAACATTATTGGCTACTCTTTTTGTTCAGAAAAAAGTGACTCTGGTTAAATATAATTAAAAATATTGATAAAAAAATGTTCTATAGTAGTTTATTTTAAATTAAAAGCAGTACCTTTGCAAAAGTTTAGAAAGAATTGAGTGTAAATTAATTTGAAGTGACCGAGAGGTCACGATATATAAAACTATAAAAACAAAGCATTATTAACCCTTTATTTGATTCTAACTCAAGGCTATGGATGAGAACATAGAGAAAAAACCGAAGAGGCCCCGCATTGGCGAGGTTCGTCCTGTTGCGGACGAGAATGAGATGTCTACTACTCGTGTAGAGAAAGTTGATTACAATCGTGAAGAACCAACCGCCGAAGATAATGGCGGAGAGTATCAGGGAGGCTATCATCAGCGTGGCAATTACCAGCAGCGCGGCGGTTATCAACAACGTGGCGGTTACCAGCAACGTGGCTACCAGCAGCGTGGCGGTTATCAGCAACGCGGTGGCTACCAGCAGCGTGGTAACTATCAGCAGCGCACCTACAACCGTCCACAACAAGGCGGCTACCAGCATTACCAGCAACAAGGTGAAGGTGAGGTCCAGCAAGGCAACTACCAGCAACGCACCTACAACCGTCCACAGCAGGGCGGCTATCAGCAGCAAGGTGGTTACCAGCAGCGTGGTGGTTATCAGCAGCGCGGTGGCTACCAGCAACGTGGTGGCTATCAACAGCGTGGCGGTTATGGCAACCAGCGCAACCAGCGTCCTGGGGGCCGCAAGATGCAGGGTCCACGCCCACAGATGCGCTTCACTCCTCGTCCACAACGCATTGAGTATGAGGAACCAATGATTGATCCTAACACCACCATGCGCCTTAACAAGTTCATGGCTAACGCAGGCATCTGCTCGCGTCGTGAGGCCGATGAACTCATCCAGAAAGGTGTCATCAAGGTTAACGGTGAGGTTGTTGACCAGCTCGGCATCAAGATCTCTCCTAAGGATATCGTGGAATACAACGACAAGGTGGTTGTAGCCGAGAAGAAGTGCTACGTATTGCTCAATAAGCCTAAAGACTGCGTTACTACCAGCGATGATCCCAACGGCCGCAAGACCGTGATGGACTATGTTAAGGGGGCTTGCGAGGAGCGCATATATCCCGTTGGACGCCTTGACCGCAACACTACTGGTGTGCTGCTGCTCACCAACGATGGCGACTTGGCATCGAAGCTCACTCATCCACAGTATGTGAAAAAGAAAATATATCAGGTTTGGGTCGACAAGCCCATCACTGAGGACGATATGCAGCACATTGCCGACGGTGTAGAGCTCGACGATGGTCCCATCCATGCCGACGCAGTGAGCTACGTTAGCCCTACCGACCGCAAGCAGGCAGGCATCGAGATTCACTCGGGCCGTAACCGTGTGGTTCGTCGCATTTTCGAGGCTCTGGGCTATCACGTGGTGAAACTCGACCGTGTATACTTCGCTGGCTTGACCAAGAAGAACCTAGCCCGCGGCAAGTGGCGCTATCTCACACAGGAAGAGGTTAACTACTTGAAGCAAAATTCGTTTGAGTAAATCAATAAAAACCCAATAACACGACTGCCCATCTCCCACAATACCATATGGTTGGGCATGGGCAGTCGAAACTTTTTAGCACATAACACATTATGGCATTAAAACGAACTAAAATTGTTGACGCCTTCAGCGGTGAGCTCGAGGGACAGCAAGTGTGCGTCAAGGGATGGGTTAGAACCCGTCGTGGCAACAAGCACATCCAGTTTATCGCTCTTAACGATGGCTCAACCATCAACAACCTGCAGGTTGTGGTTAGCATGGAGCAGTTCACCGAGGAGCAACTCAAGCCAGTTACCACTGGCTCGAGTCTTTGCGTGATTGGCACATTGGTCGCCTCACAAGGCAAGGGACAGAGCTTTGAGGTTCAGGCTCAGGAAATCGAGGTTTACGGCACTGCCGATCCCGAGGAGTATCCTTTGCAGAAGAAAGGTCACACGCTAGAATTCTTGCGTGAGATTGGTCACCTGCGCATGCGCACCAACACCTTTGGCGCCGTGTTCCGCATTCGTCACCATCTGGCTTTTGCTATCCACAAGTTCTTCAACGACAAGGGATTCTTCTATCTCAACACCCCGCTCATCACATCAAGCGATGCTGAGGGTGCTGGCGAGATGTTCCAGGTTACTACTCTCGACGTGAACGAGATGCCTCGCACCGAAGATGGCAAGATCGACTACAGCAAGGATTTCTTTGGCAAAATGACAAGCCTCACCGTGAGCGGACAGCTCGAGGGCGAATTGGGTGCAACATCATTAGGTGCAATCTACACCTTTGGCCCCACCTTCCGTGCTGAGCACAGCAACACTCCACGTCACTTGGCCGAGTTCTGGATGATAGAGCCCGAGATGGCATTCTATGACATCAACGACAATATGGATCTCGCTGAGGAGTTCATAAAGTATTGTGTGAAATATGCTCTCGACCATTGCAAGGATGACATCGAGTTCCTGAACAAGATGTATGACAACACTCTTATTGACCGCCTCAACAGCGTGCTCAACTGCGAGTTCGTACGTTTGACCTATACCGAGGGTATAAAGATTCTTGAGGATAGTGGTGAGAAGTTTGAGTTCCCAGTTAAATGGGGCGTAGACCTGCAGAGCGAGCATGAACGCTACCTCGTTGAGAAACACTTCAAGCGTCCTGTTATTCTAACCGATTATCCTAAGGAAATCAAGGCGTTCTACATGAAGCAGAACGACGATGGCAAAACTGTGCGTGCCATGGACGTGCTTTTCCCACAAATTGGTGAGATTATTGGTGGTTCTGAGCGTGAAGCCAACTACGACAAGCTCATGAATCGCATCCAAGAGCTTCACATACCAATGAAGGACATGTGGTGGTATCTTGACACTCGTAAGTTTGGTACCGTGCCTCACAGTGGCTTTGGACTAGGCTTTGAGCGCCTAATCCTCTTCGTGACTGGAATGGCCAACATTCGCGATGTCATCCCATTCCCACGCACTCCAAACAACTGCGAGTTCTAAAAGCAATTATTATACTTGCTTTTTAGCATAACCAAAACTATAAGCGCCCGGGCTTTGAGCTCGAGCGCTTTGTTTTTTTTAATGTGATAATTATTTAGAAGCGGTAGCCAATTGCGATTTGGGCATTGCCATTCTTGCCTTCAAACGTTTTAAATGCTTTGGTCAAGCCCAATGTATAACGGCCCTGAACAAAGACGTCGTCGGAGATGTTGTAGGTCAATCCCAAGGCAGCTCCTACATCAACGGTTTTGGTGTTGTCTTTATAGTCTTGAGTCCCTGCTAGATGGCCGCAATCCTTGTAGGTCAATTTACTATAAACGTTAATGCCTAATTGAGGGCCTAGGTCAATGCTCAAAGATGGAATTACATAATACTTAAACATCACTGGAATGTTAACATAATTAGTGTTGTATTGTGTATATCCGTCTTTTTCAATGGTGTTAGTGTTTAAGTTTGTATCATAGAGGTCTTCATTGGCTCCCTGAGCAGCAAACACAGCTTCAGGAGCGATAGAGAATTTGTCGGTGAAACGGTATTCGAAGAAGACACCTGCCTGATAGTTGAAGACACCTTTGATATTTTCAGTATGCTTCCCCCAGAAATGGGTGAAGTCAACACCAATTTTTGGGCCGAAAGTGAATTTTTTTTGTGACATTGCTGCGCCAGCCGACAATAGGATGCACATTAAGGCTAGGGTTATTTTTTTCATAATTCAAAGTTTTAATTAATAAGATATTGTCATTGTTGCATTTCGCAAAGTTACAACATTATTTTCTGGTAACAATACATTTTGTTGAGATTCTTTTTTTGATGGATGATTGTTGTGTGTTTCATGCGTGGCTTAAAAATGTTTTTATAATGCGTGTGGTCTTTAAAATTAAGTTAAAAACGTTGCGTAATTGGTGGGTAATTTCTTTATTAGAAGAAAAAGTGCTATCTTTGCATGTTAATTTAAGAATACTATACACTTGACAATGGATATAAACAAAGTATTATTCATCTCGCAGGAGATATCGCCCTACGTTAAAGACAATGACATGTCGTTGGCTAGCCGCATGCTGGCTCAGGGTGTGCAGGAAAAAGGTATTGAAGTTCGCACCTTCATGCCAAAGTATGGTTTTGTTAATGCACGCACCAAGCAGCTTCATGAGGTAAAGCGTCTCTCGGGCATGAACCTCATCATCGACGACACCGACCATCCACTGGTTATCAAGGTTGCGACGTTGCAGCCTGCTCGTCTGCAGGTGTATTTCATCTACAATGAGGACTATTTCACCCCCGAGATTGTGGACTCGTCGACACCACGTCCAAAGGAGCTTGAGATATACTCTCATCCATCGGACAACGACGAACGTTCTATCTTCTACGTGCGTGGCGTTCTTGAGACAGTCAAGAAGTTACGTTGGATACCTGCAGTAATTCTGTGCAGTGGGTGGATAACTGCACTTGCTCCATTGTATATCAAGAAGTTCTATAACGACGACCCATCCTATCGCGATGCTAAGGTTGTGCTCTCTCTCTTCGATGAGGATCTGGTTGAACCGCTCAATGAGAAGTTGGCCGAGAAGCTCGCCTTCGATGGCTTTGAAGCGGAGGATATAGAGGCTATCGTTGGCAAGGCAGCCACTTATCTTGATCTGATGAAGCTTGCGATAGCTAACTGCGATGCAGTGATGCAGTGCAGCTCCAATGTCAACGAGCAGGTTCTCGAGCTAGTCAAGGATTCGGGGCTTCCATTCCTCCCCTATGAGGAGTTGGAGTCTGCCGAGACCGTGAACCGCGCCATGGAATTCTTTCACAGCCTGTAACTCTTGAGGGTTATAACATTATCGTTGCTTAAATGATGAATATGAGAAAATTTATTTACGTGTTAATGTTAACCATCGCTGTGGCGATGGGCTTTAACTCGTGTTCCGACGATACAATAGGAACCTCAATCTCCGACATTCATTCGGCATTGATTGAGGACTCGAGTTTTGTCTTCACTGGGAAGTCGGTGCGTAGCACTCATCTGCGATCGCGCAGTAGTATACAATTGCTTGGCAACGTTAATGCCGAGGGCTACGGAACATTGTCTAGCGATGTAGTTGCCCAGTTCATGCCAACCACAACAATCGACACTGTGGGTGTTCATGGCGGCACCGAGTGGATTGATTCGTGCTTTATTACCATGCGCGTTGCTACTGGCGACGTCACCGGCGACACGCTGGCTCCCATGCGCATGGATGTCTATAAGCTCAACCAGCAATTGCCAGTGCCAATCTATTCCGATTTCAATCCCAGCGGTTACTACAACACTGGCGACCTGATGGGCTCGATAACCTACTCGGCTAACGAGATGAACCGCAAGACTACCTACAACTCGTCGGGTACGGCGTCGATTACCTACTATGAGGTTAATGTTCCAATCCCTGTGAGCTATGCCCGTGATATTTTCATGAAATATAAGACAGATCCCGCGACATTCAGCACACCAAAGGCTTTTGCTGAATATTTTCCTGGAATCTACATCACTAATAGCTATGGTCAAGGTCATGTGATGAACTTTTATGACATTGAGTTTGTGACCTATTATCGGAAATATGAGAAATTGACCGAGACTACCGACACTATTTATCCTGCCAAGTCGCAAAGCTACATGGCTGTGACGCCCGAGGTGGTGTATAACAACAACATTACGCTCGATGTCGACGATCAGGTTGAGGACATGGTCGCCAATGGCGATGCAATCGTGATGGGACCCGCCGGCTACGAGGTGAGAGCCGACTTCCCTATTCAAGAGATTATCGATAAGTTTAAGGCTGGTACTCAAGACGGTTTAGGCGTTATTAATAGTCTTGCCCTCGAAATTCCTGCCGAAAAGGTTGTCAACCGATATGACATAGCACCGCCCAAATATCTGCTTATGGTGAAGGAAAGTTATCGCGATGAGTTCTTCGAGAAGGACACATTGACCAACAATAAAGATGCTTTCTATGCCGAGTATAGTGCTGATGACGACAGTTACCTCTTCACTGGACTGAGGAGTTACGTGTTAGACATCATCAACAACAAGGGTGGGGTAGCGCCTGAGAGCGACACAAAGTTTGTTATTATGCCCATCGACGTGACTACCTATACCAACGCAACCACATCGTCTTATTACTACTATTACAGCAGCAATGCTAGTACCGAAGTGGTCACAAAAATCGCTCCTGCGGTTTCCAGGCCATGCATTGCGCGGCTTAAACTAAACAAGGCAAAGCTCACGCTTGTCTATAGCAAGCAGTCGCTGTATTAGATTGTGATAAGCTCAAAATCACATAACACATAGCGAGTGCACGAAACTCGCGTCAGCCACAATAGCTCAGTCGGTAGAGCAACGCATTCGTAACGCGTAGGTCACGGGTTCGAGTCCCGTTCGTGGCTCTCTTAAAACGGCCATCGAGGCATTGCCCCGGTGGTCGCTTTTTTTATGCCATGGTGTCGCTTGTGGATATCTTTTTCAGGCTGTTAAGTTTTTTTTAGTGCAATATTTTTTGTGCGTTGTGTTTTTTGCAGTAATTTAGCAAGTTAAATATAAATATAAATACTATTTAATATTGAAATGAAGAACATATTATATGCTATAATACTTGTAATAAGTTTATTGTCAAGCATTAACGCGGCAGGGCAATCAACCTTGTTTGATTTCCCAGTTGCTCCCGATACGTGTTCCAATATCGAGAGTCGCTGCAACTACAGCGTGCAACATTTTTGGGACAACTGTAACCTCACCAAACCCTTTGAGGCAAAGAGCGACAGCCTGTTGATGGATGCGATGCTCACCTATTTCGACATTATGAAAGCTGGTGCCGATGTAAACGTGTCGTTGTCATCGGTCAGAGATCTCATGTTCAAGTCTCAGGCTAATCATGATAATTTCATGAAGCTTCTTACCATTGCTGAGTATCTGCTCTACTATCACGACTTTGATTTTATCGACGACTTATATCTTGCCTTTGCAAAGAGTGCAACCGATGCCACTTGGCTCAAGAAGGACGTGCGCAACCACTTTGTTGAGCAAATCAAGCGCATAGAGTCAAGTAAGCTTGGCTCACCCCTCCTTGATTTTGAATTTACCTCAATCACTGGAGTCCGCAAGCACCTTGCCGATGTGAAGACTGCAGCCAAGCTCTATGTTCTTATGTTTAGCGACAATAACAGTGGCAGTTCCATTGAGCGCATGCGCCTGAGCACCGACATTGCTTTTGGCAAGGCAGTTGAGAGTGGGCAGATTGAGGTTGTGAACATCATGATTGGTGATGCTCCTAAGAAATGGGATGCCGATTCACAGTCCTACTCATCGACCTGGATTGTGGGCGCCAGTAAGGAGGCTGCCGAGAAACTTGACCTGCGCATGATGCCTTGCATCTATATTCTCGACGAGAACCTCAATGTCATTGCCAAGAACAAGACTGTTGATTTCATTAAGAATCTCATGTCGAGTTAAATCAGAGAATCAATGCTATAGTCAGAATTAATAAAATACATCAAAATGATAAATATACCAAAGTGGTTAAAGACCTTTTTCATGTTTAATGCGGGTCACACCTATAGCAACCTCTCTAGGTTGTTCTTGAGGTTATTTACCGGCATTATGTTCCTGCAGATGGGTGTGAGGCAGATGACCCATCTTGAGGAGTTTGCCAACGTGGCTATGGGTTCGATGGGGCTTCCTAGCGAGAGCGCACTGGTGGCCATCATCGTGCTCGAGATAGTGTGTGCCGTGTTCATCATATTGGGTCTCTTCACTCGCTTGGCGCTCATTCCATCGATAGGAGTGATGATTTATGCCGAAACAGTGATGCTGGCAGCCACCAGCGTTTCGAGCGCAGGTCAGATGTTCATTTTTGAGCCTGGCTATCCCATCATGTTCATTGGCATTTTTGCTTACATGCTGCTGGCAGGACCTGGCAAAATTTCCCTTGACTACCTTATAGCCATCCACACTATCAGCGAGAAGGACGATGATGAGAGCGAGGTACTTGAAAAAGCATAACCCCAACGAATAACGAAAAACAAATGAAGATAGCGGTTCTTATATCAGGCGGAGTCGACAGTGCAGTAGTGGTGCACGAGCTTGTTCAGCAAGCTCAGCACGACTTGCAGTTGTTCTATATTCGCATTGGTATGGACAATGACGAGGGTGACTGTAGCGCCGAGGAGGACATCGAGATGTGCAACCTCATCGCTCATCGTTACGGCTTACCCCTCGAAATTGTGTCGCTACATCAAGAGTACTGGGACAACGTCATGGAATATGCCCTGCGCACTGTCAAGGCTGGCCTCACTCCCAACCCCGACATGATGTGTAACCGCATGATAAAGTTTGGGTATTTTGAGCAGCGCTGGGGTAAGGACTTCGACCTTACGGCTACAGGCCACTATGCCACTACCTGCGAGATTGACGGCACCAAATACCTAGCTACAGCGGTCGACCCAGTCAAAGACCAGACCGACTTTTTGGCACAGATTACTTACGACCAGCTCCGTCATCTTATTTTCCCGATAGGCTCGATGCCCAAGTCGCGTGTGCGCGAGATAGCTCAGGAGGTAAAACTTCCCAATGCTTCTCGCAAAGACAGCCAGGGCATCTGCTTCCTTGGGCAAATTGACTACAACGATTTTATTCGCCGTCATCTAGGCGTGAAACGTGGTCCAATCATTGAGATAGAGACAGGACGCAAGTTAGGCGAGCACAATGGCTACTGGTTCCACACTATAGGCCAACGCAAGGGCTTGGGATTGAGTGGTGGACCATGGTATGTTGTGAAGAAGAACATCCAGGACAATGCCATCTATGTGAGTAACGGCTATGGCACCAGCAAGCAATATGGCCGTGAGATTAATCTTGATGAGATGCATTTCATCAGTGGTAACCCATGGATGGGGCAGGGCGGCTCGCATGAGATAACGTTCAAGAACCGTCACACACCACATTTTGCCAAGGGACGTATCACCCAGGTCGATGGGCTTCAATGGCTCATCGAGAGCGATGAGGACATCCAGGGCATAGCGCCAGGTCAGTTTGCAGTCATCTACGACAAGGACCAGCACCTGTGCTACGGCAGTGGAGTGATAACTCTTTTGACCAACGAATAACGATTAACGGAATAAATGACAGAAAACAAAATAGAAATGGACGTGATGGGCATCACCTACAGTCAGATTCAGCAGGGTGCCTACGCTTTGTTGCTCAAGCAGCACGATGGCGATCTGCGGGTGCCCATTGTGGTGGGTGTGCCCGAGGCCCAGGCTATTGCTATGCGTCTTGAGCATGTCATTCCTCCTCGTCCTTTATCTCACGACTTGATGGTGAGCATGTTCCATGCCTTCGGCATTAGCCTTGATGAGGTGCTCATCTACAAGTTTAGCGAAGGTGTGTTCATGTCGAAACTCAAACTTTCGACCAACGACCAAAATCTTGAACTTGAGTCGCGCACCAGCGATGCTATAGCGCTAGCGCTGCGCACTAACGCACCCATCTACACCACCCAGGAAGTCCTTGATAAGACTGGCTTCCTCATCAAAGACGGTGAGCAGGGCAAGGTGGCAGTGAAGCCAAAGCGCACATTGAGCGACATGACAGTTGAGGAGCTGCAAAAGAAACTCAACCGCGCCGTCGAGCTTGAGAAATATGAACTCGCTGCTAGCATTCAGAAGGCTATCAACGAGAAACTCGGTAATGAGCCAACAGCCGAAGAATTATCTGAATAAATAAACAATAAAATATTAATCTCCAAAAACCGAAAAACTATGAATCTAAAAGTTCGCTTAATCATCATGAACTTCCTGGAGTTCGCCGTTTGGGGAGCATACCTCACTTGCATGGGCAACTATCTAGGAAAAGCTGGCATGGGTGGTGAAATTGCTTGGTTCTATGCTATCCAAGGTATTGTTTCAATCTTCATGCCAACACTTATGGGTATTATTGCCGACAAATTCATTCAGCCACAACGGATGTTGGGAATCTGTCACCTGCTGGCTGGTATAGCTATGATTGCTCTGTTCTCAATGGGAGCATCGGCAGCTGAGCCCAATAAGGCAATGTTTATCACACTTTACACTTTGAGTGTGGCATTCTATATGCCAACTTTGGCACTCAGCAACACTGCTGCATTCACCATCATGAAGGACAACGGTATGGATACTGTGAAAGACTTCCCACCAATTCGTGTGTTCGGAACCATTGGTTTTATTGCTACTATGTGGTTTGTTAATTGTGCTACTCTCGACAATGGCAGTTTCTTCTTTACTCTTGCCGAGAACTCCAATAAATTCCAGTATACACACTATCAGTTCCTCGTTTCAGGAATCTTGAGTGTAGTCCTCTTTGCCTACTGCTTCACGTTGCCTCAATGTAAGCTTGTGAAGAAGGAGTCTCAGTCGCTTGCCGAGACAATGGGTCTAAGTGCATTCAAGCTCTTCAAGAGCAAGAAAATGGCGATGTTCTTTATCTTCTCTATGATGCTTGGCATGTCGCTACAGGTGACCAACGGATATGCTACTCCGTTCCTAACTCACTTCAAGGGTATGGCCGAGTTTGCCGACACATTTGCTGCCAACAACGCTACAATGCTGGTGTCGTTGTCACAAATTAGTGAGGCATTGTGTATCCTCCTCATCCCATTCTTCTTAAAGCGTTATGGTATCAAAGTGGTAATGCTTATTGCAATGTTTGCTTGGGTCTTCCGCTTCGGGTTCTTTGGACTTGGAAATCCTGCAATGCCAGGCGTGATACTATTTGTGCTTTCATGTGTAGTCTATGGTGTTGCTTTCGACTTCTTCAACGTGTCTGGTGCGATGTTTGTTGATAACGAATGTGACCCCAATGTAAAGGCTTCGGCTCAGGGTTTATTCATGCTCATGACCAATGGCTTGGGTGCAACTATCGGAACTCTTGCTGCAGGAGCCGTTATTAACAAATTCTGTAGCTGGAATGAATCTGGTTTCCTTGTTGGTGATTGGCAGACTCCATGGTTCATCTTCGCCAGCTTTGCTCTTGTAGTTGCTGTCGCATTCTGGGTACTGTTCAAGTACAAACACAATCCTGCAGCAATTGATAAAGACGCTATTAAGCATTAAGAAGAAAAATTCTTTATTAAATTTAGAGAACAAAAAAATATGCATCGATTCTTCGCCCCCGACCTAGCCACTACGCTCACTCTTCCAGAGGAGGAGTCGCGTCATTGTGTGCGAGTGCTAAGGCTGGTCGAGGGCGACGAAATCGAAGTCATTGACGGAGCTGGCACGCTTTATCGTTGTCGCATCGCAATGGCACATGCCAAGCATTGTGGCATTGAGATTCTTTCTCAAAAAGATTGTCCGCCGCACTGGGGTAGTAAGATAATGGTTGCTGTTGCACCAACCAAGAACCTCGACCGCATTGAGTGGATGGCCGAGAAATGCACCGAGATGGGTATCGATCGCATCACTCCGCTGCTGTGCCGACACAGCGAGCGAAAGGTACTCAAGACTGAGCGCCTTCACAAGATTCTGGTTGCTGCAATGAAGCAGTCGCTCAAGGCACAACTGCCGCAGCTCGATGAGCTTACACCCATTGGTGACCTTATTGATGAGTACAGTGATGCACAACGATTCATCGCCTATTGTGATGAGTCGTTGCCACGCAACGAGCGCCGTTCACTAGCACAAGTTTATGACCCAAGTCATGATGCTATGGTGATGATAGGCCCCGAGGGCGATTTCGATCCTACCGAGGTGGAGGCAGCCTTGAATGCGGGTTTCGTGCCGGTTACGCTTGGCGATAGCCGCTTGCGCACCGAGACGGCCGCCCTGATGGCGGTTGCCATGATGCACACCCTCAAAATGAACAAATAACGATTAACGAAACTATGCTCAACTACTTGACATCATCAACAGGTAACTTCTTCCTCTTGGCTGGCCCTTGTGTTATTGAGGGAGAGGATATGGCGCTCACTATAGCCGAAAAAGTACTTGAGTCGGCTTCTAAGCTCAATATACCCTATGTCTTCAAAGGCAGTTATCGCAAAGCCAATCGTTCTCGCCTTGACTCCTTCACGGGCATAGGCGATGAGAAAGCGCTGAAAATTCTGCGCAAGGTGGGCGATACGTTCAACATTCCTGTGGTGACCGACATTCACACTCCAGATGAAGCCGAAGTGGCAGCCCAATATGTTGACGTTCTTCAAATACCGGCTTTCCTGTGCCGCCAGACCGATTTGCTTGTGGCTGCGGCGCGCACCGGCAAGATGGTGAACATTAAGAAGGGACAGTTCCTTTCGGCCGAGTCTATGCGTTATGCTGTTACCAAGGTCAAGGAGTCGGGCAATAATCAGGTGACGATAACTGAGCGTGGCACAACTTTCGGTTATCAGGACTTGGTAGTTGACTACCGTGGCATTCCTGTCATGCGACAGTATGCCCCAGTAATAATGGACATCACTCATTCTTTGCAACAGCCCAATCAGGCTAGTGGCGTAACTGGAGGCCGCCCTGAACTCATCGAGACTGTTGCACGAGCTGCAATAGCTACAGGCGCCGATGGCATCTTCATTGAGACGCATCCCAATCCCGCTGTGGCCAAGAGTGATGGGGCCAACATGCTGCAGCTCGACTTGCTCGATGGTCTACTCTCTCGCCTCACAAAACTGAAAATGGCAATCAATGAAATTGACAATAAATAACTAATAATAAATATTTTAAATTATGAAATTGAGAAAATTCTTTGTCCTGGCTGTGCTGATGGCTATGTTCACTTGCTTCAGTAGCAATGCTCAGGAAACCGACAAAATCACACAGGCGGTCATGAAGGTCTATAACGATTACATCGAGAAGAACCCCAATGACTATAACACGCTGTTCATGAGGGCTAACCAGCTCTATTACAACCATGACTATGCAGGAGCTATGACCGATGTAAACCGCGTTATTGAGCTCGCACCTTCAAAGGAGACCGAGTTGCTCTTCGATGCCTATCTGCTGCGTGCAGCTCTCTACGAGATCAATGGCAATCTTTCGGCCGAAGGTGAGGATATCGATAAAGCTGCCGCTATCGACCCCACTAATCTTGCTTGGGTCGACATGAAGGGTAAGTGGGCCTATCGTACTGGCACCTATGACGTCGCTAAGAAGCAGTTTGAGTCTATCTTGCAGCAACAGCCACGCAACTACGACGCTATGTACAAACTTGGATGCGTAGCTGCCAAGGAAGGGGATAGCGAGGAGGCCATGAAGTGGGTCAACAATGCAGTATCGCTCTATCCAGCTGAGGCTCAGGTTTATCTTAACCGTGCATCGGTTCAGGAGATGATTGGCAAGTATCGCGATGCTTGTGACACCTATCTCATTGCAATGAGTGCCACCAACGACAATGGCGCATCGATCAACCGTCTCGTTGAACTCTCTAGTGACCATTACGAGGACGTGATGGCTTCGCTTCGCAGCGCTACCGATGATAACCCCCGTGTGGGCATCTTCTACCGAGTTCGATCGGCTATTGCTCTCAACTACAAGCACTATGGACAGGCTCTGCGCGACCTTAAGGTTATCACCGACAATGACCTCTTTGAATATTCAACCATCTACAATGATGAGGCTACATGTTTGTTCCAATTGGGTGACTACGACCAGGCCTATACCTATGCCAACAAGGCTATTGCCACCGATGCAACCAACCCTGATGGTTACATCCTGCGCAGCATGATAGAGCTGCGTCAAGGCAAAGGCGGAAACTTTGCGACTGCAGCCAAAACACTCGATCAAGCTCTCGTACTCAACGAGAACTATGTACCAGCATTGCTTGCCAAGGCCCGTCTGCTAATCGCTCAAAAGAAGTATAAAGATGCTCTTCCTGTGATTACCAAGGCTATTAACGCCGAGGAGACTAATGCCGAGGCTCTGCTACTGCGTGGATGGCTCAATAAGAACCACCTTAAGAACGCCGCTGCAGCAAAGGCCGACTTTGAGAAGATGCTTACTCTCAATGGCGATGCTCTTGAGTCGCTGCGTGGTTTCGCTCTCCATGAGCTGGGACGTGACAGTGAAGCTACTGCATGGGCCGAGAAGATGATTGAGAACTATCCTGCCACTGGTGGCGAGACCTATTACTATGCCGCAGCTTTGCAGGGAGCTATGGGCAACAAGGCGCAGGGCATTAAGTACTTGGAGTCGTGCCTTGCTAATGGCTACGGAGGTCTTTACGACATTAAGTTCAACAATGATCCTTACGTAAACCTCGCTCCGTTGCGCAGTGAGCCTTCTTTCGATATCCTGCTCAGCAACTCGCAACTCAACTTCCAAGAGCGATGACAATATTCCCTAAATCCCCCATCTGCCATCAGGTGGGGGATTTATACTTAAAACGTACCATTTAAAACTACTTACACATTGTCCACCCTCTTAATCTTCATATTAGCAATCTTATTGATGGTTCTAGCCATCGCAAGGTGGAAGATTCATCCATTCCTCGCCATTATAGCTACGGCACTTGTGCTTGCGGTGGTGCTCGGTGTGCCATTGAAGACCATCCCCGATGTTATTGGCCGTGGTTTTTCAAGTATCTTCACTGGCATCGGACTGGTAATAATCTTTGGCACAATCATCGGCACTGTGCTTGAGAAGACTGGTGCCGCGGTAGCCATGGCGCGTGGTGTCGAGAGGGTAGTGGGGCGCAGGTTTCCACGTTTGGCAATGATGTTAATTGGCTGGATTGTGTCGATTCCTGTGTTTTGCGACAGCGGCTTTGTGCTCGTGAGTCCCATTGGTAAATCGCTCGCACGGCGCACCGCTCAGCCCCAAGCAAGCTTAATGCTTGCACTTGGTGCAGGCCTATTTGCCTCGCACGTATTCATACCACCCACTCCTGGTCCCGTAGCTGCCGCAGGGATGATGGGCCTTGACGACAACTTGCTAATGGTTATTGCCGTGGGTGTGGTCATCTCGCTGATTTCTCTAATTCCCGTCTATTTCTTTGCTGGCAAGATTGGAAAGAGGATAACAACCGCTGGTGTTGACATTGACGAGGGACAAAACATTGAAGAAACCAAAAATGCACCATCGGCTTTCATCTCGTTTCTGCCCATCATCGTGCCGGTACTGCTAATGGCTATGGGCAGCTTGGTGTCGCTTGTGGTTATGCCCGAATGGCTTGCTGCAATCTTAACCTTCCTGGGCAAACCTGTTATCGCTATAATGGTAGCATTTTTGTGCTGCTTGCCGCTTCTCGCCAAACGTAGAATGCTTAAGGAATCTTACGGTATTATCAACGACTCGCTAATGACTGCTGGCCCCATTATCTTCATCACTGCTGCTGGTAGCGTGCTTGGTAGTGTGATAGTTGAAAGCGGGTTTGTCGAGATCTTGAAGCAATACACTGGCACCCTCTCGGCGCTGGGAGTCATCTTCCCCTTCTTGATTGCGGCCATCCTTAAGTCAGCGCAGGGCTCGTCAACAGTGGCGATTACAACCACGGCTAGTCTAATGGGAATGTTTGGCGATGCGGGCTCCATGATGCACGCCTTGGGCTTTACTACGCCACTTGCTGCCACCCTCGTCGTGATGGCGATAGGTGCCGGCGCAATGACCGTATCGCACGCTAACGACAGCTACTTTTGGGTAGTCACTGGCTTTGGCGGAATTCGCACCACCGACGGCTACCGCTCCTTCACCCTCATGACCCTTATTATGGGCATCACATCCATCGCCACAATCGCCCTCGCAGCCCTTATCCTCATTTAATAATTAATTTAAACTTGCAATTTGGATGCAGCTTAAAAATCTGCAATTGTGAATTGTGGATTATGAAAAGTTGTGTCAATTGTCCTTAATTACCAAAAGCCGAATGACTAAGCAAACAGCTTTTAATGAATGTATTATAATGGAGAGTGATTGCCTAAAAAATTAATTGTTGTCTTGTTGAAAAAATCTTTGCCAAAAATAGTGATAAATTGTAAGATGTTTTGTATCTTTGCGAGACTTAACTAAAACACTTTAAAATATTATGGCAAAAATTCATGGAGCAGTAACGGTCAACACCGAGCGCTGCAAAGGCTGCAACCTGTGCGTTGTGGCCTGTCCCAGCAACGTGCTTGACCTAAAGAAAAATGAAGTAAACAACCGAGGTTACCACTATGCCTATATGGCAGAGCCTGAAAAGTGCATTGGATGCTCGAGCTGCGCGCTCGTGTGCCCCGACGCTTGCATTGAGGTATATCGCGTTGTAGAGAAGTAAACAAGTAATCAATCTTTAAAAAACAAAACCGTAGAAACGATGAACGATAAAGTAACATTAATGAAGGGTAATGAGGCTCTCGCTGTCGCTGCTATTCGCTATGGTGCCGACGGCTATTTTGGTTATCCTATTACCCCGCAGTCGGAGGTTCTCGAGAAACTTGAAGAAGAAATGCCTTGGGAGACTACTGGTATGGTAGTTCTGCAAGCCGAGAGTGAAGTGGCTGCTATCAACATGGTGTATGCTGGCGCTTCGTGCGGCAAGACAGTGCTCACTTCAACCTCTAGTCCAGGCTTCAGCTTGATGCAAGAAGGTATGAGTTACATGGCAGCTAGCGAGGTTCCCGCATTGGTGATTAACGTAATGCGTGGTGGCCCTGGTCTGGGTACTATCCACCCATCACAGGCCGACTACTTCCAGGCTGTTAAGGGTGGTGGTCATGGCGACTACCGCTTGATTACTCTCGCTCCTGCTTCGGTTCAGGAGATGGTTGACTTCGTGGCTCTTGGCTGGGACTTGGCTTTCAAGTATCGCGCAGTATCTATGATTCTCGCCGATGGCGTTATCGGCCAGATGATGGAGAAAGTGGTGCTCCCCGAGCAGCGTCCACGTCACACTGAGGAATGGATTCGTGAGAACTGCCCATGGGCTGTTAACGGCCGCAAGGGTATGCGACCCAAGAACATCATCACTTCGCTCGAGCTTGACGACGACAAGATGGAGGAGAACAACCACCGTTTCCAGGCTACTTACCGCGAGATTGAGAAGAACGAGCAACGCTGCGAGTTGATCAACACCGACGATTGCGATTACCTCATCGTTGCTTTTGGTAGTATGGCACGCATTAGCCAGAAGGCTATGGAGCTCGCTGCCGAGGAAGGCATCAAGGTCGGCATCGCTCGACCCATCACTCTCTGGCCTTTCCCAGTTGACGCTATCCGCAAAGCTGCTCAGGGCGTTAAGGGCATCCTTAGTGTGGAGCTTAGCGCTGGTCAAATGATCGAGGACATCAAGCTCGCTACCGAGTGCAACTACCCAGTTGACCTCTTCTGCCGCCTGGGTGGCAACGTTCCCGCTCCCGACGAGATTCTCAACGCACTCAAAGAGAAACTGGTTAACAAATTAGGATAATCAACTTTTTTAATCATTACAAGACCATTATGGAACTTAACGATATAATCCGCCCCGAAAATAGGGTTTATAAGAAACCGAGCCTTCTCAACGATGCACACATGCACTACTGCCCTGGCTGTAGCCACGGTGTTGTGCACAAACTCGTTGCCGAGGTTATCGAAGAAATGGGACTGCAAGAAAAGGCTATCGGCGTTTCTCCTGTAGGTTGCGCCGTATTTGCCTACAACTACATCGACATCGACTGGCTTGAGGCTGCTCACGGACGTGCTCCAGCTATGGCTACCGCTACCAAGCGATTGATGCCCGACAAACTTGTCTTCACCTATCAGGGCGACGGTGACCTTTCGGCAATTGGTACAGCCGAGACTATACATGCTGCCAACCGCGGTGAGAACATCGTCATCATCTTCATCAACAATGCTATTTATGGTATGACTGGTGGACAGATGGCTCCTACCACTCTTCTCGGTCAGAAGACCGCTACTTGCCCCTACGGACGCCGTGCCGACCTTAACGGCTATCCTCTGGCTATCAGCAACCTGCTGGCTCAGCTCGACGGTACTTGCTATGTTACCCGTCAAACTGTTTACAGCCCAGCTGCAGTGCGCAAGACTAAAGCCGCTCTCAAGAAAGCCTTCCAGAACAGTATGGACGGCAAGGGATGCTCGGTTGTTGAAGTTGTCAGCACCTGCAACACTGGTTGGAAACTCACTCCAGTGAAAGCCAACGAGTGGCTACAAGAGAACATGTTTGCTAAGTACCCATTGGGTGATTTAAAAAATAATGAATAATCATGAAAGAAGAAATAGTAATAGCAGGCTTTGGAGGACAGGGTGTCCTCTCAATGGGTAAGATTCTGGCTTACTCTGGATTGATGGAAGACAAGGAAGTGACTTGGATGCCATCTTACGGTCCCGAACAGCGTGGTGGTACTGCCAACGTTACCGTAATCGTTAGCGACGAGCGCATCAGCTCACCTATCCTCAACATGTATGACACTGCAGTTGTTCTTAACCAGCAGAGTCTTGACAAGTTTGAGAAAATGGTGAAGCCCGGTGGCGTGCTCATCTACGACAGCTATGGCATCAACACTCCTCCAACTCGTACCGATATCAAGATCTATCGCATCGAGGCTACCGAGGCTACCATCGAGATTAATAACAGCAAGGCTTTCAACATGATCGTCCTTGGTGCTTACCTCAAGGTTAAGCCCGTAGTTACCATTGAGAATGTGCTTAAGGGCCTCAAGAAGACTCTTCCCGAGCGCCACTGGCACCTCATCCCAATGAATGAGGAAGCCCTTAAGAAAGGTGCTACCCTCATCAAGGAGTAATCGAGCAATGTAGAGGCGAGACGTGTCTCGTCATTTACCAATAAACAACGAAACGCATCCTAATGGGGTGCGTTTCGTGTTATTATGTTTATACTTTATTTGTTTATACTTTATTTAATAATCTCCACAGTTGTGGTTGTATTAATGTCGTTTATGGTGATGGGGATTCTGAGCACTGGTATTGTGGGGTCGTAGTTTAGTTTAACCTTCTTGCCGTTGACCTTAACTTGTGATGGTTTTACTTCCAATCCAGGAACCATTAGGCGATACTCCTTCTTAGCAGGTGTACCTGCACCTTCACCGCTGATTGTGATAGCCCACTTGTCGGCACTAGGTGCAGCTGCAAAGTGAATCAGGCGGTGCTTTCCCGTCTCAAGGGTGCCTGTCGATTGCAGGTCATCGTCAAAGAGGGTGTATTCCGAAGGCTCATCACTCGTGTAGTACATTATGTCGAGTTTCGAAGGATTGTAGTCGCCCACGTTGTCCATCTTGTAGCTGGCCTGTGGTATGAATGCTCCTGCGCGGGCAAAGAGTGGCAGAACCTCGATGGGTGCGTCATAATTTATGGTTGTGTGAGCATTGTATCGATTGCTAGGGATATTGATGTCTACCCATGTGCCATCGGGAAATGTTATATTTCGGCTTGTGGCCCCCTGTGTCATCACAGGAGCAACCATCACGTCATGGCCCCACAAGTACTGGTCGCTCACATTGTCAAAGCGTTTGATTTTGTTGTCTCTCTCATAGAAGCCTAGTGGACGAACGAGAGGCAGACCCTGACTGGCGTTCTCGTAGGCGAGGGTGTAGTTGTAAGGCAGCCAGCGGTAACGCTCGCAGATGATGCGACGTGGAAGGTCGCCATATTCTGTGTAGTGATAAGGCTCGGCTAGGTCTTGTGAATGGGTGCGCAGCACAGGCGAGAAGAGGCCCAATTCTAGCCAACGGATGTATAGCTCGCCGTCGCGCTTCTTGTTCTCGTCAAGGGCAAAGCCGCCCACGTCGTGTGACATGTAGCCTAGTCCACTCAGACCTGAGTTGAGCATAATGGTTACCTGCGGTTGGAAACCTCCCCATGAGCGCGACACGTCGGTCGACCAGGGAAATACCGAGTAGCGTTGCAAACCTGCTGTGCCGGCACGCATCATAATCATGGGTCGGCGGTCGGGGTACTCCTCCTTGAAGAGGTCGTAGATGATGCGGCTCCACTCGTTGCCGTAGAAGTTGTGATACTGCTCGGCAGTGAGGCCGTTATAGTGGCAAATCGCTTCGGGATGAACCTCGGGTTCGCCCAGGTCGCCCCACCAGCCAGTCACGCCCTCATCGGTAAGCGAGCGGTAGCGGTTACGCAACCATTGTCGAGTGTTGGGATTCGATACGTCAAACATGCCACCCTGGCCTACCCATATTGTGACGGTCTGTGTGGTATCGGTGCCGCCGGTCTTGCAGAACATGCCTTTCGGGTCAAGTTCGTTGTAGTTGTTGATGGCGCGACCATTAGTGAGCACATATGGTTGTGAGATTGTCACCACGTTGATGCCTTTCTCCTTGAAGTTCTTGAGCATTCCGCGATGGTCGGGCCACTGGTCCTTGTCCCACTCCAGGCGACCCATATCTTGCTCTTTGCCGTACCAGTATAAGTCGAAAACCATGCCGTCAAGGGGATATCCGTTGCGCTTGAGCGTGTCGACAACGCCCTCACTCTCACGCTGGTTGTGGTAGCCATATTTTGAGGTGATGTAGCCAAGCGTCCACAGTGGTGGTAGCTCTTGGCGTCCCACGAGCCAAGTAAAGTTCTTGACTACGTTTTCTACCTTGCCATTACCGTTGATGATATAGTAGGAGATGGGTTGTGGAGATGTGCTCTTATACTCGATAAAGGTCTCACCTACATAAAGAGAAGACTTGCAGAAGTCATCGAAGAAGATTCCGTAGCCTTTAGAAGATATAACAAAAGGCATTGTGATGCCCATCTGCTTGATGCGCTTCTCGCCGCTAACATAGCCGTAGTTCTGCTTGTTATAGTTAATGAGCGTGTCGCCTAAAAGATTGAAAGAATAGCCGCGCTCGCCAGCACCATAGAACGATTCCCTTCCTGAGTGCAAAAGGCGCACAGTGCCGCCGTCATGATTGCATTGATCCATTGCGTAGAGTGTGTTTTTGTGGCTTACAATCACTGCGTTGAGGCTTTTGTCGGCTATAACTCGCAAACCACTATTGGTGACCAATTCATCAAAACTATTACCCTTATTAACTGTGATATTGGCACAGCAAGATTGTTCTCTAGCAAGTGATGGAAGTGGTTTGCCTTTCCAGCTTGAGGGGACAACATCCACTCTCACAATGTCGTTGTTTATTGTGGTGACTTTGATTATTTGATCTCGTTCAGAGTCATAGAAATCAAAACCATCCATGGGCTTCGCCCCAGCCGTTGTCGTAATGGCAATTATTGCAAATGCAAATAGTGTGATAATTCTACGAACTTTCATCTTTATTGATAATTATGGTTGATATCGAGTGTTAATGTGCAAAGTTATACAAATTTCTCATTATTTTCAATGATATTTCGTGCTTTTGTTATTAATTTGTTTCACATTTATAGGAATTATTTATTTTTTTTGTATATTTGCAACCATGAAACTCTAAACAGTGGTATTATGCAAGTAAAAATTTTGGATGAAGAGACAGGCCAGTCTCGTGAATTAACTCTTGATTTTGATGCCGAGGAGCTCAAAGTCGTTGACTATTCTGAGAAGGCAATTGTGGTGACTGGGAATACCAAGCTGTTCAAGACCGAGATTAAGAAGCTGGGAGGACGTTACAATCCTAGGCTCAAATGCGGTCAGGGCTGGGTATTCAGTTCAAAGAAGCGTGACGAGGTTGAGGACCTAGTAAAGTGGATCAATCTGCTGCAAAAGCAGTTGTCGCTGGCTTCGCAGGACTATAAGCTTGATGTGAAGTGATTATCACAACAAGGAGAGTCATCATTAAAAGGAAACAACCTTCAGCATCCATGTGGTGCTGAAGGTTGTTTTTTACTGGGTTGATGCTTGCAGGCGCTCTAAAAACCGCGTTACCTCTTCTTTCCTCTCGAGAGCATTTGCTTCGAGAACTTGAGCTCAGCCTGCTTGAGTTGGAACATCTGCTTCTTTGAGAGAATCTTCGAGAATTTGTCGAAGTAACGTCCTTCAATTTCTCCTTCTTTCACTTTCACTTGCGACATTGCTCGTGCAGCATTTGCATAGTCCTGATCCGATGCCTTGGTCGTGCTTGAGATTTTCTTAGCCTGCTCTCGCGCAGTGCGGTGCACAGCAAAAACCTCTTTCTCCATGGCCTCATAGAGTGGCATGAACTTTTCGCGCTGAGCTTGAGTCATCTCGGTTTGCTCGGCAATGAAGTCGTGCTTGTAGTCGAGCATTTCCTGAGTCCACTGGCTGCGGTTGGCATTGGTATGATTTTTGTCCTTAGCCCATGCAGTGTTAAGGCTCAGCATCAGCATTGCTGCAATCGCTATGAAGGATATTCGTTTCATTCTCTCGTGATTTCAAAAACAGTTAATGTAAACAAAGAGTGACGTGTCACGGCATTGCAACGGTTGTTGCGCTTTCATCCATTTCGACCGAGTCTTCATAGGTCATAATGTCGTAGTCGCTGACGGCTCCAAAGTCCATCAAGTCTTCGGCATTCTTTTCTACAGTGACTCCTGCCGAGATATTGGCTGCACGCTGTTCACCGGTTGCGCTCGACTTCCCTAAAGAGAAGATGTTCATCATTAGCCATACACCGGCAAACATTGCTGCCATGTAGATGAAAGGCCTGATGCGCACCCACATCGTAGGCGTCTCCTCCTCGGTGATTTTTACCTCAGGAAGCGAAGCTGCCATCTTTGCGTTGAAATCGTTGAAGAAATTCTCAGGGACTTTAAATCCCGGATCCTTACCCAGCTTTTCTAATATTTTAGAATTTTCGTTTTTCATTACAACTTTTTGACTACAATAACACAAAAAGGTTTAATCATTGTTCTCAAAAAATGTCTCGATTTTCTTCAACGCATGATGAAAAGACGCCTTGAGCGCACCAACCGAGGTGCCAAGGATTTCGCTCATGTCTTCATACTTCATCTCGTCGTAGTAACGCATGTTAAAAACCAGGCGCTGCTTCTCGGGCAGAGTGGCAATGGCACGCTGCAGTTTTGCCTGTGCTTCGTCGCCGTCGAAGTATCGGTCGGCCTCGAGGTTGTTGACAAGGAAGGAGTCGTCATCATCGAGCGAAATGTTGTTCTGTACCTTCTTCTTGTTGATGAAGGTGATTGACTCGTTGATGGCAATCTTGTAGAGCCACGTCGAGAGCTTGGCGTCGCCACGGAAGTTGTCGATGTTGGTCCAAGCCTTGATAAAGGTGTTTTGGAGCACATCGTTGGCGTCGTCGTGGTCGATTACCATGCGACGAATCTGCCAATACAACTGTTCGGAATAGTGTTCAATCACTTTCCCGAAAGCTGTGCGGCAGGTGTCCTGCTTGTGCAGCTGCTCGATAATCTCAGATTCGTCGTATTTTACTCGTGTTGCCATCAGTTTTAAAAAAGCGCCTCAAAGTTACTGATTTTTTTTCACTTCACGGCAAAAAACACCAATTAATTATAAAAAAACACCTGCACAATGATATTTTGCACAGGTGTTTTGTGTGTGGAATTAATTGGTTACTGGGCAAACTGTGTACCGGTGATAGAGCCACTGTACTTTTCGTCCATGGTGAAAGTGGCGTTTACTACGCGGCCGTTTCCTGTAACGTTAGCTTGGAAACTGTTAAGTTTGTAGGTCTTGTCGGTTGATTCTTTTTCGGAATCCAAAGTAACCACAAATCCGTTGGCTGTAGCGGTAGCTTTGAGGTCGCGGAAGTAGATCTCGTTGATTGTTCCACTATTGGTGCTCAAAGTGAAGTTTCCTAAACCAAGAACAGCGCTCATGTTGTCAGGATTGATAACGATAATCATTGCTGCATTTTTGCTCTCTACTGGAGTTGCATTCTCCTGTTCGGTATTTGTAACCGTGATAGTGGTGTAGGGGAAGAACAAGTCGGCATTTGAGCTCACAAAATAAGTTCCAGCAACGATGAATTCAATGTGCATTGTGCCATTGTTTGGATTGTAGAGACCTTTGAAGTTGGTGATACCATTTCCAGCGTTAGCAGACTCGAAAGTATAGCAGCCAAGCTCATTGTCGCTTTTGAGGGGAGCATTAGTGACGTTAATATTTGCCACGTTTCCTGCGCTCATAGGTACTGCATAGCTGAGGGTGATGGTGTTTTCAGTGTAGTTCCATTCTACTGAAATGAGAGAGGAAGAAACCTTCTCGGACTGACCCTCACCGATGTTTACCACGTTGTTAAGCACATCAGCCTGAAGCTTTGTGATTGCTGAGTCTTTATCATCGCTACAAGCTGTTGATGCGAGTACCAGCAATGCTAATGTGAAGATTGAAAAAACTTTTCTCATAGTCGTGTTATTAAGTTGTTAATATTATCATTAAAGAATAATGTGCCACAAAAGTAGCACATTATTTTATAATAGGTGTGATATTTAAACTTAATTAGTAAAAATATAGTTAATTGTTGACTGTTGTCAATGGATTGGGTTGCTGGCTGGTCCGTTGTTCCAAAGGTAGAGGTTGTTGTTGGGGGCAGTGCTGTAATGCTCTCCACCATGGGCGTTGAAGTAAATGGCATGATATCCAATAGCAATGTTGAGTACACTTTTGAAGTTTGTGACCACGAGTGCAGGATAGGGTGTTGCCTGATCGAGGTTTTCTCCTGTGTAGTAGATGGGCACAATATTGTCGCCAGTGAGTTTGATTACAGGCTCGGCACCGTTGTCTTCAATGTCATCAACATCAGTGAGTTCTGAATAATCTAGAGTGGTGAATTCCACATCGAGATTTGGAATTGATATTTTCTTGAGCACTGGGCTAGTAGCGCCACCCACTGTGAACTGAACGTTGTAGATAAAGACTTCGGCCTTTCTGTTGGCGACGTCAATCTTGTAAGTGTAGTAGAGTTCGCTTGGTACTGTGTAGTCGTTGTCTGTAACACGTGAGCTCACGGTGGAGTTGCACACAAGCACGCGCCAGGTGCCATTGACGGTGTAGTCGAGCGAGTACACGTTGTTCTTCTTGTCGACGTAGCCCCTTACATTGGTGAGTTTGTATTTTGCGTTTTCTTCGCCAGTCTCGGGGTCGTAGAACTTCACGCTCTCGGCTTTGAAACGCACGAAGTTGTCGTCAAATGCACTAGCCTTGATGTCCTCCATGCGGAACGATACCTTGAAGGGCATGTGGGTGTCGAACTGCACGCCTTGTGCCAGCACACTCACGGTAGCTTCATTTTTAGTGCGCTCGATGTTGAAGGTGTAGTCGGCAGTCTCAACATAGTTGGTTGTGTTGTCAGCTGCTTTAATTGTCCAGTTAATCAGGTCTTTGCCCTGAATGGTCTCTTTTACTGATTGCTCTTGGTTAGGCTCGTCATCGGTGCACGAGGCGAACGCGAGCGCTGTTGCCACTAGGGCAAGTGATAATAAAATTTTCTTCATGATTTTATTGTTGTTTAGTTAGATATTTATTCTTAGGGTAGCACCTAGCATTCTTTCACGTCCACGTTGCAGGAACTCGTGGCTAATCGATACAAAGTAGAACGTGTTGTAGAGTGTGTCGGTGAGATTTTGGCCCCACAGCTGCAGCGAGTAATGCTTGCCTGCTAGGGTTATGCTACTTCCCAGCAGGGCATAGAAAGGCTGACGCAGGGTGTTGGCCTCGTTCCAATATATCTCGCCTGTGCCTTTGAGGCTGGCGTCGAGGGTGATGCTCTGTGCCCAGTCGCTGCCACCTTTAAAGTTGTAGGTGTAGAACGCTTGAGCAAAGAGTGTGTGCTGTGGGCAGTAGGGCACATGTTTATCCTTGTAATCGGCCTTGCCGTCGTTGTAGCGAATGAAGCGAGCGTCGCAGTAGCCGTAACTCAGGTTCATGCCTAGATTGTCGGTGAAGTTGACGCTCATGCACGCCTCAGCTCCCACGCTGCGGGTCTTGCCAGCGTTGGTCATGATGCGGCCTGTGGTAGTGCCATCGGGGAAGATGGTCATCTGTCGGTCGCGGCAGTCGATGTAGAACAATGCAAGATCGCCCCTGACGCGGCGGTTGGCGCTCTCGAAGTGGCCACCCAGCTCGTAGTTCCATGCCTTCTCGGGCTTGTAGCCCACGATGTCGTTGATGTCGTAGGCTGCGCCTATGCCCATGATGCCCATAAGGCGCTGCTGGAGCACGTCGCTGAACATCTGGGTGTTGAATCCGCCTGCCTTATAGCCCTTGCTCACGCTGGCATAGATGCTCGACTCGCCAGTCGTGGGCAGGTGATAGGTTATGCTGAATTTGGGCAGTAGTTCGGTGAAGTGTTTGCTCAGGCTGCCACCGTCATCGATGTCGATGTTATTGCTGTGAAAGACCTCACCGGTGGCAGCGTCCATCACTCTATAGCCGGTGTGGGTCTCGCTGTGGTGGTTGAGCGATGCGTGCTCATAGTCGAGTCGCAGTCCGGCGGTGAAAGTGAAGCGCTTCCAGTCATAGCTCGACTGGTGGTAAAGCGCTACTCCCCAAGTGGGATTGGTGAAACGGCTGCCAAGCACGAAGCTGCGCTCGTTCCAAACCACGGGGTAGTAGGGGTTGACACTGTTGATGTGATCCTCAATGAGCCGCGCGATACCTGTATCCTTGAAGGTGACGGGAGCATCCATCTTGTAGCGGCGGTAAAAGCCGAAGGCGCCCACGAGCCACTTATAGGCGCGGCTATTGTGACCACGTGCCACCACGTCTTGTGTCACGGCATGCTCACGGCGATCCTGGGTGAGGGTGAAATAGGGCAGGGGCGTGAAGTCCTGATCGAGGGTCATGTTGTCATCAATATACTGATAGCTGGTAATGCTCGAGAGCGACCAGCTGTCGAATCGCTTGGTGATGGTCAATCCGTCCATAATGCTGGTGCGGCGGTAGAAGCAGGTGTCGTTGTAGGCTATCTGTCCAGTCTCGACCCACTCGTAGGGGTAACCGCCCTGACGGCTGATGGATGCACTAAGGGTGTTGCTGAGCATTAGCGACGATGAGGGCTGCCACACGAGCTTTAGGCGTCCTGTGCCTTGGCGTTCCCAGTCGCATTTCTTGCCGTTATATTGGTTGGTGTATTGACCATTGGTCGATGTGTAGTAGATGCCGCCAGCTATGCCCAGTTTGTCGTTGATGCGGGCGTAGTGGCTTGCTCCAATCTTCAGGCTCATGTGCGACGCCATCTCGGCAATGATGCGAGTGCCTTGCCACTGCATGGGCGAAAGGGTGTACACGTTCATAAGTCCGCCCATCGTGTTTCGTCCATATAGAGTGCTCTGCGGACCGCGAAACATCTCCACGCGCGAGATATCTGCGATGTCGAAGTCATAGTTCTCCTTGCACATCACCGGCACATTGTCGATGTTGAGGCCCATTGATGGCTGGTCGATGCGCGCACCTAAGCCACGAACGTAGATTGTAGAGGTCATGCGACTACCGTAGTCGGGCAGGAAGAAGTTGGGCACGAGGTCGCTCACGCCACGCACCGTGACGATGCCGTTGCGCTCCACTTCGCTCTTGTCGAGCATAGTGCTTGCCGTGGTTAGGTCGATTGTGGTTCCTTGCTTGATGGCAGTTACGCTCACATCGTCGAGGGTCACAGTGTCGATAACGGCCTCATTGTCGGTCGCCCACATCGGCAGGGTGGAGGATATGATAGTTAATATTAACAGCAGTTTTTTCACAGGTGCAAAAGTACATATTTTTTTCAAATCCCACAATCACAACATGTAGTGATAAAATGGTTAGAAGAAATGCCGAAGTTGTTGCAAAAAACAAGGACGACCATTGAGGCCGTCCTTGATAATGCGTTTTTTCAGCAATTAGAGGTGCTGTGAGATGCGGCTGCGATAAACGTAGCCCAGATAGTTTCCGTCTTCGTCGTAGACTTTAACCCATTTTGACTTAGTCTTTTCGAAAAGGACATCGGTGCTCACGGCCAGCCGGCATACAATGCCATAATTAGTGCCGGGACCTTTGCGCACGTTTACATAGTCGTCATGGGGGTCAACGATGTAGCCTTTTTCATAGGCACTCTCGTAGGCACCTGCGACATCCTCGTTCTGTGCTTCAACTCTCACGATGCGGCTAGTGTGCATATAGCCCATAAAGCTTGAGCTGCTGGCATCGGAGTACACTTTGCTCCATCCATTTTTCAATGGGGTGTAGTACAGATATTCGCCCGAGGTGTAATCTCCAAGAATTTCAGCTTTGTTAGATGCTGCAGCGCGAATATAGGTAAACCCATCGGGGTCGGACACGTAGCCTAAGTATTTTTGAGCATCAACAGAAATGAAAGAAGCCATAAAGGCTACCAAAGAAAGTAAAAAGAATTTTTTCATGATGTTTCTCGTTAAGGAGTTATTAAATGATTTTGTTAGTTTCTTTTGCAAATTTAGCGAAACTAGTTCAAATTACCAATTTTTGTGGTAGAAAAAATATAAACTCGTGACTTGTAATGTCAAGTTGATGTGGGTGAAAGGGCGAGGGCGCTAGCGATAAAATCATCATTAGGCATGTCGTAAGGTAGCCAGTGGATGTGGGTGCCTCGGCGTTCCATACCTCGGAACCAGGTCATCTGCCGCTTGGCGAATTGGTGTATCGCAGTCTCAAGCTGAGTGAACATCTCGTCGTAAGTGAGCTGTCCGATGACGTGAAGAGTGATAAACTTGTATTCTAGGCCATAGTAGATTAGGTCGTCGGGGGCAATGCCGCTGTTGATGAGAGTGCGCACTTCGTCGACCATGCCTGCGTCGAGGCGGGTCTTGAGACGCTCGGTAATGCGGTGGCGACGGGTTTCGCGGTCGATGTCAACGCCAATGACCACAGCGTCGGTGAGTGGGTGAGGCTCGGTCTGCGCCTTGAGGTGCGGATTGTTGTGGTAGTACATGGCAATCTCGATGGCTCGGATAGCGCGCTTGCAGGTGTCGATGTCGCTGTTGTTGCGCAGTGTCTTGTAGCGCTTGAGGATGGTTGTTAGTTCGTCAAGGCTCTTGGTGCTCAACTCCTCGCGCAGTTCGCGATTCTCGGGCACGGGCGGCAGCGCTATACCTTTGACGACGCTCTCGACGTACATTCCAGTACCTCCGCACAGGATGACTGGTTTGCCCCTACTGGTGATGTCGTCGTAGCATGCCTGATAGTCGCGCAGGTACTCATAGAGGTTGTACTTGTAGCCTGCAGGACAGATGTCAATCATGTGATAGGGCACGTCGCCATATTCATCGAGATCCTTACCAGTACCTAGATCCATGCCACGGTAGAGCTGGCGAGAGTCGGCGCTGATGATTTCACCGCCAATCGCTTGCGCAAGAGCTACTGCCTTGCCAGTCTTTCCTGAGGCTGTGGGACCTGTGATTACTATCATAGTTGAGAGTTCTCTCTTTATCTTATTCTATTAGAGATGATTACTTCTTGAGGTGTTGGTCGAAGAAGTTGAGGACTCGCTGGTAGAGGGGAAGGCGAACGCCGCAGCCGTTGATACTATGGTTCATGTTGGGATAAACCATCATGTCGAACTGCTGGTTCTCGCTATGTAGCTTTGCAACATACTGCATTGAGTTGACAATGCGCACATTGTCGTCGGCGCTACCGAACATGAGCAGGAGTTTGCCTTTAAGTTTGTCGGTGAGGTCGAGTGGCGCGTAGTTGTAACCGTCGGGGTTCTCCTGTGGAGTGAGCATGAAGCGCTCGGTGTAGATGCTGTCGTAGAACTTCCATGAGGTAACGGGGGCGATAGCAACGCCGCAAGCATAGCGGCTGTCGTCTTGCGACATTGCCATTAGCGACTCGAAGCCGCCGAAGCTCCATCCCCAGATGCCTATGCGGTCGGCGTCGATGTAGGGCTGCTCAGCCATATAGCGTGCTGCAGCAAGTTGGTCTTCAGTCTCGTGACGACCTAGGTTAAGATAGATGGCTTTAAGGAACTCTTTGCCTTGGCCGCCAGTGCCACGTCCGTCAACACAAGCGATGACATAACCTTGCATGGCGAAATATTCCTCCCATTCCATCTTCCACTTGTTGAGCACCTGCTGTGAGCCTGGTCCGCTGTATTGCGACATGATGCAGGGGTATTTCTTTGCTGGATCAAAGTCAACGGGCTTAATGATGTAGCCGTTCATGCGGTCGCCATTGTCATTGAGCATGGTAAAGAACTCGCGGCGGGGAATTTCGGGAGAAGTGTATTTTTTAGCATATTCCTCATTGAGCTGGAGGTCGCGCACCTTCTTGCCGTCGATGCTGTAAAGGACGAACTGGTCGGGAGTGGTGGCATCGCTAAAGCGGCGGATGTAGTAAGTGAAGTTGCTGTTGAAGCTGGCGCTGTAGGTGCCGATACCGTCAACAAGTTCTTTAATTTCGCCTGTGGCATCGTTGGCGCAGCGTATAGTGCGGTTGAGCGCGCCCTTGTTGGACTGGAAGTAGAAAAGCTTATGAGCTTGATCGTAACCATAGTAGGTAGTGACGTCGTAGTCGCCTTTGGAGATTTGCTTGAGGAGCTTGCCCAGGTAGTTGTATTTATACAAGTGCTTGCGTCCGTCACGATTGCTCATCACCACGAAGAAGCCGTCGTAGTACTTCACTCCTGTGGCTACGTCCTCATCTATCCACATATCGCTCTGCTCGTCATAAACTTCCTCGGAGTTGCCGGTAGCAGGGTCGACAGCATAGATGTTCATGCGAGTCTGGGCGCGGTTGAGCTTTACCACCATGAGAGTTGGATAGGGCTGTTTGCCAAACTGGATGTCAGGAACATAGTCTTCCTCGACGAGTGGCAGCTCAATCTTGGTGAGCTTGCCTAATGTTGTGTCGTAGCAATAGACACTAACCACCGAGTTGTGTTCGCCAGCAGCGGGATATTTGTAGTCGTAGCGTCCTGGATGGATGGCATAGTCGGGATTGGGGCGGCACTCACCAGCATAGAGCTCCATAGAGCACATGGGTACTTGCGACTCATCGAAGCGGATGAATGCTAGGTAACGGCCATCGGCACTCCATGTGAAGGTGTTGAGCACGCCAAACTCTTCCTGGTAAACCCAGTCAGGGACAGCATTGATTATTTCGTTTTTCTTTCCATCGGTAGTAACGGTAGAAGTAGCGCCTGTAGCAAGATTCTTGAAAAAGACGTTGTTGTCCTTTACGTAGGCGACCTTGCTGCCGTCGGGCGAGAGTGTTGCTATTTCTTCGCCGCCATCATTGGAGAGGCGCTCAAGTTTGTTGTCCTTAATATTGTATATGTAGTGGTCGGCGGTGTAAGAATAGCGATAAATGGGGTTGCTATTGTTCCACAAGAGGATGCTCTTCTCGTCGCTCGACATTGTGTATCCGTCCCACGCGTTAATTTGATTGTCGGGGATTTTAGCATTGTCGAAGAAAGTGGTGACATCTTTCTCCTTCTTGTAGCTTAACTTCTTGATCATCGTCCCCTCGCTATTGAACTGGTAGTAGTAACGACCGTCGAGAGCGGGCTGACTCGAAGGGATTCCCTTAACACGCACTCCTCCGAGCACAAAGTCATCTAGCTCAAAGGCACTTGCCACCGAGCAACACAGCACAGCAGCTATCACAGGCAAAATGTATTTCTTCATATCAAATATAGGTGTTAGTTTTTCTGCTACAAAATTAAATATTTTTTTAGACATTTTTCTAATATATTGTGAAAATCTTTCTATATTTGCAAAACACACAAAACGCATAATATTATGAGGACATTATTGTTTACGTTGCTGATAATCACATGTGCTAAATTACACATGGCAGCTGATGTTGTTATAAACTCAACCAATTTTCCTGATGCAAACTTCAGAGAATTTATTGATGATCATTATGACTATTGGGATGATGATATTCTGACGGATCAAGAGATAGCCACGGTAAAAAACATGAACGTGCAAAGTAGGTCTATTTCCAGTCTCACAGGAATAACGTATTTTACTGCACTTGAAAAGCTGTGGTGTGACGATAACAACTTGACAAACTTAGACTTGAGTGGCCTGAATAAACTCACATTTGTTTATTGCTGCGAAAATAACATTAATGGCAACGCAATGACAAGCTTTATCAATAGCCTTGTCAGTTACCCAAGTGGAAGCGCTAAAGGAACTATTTATGCAGTAAAGAACAACAATAAAGAGAAAAACATCGTTAAGAATGAACAAGCCGCAATGGCAGAGGCTAAAGGATGGCTTGTTTGCGTTTATGACGAAGGGCGATGGATGGGTTTCAGAGGTGTTTTTGGTGATGTGAATGACGATGGGGTGTGCAATGCAGCTGATATTACAGCCATTTACAACTGGATCCTTAATGGTGATGCCTCCATGCTAATACATGGTGATCAAAATTTGGACAATGTAATCAATGCAGCCGACGTTACCAAAGTGTATAATTTAATACTAGGAACGAGTTCTGAATAATAATAGCTAAACACATCGCCAAGGTGGGTATGTCATAATAAAGATATGACATGCCGTTTTTGCTAATTAACCGCCTGAGAATTGGATATATTTCAGGTGGTTTGTTTTTTGTGATTTTCCCAGAATATTCAAATATCAGGAAGATAAGTCTGAGCTGTGAGACAGAAAATGCAGAAATGGGTTGGATTTCCACCATTATCTTGCCGTATAGCAAATCGGGAATAGCTCTACAGCGATTCCTGATTACTTTTTCAACACCCAATTATCGGTTCTCGATTATGTTCACGATTCCCTAAACGTTAGTTTCCCAGGAGGATATTGTAGACCGAAGTGACATCAGAACTGTTTATGTGTCCATCGTTATCTACATCACCATTCAGGAGGTTGCTAGTATCACCATTTAGCATGTAATTGTATAGAGCAGTGATGTCAGCGCTGTTGACGTGGGTGTCGCCGTTCACGTCGCCAGGGATAGCCCCCGAACTGTCGCTCAGATTGGTGTAGATAGTGGTGACACTGCCAGTCTGGCTAGTTGGCACCTTAAGATAAGCATAGCCGCGATTGAAAGTAGTATTGCTAGTGATTTTCTCAAACTGAGGTTTTGTTGCGTTGAGCTTGAAGTAGCTTGTTGTGCTGTTAGAGTTCACTGTCTGCGATGAACCAGTTACCCCTACCATCCATGATGAAGTGGAGCCAGAGTACCCGAGTCAACTGAGTCAACTGATTCCAGTGATTCCATTGTCCGAAGAACAATTGTCCTTAATAAAAGGGAACAAAGCTACTTTATCCTTAATTGTCTTCCAAAACCGAGTCGGGTGAGTCAAGTGAGTCAACCAGACTCTTATGAATCAAAAAAAACGGAAGTCGCTACTGTGTGCGACTCCCGTTTCACATTATTGTAATTTTCTCAGAATACTTACTCTTGGTTGTAGATTGCAGTTTCGTCGGGTGTGAAGTCGTTTATGAACTTCATGTTAGCAGCAAGTCGTGCTTCGGCATAGCGCACGTAGACATTGGCCGACTGCATGAAGAGCTCGGGCTCACGGCTGGCGTCGTAGCACAACAGGTAGCTCATGATGGTCCAAGCAGCCATTTCCACCATGCGGCGGGCATGGAAGGTGATGTAGTCGGGGTTCTCATAGCTCTTAACCTTCTCAACGGCCTCCTCATAGGCTGCCATCATCTTATCAACGCGAGCTTTGAGAGGAGCAACTTCGTCGCTATACTGACCCTCGGCATACTCCTTCATTTGCGCTAGATAGGTGCCAGTGGTGACGTGGCGAATTGCTGCCACAACCTGCAGCTGGGTAGTACCCTCGTAGATGTTCATGATGCGTGCATCACGATAGAGTCGCTCGCAAGTGTAGTCGCGCATGAAACCGCTACCGCCGTGAATCTGGATGCAGTCGTAGGCGGTTTGGTTAGCATACTCGCTCGAAGAAGCCTTCGACAGTGGAGTGAAGGCATCGGCAAGGCGATTGTAACGCTTCATCTCGGTGCGCTCCTCGGGAGTGAGCTGACGCTCACGAGAAATCTGCTCCCAAATCTTATAGACGTCGACAAAACGAGCTGTCTCATAAAGGATTGTACGAGCTGCGTCGAGCTTGGCTTTGATGTTGCTAAGCATCTCGGCTACAGCAGGGAAGTTGATAATAGCAACACCAAATTGCTCACGGCTGCGGGCATAGTCGATAGCCTCATTATAGGCTGCCTGGCACAAACCAACGCTTTGTGCGGTAATACCCAAGCGGGCACCATTCATGAGTGACATCACATACTTGATGAGACCCAAGCGGCGCGAGCCACAAAGCTCGGCCTTGGCATTCTTGAATACCAGCTCGCAAGTGGGGCTGCCATGGATACCCATCTTATCCTCGATGCGGCGCACGATAACGCCTCCGTTGCGCTTGTCGTAGATGAACATCGAGAGGCCACGGCCGTCCTTGCTGCCCTCCTCGCTGCGTGCGAGCACCAGATGAATGTCGCTGTCGCCATTGGTGATGAATCGCTTCACACCGTTGAGGCGCCATGTGCCGTCCTCGTCCTGAGAGGCCTTGAGCATCACGCTCTGGAGGTCGCTACCAGCGTCGGGCTCGGTGAGGTCCATCGACATTGTCTCGCCGTTGCACACGCGTGGGATGTAGCGCTCAAATTGGTCCTCATCGCCAGCCTCAAAGAGTGTGTCGATACAGCTCTGCAAGCTCCAGATGTTCTGGAAACCGGCATCGGCCTGAGCAATCATTTCGCTCATCATTGAGAAGGTGACATTGGGGAGGTTCAAACCGCCATATTTACGAGGCATCGAAACGCCATAGAGGCCTGCCTTGCGAGTAACGTCAAGGTTCTCTTGAGTCTTGCTGGCATAAGCCACGCGACCATTGGCATGATGTGGGCCTTCCTTGTCGACGCTCTCAGCATTAGGAGCAATAGTCTCGGCGGTAATCTCACCGGTAATCTCGAGAATCTTGTCGTAGGAATCGATAGCATCGTCGAAATCGACAGGTGCATAGTCAAACTCCTGGCTCTGAGTATAGTCACGCTCCTTCATGCCCACGATTTTCTCCATCAAGGGATGACGCAGATGATACTGCAGAGCTTTATTGTCTTTATAAAAGTTAGCCATATTATTTGGAATTTTTCTTATAATACTTGATTAGTTTTGGGATAATCTCCTCGAGATTGCCGGTAATCACGTAGTCGGCAATAGCATTGATTGGAGCGGCAGGGTCATTGTTGATAGAGATAATGATAGAGCTCTCGTTCATGCCTGCAACGTGCTGAATTTGTCCTGAGATACCGCATGCGATGTAGAGCTTGGGTCGCACAGTGACACCAGTTTGACCAATCTGACGTTCATGCTCGCAGAAGCCAGCATCTACTGCCGCACGGCTAGCACCAACCTCACCGCCAAGCACGTCGGCGAGTTGGAAGATGAGGTCGAAATTTTCCTTGCTGCCCACACCGTAGCCACCAGCCACGATGATGGGTGAGTTCTTAATGTTGATCTTCGACTTCTCAACCTCGCGGTCGATAATCTTCACGATAAAGCTCGCTGGGTCGACATATTTGTTGGCATCGAGGTTTATGACCTCTCCCTTGTAGTTGGGGTCGAAAATTTCCTTTTTCATCACACCTTCGCGCACAGTAGCCATTTGAGGACGGTGCTCGGGGTTAACGATTGTTGCCACGATGTTGCCACCGAAGGCAGGACGAATCTGGTAAAGCAGGTCCTTGTATTCTGTCTTGGTGAGAGGATCAGTGTGGTCGCCAATCTCAAGGGCGGTGCAGTCGGCAGTTAGACCACTGGTGAGGCACGACGAAACGCGTGGACCCAAGTCGCGGCCAATCACGGTGGCACCCATCAAGCAGATTTGTGGCTTGATTTCCTTGAAGAGGTTGATAACTATCGAAGAGTGGGGGAGTGATGTGTAAGGATAGAGGCGCTCATCCTCAACCTTATAAACCACGTCAACACCATAGGGGAATACTTGGTCCTCCACACCGTCAAGCTTATCGCCGAGGATAAGAGCCTCGAGCTTAACACCTAGACGAGTGGCGAGGGTGCGTCCCTTGGTCAACAACTCCAGACTGACGTCGGCAACACGGCCGTCGTCAAATTCGCAGTAAACTACTAAATTGTTATTGTCGTTCATAGTTCTTTCCTGATTTTAAGTGTTAACCAATGATGTGGTCGGCAATGAGTTCTTTCACGAGACCTTCGAGCTGGGCTTCGTCGCCACCCTCGATGGTCTTGCTCTCCTTGGCCTGGAACACAACGTTTACTACAGTCTTAACCTTGGTGGGCGAACCCTTCATACCAATCTGGTTGGGGTCAGCCTCAATATCGGCAACGCCCCACTCACGTATGTTGAGATAAGGACGACTCTCGACGAGCTTTTGGCGATCCTCGCTCAGCTGAGCCTTCTCACTGGGAGTTACGGCATATTTGTACTTCTGTATCAGCTTGGCATTGCGAGGACGGCAAGCATCGGCACTACCATTCACTGTAACCACCAGGGGCAGCGGGCAGGTAACGGTCTCAAAACCGTTCTCAATGCGACGCTTAATGGTGGCGATGCCATCCTCAACCTTAACGCTCTCGGCGTATGTCACCTGGGGCAGACCAAGCTTCTCGGCAATCTGCGGACCCACCTGAGCAGTGTCGCCGTCAATGGCCTGGCGGCCTCCCACAATAATGTCCACCTTGTCCAGGTGACGAATGGTCTGCGCCAGCGAGTAGCTGGTGGCAAGGGTGTCGGCGCCACCCAATGGGCGGTCGGTGAGCACCACGCCGTCGTCGCCGCCGCGATACAAGCTCTCGCGCACCATCTCAGCACTGCGAGGCAAACCCATAGTTACCAATGTGATTTTTGAACCAGGATGAGCATCCTTGAGCTGAAGCGCTTGCTCAAGCGCATTCAAGTCCTCGGGGTTGAAGATGGCAGGAAGGGCAGCACGGTTAATCGTGCCATCGGCCTTCATCGCATCTTTACCCACGTTGCGAGTGTCTGGCACTTGCTTGGCCAGCACAACGATATTCAAACTCATAGAAATATTTGTTATTTGATTACTAATTTACTCTTTTTGTTGGGCAATAGCATGTTAGGCTCCATGCCCGTTTAAAACGTGCAAAATTACAAAATCCCCCACACACAGCAAAAAACTTTGTGCCTTAATTATAAATTATTAAGAGAAATAGAGTTTATGTGAAAATAGGTAATAATTTTCATTATACTGATTTCAACGGACAAAGTTAAGGCCAGTCATCTGTTCGGGTGTGACGAAATTGTATCCACGCTTTTTAAGTGTCTTGATGAGTTTTGAAAGCTCCTCATAAAAACCCTTGGGACGGCGGCTGTCTTTACCGAGGTGAATCATCAGGAAATGCCCATTGAGCGAATGTTGCTTCTCCCAATTCATAATGCTGTTCCACAGCCATTTGTTGTCTCGGTAGTACTTGAGTCCTATCCAAGTGTAATCATTGTTGCTCTGGGTGCCGAGAGTGAAATTTATCACTTGTAGGCCTAGTTCTCTCGCCCATGAAGCATGACGTGCATTGTACCACTCATAAGGCGGGATGAAATAAGGAGAATTCTCAGGAGTGATGCCATAGGGCGCCATCGTGGCATAAGCCTGTTTAAGGTCGGCGATAAATTCGTCATGAGTAACTAGTGAGGAATCGCGGTCGTCCCATGGGCACAACACTTGATGCTTGTAGCCATGACACGACACATAGTGCCCGTCGTCAACAATGCGTTTGGCTATGTCGGGGAACGTCGCAAAGAAGTGCCCTGTGAAGAAGAAAGCCCCTTTTACATTGTTCTCTTTGAGTGTTTTAATTATAGTCTGGGCACCAGTTGCAAGACTGTCGGCGGTGAATACGAGGCAGATGTTTTTTACATTTGGATTTCCTTGCACTATGCCCCCCTCGACATAAATGTTCCTGTCAATTTCGGTCGCTGACTCGCCTCGGCCTTCCATCTCGTAGGTGGAAAGAGGGAAAGTGAGTGACGCGGTGCCATCCATGGTTGGCTCGTTGGTGCTATAGTCATGAGTGTTGTCATGATAGACCACGTCACCAGGCTGGAAGTCAAGGAAAGCATTAGCAGTCACATGAGGCATGTCCTCAGTGAGGTTCACGCCTTTAAGGCTATTGAAGATGGTGGCATAAACAGGGCCATCGACCAATCCTCCTGTGGGAAATCCCACATTCTGAAATACCCAATTGCTGTGTGTGGCGTGAGGATAGACTCCGCCCACGGGAAGTTCAACAATCATACTCGTGCCCCAAGGATTGCACCCAAAGAGCCAATCACGTAGTGATCCCTCCATCTCTTCAAACTGCCTGTCGCCAGTTAGCTGACGGTAGAGAATGCACTGAGTGAGCAATGCCGTGGTGAGGTTGTTACTGCACCAAATTCCCGGCACTCCCCAGTAGAACGGATGGTCAAGGTCATGTGCTCGTTGCTCCACACGCTCAATTCCTGCCTTGAGGTTGCGGATAAACTCGCTGCGAAGCCTGTTGTTGTCACCAGCCATTGAAGCCACTTGATAGTGGCCCATATTCATGAACGGATACCACTGATAGTGACGGGCACTGTCGGCACCCATCCACGGAGTTACTGGTTCACGTCGTCCATACTCTACGGCCTGTGTGAGATATTGTTTGTCACCAGTAAGTCGATATAGCTCAATGGCACCTAGTTCCATGTCGTCAACCCAATTGTCTTCTTCATAGATATAAGGAGATACTACGCTCACCGTCTGTGCATTGCCGGGAATGTCGATACCCACTTGATAGGCATCGGCAGCTTTGCCTTGGATTTTCAGTGCAAATTCGGGATAGAATGGTTTCAAGATTTGGCTTCCCAAGGCAAAGTCACTTGCAAATTTTCCTGCAGTGCTTGCTCCGCCCATAGTGGCATTGAGGAACTTGCCACGTTGCTGAGGCTTGCCGTTGACGAAATATACTGGGCGACCATTGTTGGCTCCCCAGCCATAATCGGCAGGGTCATCCTTTGGCATCTTAGTGCCAATGTGGTCACGGTCGTCGGCAATCTGGTTAAATAGCTCGCCCTTTTCTGGGTTCATGCGGTCAAGCCAGTCGAGACCCCACTTGATTTGATCCACAATGTCGGGTACTCCATTGGCACCCTTATCGCCATTGGCATCAAAATGGTCGGTAAACGCCAAGGGGTTCTGCTGGTAGGCAAACATCAGCTGGTATATAGCATTGGCACTAGTCGTGGTGTATTGCAGCAGGTCGGCAGCGTCGTGCCATCCACCACGCACATCAATGCGCTGCCCTTCCTTGGTGGGGTGGTAGCGCACATAGGCATCTTTAGTGTGGCAGCTGTCGTGCTGGAATGGATTATAGCCGCACTGCTGTTGGCGCATATAGTTAAGCACAAAGTCGGCAGTGCCGTTATAGACCGCTCCGTTGATGGCAAAGGTGGGCGATGTGGCTTTGCCCACACGAATGAAATAAGAGCCTTGGCGTTGAAAGTCGCTGAAATTAAGCCGGCAGGTGTATTTATGGTGTAGTAAAGGTGCTGTGGCACGAACTTGGTGTGATTGATAAGCCACCTTGCCAGTAAAGGCGTCAACCAATTCAAAACTGTCGACCGTTGTTGGGTCGTTGCTCATGAAAACCGCCACCTTTGTGGCATGAGGCAGATATCCCAACTGATTAATGCGAATCCATTCACCAGCATTGGCCATAGTTGCCACTGCAATTGATAAAAGAAGTGTTATTATGCTGTTTCTCATATTTAATTAGAGTTTTGAGATGTTCTACGCAAAGATAACGAAATTTGACAGAAACTTCCAAATAAACATTAGTTTTTGCTATAAAATACAAGAGAAATTGCGCTTTCTTCTATACGTGGAACAACACTTTTCACGGCTTTTGGATTGTGGGTTGGGAGAAAAGTGTTATATTTGCACGATAAACTTGAAAACAACTATTACTAATTTTATAAACCATTTTATGAAGAAAAAATTAATTGCCGCTGCTGTTGTGGCATTGGCATCAACAAGTATTGCTATGGCACAGAACAGCAATTTTAACTACAATGTGGACCGCTTTGCCGACATCGAGGTGTTGCGCTATCAGGTCCCTGGTTTTAACGACTTGAGCTTGCAGCAAAAGAAGTATGTATATTACCTCACCGAGGCCGCCCTTCAAGGCCGTGACATACTCTTTGACCAGAATGGCAAGTATAACCTCGTGGTACGTCAAGTGCTTGAGGCCATTTACACCAACTATACTGGCGACCGTACAAGTGCCGACTTCAAAGGACTTGAGAAGTACCTGAAGCAGGTGTGGTTTGGCAACGGCATCCATCACCATTATGCACAGGACAAGTTTGTCCCTGAGTTCTCAAAGGAGTTCTTTGATGCTCAATACAAGGCTCTGCCTCTCGAGAAACTTCCCATTCAGTCATGCGACAAATGCAGCAAGGAGAAGAAATGCGACAAAGCCGACAAGTTGCTCGCCACCCTCGACAAAGTGATTTTTGACCCCACTTTCATGGCAAAACGCGTAAACCAAGCCGATGGTGAGGACCTTATCCTCACCAGTGCCAACAACCTCTATGAGGGTGTTACCCAGCAGGAGGTTGAGGCATTCTACGAGGGTATCAAGGATCCAAACGACCCCACCCCCGTGAGCTATGGCCTAAATCGCAAGGTGGTGAAAGAAGATGGCAAAGTAGTGGAAAAAACCTATAAGATTGGTGAGCTCTATAGCCCTGCTATCGTCAATATTGTTTACTGGTTGCAAAAGGCCGCCAGCGTTGCCGAAAACAGTGCTCAGAAGGCTTACATCGCCAAACTCATCGAATATTATACCACTGGCGACCTTAAGGCATTTGACGACTACAGCATCATGTGGGCCGAGGAGACTCAAGGCACTGTAGATTTTATCAACGGCTTTATCGAGAGTTATGGTGACCCATTGGGCATGACTGCCAACTGGGAGAGCATCGTGAACTTCAAGAACAAAGACGCCTCGTTCCGCACCACACTCATCAGTGAGAACGCACAATGGTTTGAGGACAACTCACCAGTAGACAAGCGCTTCAAGAAGCAGAACGTGAAGGGCGTGAGCGCCAAGGTTATCACCGCTGCCATCCTTGCAGGTGACAGCTATCCTTCTACCCCAATAGGTATCAACCTGCCTAACAGCAACTGGATTCGCGCCGCTCATGGCTCTAAATCAGTTACTCTGGAGAATATCACCGATGCTTACGATGAGGTAGCTAGCGGAACGGGCTTCAACGAGGAGTTTGCCTACAGCGACACTGAGGTTCAGCTCATGAAGAAATACCTCACCATCGCCGACAAGCTGCACACTGATCTTCACGAGTGCCTTGGCCACGCCAGCGGACAATTGCTGCCAGGCGTTGACCCCGACGCTCTTAAGGCCTATGGTGCTACCCTCGAGGAAGGCCGCGCCGACCTATTTGCCCTCTATTATCTTGCCGATCCCAAACTCGTTGAGCTTGGCATCTTTAAGGACGCCGACACCTACAAAGCTGAGTATTACAAGTACATAATGAACGGTCTGTTGACCCAGCTCACCCGCATCGAGCCAGGCAAGGATATTGAGGAGTCGCACATGCGCAACCGCAAGTTCATCAGTGAGTGGTGCTATGAGAAAGGTAAGAAGGACAAGGTGATTGAGATTGTGAAGGACAAGAAGAGAGGTGGCAAGACATTCGTTAAGGTTAACAACTACGAGAAGCTGCGCGGTCTCTTTGGCCAGCTGCTCGCCGAGGTTCAGCGCATCAAGAGCGAGGGCGACTTCGAGGCAGGTCGCAAGCTCGTTGAGACCTATGGAGTTAAGGTTGATCCTAAAATTCACGCCGAGATTCTCAAGCGCTACGAGAGCCTGAATATCGCTCCTTACAAGGGTTTTGTGAACCCAGTTTACAAGCCAGTATATGATGCTAACGGTGAAATTAAGGACATCACCATAAGCTACGACGAGAACTACGTTGACCAGCACTTGCGCTACGGTCGCGACTACTCGCCACTGACGAAATAAGGTTCATTGTGAATCGTTAACTGAAACTAGATTCTCTAGAGGTTTAGATTTTCTAGAGAATCTAGTTTTTCATTTTTCAATTGATTAGAATGATACAAGATATAAAAAAGGAGTTTTTTGGCTATCGTAATGGAATCGTTGCCGAGCAGTTGCGAGCAGCAGGTGACCCACACACGATGATTATGGGTTGTCAGGTAACCGATGTGATTGCCATCACTAGCCGTTACGAGAAAAGTGCGACGTTGGCTCAGGAGCTGTGGGACGATGTGCATCATCGCGAGTGTCGCATGGCGGCGACGATGCTGTATCCTGCTGAGGATTTCAAGACGGAAACAGCTCTTGCATGGTGCCAAAGCGTGGAGAGTGTGGAAATTGCCGACGTGCTGTGCCATCGCTTGCTACGCCACTTACCCTATGCCGTCGAGCTGTGGGAGCAACTGCTTGCCTGCGATAAAAAGCTGGTGCGATACACTGCTTGGCGATTGTTGCTAAATCTCCTTATTATGAATAGAATAGAGAAAACTGATGAATTGCGCTCTATAGTAGAGAAAGAACTTGAAACAGCCCAGCCACCACTGCGGCAAGTGCTCGAAAGCATCGTCGAGGAGTTGTAGTTTCTATATATATTTTAAGATGTTTTTATCCAAAAAACCATCAACTAACAACTAAAAACTGGCCACTAAGAACTGATAACTGAAAACTTTTCACTACCTTTAGATAAATTAGGCGGCACCTCGGCAATAAAAATGAAAAACTTCGCTTTTCATTTTGTATTTCTCTCTGTTTGCACTAATTTTGCACCACGATTCAATGAGTTTGGGGGTGCTGCACCATTAAGGCTCTTGAGAGTCAATTGCTTGTCTAGGCAATACTCACTAGCAGCTGGTGTGGCTGAGAACATACCCATGGAATCTGAACCGGGTAATGCCGGCGTAGAGAACAGAACTTATTAATTTTAATTTTTTTAGGAACGTAAATGAAGAAGACAATGCTTCTTGCTGCCGCTGTGATGTGTGGCAGCCTGATGGCCACCGCACAACTTAAGGTGGTCCGTGACTCTGTGCAACTTCAGGAAGTGGAAGTGCTGGCAACGCGTGCGTCGAGCAACACTCCTGTTGCATTCACCAACGTGAGTAAACAACAAATAGAAGCTGTGAACCACGGCCTCGACTTGCCCTACCTGCTATCGCTCACCCCTGGTGTGCTAACTACAAGTGACGCTGGCGCAGGCGTAGGTTACACATCGATGCGCGTGCGTGGCACCGATGCCACTCGCATTAATGTGACGATGAACGATATTCCCATCAATGATTCTGAGAGCCATAGCGTGTTCTGGGTAAACACTCCCGACCTCGCTTCATCGTTGCGTGATGTGCAAGTGCAACGTGGTGTGGGCACCTCTACCAACGGCTCAGGAGCTTTCGGTGCCAGTGTGAACATGCGTTCTCAAGCATCATCACTAACGCCCTATGCCGAGCTCTCGGGGTCTTATGGCTCGTTCAACACCAATAAAGAAACCGTAAAATTTGGCACCGGCCGCCTGGGCGACCACTGGGTGTTTGACGGCCGCTTGTCGCATATTTCAAGCGACGGTTATCGCGATCGCGCCACCACAGCACTGTTTTCCTATTATACTCAAGCAGCCTATTTCAACGACAAAACTCAGGTGAAGTTTATCTCTTTCGGAGGCAAGGAAGACACTTACCACGCATGGGATGGCATTAGCCGTAGCAAGCTCGAGAGCGACCGCACGTATAACCCTAACGGCGAAATCAAGCATGATGGCGTGGTGACAGGTTTCTACAAAGACCAGAAAGACATCTACAAGCAATTCCACTTCCAGTTGCTCTTTGACCACAAGTTCAACAACACCTGGAAACTCAATGCCGCATTGCACTACACCGATGGTTACGGCTACTACCAGGAATACAAGAACCAGCGCACGCTCACTGAATATGCCCTCGAGCCATTTATGGTTGATGGCGATAAGATAAAGAAGTCGAACCTCGTGCGCAAGAAGATTCTCGACAGTGGCTTTGGTGGCGGTGTATTCTCGGTTCATTACACTGGCGAACGTCTGGCCAGTGTGCTGGGTGGTGGTTTCAACAAATACAGCAATAACCACCACGGCCAAGTGATTTGGGTGGAGAATTACCTTGGCACACTAGAGCCCGACCACGAGTACTACCGAAACAAGGGAAAGAAGACTGAATTCAATGTCTACTGGAAGAACAACTTCATGATTTGGCGTGGACTGAGCGCTTATCTCGACTTGCAATATCGCCACATCAACTACACCATAAAGGGCGTTAACGATAAGTGGGACTGGACCGCAAGTCCTGAGCACATGCAGACGCTTGACGTAGACGAGAACTTCAACTTCTTCAACCCAAAGGTTGGCTTTAACTGGAATATCAACCTCAACAACCGAGTGTATGCATCGTTTGCAGTAACACAAAAGGAGCCTACCCGCAACAACTACAATGACGGTCCACTCACCGTGCATCCCAAGGCCGAGAAACTAATGGACTGGGAAGCTGGATATGAGTTTAAGAGCCGCCGTTTCTCGGCAGGTTTGAATTTGTATTATATGAAATATAAAGACCAGCTTGTGCTTAACGGCAAGCTCAACGAGATAGGCGAGCTCATGGCCGAGAACGTGCCCAACAGCTACCGCTGTGGCATCGAGCTTATGGCAGGTGTGAAGATAACCAACTGGCTGCGCTGGGATGTGAATGCCACCTTTAGCCGCAACATCATCAAGAACTATGTGGGCTACGTGAGCGACTACGACGACAACTGGGAAGAGATGTGGACTCAGACTGCTATTGAGAAAGGCAACACCACCATCGCATTCTCGCCAAGCGCAATTGTCAATAGCGTGTTACAGTTCAACTACAAGGGCTTTGAGGCACAATTCCAATCGCAGTATGTGAGCCGCCAGTATCTCGACAACTTCGAGAGCAAGGAAGACTCTCTTGATCCCTATTTTATTAGTAACCTAGGTCTTGCCTATTCTTTTAGCCTGCCTCACGTTAAGAAAATCACGGCTGGAGTGACTGTCTATAACTTGTTCAACAAGAAGTATGAGAACAATGGTTACTCGCAGACGGCTGCAATTTACACTGGTGGCGACAAGAGCAATGCTCCCACTCTCGTGAGTGACCCACGCTTCTATCCAATGGCAGGCACCAACGTGCTGGCGCACTTAACGTTCTTATTCTAACACGTGGATTATCTACAGATTATAGATATTGTAAGTACGGTGCTTGGGCTACTCTACCTGTGGCTCGAGTACCGCGCCAACATCTGGTTGTGGGCGGTTAGTATCATAATGCCGGTAGTGCACTCTTCTCTCTATTACGAGAAAGGCCTTTATGCCGATTTTGGCATGGAATTGTACTATATAATAATTGCATTCTATGGTTTCTACTGTTGGAAATGGAGCAAGAGGAAAAAAGATGTCAAGAGTGAGCTGCCAATAACTCACTATAATAAATTTCATGTGTTGATGTCGATAGTGACTTGGCTGGTGCTATGGGGATTTATTTATTGGATTTTAGTCTCGTTTACCGATAGTAAGGTGCCAATTCTTGATAGCTTCACTACATCACTCAGCGCCGTTGCCATGTGGGCGCTCGCCAAGAAATATGTGGAGCAATGGCTATTGTGGTTCGTGGTTGATGCCGCGTGCTTCGGTCTCTATCTTTATAAGGGAATCCCTTTCACCGCAGGACTCTACGGATTCTACACAATTATTGCCGTGTTTGGTTACATCAAGTGGAAAAAGATGGCTGCTGTAGCTTCACAGGCTGCCAGCTAATTATTATAATTATACTTGATAAATATAACCCCTGAGGCTGTTGAGAAGCCACAGGGGTTATTATTTGGCATTTTATCTGATAAGATCAGTTCCCGAGAATGATGTTGTAAACAACGGTGATGTCGGAACTGGTGATTGAGCCGTCATTATTTACGTCGCTGGTAGCGATAAAGGTCTCGTCGCCGTTGAGCAAATAATTGTAGAGAGCGGTCACATCGGCTGAAGTTACTTGGCCATCACAGTTTACATCACCTAAAATGGTAGGCTCTTGCTGATCAATTACTTCCATGTTAACAAGCCAGGAGTTGTCGGGAAGTTGCATGAGCTGTGTTGCCGAAACATGTCCAAGTGTTGGGTTAATTTCATAGAGGTAGCTCTTCTGGTCGTTGAGCACCACAGCCCAGTAGAACTTACCAGTGCGCTTGTCGTAGGTCATCGTGCTGGGATTAGTAGAAATATTGTCGATGCCAAGGTCACCCATAGGGAACACCTCAATCTCACCTATAGCACCTGGATTGGCTGTGCTGATAGCATAAAGCCAGCCTTCTTCACCTACACCATAGAGAATGCCTTGATCGCTGAAAGCTATGGCTGCCATTGGGATAGAAGCTGTGCCAATTATATTTCGTGTGGGTGTATTGGTCGAGAAGTCAATCTCGGCGAGCTTGCGGTCCACAACCTGCCAACTCATGTTGAAGTTGTAGAAAATACCATAGTTCTTGCCGGTCACAGGGTCGTGCGCCAAGCCACAACTTGAGATGTAGTTTCGGTCCACTGAGCTCAATGCATATGCTTTAACTCGCTCCCATGTGGTCATGTCGTATTGCACGTGATAAAGCACATAGGTGTAAGCTTGGTCAAAGTCGTCCCACATTGTCTTGAAATGAATGCCCTTCATAAGGCCGTCCTCATAGACTGCGCCACCAAGTGGGGCCTGATAAACGTCACGGCCCTCGGTGAGTTTGGTAAGCGTTGCATTGGCAAGGTCAAACTCATAGATGCCCTCCATGTTGTTTCCATCAGTCCAGGAGTCGGCTTTCACCACTCCACACAGGAATTTGGGAGAATACTCTCCTGCATGCGCCATGAGGCATGAGGCCATAATCAGAAGCGCAGAAATAAATGTTTTAGTTGTTTTCATGTAACTTTATGTGTTTAGTAAATATTTTTTCGACCGGCAAAGGTAGGTATTTTTTTACATCCTATCTTCATGACTTAAATGTTATATAACACAAACAGCGAAAAAAAGAGCAACCGTGAGTGCCACAGATGCTCCAAGATTGTTATGCTATTATTTATTGGTGACGACAATATCTAAAACTTAATTAGAAAGTGTCATAAGGACGCTTGGGGTTGTAACCTCCGTGGACGGTGCCCTCGGCTGTGTGGTCGGTGCGATAATCTAGAGAACCATCGCCATTATAATGGTAATGAGAAAAAGGCGCTCTTAACTCGCGTTTTTCCACTTTTTCTAAAACGGGCTTGAAGGCTGCTTCAACGAGCTTCAGCAACTCACTCCCGTCGCTATACTCAACCATAGAATATTCTTTACCATCTGATGTCTTCATTGTTACCAGCCAGCGTGGTTTAGTAAGGTCTTCGTCGTCAAGATCGGTGAATTTATTGCTTGACAGAGATTTGTTCTCCGCTATACGGCTAAGCTCGAGCAAGAGATCGGTGCATACACCTTTGTCAAAGTCATAGCTCCATCCTTCATACTTTCCAAATTCACGATAATATATGTAGTCACCATACTCACTCTGGCTAGAAGAGAACACTGCGCTGTTCTTGCAATCTCGTCCTGCAGCTTGCTGATATTCCAGTCGGAATTTTACAAGCATCTCTTTAGGTTGTGTTTGTCTTGTGGTTTTACCAGCATTTTTCTTTACAGTAGAATGCACCTGATGTTTCTTGACACGGGTTTTAACTTTAGGAGAGGCACAAAGCATTAATCCAGCAAGAACCACAACACTCATGACAGATATAATACGTTTCATAATATTGTTTTTTAAATGATTACTAAATGCAAAGATAATCAATTATTCCGAATTTAATGAAGGAAATTTGCCGAAAACCTTTTTATTTGTTAATTTTGCATGATTAAAGACTTGACAACTATGAGTGAGAACAACAGCAAGCGATATGCGATAATAGTTGCCGGTGGAAGCGGGAAGCGATTTGGGAGTGAGATGCCCAAGCAGTTCCTTCCTCTTGACGGCAAGCCCGTGCTCATGCGCACTATTGAGAAGTTTGACCAGGCTGGCGCCACTATTGTTGTGGTGCTGCCAGTTGAGCACCAGGAGATGTGGATGGCTATGTGCAAAGATGACAATTTTGCCGTGTCACACACTATTGCCGACGGAGGCAAGACCCGCTTTGAATCGGTTAAAAACGGTATCGCTGCAATCGAGAATCTTGCTGACGGAAACCTCGTGGCTGTGCACGACGGCGTGCGTCCACTAGCTAGCGTGGAACTCATAAACCGCTGCTACGACACAGCACAAGAAACAGGTAGTGCAATCCCTGTCGTTAACCCCAGTGATTCTATTCGTCAAGTTATGGATGATGGCACTTCACAACAATTGTTACGCTCATCGCTGCGTGCGGTTCAGACTCCACAAACCTTTAAGGTCGAATTGTTGCGTGGCGCCTACGATGTGGAGGAGTCCCCGCTCTTTACCGATGATGCTAGCGTTGTGGAGAGTGCTGGGCATCAAGTTTCACTTGTTGAGGGCGAAATAGCTAATATTAAAATTACCACTCCTATTGATATGGTGATTGCTACCGAACTTCTAAAAAATGGAACGGCTTGCTAAGACCGACATAAAATACCTGCCAGGAGTGGGACCGCGTCGGGCCGAGTTGCTAGGAAAAGAGCTCGGCATTCACTCCTTCTACGACTTGCTCTATAATTTTCCGTTCCGCTACATCGACCGTTCTACCATCCACAAGATAGGTGACATGCATGGCGAAATGCCATGTATTCAACTAAAGGGACACTTTATCTCCTTCTCAACCCAGGGAGAGGGTGCCAAGCGTCGCCTTAATGCTTTGTTTACCGATGGCACGGGTACTATAGAGGTTGTGTGGTTCAACCGAGTGAAGTATATCATGGAGAACTACCATACTGGCAAGGTGTACATCCTATTTGGAAAACCGACCATTTATAAGGGCCATTACAATATGGCTCATCCCGAGGTAGACCCTTACAAGCCCGAGGCAATGAATCGTGGTTTGGTGGGGGTATACACACTCACCGAGAAGATGCACAATCGCTCGTTCACAACTCGTGCGATGCAGAAAATCATCAAGTCACTGCTTGAGCACCAACTGTTCCAGAGCATTAGCGAGACACTGCCACAAAGCATCATCGACCGATACAAACTCATGTCTTTGAAAGAGGCCCTCTTCAATGTACACACTCCGCAAGGCATTCCTGAGCTACAGCAAGCTCAGCGGCGGTTGAAGTTTGAGGAATTGTTCTTCCTTCAGATGAATATCCTCAAGTACATCAAGGGCCACAATGCCCAGGTACCTGGACATGTGTTTGCACACGTTGGCGACTATTTCAATAATTTCTACAAGAACTATCTGAAGTTTCCGCTTACAGGCGCTCAGAAGCGTGTGATAAAAGAGATGCATCACGACATGCGCAGCGGCAAGCAGATGAATCGGCTGCTTCAGGGCGATGTGGGCAGTGGTAAGACTATTGTGGCGTTCATGACCATGCTTTTGGCAGCCGACAACGGGTATCAGGCATGCATTATGGCACCTACCGAAATCCTTGCATCCCAACATTATGAGAGTATTGGCGAGATGGCTCAGGCGGTGGGCCTGAAAGCCGCACTGCTCACAGGATCAACTCGCAAGAAAGAGCGTGAAAAGATTCATGAGCAGCTTATGAGTGGAGCACTTAACATACTTATTGGTACTCATGCGCTTATTGAGGATACCGTTCAGTTCAAAAACTTGGGACTTGCCATCATCGACGAGCAGCACCGCTTCGGCGTGGCGCAGCGTGCTAAACTGTGGCGTAAAAACACTATGCCGCCCCATGTGCTGGTAATGACGGCGACGCCCATTCCGCGCACACTGGCAATGACCGTATATGGGGACCTCGATGTGAGTGTCATCGACGAGCTGCCACCAGGTCGCAAACCCGTGACCACTGTGTTGCGTTACGAGAACAACCACATGGCAGTGTACCACTTCATTGGTCAGGAACTCAAAAAAGGCCGCCAATGCTACATCGTGTATCCTCTCATCGAGGAAAATGAGAAACTTGACCTGAGGGCACTTGAGGAGGGCTATGAGATAATTCGCGAGAATTTCCCGAGCTACCGAGTTGCCTATGTTCATGGCAAGATGAAACCCAGTGAAAAGGACTATCAGATGGGGCTCTTTGCAAGCGGTAAGGCTCATATTCTCGTTTCGACAACAGTGATTGAGGTGGGTGTGAATGTGCCCAACGCCAGTGTGATGGTCATCGAGAATGCCGAGCGCTTTGGATTGTCGCAGCTGCATCAGCTCAGGGGCAGAGTGGGGCGCGGTGCCGACCAGAGTTACTGTATACTCATGTCGAAATACAAGGTGACTAAAGAAACTCGCCACCGTCTGGAGGTGATGACGCAGACCAACGACGGCTTCGTTGTTGCCGAGGAGGACATGAAACTGCGTGGACCTGGCGATATGGAGGGAACACAGCAGAGTGGTGTGGCATTCAATCTGCGCATTGCCAACCTTGCCAGCGATGGCATGGTGCTGCAAGCGGCGCGAGATGAGGCTCAGCGCATCCTCGACGCAGATTTCGACCTTATGACGCCCGATGGTCAGATGCTTCAACGCCATATGCGCTTCCTCTTCTCGCGCGACACCAACTGGGGAATGATATCTTAATACTCATTGTTGTTAAAGGGTGAATTGGTTTTTTAGGTGAACTAGAGGTAAAAATAAGGAGAAAATAGCTAAAAATGTTGTTTTTTTTCAAAAAAGTTTTGGCGGTTCAGAAAAAAGTAGTAATTTTGCACCGCATTTGTGGCGAATTGTCCTGTGGTGTAACGGTAGCACACCGGATTCTGGTTCCGTTTGCGTGGGTTCGAATCCTACCAGGACAACCAAGGGAAGTGACCAAAAGCGGTCACTTTCTTTTTGAAAAAAAACAATATTATTAACCGCGGTGGCTCTCAGAGTAGGGCCTGCTGCACAAAACAAAACTTATTAAGAAATGGCAACAAAAATCAGACTGCAACGTCATGGTCGTAAAGACTATCCGTTCTATCCAATTGTCATCGCCGATAGCAGGGCACCACGAGATGGTAGATTTATTGAAAGGATTGGTTCGTATAACCCAAACACTAATCCTGCTACAATAAGTTTGGATTTCGACAGAGCTCTTTATTGGATTAATGTTGGTGCAATTCCCACCGACACCGTTCGCAACATTCTTTCACGCGAGGGCGTTATGCTCATGAAGCACCTCCAGGGTGGCGTGAAGAAGGGCGCATTCAGCCAGGAAGAGGCTCAGAAACGTTTCGACGCTTGGAAGGCCGAGAAGGACGCTAAGCTCGAGGCTGTAAGAAACAAGGTTCGTGAAGACAAGAAGGCCGCTGGCAAGCAGCGTCTTGAGGACGAAGCTAAGAAGAACGAGGCAAAGGCTGAGGCTGTAGCTCAGAAACGTGCCGAGATCGCTAAGGCAAAGGCCGAGGCTGAGGCTCAGGCTGCTGCCGAGGCACAGGCTGCTGAGGAGGCCGCTAAGGCTGCCGATCAGGCTTCTGCCGAAGCTCCTGCAGAGGCTCCCGCCGAGGAGGCTCCTGCTGCTGAGTAAGCTCGGAGAACCTCGTGCCACCTTGCCGTGGCACTTCTTTTGTGATTAACTTATAAGGCAAGCCCTGTCGCGACGAGTTCGCTGACAGGGCTTGCTGTTCTTTTGTCAGAGGAAAGGATGAGTACACTAAAAAACATTATTTTGTGAAGTGGAATGAAAATATTAACTTTGTGCATTGAATCATAACCAAAAAACAACACACACATTATGAAAAAGTTATTATTGATGATTGTTGCAGCCATGTTGGTAGCTCTCACTGCTTGCAATGGAGTGGGTGGCGCTAACGATGCTGAACAGGTTAGGGCGTTTGCCAGCAAGTTCATTCAGTTTGTTAAAAGTAATAACCATGATAGCATTGTCGCCATGTACAAGGGTCTCGAGGGCCTCGATGTGCGTTTTGCTGAGTTGGGCGAGGAGATGAATGTAGAGGAAGATGCTGGCTCTCCCGGCACTTTCAAGGTGACGATGGGTGATGCCGATTTTACTGTAGAGCGCGCCCAAGACGGAACGATGTCGATCGTCGAAAGTCATGGCTTGCTAGCCTACGACGCAAGTAAGGTCGTCTTTGCTCGCAAGACAGGCCAATTCAAGGATGGACTGAACGATGTGGAGCAGGCACAGCGCATGTGCGACGAGGGATTTGATGAATATCTTCTCGCCAAAGTTAATTTAAAAATGAAGGGTGGCCTGAGAATCATTGGGCACAAAACCTATGGCGATGAGTATTTTGATGGAGAGTGGATGTCGGCCCAAGGTGTTATTTTCACTATTAAGAATAATCTTGACGTTGCGGTACCAGGAAGTTCCTACTCTGTTATTTACAAGTCGGGTTATTGGGGTGACATGTCAAGTGCTCAGACCGAAGTTATACCCGGAAGAGATATAGAACCTAATGGAACTGTCACAGTAAGATCAACTCGCTTGGGACCAGACATGGAAAGCGACGACAAATGGAGCATCAGGATGAACGATGTTTCGCCCGAGCAGTTGTTAGAAGCCTATACTCCTGTTGGTACTGAATTTGACGAATATCTGAGCACTAAAAGCATCGATGGTCAACGGGTAGAGTCGGGTTATGACGGCACCGCAAGCGAAGTGCCTGGCAACTATGTGGGTGAAGTGGGCGGCTCGGGCTGCGAGATGCTCATCAACGGCAGCGATGGAAGCTACACTATGAGTTATGATGGTGCCACGCGCACTCTGAAGCGCACTGGCGATGGTGTGTATAAGGCTTACCTGAGGGGGAAATTCATTGGCACCTTCCGTGGAAAGTTTGCCAACGGCACCTATAAAGGCCGCTTCTACAACCCCAAGGGTGCTAGCTCGCCGTTTAACCTGAACCTTGAGGCAGCTCTCTAAATTGTCTCACAACCCACCATCGCTCACATTCAAACACAACAAATGCCGTCGTAATCGCTTGTGATTACAACGGCTGTGGGTTGTTGCTTGTCGCGTGCTGCCTCTCGGCGGCACGTGCTGTTTACCTCTTTTTACTTGTAAACAGTGTCGCTAACAGTGAGGCTGTAGCGTCCCTTAGCGCGACGGCGAGCGAGGACCTTTCGTCCATCGGCAGTGCGCATACGATGACGGAAACCGTGCTTGTTAGCTTTCTTGCGGTTTGATGGTTGGAATGTACGTTTCATTTTATCTAACTTTTTATTTAATTTGCGATTTCGGACTGCAAAATTAGTGCTTTTTTTCAAAATAACCAAGAAAGTTGCGAAATTTAGTCTAAACTTTTTGCATTTTTTCTCAATTTGTCCTAAATTTGCACCTAAATTCGCGTCAACTAAAGACTTAGAAATAGAAAAAATACAAATTTATATAACGAAAACCAAGATTATGATTAACGCTCAAGACATCAAAAACGGAACTTGTATCCGTATGGACGGCAGACTTTACTTCTGCATCGAATTCCTTCATGTAAAACCAGGTAAGGGCAACACCTTTATGCGCACTAAGCTCAAAGACGTGGTTGACGGCCGCGTGCTGGAGCGTCGCTTCAACATAGGTGAGAAGCTCGAGGATGTGCGTGTTGAGCGCCGCCCCTATCAGTACCTGTATATGGATGGCAACGACGCCATCTTCATGAACCAGGAGACCTATGAGCAGATTCCTATCCTCAAAGAGGTTATCACCGGTGCCGACTACATGAAAGAAGGCGATGTGGTAGAGGTTGTTACCGACGCTTCGACCGAGACTGTGCTCTTTGCCGAGATGCCAGTTAAGACTGTGCTCGAGATTACTTACACCGAGCCAGGCCTTAAGGGTGATACTGCAACCAACACACTCAAGCCCGCTACCGTTGAGACTGGCGCTACCATTAAGGTGCCCCTGTTCATCAACACAGGTGAGAAGATTGAGGTCGACACTCGCGACGGCTCTTACGTAGGCCGTGTGCGCTAAGCCGCCCATCTTTTAGAATAAAGGATTCCCCAAGCATCGCTGATGCCTGGGGATTTTTTATGTTTGATATTGAAGTTCTAGATAGCCCGGATTCATTTGATAACCAGTTTGCTCGGTTTTCTTGCCGATGCTGAACGCATTATGTAGATGCCTTGTGGCAAGTAGATGAAGTCATCGTTGTTCACTACGTCGATGTGCTTGGCAAGCTGGCCGCTTGAGGTGTAGATGTCGACATTGTGGTGTGGCTCGCTGCACTTTATAAGCACGCCGCCTTGTGTTGGAATGAAGGCGATGGGCTTGTCGGCCTCAATGCCATTTATCGCTGAATAGGCCACTGTGATGACATTAGATGGATTTGAGGTATAGCCTAGTCGGAAACTCTGAACGGTGTAGGTGTGAGTCTGGCCTGGCATGAGGTCATCGAAGAAGTAAACGGTCTCTTCGGTCGTGAATTGTTCGCTTGAGACGATGTTGTTGTGGTCGTCATAGATGATGCGGTTCAGGATGTAGTAGTCAACGGTCTCAGGCGCTGGATCCCAATGTGCCAAATAGTTCTGACCGTCGATGTCGGTGGCGGGTAGGGCGTTGATAGTGCTTAAAGAGGGAACAGGGACGCATTCGGCCATAATGTCGGCCCCGTAACTACCAGTGAGGCCACCGTCATAGATGAGCAGTCGGCATTTGTGGCTGCCAAGGGCGGTGGGCCTGTAGGTTATAACTAGTGGATATCCCTGCTCGCTATTGGCAACACTGCGTGGAATTGTGTTGACGGGTATGCTGAACATTCTGGCGTCGTCACGGAAAAGCAATACCGAGAGGTCTTCATTAAGGTATTGTCCTTTTACATAGACCGTTAAGCTTAGAGTCTTGCCTATAGCCACTTCTCCCATTTCGATTACAGTTTCCAGGTTAGGAGTAATAAGCATAGGCTCGCCTTGAGGCTCTTCACCGTTTTGATCCACATAGAATGCTTCGCCATAGTGGTTGCCCCAGATGTACTCAGCGAGCAGTGGATTATCGATGAATGGGTTGCGGTTGTTCTGAATTTTATAAACTGCCTCGTTGCGTGCTACCTCCTTGTCGCTCACAGGGTCTTCACGTGCCCACTTGAGCAGCAGGTTTATAGACCACTGATTCAATGTCTGCCACGAGGAATTGGTCACCATATAGGTGTATTTCCAGGTGTAGTCTTGGTAGCAGGTTGCCATATAGAAATAGGTGCGAGCGAAGTCGCCCTTGTATTCGTCGTCGGGTTCGAACACAGTGCTGCTGCCACCACCTTGGCCAGTCTTAGGAGTGCCCACTTTAGTGCAGCCGTTGTTGAAGCTGGCAGTCGACACTTCACCTAGAGGGTAATTGCTCTTTGCCATATTGGCATCGGCATCGCTGGGGTAGAGGTGGTTCAGGTCGGTGTAGGCATCGACCTGTGTGCCGCCCCACCAGCTCTTGGGGAAGGAGTGCTCGCGGTTCATACCGCTCACGGCACTTGAGCCACGGTAGTAGCGTGTAATGTTGCTGTACATATCCCATACCTGATTGGGATTCTCGAAGTGGCAGTCTGTACTCTGGAAGTGATACCACAGACTACTGTAAGTCATCACCGTGTGGTTCTTGAGTAGCTGATGCGCTGCGTTTTTCAGGTCTTGGCCACGCTTGCCGTTGATACTGTTATAGTATCCCACTGGCACGTTGGCACTTGTGGTTATAGCAAACACCGCGGCAATCAATAAGAGATTATTCTTTAAAGTTTTCATATCGTTTTGTGTGTAGAAATTTCATTCAGAGTTTTCCTAGGGCTTGATAACTGTAGAAGTTGCCACGGCAGACGATGATGTGGTCGTCGAGTGGAATTCCCACTGCGTCGCAGGCTCGTTTTACCCGTTGGGTGAGGTTGTCATCTTGAATGCTGGGGCGAGGGTTATTGGAAGGGTGGTTGTGGGCAAGAATGACGCTGCTCGCTAGATGCGAGATTGCGTGCCTGAGGATTATTTTCTCGTCGCCTATTGTGGCGGCTGTACCACCAATGCTTACCAATTCGCGTCCTTTCACGTGCTTGGCTCGGTCGAGCAGAATCACCCACATCTCCTCATGCTCTTTGTCGAGCATGAAAGTGCTCAGGTAGCGGTAAGCGGCATTGGCGTCGGTAATCTGGAAGTCTTCGTCAAACTCTTCGCCTTGGAATCGGCGGGCTATTTCGATTGCTGCAAGAATCTCCACGGCTTTCACATCGCCCACTCCACGATAGATGCGCGCAAGGTCATCGTATTTGCGTCTTGCGATCTTGTAAATCTTGTTGTCGTGGTCGTTGAGTATGCGCTGGCACAGTTCAACAACACTCTCTCCTTGGCTTCCGCTGCCCAAGATGATGGCAAAGAGTTCGGCTGCCGACAGGGTGGAAAAGCCATACTTCATAGCTTTTTCCCGTGGTCGGTCATCGAGAGCGGTGTTGAATTTGAGCGCTCGTGAGCGTAGTTCTTGCTGCTGGTCGGTATCTTTTTCCATGAGGTTATTTCCCTTTGCGCATTGCTATTTCCTCGTTGATGTCGCGGCCGTGTCCGAGAAGGATTTTCCAGACGAAAGCCTTGATGAAGCCGAAGCCGTAGGCGCCGAGTTGTATAAAGCTTGACACCACAGCGATTGATGCTATTTTCAGGCTCTTGGTCTTGATGAGCGCGCTGATCCACAGCAGCACGACATAAAGTGCTAGTGGCAGAATGGCCCACCATCGCCAGAAGATGGCGAGCAGGATGAGCATTAGGCAACCAAGCACGAACACAGCTGGCAGGCAGTGCACGAGTTTGAGCGAGTCGGGGTAGAGCAGTTTGAGCGTGATGCGCGACATTCCGAAGACATAGGTCTGTCGTGCAAATTTCTTGAGGTCGACGCGTCGCTTGTGGTAGACGTAGGCATCGCGGATGAGACGAATGGTAAATCCTGCCTGACGCACTCGTGTGCTCATGTCGATGTCCTCGCTGAACATCTCGCGGAAGCCACCCACCGTTTCCCACACTTTCCTGGAGTAGCCCATGTTGAACGAGCGGGGCACAAATTTCTCGAGTTGCACCTTGCCGCCGCGTATGCCGCCCGTGGTGAGGAATGAGGTCATCGAGAAGTTGATTGCCTTCTGCACGTCGGTGAAGTCGTCGCTAGCGGCGTCGGGACCGCCGAAACAGTCGACATATTCTTTCTCGAGCTCGGATTTCAGTGTCTCAAAATATTGCGGTGGAATCACGCAGTCGCTGTCAAAAAAGATGAAGTACTCACCGCTGGCACGCTCAATGCCGTAGTTGCGCGCGATGCTGCGGCCTTCGTTGTCCTTGTAATGGTAGTGGAGGTCGAGGCGGTCGTTATAGCGAGCTGCCACTTCGTCGCAGCGCACGGTGGAACCGTCCTCTACAAGGTAGACCTCAAAGTCGCTGCAAGTCTGTTCTGCTAGGCTTCGCAGCAGGTCCTCAACTTCGGCTGGGCGGTTGTAGACCGGTATTATGACTGAAAAGTAAGGCAATGCTTTATTGGTTTTAAGTGTTAGTTATAAGCGTTAAGTTCAGAGCTTTTTAGTGTTATTGCTCTATGATTTTTTTGAAGGCATTCCATTGCGGTGCTGCCTTGTAGGCTGCTGCTGTGCCACGGGGAACGTATAGGGTGCAGGCTTTCATGTCGATTTCGTCGAAGACGTCTTTCCCCAGTTTCACGCTGGCCACATCCTCAATCTTGCTGGTGATGGATTTCACAGCATCGAGGCCCTTGAATGCCCATCCACCAATTGACTTCACTCCGCTGCCAATTGTGACAGCCTTGATGTGGTCGTCGTGGAGGAAAGCGCCATAGCCAATATTATTGACAGAATTGCCAATGATGACAGTTTCCAGACTGTCGCAACCGCAGAAGGCACGTTCTCCAATCGTCTCCACTGAGTTGGAGATGTTGAGTTCTTTCAAGTTTCTGCAGTAGAAGAAAGCCAAGTCACCTATTGTTTTTACCGACGAGGGTATCTCAAGGTTCTTAAAGCCATAGCACCCGACGAAAGCCTCATCACCGATAGCTGCGACCGAAGATGGTATCACCGTAGCGTCGCAACCAATAATCAGCGTGTTGGTTGCTGTTTCGATAATGGCGTTGCAGTTGTCGCGTGAGTCATATCGCTTGTTGCCCTCCTGCACCTTGATTGAGGTGAGTCCATGGCAATTACTGAAGGCGCCATCACCAATGCTTGTCACCGAGGCGGGTATCGTCACCTGTTCCAGTCCAGAGCACTCGTAGAAGGCTTTTGGCCCTATCTCTTTGAGAGTTGACGGCAGCTCGATTGATTTTAGGCTTGGGCAGATGCTGAAAGCCGCTTCACCAAGCATCTCCACATTGTTGCTCATTGTCACCGTTTCCATCCACCGACAACCACTGAAGGCCGACTTGCTAATCGTTTTTACCGAATTAGGGATTCTTATCGACTTCAGCGAGCTGCTGGCAAATGCCGAGTTGCCTATAGTTGTGACCTTTTCGGGTATTATGATAGTTTGCAGACTACTTTCGGCAAACATGTGGTCACTGATCTCGGTCAAGTCGGGTGGAAGAATCACCTCTTTGAGCCGTGGGCAATAGTTGAAGGCCTCTTTCCCAATGCTTTTTACCGATTTGGGGAATGCAACACTCGTGAGGTCGGTGTTGCAGCTGAATGTTCCGCGGTCGACGGCCGTCACTTTGTAGGTCTTGCCGTTGTGCTTCACTTTCTCGGGGATGACGATATCGCCAACGTAACCTTTCTCAGTAGGTGCTGGAGCATCGAATGCAAACATGATAAGCTTGTCGTAGGTCATGGTGACGGTTTTGCCGTCATCATTGATGTTGTAGCACAAGCCACCTTCCATGAAGTCGTAGGCAAAACTGAGTGCCGGGATCAAGATGGCGGTGAGTGTTATGAGTAATGATTTTGAGCTATTCATGATAGTGTAGTTTTTGTTGGAAATGTTTTAATGTGCAAATATAAGAAAAATGCTCGTCAAAACAAATAATTCAATGAAAAACCCGCAAGAGTGTCGCTTGCGGGTAGTGTGTGAAAAATCAGAATGGCGGTGCCTCCTCGTTGCTGTCGCGCAGGAAGTCGACGTTGCCTTGAGGCGGCAAGTCGTCGGGACCTAGTGGTGGCACAGGGTCGGGCATTGGGCCCGAGCCGCTCAGGCTGTTCATGCGCGATGGCACCATTTCCTCGGCGGGAGCGTTGGGCGAGTCGATCGAGTCGTTCCAGTTCTCGAAGCGTGCAAATCGTGACACAAACTTGAGCTTGATAGTGTCGGTGGCGCCGCTACGGTGCTTGGCGATTATGAACTCGGCAAGGCCACGAATGTCGTTGCCCTCGCTGTCCTCGGCCGACTTGGTGTAGTACTCCGGGCGGTGGATAAAGCACACGATATCGGCATCCTGCTCGATTGCTCCACTCTCACGCAGGTCGCTCAGTTGCGGGCGCTTGCCGCGCTTGTCGTCGCCGCGTTGCTCAACGCTACGGTTGAGCTGGGAGAGCGCCACGATGGGAATGTCGAGCTCTTTGGCAAGCTGCTTGAGTGATCGGGAGATGGTGCTCACCTCCTGCTCACGGCTTCCGAACTTCATGCCGGTGGCGTTCATGAGCTGCAGATAGTCGATGATGATCATCTTCACGCCATGCTCACGCACCAGTCGGCGCGCCTTGGTTCTCAGCTCGAAGATAGAGAGTGAAGGGGTGTCGTCGACGTAGATGGGCGCCGAGTATAGTTGCTTAACCCTCGACATCAAGATGCTCCACTCCTGCTCGCTGAGCTGCCCGCTCTTGATTTGCTCACCCTTGATTTCGCACACGTTGCTTATGAGTCGGTTCACAAGCTGCAGGTTCGACATCTCGAGCGAGAACACGGCGATGGGTGTGTTATATTCCACTGCCATGTTCTTTGCCATCGAGAGCACCAGTGCTGTCTTACCCATAGCAGGTCGCGCGGCGATGATGATGAGGTCGCTGTTCTGCCATCCCGAGGTGATGCGGTCTAGTTCGTGGTAGCCAGTCTGCAGTCCGCTCAATCCGCTTTTTCGGTTGCTTGCGTCCTCAATCTTCTTGATTGCGTCGCTGATGATGGGGTCGATTTGCTGCACATCACGCTTGAGGGTGTTTTTCGACAGTTCAAAGAGCTTGCCCTCGGCTTCTTGCATCAGGTCGTAGACGTCGATTGAGTCATCAAAAGCTAGTGTAGATAGGTTGGAGCTATAGCTGATGAGCTCACGCGCCAGGTACTTCTGCGCCACGATGCGCGCGTGGTATTCAACGTTGGCGGCGCTCGACACTCGTCCGGTCAGGTCACTGATGCGAATTGCCCCGCCTGCCTCCTCGAGGTTGCCGGCAAGCCTGAGCTGCTCGGTCACGGTGAGCATGTCGATGGGGCGCTGCTTCACGCCCAGTGCCACAATCGCCTCGTAGATGAGCTGGTTGGCGTGGTCGTAGAAGCACTCGGGCTTCAACAGGTCGCTCACGATCGAGTAGGCGTCCTTCTCGAGCATCAGTGCGCCCAGCACTGCCTCCTCAACGGCTATGTCTTGGGGTTGCGTCTTGCCCAGCTCGCTCACGATTTCGCTCTCGTGCTGTGGTTTCTTGCGGCCGTGGTTGCGGCTTCTTGATGATTTCCCTGTTTCAAATTCCATGTTCTGATTTCTCTTTTGTCTCTGCAAAGATAGCCTAACCCTCTGAACGGGCAAAATTTCTAATCTACACTTTTATTAACAAAATGTTAACATGCGAGCGAGGCTTTTGGCTTGCTTGCCACGTTGGCGACAAGGAAAACGATGATGCCTATGCCGACAGCGCTGCAGCGTGCAGCTATCATGCTATAGAAGTAAAAATACGGTAGCATATCACAACTAAAGGGGAAGCTGGCGAGTCGCTAGTCTTCTTTTTTAAACCACTAGTGACAAATATAGTCAAAAAAATATGAAATATTAAGCCGTTTTGCACGTTATATATTAAACTAAAGTTTGTTGAAGGAAAATCATGAAAACCGAGTAAATAAAAACCCCAAACATAAAACCGAAATGCAAAAGTATCTATCAAAATTTATTTTACTACTAACGATCATGGGACTGTTCTCATTAAATGCAGGAGCGCAAGATGAGCCCGACTTCGACTACCCCCAGCAGGTGAGCAAGGCTGCCCTGGCACAGCTGAAGAAGGCCCAGCGCAGCGGTGACGGACAAATGATGGTTGATGCCCTAGTGCGTTACTCGATTGCCAAGTCAAAGATTTCGCAGGAGACCATCGACACAATCATAACCCAAATTGAGGACGTGAAGAAACGGGAGCGACGTGCCGACTACAGGGCGCTGCTCAACTACCTTGAGGCAAGTGTGCTGCGTAGCTACGGCAATTCCTATGGAATGCATGACCGCAGGAACGCTGCCGATGAAGAGGCATCGGGCGACTACAGCGAATGGGATAAAGCTCAGCTCGATGCTAAGGTGAGCGAGCTCATACATGCTGCCCTTGCCGACGAAGCGGCACTCAAGCAGTGCCCCGTGGGCAACTACAGCAAATTATTCGTTGACGGCAACGAGATGGGTGCTGTGCTGGTTCCCACATTATTTCAGGCCCTGTGCATTCATTGCACAGGACTTGTGAATGATAATAATTTGGAAAAAGAGCTAGCGACACGCTGGATAAATTCTTGCACTGTGGGCAGTCCCGAGTGGATGTATGCTGTGGCAGAGGTAGATCCCGACACCTATGAAGATTATTTCAAGGAATATGAGAAATATAAGGATAACGAGCACAGTGCCTTGCTGCTGCTCAAGTCGTCGGCTACCGAGCATTATGCCGCCTACAAGGAATATGTGAACCGTTTCCCAAATTCCTATTACACTCCCGAAGTACAGAACAAGATTTACGGCACCGAGGCGCAGAGCGTGAGCTTGAGTGTCAAGAAGCATTTGGCAAATACCGACTCAATCAAGATTTCGGGTTATTTCAATAATGTGAACAATGCCGAGGCTCGCATCTACCGCATTCCTGACAATTTGTTCAATGAATTAAAGAATAAGTCGTCGAGCGAGAGAGTTGATGTGAAGAGGCTGGAGCTCGTGCGCACTCACAAGCTGCATTGCCCTGGAGTTGTTCCCTTCACTGGGCATGTCGACGAAACCCTACCACCGCTTCCCTTTGGCCGATATATAATTTTAGGTTACTTTGTCAACGGAGCAGGCGAGGAAAGCGGGCTGGTGAAGGTGAGTGTGAACGAAGCCATTACAGTACATAACATCACCATGTTCAGCGCTGGTGGTGAGAACTTCCCCGACCGTGTGTTCACAGTCGACACCCGCAGTGGCGCGCCACAGCAAGGTGTGAGCGTGGGCATTGAGAGCCGTTACAGCGGGAACAGAACGTGTAACTCGACGGCCATTACCGATAAGGAAGGTAGTTCTTTGTTGCCCACCGATACGAAATACAATTATCACTATGTAACTGCCACTCGCGACAACGACAAGTACGTTCCGTCGATGACAGTGTATCCCTACCGCAGTTCGGACAATCATAGCCAAACCTCGGCGCGTGTGTTTACCGACCTCAACATCTATCGCCCCGGCGAGACAATGAAGTTTGCCGCAATTCTTCACATCATCACCAGCGAAGAGATGAGTCCTCTCGAAGACAAGAAGGTGCGTGTAGTACTCTATGACCCGAATCACAAGGCTGTTGACACGCTTGAGACAACGAGCGACGCCTACGGACGCATTCAGGGAGAATTCAAGATTCCTACCGATCGCATGAACGGTAGTTTCTCGCTGTATTTTAGTACTGGCAATGAACATCTAGGTTACCATTCGGTCAACGTGAGCGAGTACAAGGCTCCCACGTTCATCGTTAGTTTCCCCGATGCTCGCCAAGTGTTCACCCGCAACCAGCCAGTGAAGATAACAGGTAAGGCTGCGACCTATAGTGGTGTGCCGGTGCCCAACGCTCAGGTTAAGCTGCACCTCTACCGCAACGAGTGGAGCTGGTGGTGGCGCTGGTCGACGACTCGCGGCGAAAACATTGTCGACACAGTGATGACCACCGACGAGAAAGGTGAGTTCACGCTCGAGCTGCCCGCGTCGAGTTTCAAGGAGAATGAGGCAAAGCATTGGCACTACAACTATGTGCTTGAAGCCCAATGCACCAACGAGGCTGGCGAGTCGCAAGAGGCAAGCCACCGCTTCATCATAGGCAGCAGGCGTGGCGTGGAATTGAGCGACAAGGAATTCAACAATGTTGAGCCCGTGAAGCTGCCGCTCGTGTTTAACAGTACCGACGAGAACGAGAAAGGTGTGGAGTGCTACTACAAGATTCAAGATGATAAGAATAATGTGGTGGCGTCGGGCAACATCAATAGCGAGAACCCAGTGCTCGACCTCACTAAGCTGCCTTCGGGCAAGTATAAAGTGACGGTGAATATGCTTGGCGATGATGAGACAACAAGTGCTTATCTTACATTATATCGCATGGGCGAGAAAACCAGTCCCGTCAAGGATCACCCGCTGTGGTTGCCTAGCGACGGACGCAAGGTTGACGACAAAAATGTGGGGCACATCACTATTGGTAGCTCTCAGGACGCTTATATCTACTACATCGCCAGCTCGCGTGATAAAGTTGAGAAGCAGGGTTGGATAATGATGAAGCAGGGCATCAACGACTTCGCGATAGAGATGCCAAGCACTCCAGGAGGATATCTTGACCTGCATTTCTACAGCGTGGCTGGTGGTAATGTGTATGAAAATAATGTGCACCTGAACGGTAATGTTAAAGCTAAGGCCCTCAAGGTTAAGGTTAATTCATTCCGCGACAAGCTAGTTGCGGGCGAGCACGAGAAGTGGTCGTTCACACTTGTTGACGAGAACGACAAGCCTCAGCCAGGCGCTATGCTGCTCGAGATGATGGACAAGGCCATTAACGACATCAGCGCCAATAACTGGTACTTCTCACCCAGTATCTTTAGCAAGAGTGTGATGAGGTTTGACCGCAATCAGTTGGGTGGTTACCACTATGACAGGCCGTCGTGGCGCCATGACCTGCTTAATACTAATTCGCCTGCTATCGCCGAGTTCAACACTTATGACGAGGTGTTCTTCGAGAACTTTAGGGCCTATGGAATGCTAGGAGCTGGCCGCGGCATGGTGCTCTATGAGACAGCCTCGGCAATGGAAGATGGAATGCCTATGGAAGCGCCCATGGCAAAGGCGGCCGACAAGCGCATCCTTGTGAGGGGAGCAACCAGTGTTAATGGAATGGCCGAGCTGGGAGGTGGTGTGGCCGAGGCTCTCGACGAAGAAGAGGCTCAGGCTCCCGAACCTAAGGTGGATGAGGCAGCACTCGAGAAGGTTGAGGTGCGTGAGAGCGATGTGAAGGTGGCCCTGTGGCAACCCATGCTTGTGAGCGACGCGCAGGGCAATGTGAGCCTCGAGTTTGACGTTCCCAACTTCAACACCACTTGGATAATGCAGGCACTTGCCTACAACCGTGACCTGAATACCGACAAGCTGAACAAGCAAGTGCTCACCAACAAACCTGTGATGGTGAAGTCGAGCTTGCCACGCTTCTTGCGTCAGGGCGACAGCGCGCAATTGGCTGCCAGCTTGCAGAACTCTACCGACGATGCTCTCGATTGCGATGCCATCATCGAGCTCTTCAATCCTCGCACCGACGAGGTGATAATGCGCCGTGCATTTAACGAGAAAATTGCCGCCAGCGGTACCAACACTCTCACAATCGACTGGGAGGTACCCGACACTATTCCGTTTGTTGGCTTCCGCGTGAAGGCTGCCACAGGCAACTTTGGCGACGGTGAGCAGGTGATGATTCCTGTGCTCCAGGCTATCTCGCCCGTGATTGAGACTCAGCCGTTCTACATCGATGCCGCTACACCATCGTTCACTACTAAGTTGCCACAGTTTGCCAAGGATGCGCGCGTCACGCTTGAGTACTGCGACAACCCCGTGTGGTATTGCGTTCAGGCATTGCCCACAATATTCAACGATAACTACAAGGTTGCTACATCGCTGGCCCATAGCCTATTTGCCGTGACGCTGGCACAAGGTGTTGCTAAGTCGCAGCCTAACATCAAGGAAGCTGTCGACTACTGGAAGGCCAACGAGCAAGACTCTACTCTTGTGTCGATGCTCGCTCGCAACAGCGACCTCAAGATTGGCACGCTGCTTGCCTCGCCATGGGTGCGTGAGGCCGACAGGCAGACGCTGCGCATGTCGCGACTGAATGAGCTCTTCGACGAGCAGCTCATGGCTGCTGAGCACAAGCGCATCGTTGAGGGTCTGCAACGCTTGCAGCTGGGTGATGGCGGCTTCACTTGGTACCTCTATCCTGGTTGCCAGTCGTCGCTCTACACCACCGAGACTGTGCTTGAGCTCATTGGCGAGCTACGTCACTTGGGATACCTGAAGGACGATGCCGACATCAACAATATGGTGAAACGTGCTATTGTCTATTTCGACAAAGAGTATCTGCGCGTCTACAAGGAGCATCTCAAGTATAACAAGAACAATCACAGCGGCTTCAGCGACTATGTTTATGTTCGCACGCTCTATCCCGAAATTCCTGTCACTGGTGAGAATAAGAATATGCTCAAGAACTGCCTCAAGGCAATGACCAAGGACTGGAAGGGCACAAGCCTGGGCAACAAGGCATTCTACGCGCTCACGCTCAACCGCAACAACTACCAGAAGGTGGCTAAAGACATTGTGGAGTCGATTCGCCAATTTGCTCTCACCAAGCCCGAGACTGGAATGTATTGGGACAACGTTCAGGCCGGCTGGCGCTACCTCGACAAGGTGGCTGTGACATCGACCATCCTCCAGGCAATGAACGAGGTTGACCCACGCACTGCCGAGATTGACCAGGTGCGCAAGTGGATTCTGCTCATGAAGCAGACCAACGACTGGGGCTCTAGCAGCCTCGCTGCCGATGCCGTTTACAGCCTGCTTTCTACTGGCAGTAAGTGGCTCGAGCGCAACGATGCTCCAACCATTACCATCGACGGCAAGCCTCTGGAGTTTGACAAGGTTGACACCTATCTTGGCTACTGCCGCAAGGAGATTCCCGCAACTTCGCTTGCAACGCTCAACATTGAGCGCCATGGAGCAAGTCCTGCTTGGGGTGCTGTCTACAGCCAGTTCAAGGCCGAGATGAGCGATATCAAGGAGGTGAGCATCTACGACCTCTCGATTCACAAGGAGTTCTATGCCTACAACACCGACGGCTCTCTGCGCCGCGTCGAGAACTTCAAAGTGGGCGACAAGGTTCAGGTGCGCACCGTTATCAAGAATGCCAAGGATCTTGACTTCGTGACGATGAAAGATGAGCGCGGCTCATGCTTCGAGCCGGTGGATAAGCTCTCGGGCTACCGCTATGCCGACGGCTGCTACTATTACCTTGAAATCAAGGACAGTGAGACCAACATCTTCTTCACTAGCCTCGATAAGGGCACTCACGTGATTAGCTACGACGTTTATGTCACAGCACCTGGCAAGTACAACGTGGGAATTGCAACGGCACAATGCCAGTATGCTCCACAAATCACTGCCCACAGTGCCGGCTCAATTGCCACTGTCGAGCCTTAACGATTACTTGACGTGTATGATTTTTCAAGGTGAGGATTCTTGTGAGTCCTCACCTTTTTTTGAGATAAAATCGTTATCTTTGCACTGCTTTATGGAGCGCAAGATAATACATATCGACATGGACGCGTTCTTTGCGTCGGTTGAGCAGCGCGATAATCCCGAACTGCGTGGAAAGCCTATTGCCATTGGTGCCGACACTGAGCGTGGAGTGGTGGCAACGGCAAGCTACGAGGCGCGCCCGTTTGGGGTGCATTCGGCCATGTCGATGCAGCTTGCCAAGCGGTTGTGCCCTCAACTTATTGTCGTGCCTGGGCGCTATCAGGTGTATAAAGATGTATCGAGGCAGATGCACGCCATTTTCCATGAATACACCGACCTTGTCGAACCTATCTCACTCGACGAGGCTTTTCTCGACGTGACTGAGAACAAGCCTGGCATAGAGCTTGCTGTCGACATCGCTCGTGAGATTAAGACTAAAATCAAAGAGCGCTTGAACCTAACAGCGTCGGCTGGCGTGAGCTACAATAAGTTCCTTGCCAAGATTGCCAGCGACCAACGTAAGCCTGATCTTTGCACCATTCATCCTAGTCGTGCTCAGGAGTTTATCGACAAGTTGCGCATTGAGAAGTTCTGGCTTGTGGGACCAAAAACGGCCGAGACCATGCACAAGATGGGCATTTTCACGGGAGCCGATCTGCGTGCCGTGTCCCTCAAGCACTTGATTGATGTGTTTGGCAAGATGGGACCAGTATTTTATAACTTTGCACGAGGCATCGATGACCGCCCTGTTGTGGTCGATTGGGAGCGCAAGTCGATGGGATGCGAGCACACATTTGAGCACGACATTTACACGCCTGGAGCCGTGATAATCGAGTTGAATAACACTGTGCATGAACTAGTGCGTCGATTAGAAAAACACGAGTTTGAGGGCCGAACGCTCACGCTCAAGGTCAAGTTTCATGACTTCAGGCAAATCACCCGCTCTATCACTCAAGATAAGGTTCTGCTCAGCAAGGACGATATACTTCCTCTTGCTAAGCAGTTGCTCAAGCAAGTTGACTACAGCCAGCATCCCATCCGCCTGCTAGGTCTTTCTGTTACACGCAATTTGGCACAAGAAGATCACGCCTCCCACGATGAATGGGTGGAACTGGAAATCCCTTTCGAGGAAGAGGAGAGAAGTAAGAAGTAATAAGTAGGAGGTGAGAGGGGTTACCAGGTGCCGTACTCGGTGCGAACTGCATCAATGCGCAGCAAGATAAACAGCAAGATGGTGAATCCCCACAGCGAAGAACCGCCGTAGGAGAAGAAGGGCAGGGGTATGCCTATGACAGGAACGATGCCAATCACCATACCAATGTTGATGGTCAGGTGGAAAATGAGTATTGACGCAACGCAGTAGGCATAGACTCGCCCGAAAGTGGTGTGCTGCCGTTCGGCGATTGCAATCACTCGCAAGATCAGGGTGAGGAATAGAATCAGCACTGCCGAAGTGCCCACAAAGCCCTGCTCCTCGCCTATGGTGCAGAAAATGAAGTCGGTGTGTTGCTCGGGAACGTAGTTAAGCTTGGTTTGTGTGCCTTCAAGAAAACCTTTGCCAGTCAGACCGCCTGAGCCGATGGCAATCTTCGATTGATTCACATTATAGCCCTTGCCCTTGAGATCCTCCTCAATACCTAGCGCAATGTTGATTCGGTTTTGTTGGTGTGGCTTGAGGGCATGGTTGAAAGCAAAGTTGGCCGAAAACATGAAAATTATCGATACCACAGCAAAGATTACCGTGGTGAGCACCTTGTTGAGGTCGTCGTGGAACATGCCAATAAGCAGGTAAATGAGTGAGAGCGGAATTACAGTGAAGAAGAACACATATCCGTTGATGTGAATGCCCATCAAGCTCAGAATCCAGGTTAGGAGCGCACAAGCGATATAACCAAGCGCAACGTTACGCCCCAGGATTAGCGAGCGGCAGTAGATCAATAGCATTATTACTATCACAACCATGACGCAGGTGAGCACGATAAAGGTGCCCATTGGGATACCCATGATTAGCGTGCCAGCAAACTTGAGCACCAGCACAAAATAGGTCACTGCACACAGGAGGGCAAAAAGCACAAAACCACTCATTCCCTCGCGATAGAGCACAAAGATGAGCGAGAAATAAACCAATGCCGAGCCTGTCTCATTCTCGAGAATGATGCATAGGACAGGAAACAAGATGATGCCCACTGGCACGATGTAGGTGCGCCATCCTCGCAGCTGGAAGCCATAGGTGCTGAAGAGCTTTGCAAGCGCTAGCGCTGTCGCCGTCTTGGCAAACTCGGCAGGCTGCAGGCTCACCGCCCCAAACTTGAGCCACGAGTGTGACCCCTTAATGTTGGGCGAGAAGAACGCCGTGGCAATCAGGATAATAATCATGATTGCATAGATGGGATAGGCATAGGCTTCATAGAGACGGCGGTCGATAAGCAGTAACGAGAAACCGATGACAAACGACAGGCCTATCCACACGAACTGCTTACCTGAATAGGTGTCGAAGTCAAACATACTCACCTGGCTGCTACTCGTGGTGGTAGCAGCATAGATGCTAATAGCACCATAAATCACCAGAATCACATAGAGCAGAACGGTGAACCAGTCGACCGAAGCGAGCAGTCGATTGCTAGCGTCTTGGTTGTTATCCCTTGTTGAAACCATTTCTTGTGATGATAGTGCCGATGGGGCGAGTTAATATTGCTTGTTGCTGCTCTCTATTTAGTGGCAAACCTTTCAAGGGGTTACCCGATGACTGATTGTGTGCTGTGGCAGCAGAGGGCTTAGCGGTGGTGTCGGGATTGAGCTGTTGCTGCACCTCTTCCTCTTCAAAGACCGAGGGGTTCTCTTCAAGCCACCTGTCGCTCCACTTGCTGGCGCGCGACTCTATCTCTTCGCTTTCGCCACGCAGGTAGCGCTCAAGCACCATGGCACCAAGTGGCACAGCAACCTGTGCACCAAAACCAGCGTTCTCAACATAGACGCAGATGGCAATCTTAGGATCTTCTTTGGGTGCAAAACCCATGAACACCGAGTGGTCACGTCCGTGCGGGTTCTGCACAGTGCCTGTCTTGCCGCAAACCTCGAGTCCAGGCAGATTGGCGCCCCTACAGGTGCCACCTGTTACCGCCATGCGCATTCCGGTGGCAACGTTCTCGTAGTATTCCCGATTAATGCTTGGCTGATGCTTCTGGGTATATTCCTTGAGGATTCCAACATCGCGAATCTGCTTCACCACGTGTGGTGTGATGTAGTAGCCACGGTTGGCAATTGTGGCGCTCAGGTTTGCAATTTGTAGTGGTGTCGCCATAATCTCGCCCTGACCAATCGCGATTGAGATTACAGTGTTGGCGCCCCATTTCCCTTCGCCAATGTGCTCGTTGTAGAACTTAGCATTTGGAATGAAACCGCGGCTTTCGGCAGGTAGGTCGATGTTCAGTTTGTAGCCATAGCCCATCTCCACCATGTAGTTTTTCCACACAGTGAAAGCCGAGTCGAGGTTCTCATACTTGTGGTTCTTAAGCATGTAATAAAGCCCCCAGCAGAAGTAACCGTTGCACGAAGTGGCGAGTGCTGGTTGCAGCGAGATAGGGGAGCCGTGACCGTGACATCCCACCTTCAGACCCTTGTTTATGTAGCCGCGATAGCACGGGTAGGATGTGCTCAGGTTGGTTATGCCTTCTTGCATGAAAATGAGACCCTGAGTGGGCTTGAAAGTCGAGCCTGGAGGATAGGCAGCCATGATAGCGCGGTCGAAGAGCGGCTTGTTTGGATCACTCACCAGTTTGGCGTAGTTCTTTCCGCGGTCTTTGCCCACTAGCAGTGCAGGGTCATAGGAAGGACTTGTTACCAGAGCAAGCACCTCGCCGGTCTTGGGTTCAATAGCGACTATGGCACCACGCTTGCCGCGCATGATTTTCTCGCCAAAGCATTGCAAGTCGATGTCAATGCTCAGTTGCAGATCTTTGCCTGCAATAGGCTGCACATCGTCCTTGCCGTCGTTATAGCGACCCTTAATTTTGCCACGAGCGTCACGAATCAGGATTTCCTTGCCTTTCACACCTCGCAGATATTTCTCATAGCTCTTTTCAACACCCAAATCGCCAGTGTAGTCACCGGGGATGTAATAGTTGTCGGTGTCGCGCTCTATATCCTCGGCGTTTACTTCGCGAATGTCGCCCAGGATGTTGGCTGCCGCGATGTAATTATATCTCCTTATGATGCGTTGTGAAATATCAAATCCTGGGAAGCGGTACAAGATCTCCTGCAGTCGCCCGTAAGTGGTCGAGTCGAGGTTCTGCACTAGCGGTTGAGGAGTGGTGGCGCTGTAGTTCTTGTTTTTCTTGGGGTCGCTCATGTTTTTCCACAGCAGGTCGAAGTCCTCACGCTTGAGCTGCAGAATCTTGCACATGGTAGTGGTGTCAAACTCTTGCACATCTTTAGGCACGAGCACCAGATCGTAGGCAGGTTCGTTGTAAACCACTAGATTACCGTTGCGGTCGTAGATTTGTCCACGTGAGGGATGTGTTATCTTGGTTGAACGTGCATTGCTGACGGCAATCTCGCTATATTTGTCGTCTAGAATCTGAAGGTCGAAGAGTTTGAACAGGTATATAGCGACAATGACGACAATAAAGCCGCCAATCACAAATTTGCGTTTCTCTAAGTTATAATCTTTTCTCACGTTCGGTGCTCACTAAACTGTCGATACCAAAAATCAATAAAATAGATAGCACGCTGCTGGCAACGATGCGCAACAGTGTGAGCGGGAAGTTGTGAAGAGTGAAAGCTTGAGTTAAGAACAGGACAAAGCAGTAGACGGTAACCAGGGTTGCCATGTACTTGAGGTAGTTAGTGATACCCAACGAATCCATCGATGGGATGGGGTCGTTGTCCTCGTCATCCTTGAGGATGAACATGTTGTAAACAGGGCGCCTGAGCATCGTCATCACGGTGCAGGCGAGGGCATTCATGCCCTGCGTGTTGTTAAACATGTCGATGAAGAGGCCAAACAGGAACGCTATCGTGAGAGTCCAGTTCAGGGAGTAGTTAACAGGAAGACGAAGTATCAAGTAGATGTAGATGACTGGCATCGCAACTCCAAAGAGGATAATCTTGCTGCAAATCACCTGTGCTACAAGCAGTGCGACAAAGAGGATAAGAAAATGGACTAAGGTGTTTTTCATCACTTCATCCCTCCTTCCTCTTTAAGCGAGGTGGCATCCTCGCTTTCGAGCTGCTTGAGCTCCTCCTTCATGTTGTTCTTTATGATGTGCACGTTGCTAAGTTTGGTAATCTTGCACGAGAGCTTCACGATGAGAGTCATAAAATTGTCTTCCTTAGTGGTTGGCGATACGCTCTCTACCACACCTACCATGAAACCTTGTGGGAAACTCAACGAACTGCTGCTGGTGACCACAGTGTCGCCAACATGGTAGTCGTCAACCTTGGGCAGGTCTTTGAGGATTGCATGGTCGGTTGTCTTGCCGTCCCACACGAGCAGACCAAAGTTGCCGTTACCCTTAAGCTCACAGGTGATTTTGGTGTCGGGGTGCAGCATCGACATGATTCGTGCCGAGTGGGTGTTGACTGCATCAACGATTCCCACCACGCCGTTCATGTCCATGACACCCATGTAGGGTTCAATGCCATCGGCGCTGCCTCGGTCAATCGTGATGTAGTTGCTTGGATTCACCACGCTGTTGCTGATTACATGTGCCGAGATGAACGAGTAATTTCCGTTACCGCTCACCTCGCTGCCAGGCTTGACTCCATACTGCAGCTCTAGGTTGTTGAGGTGCTCCCTGAGAGCGAGAATCTCAGCTTTCTGTACTGCATTTTGGTGATGTAGGTCCTCATTTATTTCCTTGAGGTGGAAATAGTTGGAGGCGCCATTTACGCTCTTGGATATTGTAGCAACTGTTCCGTTGGCCGATGTGAGGTAAACGCTCTGCTGGAAAGGATTGGAGCGGAACAACAAAGCGAGGCTCATAATCACGTAAAACGCGAAAATGAACCACGAACTGTTCTTTATAAAGAAGTTAATTAAGTTGTTCATCTGTTCAAGCCTTCGTGTGTCTATACAACACAAAAAGGTGGGTTGCATCGCAATGACCCCACCTGTAAGGTGTTGCTTAGGTTAGCAACAAGTGGGTTTAGCGCTTGAGGAACTTGAAGCGCTTGATGTTCTTAAGAGCTACGCCAGTACCCTTGGCCACAGCGTGCAAGGGATCATCGGGTACCTGGAATGGAATACCAATCTTGTCGGTCAATCGACGGTCGAGACCACGCAGCAAGGCACCACCACCAGCCAGATAAACACCATTCTTAACGATGTCGCTGTAGAGCTCAGGAGGAGTTTGTTCCAGTGCGCTGAGCACGGCAGCCTCAATCTTTGAGATAGACTTTTCGATGCAGTGGCTGATTTCCTGATATGATACAGGCACTTCCATAGGAAGGGCTGTCATCTGGTTAGGACCGCGCACGATGTAGTCCTCGGGTGGGTTCTCAAGTTCAGTGAGAGCCGAACCTACGTTTATCTTGATGCGCTCAGCAGTGCGCTCACCAACCTTAACGTTGTGGGCGCGGCGCATGTGCTCGCGAATGTCCTCGGTGAGGTCGTCACCAGCGATGCGGATGCTCTTGTTGCTCACGATACCACCAAGTGAGATAACGGCAATCTCGGTAGTACCACCGCCTATGTCGACAATCATGTTACCCTCGGGGGCAAGGACGTCGATGCCAATACCCAGAGCGGCTGCCATAGGCTCATAAATCATATATACGTCACGTCCACCAGCATGCTCACTTGAGTCGCGCACGGCACGAATCTCTACTTCGGTCGATCCCGAAGGGATGCACACTACCATGCGAAGCGATGGTGAGAACCAGTGGTTCTTTTGGCTCACCTTCTTGATCATGCCGCGAATCATAAGCTCGGCAGCGTTGAAGTCGGCAATCACACCGTCGCGCAATGGGCGCACGGTCTTGATGCCCTCATGCACCTTGCCACGCATCTCACGTGCGGTTTCACCAACAGCCATTAGCTTTTGGGTCTTGGTGTCGAGAGCAACCACCGAAGGTTCGTCAATAACTATCTTATCGTTGTGGATAATGATAGTGTTGGCTGTTCCTAGGTCAACAGCGATTTCTTGAGTAAATGAGAATAATCCCATATCTTATATCTTTCTTGTTTTAGGATGGTGAACTGCTTACTTGGCTGTAATTTACAGACTTAAAGGCAGTACAACCATCTAATTGGTTACACTACACTATATTCAGAGTGCAAAATTAGTCAAAATCTATCAACTAATAAAAGAAAAAATAAATAAAAACGCCCGTGAAATTATTTTTAACAACTTTGGGTAGGAGATTACTTAGCTGATTAAGTGAAAGACTTCAAAAGTGGTATAGAAATTTTATTATTTGCGCAAAATTTGTTAACACAGTGTTAAGTATTAATTTTGCATTTAAAACCCATTAACGGATAAAGATTTCCCCGAAACGCAACAAGGCATTTTAGGGAAATCTAATCTTTGTGCATTTTATTTATGATAAAGTTAGTCTTATTTGAGATTTTTCTTTTCTATGAAACTGTTGAAAAATGCAGTTATAAAGAAATGTTTTTCCAAAGATGTGTCAAATTGTAGCCAAACAATAGTTAGTCCTCGTCGGAGGCTTCTTTATCGAGGTTGCCATCCCACAGGTAGTGCTTTGTCTCACGAGCGATTACACCTGAGAGGAGTAGCAGGGCTACAAGGTTGGGTAGAGCCATCATGGCGTTCATGATGTCGGCGATATTCCACACAACTCCCAAGCTCATCACACAGCCTATAAAGCACACGATAAGCCATACGATGCGATAGTAACGAATGCACCTCTTGCCTCCCAGATATTCCATTGCTCGCTCACCGTAGTAACTCCATCCTAGGATAGTTGAGAATGCGAATGTGAGGATACCAAATGTGAGAATTGGCGTGCCAAGGTAAGGTATCATACCAAAGGCTTTTTTAGTGAGGAGTCCGCCATCGTGGAAATTGATGTCGGGGTATGCGATGATACTAGTGGTGAGTACCAATCCAGTCATAGCGCACACGACCACTGTGTCCCAGAAGGTGCCAGTAGAACTAACAAGCGCCTGACGCACAGGGTTCTTGGTGCGTGCGGCGGCGGCGACAATGGGCGCAGACCCCATACCCGACTCGTTGCTGAACAAGCCTCGCGCGATACCATAGCGCGCTCCCATCATAATGGCTGTGCCTGCAGCTCCGCCTATTCCTGCTTTCATCGAAAATGCCTCGCTGCAAATGAGGCAAATAGCTTGCCATAAATACTGGTAATTGATGCACAGAATGTAGATACACCCCAGCACATAAAGAACAGCCATGAAAGGGACAAATGCTGAGCATATCCTTCCAATGCTTCTCACGCCGCCAATGATTACTACACCCACGAGAGTCATCACCAGTATGCCCATAATGATGCTCAGGTAGAATCTGGGTTCGTAGCTGGTGTTCAGGGTATTGTTGAGCCACGTTGTTGCGCTAGCCACTGTGCCGTTGTCGTTGAGCAACATTATGAAATTCTCGCTGATGGCATTGGCTTGAACGCTGTTGCCAATTCCAAAAGCGGCAATCGCGGTGAAAATGCAGAAGAGAACGGCAAGCCACTTCTGACCTAGACCGCGCTCGAGGGCATACATGGGACCTCCCAACATACTGCCGTCGCTGGTCTTGACACGGTACTTGATGGCAAGCAGCCCTTCACTATACTTGGTTGCAATACCAAATATTCCAGTCAACCAGCACCATAGCACTGCACCAGGGCCTCCTAGCGACACAGCTGTTGCTACACCAATGATATTACCAGTTCCGATGGTTGCTGCTAGTGAAGTGGCAAGAGCGGCAAACTGGCTTACATCTCCTGTCGAGTTCTTGTCTTTAGAAACTGATAACTTTATAGCAGTGAATATCTTGCGTTGTGGAACACGCAACCTGAATGTCAAGAAGATGTGCGTTCCGAGCAAGAGAATTATCATGGGCCAGCCCCACACGTAGTCGCTAATGGTCTGGGTGATTGTGTTGAAATCCATCTATAGTATGTTTTGTAGGTTTGTTAGTTAAAACAGCGCAAAGATAAGCAAATTTTATTAAAATTACAAATTCAAACTTTTGAAGTGGCAATAACTTGATGTGGATAATTGAAATAATCGTCAAACCGACAATTTTTTGGATATCTTAATAATTATCTATATATTTGCAATCAATATCTATAATCTCAAATGTTAAATGTTATGAAAAAGAACCTTTTGCTTATTGCTTGTGTGTTGCTGCCATTGCTGGCAAGCGCGCAGACCGTACAATCAGGGATGACGCCATTTATTTTCCACCAAGCGTGGGAAAAAGTGGAAGGCTCTAATGTCAAAGTAGCCGAATCAATACTTAAAAAAGCCGGTTACAGCAAGGTGGGAGAGTACCATCCTGCGATTGGTTTCAACATTATCTATGCCAAGGGGTGCACTGTTACTGTTTCGCGTTCAGGAGAGGTGAAATCGGCCAAGGCGACGGTAGCCAATGGCTACGCCAGCTATGTGCAGATTGGAGCCGGTGTGGGCATGTGCTACGACATGTCGGTAACATTCCTTTCTAATAAAGGAACACAGGCGTTCATTTCGCTTCTAAAGAAGAGCGGCTATCGCTTTGCGCGAAAAGACTTGTATGACTGGGACATAATTGAGAATGTGTGGGAACGACCCACCGACCACTGGCGCGTGATGCAAAAAGGCAACACCTTCTACATCAACGAAGGACCATGCGCCTAAAATTCTTGTATGGAGTCAAATGAAGAATAAGAGGGTGTGTCTGATATGAACCCCGAAAGTTAGACAAAAAACTTTCGGGGTTCATTATGTCAGAAAGAAAAAGAAAGAAACATGGTTACAATGAACGGCTGATGTATATG
>CADAAI010000007.1 GCA_902785925.1 uncultured Bacteroidales bacterium
TTTCGGCATGGCTCTTTTGTATAAATTCATCCCTGGCTTTCAGGAATTTGTAGTCAAGTTGCTCAGCCATTTGCCGGTTTCCCATAGCATCATAGACCTGAGCCATCGCCCTGTAATTGTCAATCAACTCGCTCTGCATGCCTTGATCAAGGGCAATTCGCTCTACCTGTTGTAAGCAAGAAATGGCTTCCTCATAATGGTGCATAACGGCAAGCACTGCAGCCTTCTGCTGCATGGCCTTGATGATACACTGTTGGCGGTTGGTCGTGAGTTTCTGAGCCTCAATTAGCATCTTTTCATAGCAATTGAGAGCCTGTTGATATTGACCTGCCTGAAATGCCTCGGTGGCCTTGCAGAACATGCGCGTACATTGCCACATTTCCACGCTGTCGGTCAACTGCAAATTCTTGAAACGGGTCAAATCGGGTGTAATGAGTTCAAAGTCAGCTTTATTGTGTATCATGTCCAGCATGTTATAGATGCTGGTCACAGCCACATTCCACTCTTGGGCCTTGACGGCGAAATCAAATGCAAGTTTTGTATTGTCCAGAGCCTCGGTCGATAGTGCATCGTTGGCAAAGAGCCTGTTGCGGCTGTCGATGATAGAGGCCCTGTTAAGATAGGAGTATGCCAGATTATTGTCAAAACCGTATAGCTTAGACAATTCCATTGATTTATTCAAATTCTCGTAAGCCTTCTGGAAGTCATAATAGTATGTCGCAGAGATATAACCGATATTGTTTAGTGCTCTGGCAATCTGATATATCTCTTTGCTTTCCAAATTGTTGTTTTGGGCACGACCGGCAACGATACTGTAACACACCATTGCGCTGTCAACCCAACCTTTATTTTGAAGATAATCCTGCCCACGACGCATCAGCTCTTCGGTAGATACCTTTACCCATTGATTGTACTGGTTTACGTTATAAGCATTAGCGACTTGCATCATGACTGATGCTAGCAGCATTATCAATATGGCACATAATTGCTTCTTAAACATTAGCGCAAAGTAAGGCAAGTAGTTTAAACTTATTGTCAGCAATAAGATGGATATCAGTGTTGTTCGTTTAAAGCTAGCAAATTTAATAATAATATCCGAGAATGACACATTCTTTTCAAAAAAATGCCGTATTTGTGCAATCTCTCACTTTTAAGTTACTTTCACCTCTTTGGCTTATCAGTCAAGAAAAAGATTGTGGTAGATGCGGTGGGTGGCGCCGGTGTGGGAGGTGATGTAGTTGCTGGCGGCGCTGCCAGCTTGCTGCAGGGCGTCGTTGTCGCTGAGCAGGCGGTCGAGGACAGCATTGCACTGATGTGCATCGTCGATAGCAAAAGCTCCACCACACTGCTTGAGTTCGAGAGCCTCGCGGAACTTCTCGTGACGTGGGCCGAAGATGACAGGAATGCCATATACGGCAGCCTCAGGGACGTTGTGAATGCCCGAGCCAAAACCACCGCCAACGTAGGCGATTTCGCCATAGCGATAGAGCGAGGAGAGGATGCCGAAGCAGTCGATTATCAGGCAGTCGAGCGTTGCTGGGTCGACGCCCTCGAGCTGTGTGTAGCGCGCCACTGGGCGTGTGATGCGTGCCATCATCGCGTCGAGACGGTTCTCGTCGAACTCATGCGGAGCGATGATGAGTTTGAGGTCGGGATGTGAGTTGAAGTAGGGGATGATGATGTCCTCGTCGGGCTGCCATGAGCTGCCCAAAACCAGGGTTGGCTTGTCGCCAGCAGTCATAGCAGCTATAGCAGGGAACTCCTGGGCTTGCGCCTTGATTTGCAGCACGCGGTCGAGACGAGTGTCGCCACACACCGTGACGTTGTCGACGCCGATGCCGTGCAGCAGCTCTCGAGACTCCTCGTCTTGAACGTAGAGGTGAGTGAAGCAGCCCAGCATCTTGCGGAACATTCCGCCCCAGGGCTTGAAGAAGCTCTGGCCTGGACGGAAGATTGACGAGATGATATAGGTGGGCACATTGCGGCGCTTGAGCTGCTCAAGGAAGTTGCCCCAGAACTCGTACTTGACAAAGATTGCCATCTTGGGCTTGACCACATCGAGGAACTCCTTGACACGCCGAGGAGTGTCGACAGGCATATAGCAGACGGCATCGACCTTGTCGTAGGTCTTGCGCACCTCATAACCACTTGGAGAATAGAACGAAAGCAGAATCTTGGCATCAGGCTGCTCCTCACGGATTTTCTCGATGAGAGGCCTGCCTTGCTCAAACTCGCCAAGCGATGCTGCATGAATCCAGATGTAGCCGCCATCGGGGTCAAGCGTCTCTTTCAGATAAGATATAGTTCTTTTCTGGCCTTGAACAGTAAGTCGGGCTTTGTGATGCCAGGGTGAAGCCAAGTGCATACCCCAGCCAGTGGCTGCCATCGCAATGTTATACAGGAAATTCATTTACAAAATAGGATTAGTTATTAGAATTGTGCAGGCAACCATCTCTCTGTTCTAATGCCATTGAGATTGTTAAAACTCTTGGGCTGCTTATTTCTTTTCCAGATTTTATTATCAAGATAGAATCGCACTGAAAGCTGTTGCCAAAAAGCTGTTGTCTTGTCGGTAGCATGAAAAGAGAGTCGTGCCTCAACATTAACAAAGTCACGTTCAAATATTGTAGCAGCAACATCGGTTCGACTATAGAACTTGTTGTGATAGAACTGATCGCCCTGATAAAGCAGCGGACCGTACTTGTCGTAAAGTGGCATTTGCTCTTTTCCCACATACACATGCTCTTGCAGAGAAAGCCATTTCCACCGGCCCTCAATATCACCCATAAACCCTGCTTGAGCCAGCCATTTATTGTCGCCAGGACGGTCACGGTCGATAGAGAGCAACACACCTGCCGAGATGCTAAAAAAATCCTTTAAGCGTTCACGCCCATAATGTGTAAAGCCAACCGATGGATTCAAAATCACATTATCCACAACACCTTCTCCTTCGGCAGGATTGAAACTCTTGGCTAAATGGTTATAGCGTGCTGTGCCTCCCGCCTGAAAACGATTATAGCCATAATTGCCACTGTGCCAGAATGCCTGTCCCGTCACGTCGAAAGCCTCTCGTCGATTGCTAGTGCGAATTTGCCTCCAATTAAGCCAAGAGACGAAACTGAAATGTGGCTTTTCTATATTAATCAAGAATCCATTGATGTTGGGGTTAACATAGCTGATGGAATCGCTTTGCAGGAAACGATTGATTCTAAGAGCATCAGGAATCATACCTATTGCCATGCTCAAGCCTCGCTGCTCATTATGATATTGATAATACAATGCCGGCACCACTTTGTAGCCATGCATGTGGTCGTTCATGGGTTGGTACCACGTCACTCCCCCCATAATGCGATGGCGGGTGCTATCCATCGATACTCCTATCTGTGGCGTAATGCGAGTGAAGATGTAGGTGTTCGATGGTGCCAAAGCAGTCTCGCTCTCGCGATTATTGAACACAGCATTCATGTTCACACTCCACTCAAGCTCCTGAGAGCTGAGGGAGAGTGTTGACACAAGTGCCATCAATATCGCAAGCAGCCAGTTGCGCATGATTTACTCTGTTACTGGTTTGATGTTCTCGATACCGCGCTCGATGCGGGCGATGATTTCGTCCTTGCCCATGAGCTCGGCGATGTCGAACATGTGAGGACCCTTGCACTCGCCTACAACGGTGAGACGGAAGGCGTTCATCACGTTGCCCATGTGTAGCTCATTTTCCTTAATCCAACCCAAGACGATTTCCTCGGCGTTGGCGCTAGTCATGTCGTCGATGCCCTTGATTACCTCGATGAGGCGATGCATAGTCTCGGGGGTGTCCTCTTTCCAGCGTTTCTTGATGTCCTTGGGAGCATATTCGGTGGGAGCGACAAAGAAGAATTTGGCATTGTCCCAGATGTCGCCCACGAAGCTGATGCGACTCTTAATCATGCCCACAGCACGGGTGATGTATTCATCGGTGAATTGTGAAGCGTCGACACCATGCTTTGCGAGTTCGGGCTTGAAAATTTCGGCAAGCTCGGCATCGTCCATATTGATAAGATACTCGTGGTTGAACCATTTGCCCTTCTCGAAGTCGAACTTCGCGCCTTTCTTTGAGCAGTGGTCAAATGAGAACTGCTTGATGAGTTCGTCCATCGAGAAAATCTCCTGATCGGTGCCTGGATTCCAGCCAAGTAAGGCGAGGAAATTGACAACAGCCTGTGGTAGATAGCCACGCTCGCGGTATCCGCTGCTAATGTCACCGCTCACTGGGTCGTGCCACTCGAGTGGGAACACAGGGAAGCCTAAACGGTCGCCGTCGCGCTTGCTGAGCTTACCTTTGCCGTCGGGCTTGAGCAGCAGTGGCAAGTGCACGAACTGTGGCATCGAATCTTTCCATCCCAGTGCTTCGTAAAGCAAAACGTGCAATGGCGCGCTAGGCAGCCACTCCTCGCCACGAATCACGTGAGAAACCTCCATCAGGTGGTCGTCAACAATGTTTGCAAGGTGATAGGTGGGGAGATCGTCGGCACTCTTGTATAGCACCTTGTCGTCGACAACCGAGCTGTTTACTGTTACCTCGCCACGAATCAGGTCGTTGACCTTAACTTCACGGTTGGGCTCAATGAGGATGCGAACCACATACTTCTCGCCAGCGGCTATGAGGCGGTCGACTTCCTCCTTGGGAAGAGTGAGCGAGTTGCGCATCATGCCACGAGTTTTGGCATCGTATTGGAAATTGGCGATTTCCTTGCGCTTGGCATCGAGCTCCTCGGGTGTGTCGAAGGCGATGTAGGCCTTGCCGTCGTCGAGCAATTGCTTGACATACTTGCGATAGATGTCGCGACGCTCGCTCTGCTTGTAGGGGCCGTAATTACCACCCTCATGCACTCCCTCGTCAATGCCTATGCCAAGCCATTGCAGGGCCTCGTTGATATAGTCCTCGGCGCCAGGCACGAAGCGGTTGCTGTCGGTGTCCTCGATGCGCAGAATCATTGTGCCGCCATTTTGACGAGCAAAGAGGTAGTTGTAGAGTGCAGTTCTCACGCCGCCAATGTGCAGCGGTCCAGTGGGTGATGGGGCAAAACGTACCCTTACTTTCTTATCCATTATAATTGTGGTTTTTAGTGTTTCGAAAAATCGACTGCAAAGTTAGTGAAATGTTTTCAGTTATTAGTTATTAATTATTAGTTTTTTCAAGACATGGTAAAAAAGTGAGCCGCACCAGGTAAGTGTGGTGCGGCTCTATTAGAATAATGTGTACAAGGCCAAAAGCGGCCTGCACACAAAGTGTTGGTATTACTCAGCAGCTGGAGCTTCCTCGGCAGGAGCCTCTTCTACTGCGGGAGCTGCCTCAACAGCGGGAGCCTCTTCCTGCTTGGGAGCGTTCTCAGAGATAACCTTGAAAGGAATCTCAACAGCAACTTCCTTGTGCAGTTGAACAGTAGCAATGTAGTTGCCAAGTTCTTTCACGTTCTCGACCTTGATGATCTTGCGGTCTACCTCGTGACCGAGCTTTGCGAGCTCCTCAGCAATCTGGTTGCTGCCAACCGAACCGTAGATAGTGCCACGGTTGTCGGTCTTGGCGGTGATAGTGAGTGCAATACCCTTCATAGTCTCGGCTACTGCCTCGGCGTCGCCCTTGATCTTAGCAATCTTGTGAGCGCGCTGGCGCAGGTTCTCCTCGAGAACTTTTAAAGCTGAAGGCGATGCCATGATGGCTTTGCCAGTTGGGATGAGATAGTTGCGGGCATAGCCGTTCTTTACTTCAACAACGTCGTCCTTGTATCCAAGGTTGATAACGTCTTCTTTCAATATAATCTTCATAGTGTGTTACCTCCAGTTTTAAATTATTTCATCAAATCGGTTACATAGGGAAGCAATGCCAGGTGACGTGCGCGCTTAACGGCGCGAGCTACGCGGCGCTGGAACTTGAGCGAAGTGCCAGTGATGCGGCGAGGCAAAATTTTACCCTGCTCGTTGAGGAACTTCTTCAAGAACTCGGGGTCCTTGTAGTCGATGTACTTGATGCCACTTCTCTTGAAACGGCAATATTTCTTCTTCTTGGTGTCTACCGACAGTGGGGTAAGATAACGGATTTCAGATTGAGCTTGTGCCATAGTTGTGTTTCCTCCTTGCATTATTCGTTAGTTTCTTCTTTAACTTCGGCTTGAGGAGCCTCAACGGCAGGCTGCTCGGCTGGAGTTTCCTCAACCTTGGCAGCGTTCTTCTTCAAGCTTCTTCTCTTAAGTGCATACTCGTGAGCATACTTCTCCTGACGGAAAGTCAAGAAACGAATCACCTTCTCGTCGCGACGATAGGCAGTCTCAAGTTTGTTCACAATTGTTGGTTCGCCAGCGAACTCGAGGAACGCATAGAATCCAGTGGTCTTCTTCTGGATGGGATAGGCAAGCTTGCGCATGCCCCAAAGCTCTTCATTCTCGATAGTGGCACCGTTGTCGGTGAGCACAGTCTTGAATTTCTCTACCGCTTCCTTCATCTGTGGTTCAGACAAAACGGGAGTTAAAATGAAAACGGTTTCGTAGTTGTACATAAAACGTTTGTTATAAATTAATTAATAAATATTATTTGGCGCTTTTCGGCGAAAAGCGGTGCAAAGGTAGTAAAAAATTGATAGTCTCACAAGAAAAAGTGTGATTTTTTTGGCATTAATCGTTTTTTGTTCAAAAAGTTCGCTGCTTTGTTCTGCCAATTGACCTTTATTGTTATCTTTGCCTTAGATATGGGACGAGAAAAGATATTCCATTTTAAGCAGTTTAGCGTGTTGAACGACAAGACGGCGATGAAGGTGGGCACCGACGGGGTGCTGCTTGGCGCTTGGTGCAGTGTGAAAGGTGCTCGGCGTGTGCTCGACGTGGGCACTGGTAGCGGCCTGATAGCGCTCATGGTTGCCCAACGCAACAATGACGCAATCATTCACGGCATCGACATCGACGGCAATGCCATTGACGAGGCTCGGTACAACTTCGAGGCATCGCCGTGGAACGCTCGCTTGAGTGCCGAAATTGCCGATTTCAATGATTTTAAAGGAGAAAACTATGACTTGATCGTCTCAAATCCGCCGTTTTTCAATAATGGCGTGTTGCCGCCCGATGCAGGTCGTAACCTTGCGCGGCACACCACATCGCTAACCATCGAGGCGTTACTCACCCGTAGCCGCAACTTAATTGCGCCAAATGGAATGATAGCCATTATCACGCCTGCCGATGTCGAACTTGCCGTGCGTCGTTGCATGGTGTCGCTGGGATTGGGACTTCTTCGTTTCACCCGTGTGGTGCCAGTGGCAGGAGCTCCGACTAAAAGGTTGTTGTGGGAAATGGTGGTTGGTGATGCCACTACGGAGACTTCAACGCTCACTATTGCTGGCTCCGACCGTGCTTATAGCGATGAATATAAGGAGCTTACTAGCGGTTTTTATTTGCATTGAAACTTTTTGTTGCTAAAAAGTGGTGATTTTTAATAAAAAACTCTTATCTTTGTGCAGTTATTAACCTGTTAATTAAATATTATTACAATGAAGAAATTTTTGTTTTTGTCGGCAATTGTTATTGCTGTGATTATGTCGGCTTGTAGCAATGAAGACTATAAGTCCTATGTGCCAGCCGATAGCAAGGTGGTGGCCAAACTTGACTTTAAGGAGTTTATCTCTCAAACTGGCATTGACCAAGAGAAGCTCTTTAAGGACATTGTGGAGCAGTATGGCGATGATGTCGCCGATTTCAAGAACTCAGGAATCGACCTCACATCACCCTTCTATGTTTTCATGAGAAATAGTGGTTCGGAGATGGTTATTGGTGTTGTTGCAAAAGTGGCCGACCGTGTTCAGGCCGAGAGTTTCTATGCCAAGAGTGCCAAAGAAGAACTTAAGAGGGGCGCCGATTATGATTACAACATTCAGCAAGAGGCTGCAGTTGCTATCAACGATGATGTGATGATGGTTGTGAGCAAGGACAAGAAGGATAAGGAGTCGATGGAGCGCACTCTCACTCGCTTGATGAGTAAAGACTTTGAGGGTAGCCTTGCCGATAACAAAATTTTTGCTCAGGCCGATGGTAGCACATCGTTTGCAAGCCTTTGCGCCGACATGTCGATAATTCCCGACGAGGCACTTGAGGGTGCTGGCAGCATGGCAAGTATGAGCTCTAAAGACCTTGATGAGCTTCGCTCGGTAGTTATCAACCTTGAGGGCACTGCTACCGATGGTGTGTGCGACTTCATTTGCTCGGCCAAGAGTGATAACAAGGAGATGCAGGAGCGCATCGAGAAGTCGCGCAAGGCATTCGGCAAGATTTCGGAGAAGGCATTCAGCTCGTTCTCTTCGGGCGATATGTTCGGTTTTGCCATGAATACCGATGGTGCACAACTCGCTGAACTTATTAAAGACGCCATCAATCGCAGCTCTAACGAGGACATGAAGAGGATGATGGGCCAAATGGTTGAGCAGGTTTCTGAGATCTTGAGCAAAATTAGGGGTAACGTTGTGGGCGTGATGAATAGTCCTCAAGACTTCATAATTAAAGCTGAAGGCAAGAACATCGCTAACGATATCGTTGACATGATTAACGAGAGCGGTGCTGGTGGCGCATTTGGATTGAAGAGCACCAGCAATGGCTACTCGATTGGTAATATGGCATGGTTCGGCTATGAGAACGGCAACTTCTATATCACTGGCAACGAGAATACTGCAGCTCAGCCATCAAAGGTGATGGGTGGTCCTGCTCCCTCGCAGCTCACCAACTTGATGAAGGACCGCAAAGCAGTGATTTATGGTAACGTTTCAATGCTTAAAGACCTTGCTGCTCAAGCAGGAGGAAACTCTCGCGACCTCAAGGCATTTGATGCCGTCTACGACAAGGTTAAGTATATAACCCTAAGTTATAAATAATGCTTATCCAATGAAAAAATTAAGCGCCCGTTAGGGCGCTTTTTTTGTGTCATTACTGGTGATAAAATCCTCATCTATTGTCCATCATTGTCTGATTCGTTATCGAGAGAGTAGAACAATTCGTTCACGGCGATGTTGTATTTTGCCATCGATGAGGCTTTCTTAATGGCCTTCAGTGCCTTTCGAGGCGCGTTGGGTAGGAAGACTTCCCACAGTGACTTCATTTTCAGTAGAAGTTGGTGCTCGCCGCCATTGAGTTGTTCAGTGTAGGCGTCACGCAGGCGATTGTGAAGTTCGCAGTAGTTGTCGGCTGTAGCCTTCTCGGGACACAGCATAGCGGGATCTTCGATGAGGCCTCGGCCTATCATCAGACCAGCAACGTTAGGGAAAATCTGCTTGTAGCGATTTATGTCATCAAGAGTTTTGAGCTCGCCGTTGTACACGATGGGGTAGGGACATGACGCAAGTATTGCCTCAAACTCGTCGAGGTTCAGTACACCCTTATACTGCTGGCGGCCTGTGCGCGGATGCACCGCAACCTGTGTAGGTGCAATGATCTTGAACAAAGGAATGATGTCACGCCAATGGTATGGCTCGTCCCAACCCAGGCGCATCTTCACGCTATAGGTTACGTCTTCAACCTTGCTCAGGGCTGTAAAGAGTTTCTCTACTTCATCGGGATATTGAAGCAGTCCCGAGCCCTTATGGTGCAATGCTATTGGAGGGAAAGGGCAGCCAAGGTTTATGTCGATGGCGTGGTGCCCCATCTCTTTAAGTGCTTCGACCATGCGCAGTGCGTCTTTTGGCTGGCAAGCGAGAATCTGAGGCGTGAACACGGGCACAGTGTTGTTCTCAGGTGTGGCGTCGGCGAGGTCTCTTTTCCTTATCTCGCCATGTTCCACACGCATGAATGGCCCGTAATACCCATCAGGCCCACCAAATATCTCATGATGAGCATTACGCCAGTGACAATCAGTAAATCCTTGCACCGGCCCGCACAATATCTTCATTCCGTCAATCATAGTTGCTTGTTTTGTGCAAAAGTACAATAAAATTTCTCTAATTCAAATAATGTGTGTAATTTTGTGTCACTTTTTTAGAGACAGAGAATGATATCCATTCAGAATTTGAAGGTTGAGTTTAGTGCTCGGCCGCTTTTTGACAATATAAATTATGTAATCAACAAGAACGATCGAATTGCTCTTGTTGGCAAGAATGGTGCAGGTAAGTCTACGATGCTCAAAATTATCGCTGGACTTCAGTCACCAACGGCTGGTACAGTCTCTAAACCCATTGATGTGACAATTGGTTATCTGCCTCAGCAGATGCGTCTTGTTGATGATTGCACTTTGCGCGAGGAGGCCGCTAAGGCATTCGACCACGTGAAGGAACTCGACCGTGAAATCGACGCCATCAACGAGGAAATAGCTCGTCGAACCGACTACGATAGCGACGAATACCAGGCACTGCTCGAGCGGCTGTCGGTTAAAACCGACTTGCGCTCCATGATGCAGAGCGAGAACTATGAGGCCGAGCTTGAGAAGACCTTGCTGGGTCTTGGTTTTGAACGGAGTGACTTCTCGCGCCACACGAGCGAATTCAGTGGTGGTTGGCGCATGCGTGTTGAGATTGCTAAACTCTTGCTCCAGCGCCCCGACGTGCTATTGCTCGACGAGCCTACCAACCACCTCGACATTGAGTCAATCCAGTGGCTTGAGGACTTCCTCAAGACGCGCCGTGGAGCCTTGTTGCTTGTGAGTCACGACCGTGCATTTATCGATAACGTGACGACTCGTACCATCGAGATTTCACTTGGTAAAATCTATGACTATCAAGTCAATTACTCGCACTTCGTGGAGCTTCGCAAGGAGAGACTAGAACAGCAGCGCCGTGCCTATGACAACCAGCAGAAGATGATTCAGGACACCGAGGACTTTATCGAGAAGTTTCGCTACAAGGCAACCAAGGCAGTGCAGGTGCAGAGTCGCATCAAGCAGCTTGCCAAGGTGGAGCGCATCGAGATTGACGAGGTCGACAACTCACGACTGCGTCTCAAGTTCCCACCAGCGCCTCGCTCGGGCGACTATCCAGTGATTGCCGAGGATGTGGCGAAGAACTACGGTTCGCTCAACGTGTTCAGCGATGTTACTTTCACTATCAAGCGTGGCGAGAAGGTGGCGTTTGTTGGCAAGAATGGTGCTGGCAAGTCAACTCTCGTGAAGTGCATAATGAATGAGATACCTTACGATGGTACTCTTACGATTGGGCACAATGTGAAGGTCGGTTATTTTGCTCAAAATCAAGCACAACTACTAGACCAGGAGATTACCGTCTTCGACACAATCGACTATGAGGCAGTGGGTGACATCCGCTCGCATATCAACGACCTGCTAGGCGCATTCATGTTTGGCGGCGAGGCGAGCGAGAAAAAGGTAAAAGTTCTCTCTGGTGGTGAGAAAGCGCGACTGGCAATGCTCAAACTCTTGTTGCAACCAGTGAATCTGCTTATCCTTGACGAGCCAACAAACCATCTGGATATGCGCACCAAGGATATCCTCAAGAGTGCCCTTGCCGACTTCGATGGCACGGTGATTGTGGTATCGCACGACCGTGACTTTCTCGACGGATTGGTGAGTAAGGTGTATGAGTTTGGCAATCATCGCGTTCGTGAGCACCTGTGCGGCATCTACGAGTTCCTCGAGAAGAAAAAAATCCAGTCGCTTCAAGAGCTGGAGATAAAGGATAAAACCATTGCTCCACAGCAGGAAAAGGTTGTCACAGCTTCAAAACTCAGCTATCAGGAGCAAAAGGAGCATGAGCGTGAGGTGCGACGTGCCGAGAAGCGCGTGAAAACCCTTGAGCAGCAGATTGCCGACACCGAGGCAGCCATCGCCGATATCGAGGCTCAACTAGCACAAGGCAACGCCTCCGACCCCGAAATCTATACCAAGCATGCCACGCTCAACGCCCAACTTGAGGATATTATGGCTCAGTGGGAACAAGCCAGCGAGGATTTGGAAAACATCAAAAAATGAATAAGCGATGACAAGGCAAGTGGAATTTTCGTTACAGGCACGTCCTCGGGGTTTTCACTTGATTACGAGTGAGATTGAGAGGAATGTTGGGCCTTTACCCGATGTTGGCTTGCTTAATCTTTTGATCAAGCACACAAGTTGCGGTTTGGCAATAAGCGAGAACTATGACCCCGATGTTCGTCACGACCTGGAGGTGATTATGAACGACATGGTTCCAGAGGACAACCCTCACTACCATCACACAATGGAGGGCAGCGACGACATGCCTAGCCATGCCAAGAGCATAATTAGCGGTGTGTCGCTAAACATTCCTATCACCGATGGTCGCCTGAATCTGGGTACATGGCAAGGTATCTATCTGTGTGAATATCGCAACCACGGTGGCCCACGAAAAATAGTGGCAACCATAATCGATTGATAAACACAATAATCATTATTAAAAAACAAAAGCGCTCCGCGGAGCGCTTTTGTGTGCATTGTGCATAATGAATTATGCATTAATTAGAGACCCATCTTCTTTGCAATCTTAGCAGGGATAGCATCTTTGTGAACAATGATATTCATTGTTTTAGCTTTGAAGAAAGCTTCGCTCACATAGAAGAAACCGTGGTAAAGTTGGTTGGTATCCCAGCTGTTCTGTACCTTGAAGTACTTGTTGCCTTCCTGGTCAACAGCAGTACCAACGATAACCATACCGTGGTCATCGGTGGTCTCCTTGTTATCAAACATCACTTGACGGCTCTCTTGAGTAACAGTTTGCTCATTACCTGGACCCTTGATCTCCCAACGTTGTGCGTCGCGGTCCTTGTCGCTAAGTTGATCCCAGCGAGCACGGTCGGTGCCATTGAGGTCTTCCTCAGTCTTCTCTTTAACAAGTACTGCATAACCCTTGCGCCACTGGAAGCCACGCTCGCTCACGTCGGCACCCCATGCGATTGAGTAACCCTTATCGATAGCATAGTTGGCAATCTCCCAAAGCTCATCGAGGGGAACATTCTGTGACTGCTCCCAAGTCCAGTTATCGGCAACCTCAAGAACAAATGGTTTGTAGAATGGATGGTGAGTGAACGAAGTGATAGAGATGTAATCATCCATGTTCAAAGGAAGTGAGGCAGCATAACTTTGAGGAGTGTAGGTCTTGCCTTCCCATGTGAAAGTCTCAGGGAGCTTGCCCATGTAACCGTCAAGAACGCCCTTGAAACCATCAATCCACGCGGGAGTAAGTTTCTTGAGTTTTCTCTGGTTAACAACGTCAACCATGCCCTTGAGCATGCTAGTAAGCTCGGCGGTGTTGAATTTCTTGTCGCCGTAGGTCATACCAGTATAAACTTCATTGGGAACCATGCCATAGTTCTCCCAAACATAAGCCACATCAAGGCCAGCACCGCCTTCAGCAAAGTTGCTAGTGCCGTCCATGCGTATGTTCTTGATTGCTTTGTCAAGGTAGCAGTGGTAAACTACGAAGCCCTCGCTCAGGTGAACTTCTTTGCCAGTCTTGCGCAGGATTTCGTTCTCAAAGAATGTGTTGCTTGAGTAGCACCAGCAAGTTCCTGACTTGTTCTGGTCTTTCACTGGGGTAGATTTCACAACCTTAATGTCGGTGAACTTGAAACCAGTGCTGTCGGGGTTAACGACTTTGTCGTCGGCCATTGCGCCAAATACTAAACTGGCAGCAATGAGAGTAAGAAAAAGATGTTTCATTGTGTATTAATTAAATGATAAAAAGAATTGTCATGTTAATGATTTTGCAAAAATAGATAAAAAAACCGATTTTTATATTACTTTTGCAAAAAAAATAATATTTAAGATGATTAATGTTGTTGTCGACCCACGAATTTTGGCTGTGTGCCCAGACATCCAATTAGGTTTGTTAAGCGCTAATGTGGTAAATGGCGACACTTGCGATGAACTATGGCAAGAGATTGAAGCCGAGGCAACTAAGGTAGCCCAAAAATATGAGTTGCTTGCGATTAACCAGCGACCAGCCGTTGCTGCTACACGTCGCCTTTACAAAGCACTGGGCAAAGACCCAGGACGCTACCGTGTGGCGAGCGAGGCTCTGTGCCGACGCATCGTGCGAGGACTTGGTCTTTATCGACTTACTACGCTAATCGACGTGGTAAACCTTGTGTCAATCAAGAGCGGTTATCCCATTAGTGGTCTTGATGCAGACAAAATAGTAGGTGAAACTCTCACGATGGGTGTGGGCGAGAAAGACGAACTTTACTGTGGCATAGGCCGTGGTCAGCTAAATATCGAAGGCATGCCGGTATATCGCGACGCAAAGGGTGGCATAGCCACTCCCACTAGTGACGAGGAGCGTACGAAGTTCACTCCTGAGACGACAAAGGTGCAAATTAACATTAACGCGTTTGGGCCAGAGATGCCTCTCGACGAAACTCTTTCATGGACCGCGACATTGCTCGAAAAATATGCTCAAGCAACCAATATTGAAACAACAATAAAAACCGTTTTTTAAATGAAGGTATTACAAATTATAGAAGACAACATCAACGTGCGTCACATCGAGGAAATAGCTAATGTACTGCGTGATGGCGGCATCATCGTCTATCCTACCGACACGGTTTATGCCATTGGCTGTGATGCTCTTAACAATCAGGCTATCGAGCGCATTTGCTCGCTTAAGTCTATGAAATCGGCAAAAACTAATCTCTCAATTATTTGCAGCGACATAAGTGAGGTTGCACAGTACGCAAAGTTTGACAACACTCAGTTCCGACTCATGAAGAACAACTTGCCGGGCCCGTTCACATTCATATTCCAGGCTATGTCGAAGTTGCCAAAGGCGTTCAAAGGGCGCCGCACTGTTGGTATACGCATACCCGACAATAAAATCGCTACTGCCATCGAGCGTGAATTGGGGCATCCCATCCTTACAACTTCAGTGCCTGCTCGTGATGATGACTACCGTTGCGAACCTGAACTCATTGCCGAGGCATTGGGCAGTAGTGTAGACATAGTGGTCGATTCTGGTCGTGGAGGCCTTATTCCATCTACAGTGGTTGACTGCACAGGTAGTGAACCTGAGGTTACACGTCAAGGCAAAGGCGAATTACAATAGTTCCGATTTTTATCATTGACAATTATGAAAAATGCTTTTTTAGTTCTCTTCACAATGGCTGTGACAGTTGTTGTGATGGCCTGCTCGAGCACGAATAAAGAAACGTCAGGTGCGTCAGCGTTGTCAACGCTAGATGCACCCAGTATAGAACAGAGCGCAGAGGTTGATAGCGTTCAAGCCGATTCTGTGGCTATGCAAGAGATGAATGACAGTAAGGATAAAATCGTTGTACTTGATTTCTATGCTACTTGGTGCGGTCCTTGCAAGGCTATGGCTCCAACTATGGAGAAGATGGAGAAGAAATATGCTGGCAAGGTTGAGTTTCGCAAAGTTGATGTAGACCAGGAACCCGAACTTGCTGCCCAATATAATATTAGGGGAGTTCCTACTATTGTTGTGCTTTCGCCCGGTGGTGAGATTCTTGATTCGATGGTGGGAGCGCAGACCGAGGATGAACTCGACAAGATGTTTACCATGTTGCTGTAGGTTTTGCGAATCGCAGCAGCGGTCTTGCCACACTAAGTTTCACCTTTTGCTTTTTGAGCTTAAAAGGTGAAACATTGTTTATTATTTCGTGAATTTTGGACGCGGGAACAGCAACAAGTGCGTAGTGGTCGAAAATGTCGATGCGGCCAATCTCGTTGGCATTTATAGAACTGGCATTACGTGCCAAGAAGCCCACAATATCGCCACGTGACACTTTCTCCTTCTTGCCCGCATTGATGTAAATTGTGGCGATGTTTGTTGTTTTGGAATGTTGCCTTTTGTCAAAGGCGCATTCTTCACATTCGATAATGTAGTGAGGTAGTGGTTCATGCTCGGAGGTGATAATATAAACCTCGCCTGTGGCGTTAACTCTAGCTGTGCGGCCGTTACGGTGAGTGAATATCTCTTGTGTGAGTGGCAATTGGTAATGGACGATGTGTTTGACGTCGGTAATATCAAGTCCACGTGCAGCAAGGTCGGTGGCCACGAGAACAAGTGCTGTGCCGTTGTTGAACATAGCTACAGCTTTCTCGCGTTCTATTTGCTCGAGGGTGCCAAGATAGAGCACTGCGCTAATATTTTTCTTGATAAGAAATTCATAGGCCTGCTGGGCACTCTCGCGAGTGTTGGCAAAGACTATCGTGCGCCTATCATCTATACTGTAAAGCAATTTTAGCAAGGCATCAAGTTGGTTGCCATATGACTTGATGTGCCACATAGTGAGACGGTTTTCAACCATTAGCTCCTTTTCGGTTAGCATATTGATGGTTTTGCAGTTGTTGAGCTTAACATATTTGGGCATGAGCTCAATCATAGTCGCCGAAGTCAGGATTTTGCGGGTGGTGGCAGGACAATGATTCATGATGTCGTACATCTCGTCGCTGAATCCAAGCTCTAATGACTTGTCAAACTCATCTAGAACCAGGCACTTGATGAATGAGATGTCGATATGCCCTTTGTTTATATGGTCAAGCAAACGGCCAGGCGTTGAAACCACAACCAAAGGATGCGAGGCAAGCGAGAGTTGTTCATCGGAGCTGTTGTGACCACCATAGCAGCAAGTGACCGAGGTGAGAGGCGACACTTTTTTCATCACGCTGTGGGTCTGTAAAACCAACTCTCGCGATGGTGCTATGATTACCACTTGGGTAGCCAACTTATCACAGTCGATTGATAACAGTGCCGGCACTACTGTTGCTAGTGTCTTTCCAGTGCCAGTGGGTGAGTACACTATCAGGTCTCTATTATGGTTACACCATTGTTCAAGCACCTCTTTCTGCATGACGTTGAGGCTTGTGATACCTAGTGCTTGCTTGGCTTGCTCAATAATTTTGTGGAGTGTCATTGCCGTGAAATGAAAAAGGGAAGCATTATTGTGCTTCCCCTTTAGTACATTTGGAGAAATAATTAGTTCTTCTTAGCTGCATCGATGGCCTTGTTGGCAGCATCCTTGGCAGCGTCGATAGCCTTGTTTGCAGCGTCTTTTGCTACGTCTTTGGCATCCTCGCCAGCTTTCTTAACGGCGTCCTTAGCAGCATCGCTAACTTGCTTAGCGGCGTCTTTAGCAGCGTCCTTAAGTTCATTTGCGGCCTCTTTTACGTTCTCTTTCTTAGCATCGATCTCATTGGCAGCAGCGTTAGCAGCATCCTGAGTCTGAGTAGCAGCCTCGTCAACAGCGGCAGCAGCTTCGTTCTGAACGTTCTCAAGACCTTCTGCAACCTCAGCGGGGAGTGAATCGGTTGCGGTAGTGTCCTCAGTCATCTCAGTTTGAGTAGAGTCACTTGTTGCCTCCGAACCCTCGGTAGTGGTGTTGTTGCAAGAAACAAACGACAGAGCAGCAGTAGCTACGAACAATAAAAATAACTTCTTCATAATGTTACAGTAAAAAATTTAAGTTAGTAAAATTAAAACAATAAATAATTAGAGTTTTTCGTTGAAAATTTTGTCATTTCAGAAAAACGCTGTAAATTTACATCAAAATTTAATAATGCAAAAAAAACGAGGCATTTTTTTATGAAATACCCCTCTTTTTTATATTTTTAACAAACACGATTTTAGTAATACTTCGAGTTGATAATATGGGACTTGTCTATATCATTTTTATAGGTATCACTATTGCAAGCTACATCGTTCAGCAGTCGCTGCGTAGCAAGTTTGAAAAATACTCAAAGGAGCCACTCGATGTGCCACTCACTGGTCGCGATGTTGCTGCCAAGATGTTGCACGACAGTGGCGTCAACAATGTGAACGTAACAAGTGTGAAGGGCCAGCTCACCGACCATTATAATCCAGCTAATGGAACCGTTAACTTGAGCGATGTGGTGTTCTCGGTAAACAGCGTGGCATCGGCTGCTGTGGCTGCCCACGAGTGTGGTCACGCTCTGCAGCACGCTCAAGGATATGCTCCTTTGAAGCTTCGCACTAAGTTGGTGCCTGTGGTGAGCTTTGCATCAAGCTGGGTTACCTGGATTCTGCTTGCAGGCATCCTACTCGTTGAAACTTTCCCTGTAATCTTAGGGGTTGGCGTGGCACTTTTTGCGTTGACTACGCTGTTCAGTTTCATCACTTTGCCTGTTGAGGTTGATGCTAGCCGTCGTGCTGTGGCATGGCTTGAAAGTTCGGGTATTACACATGGAGAGAAGACTAAGCATGCTAGTGACGCTCTTCATGCAGCGGCCTACACCTATGTGGTGGCTGCTTTGAGCTCACTTGCTACTCTCATGTATTATGTGGTGATTCTCATGGGTAGAAGCCGCGATTGAAAAACACGAAGAAATCGTTATTTATTGTTTTTGAATATGAGAAAGAAATTATTGATGACTTTGCTCCTTGCAGTGAGCATGTTCACTGCATTTGGCCAAACAGACTGGTTGTCGCAGGTTGAAGATCTAATGGAGCAGGGAGAGTTTAACAAAGCCGAGGCGCTGATGAAAGCACTCCCCAAGAAGACACGTGTTGAGAAGGAAGTGCGCATCGATTCGTTGATCACAATTATGGGTCGCATTCGTAAGGACTTTAACATGACTCCCGAGAATGGGTTAAAGCTGATTCGTGAGAAGATGCCAAATGTTACCGATGAAAAACTTGCTAAGTGGAAACGTGATCGCAAGATTGAATACATGACAATCGACGGGCAGGAGTGGTGGTTCCGCAAGTCGGTGAGAAACCTGTGGCTCCTCGCCGATGAACTTAAAGAAGACCATGATACCGATAAATGGGAAACTTATAATATTCGCCGTAAGTATTATCTTGAGGCAATGAAGTCACCTGCCGATGAGAATGGTCTGCGTGACTGGCGGCATGTGAACATCACTTTCACACTCGATGTCAATGCCGACGCCGTTCCCGATGGAGAGACATTGCGTGTGTGGATGCCGTTCCCATATCAAAATCTCAGGCAGAAGAACATTAAGCTTGAATCGAGCAATCGTCCAGTGACAATGAGTCAGGGCAGCAAGCATCACACAGTTTACATGGAAGCTGTGGCCGAGAAAGGTAAACCCACTCACTTCGAGTATACTTTTAGCTATGATGTGGCCGAACGTCACATTGCACAGCAAGACCTAGTGGCAATGGTTGAACCTTACAACACCAATACTGCTGAGTATAAGGAATTCACTGGAAATCAACCTCCACACATAATTATTACTGATGACCTACGCGCTCTGGCACGTGAAATTGTTGAAAACGAGACAAATCCAGTGCTTCAGGCATCTAAGATTTTTGATTGGATTTCAATGCGTTATCCATGGGCTGGTGCACGTGAGTATAGCACTATCAAGAATATGCCCGACTATGTGCTTGCCAACGGTCATGGCGACTGTGGCCAAGTAGCGTTACTCTATATCACTCTAGTGCGTAGCCTTGGCATTCCTGCTCGCTGGGAGAGTGGTTGGATGATTCACCCCGACGAGGTAAACTGGCACGATTGGGCCGAGACCTACTTCGAGGGCGTGGGCTGGGTGCCAACCGACCAGTCATTTGGACGCAGTGCTGTGGGGACACCCATGAATAGTTACTACGCTACTGGCATTGATGTATATCGCATGGCGTCCAATGAAGCCATTGGCGACAAGCTTAGTCCCGAAAAGAAATATATCCGTAGCGAAACGGTCGATTTCCAGCCCGGTGAGGTTGAGTGGCGCAAAGGCAATTTGTATTACGACACCTGGAAATCGCACATGATTGTTAACTCTAGAGAAAAGATTGATAAATGATAAATATGAAGAAGAAAACTATAACATTGGTTTTGTTTATTGTGGCAACTGCCGCTGGCATGACCACTATGGCTCAAAATCTCATTAATGATAAGCTGGAAACAACGCTTTCTGATGCAATTGAGATTAGCAAAATCCTAAATGACCTTAAATCTAGACTGGCCCCTGATAAAAGGGTGGCAATATGGGACGATGTGAGATGTCTTAATGCAATTGATTTACATGTTCCTTTGATTTCGGGAACTGTTGGATATCAGTGGCAAAAAGATTCAATCAGTGCCGAATTAGATAAGTTTAATGTTAAGTGCCAGAATAGCGTTAAGGTGCTTGCCAATGAGGTTCCTGCCGATAAGCAGTGGGCGCTAGTGAAGCTTTCTATAGCAACTTTACGTTGCGAACCCAAGCACTCGGCCGAGGTGGCGACACAAGGCATCATGGGCATGCCGCTTCGCGTGATTGAAGTGGGAGAGTGGTGCCGAGTGCAGTGCCCCGACAACTACATCGCTTATGTTCCCGAGAGTTCCTTGAGGTTTGTAACTGAGCAGGAACTTGCTAAATGGAAAAATACAGAGCGTTACATCGTTACTGTTTATGATGACCAGCTTGTTACTGAGCCTAAGGGCGAAGAGACTGTTAGCGACCTGGTGCTTGGCGACATATTGTGTGTGGTGAATAAGAAAGGTAAGTGGATTGAGCTTGCAACTCCCGACGGACGTACTGGTTGGGTTCAGACATCTAGTGTCGAGAAGTTCGACAAGTGGGCACAGCAGAATATCGACCTTAAGAAGATTGAGAAGACTGCGCGTCGCATGATGGGCTCAAGTTACTTGTGGGGTGGCACTTCAACCAAAGCTACCGACTGTTCGGGATTGACAAAGGTGAGCTATTTCTCTAATGGTATTATTCTGCAGCGCGACGCATCACAGCAAGCGTTGACTGGCTTGAAAATCAACGACTGGCATGATGCACAACTTTGTGACTTGTTGTTCTTCGGAAACAGTAAAACCGGTCGCGTGACTCATGTGGGCCTCTATCTGCGTGATGGCAAGTATATTCACTGTTCAGGTCAAGTTAAAATCAATGACCTTGACCCCGATGCCCCCGACTATCTCTATAGTCCACTTTCCATCAGCCGAGTCAACGGTATGATTGGCACCAATGGGATTATATATGTGCGTGACCACAATTGGTACTTCAATAAAAAATAAAAGATTAACTCTAAATAAATAATAACATGAATCGAAGAAATTTTCTTGTGGGAACAGGGCTTGGCTTGATTGCTGCTTCGGCTCCCATCTCTATCTCGGCTAAAGGAAAAGCCACAAAGAAGGTGGCAAAAACAGGTCGCTTGAACCTGTCGTTTGCACCTTATGAGTTACAGTTGCGCCATGCGTTCAACTTGGCGCGTTACAGCCGCACTACCACACCCGATGTTCAGGTGCAGCTTGAATATGACGGTATCATCGGTTACGGTGAGGCGTCGATGCCTCCCTATCTGGGCGAGAGCGTTGAGAGCGTTACCAAGTTCTTAAGTAGCCTTGACCTGTCACAATTCAATGATCCGTTTAGAATTGAAGATATATTGACCTATGTAGATAATGTGGCTCCCAATAATCGTGCAGCCAAGGCTAGTGTTGACATTGCTTTGCATGATTTGTTGGGCAAGATTATGGGTCAGCCCTGGTATAAGATTTGGGGTTATAATCCTGAAAATGCACCTGTGACTAGCTTTACCATAGGTATCGACACCGAGGAGGTGGTTCGAAAGAAGGTTGAGGAAGCTTCGCCCTATAAACTGCTTAAGGTTAAGATGGGACTTGACAACGACAAGGAGACTGTTGAGGTCATTAAGAGTATGACTGACGTTCCTATTTGTGTCGACGTCAATCAGGGGTGGAAGAACAAGGAGGAGGCTCTCGAGATGTGCTATTGGCTAAAGGATCGTGGATGTATCTTTGTTGAGCAGCCCTTCGACAAGACTATGATTGACGAGACCGCATGGCTGCGCGAGCGCTCACCACTGCCCATCATTGCCGACGAGGCATTCCAGCGTCTGCCCGACATCGTTAAGTTCAAAGGCGTTTATGATGGTATCAACATCAAGCTCATGAAGAGTACTGGTTTATATGAGGCTCACAAGATGGTGACACTTGCTCGTGCACTCGACATGAAGGTGATGATTGGTTGTATGACCGAGACTTCATGCGCTGTGACTGCTGCTGCCAACCTCTCGCCTGTGGTCGATTTTGCCGACCTCGATGGCAATTTGCTCATTGCCAACGACCGTTTCGATGGTATGACTGTTGAGAACGGCAAAATCACACTTCACGACATTCCAGGCATAGGTATTACGCCTATCAAGGGCAAGTAAATAATTATCACTTCACTGCTACCGGGTGTGCGAGTGAGCACACCCGGAGTATAGTGAAATCAGCTAATAAAACGAATATATACCCAAAATGAAAAAATCTTATAAAGTTCTTTGTGCAATACTTGGATTGGCATTGATAGCATTTATTGCTATATCTCAGTCCGACAAAATCACTGAATCTTTAGGCTTGAAAAAAGGTAAGTTTAACGAGACTCTTTTTGCCACTAATAAGAAGGAAAAACCAGTTGTGAAAACCGATTCAATTAAGGATAAGCAGCCTGGGAAGAACGAGATGGACACTACAAAGAAGACCATCCTCTTTATTGGCGACTCGATGGTGGAATGCCTATTCCCGCGCATGTCGGCCTATGCTAAGAAGAATGGTCACACTTTCTATGCAGTGGTGTGGTATAGCTCTACCACCGAGATTTATGGCACAAGAACTACCCTGAAGGAACGTATCGACAAATTCAAACCCGACTATATACTCTTTAGCCTTGGTGGCAATGAGTTGTTTATTCGTGATATAAAAGAGAATCGCCAAAAGTATGTCGACGAGATTATCAGGCAGATGGGCGACATTCCTTACATATGGATTGGACCGCCTAACTGGAAACCCGACACTGGCATCAACGAGATGATTGAGAGTAGCGTGCCCGAGGGATGCTACTATAACTCCTATACCCCCGACCAGCACTACGACCGCAAGAAGGATGGAGCACATCCCAATGCTGCTTCATCGATGCTGTGGATGGATCGCATCTGCAAGTGGATAATGACCAAATCAGCTCATCGCATAAGGCTTGATGCTCCTCCAGCTGGTGAGAAGGGTCGTCCCGATGAACTTGAGTTAATACAGCCTGTCAATCGATAATATTAACACGTGAATAATGGACACAACATTTGATATACCGACCTTTTTCCACAACCTATGGAGCCTGTTGTGCTTCGATCCTGCTAAACCGCTGGTGTTTAATAGCGGGTTGTTCTGGTGCCTATTCTTGATTTTCCTGCCCATCTATGGCATGCTTAAGAACAAGCGCACCAAGATGATGATTTTTGTCATCGCTTTCAGCCTTTACTTTTTCTATAAGTCAAGTGCCTGGTTCTTCTTGTTGCTGGTAGCGACATCGATTCTTGACTGGTTTTTCGCCTTGCAAATCAAGAATGAGACTACTCGCAAGATGCGCCGTTTCTGGCTCTGGCTAAGCATTGTCATTTCGGTAGGCATCTTGGGATTTTTCAAGTACACCAATTTTCTCTTGTGGAACATCAATGAGTTGGTTAAGACCAACTTCCAGCCACTCGATTTGATAATGCCACTGGGCATCTCGTTCTACACATTCAAGACCATCAGTTACGTGGTCGATGTGTATAAAGGAAAGATTGAACCCACCAAGAGTTGGCTTGATTACTTGTTCTACCTGTCATTCTTCCCTGCGCTAGCTATGGGTCCTATTGTACGCGCCGAGAAGTTCTTGCCGCAGTTGAGCGACAATAAGGAACCGACCAGGGAGATGGTTTACAGTGGCTTTTGGCTCGCTCTGATGGGTCTTATAAAGAAGGCTGTATTTGCCGACTACATTGGCCAGTACAGCACCATTGCCTTCGGCACAGCTGCTGGTTATAGCGGCTATGAGCTTGCAATGGCGATGCTTGGCTTCACTTTGCAGATTTACTGTGACTTCTCGGGCTATAGCGACATGGCAATCGGTTTGGGCCGCATCATGGGCTTTGACCTAGGCATAAACTTCGATTTTCCTTATCGTTCGCAAAACATGACAGTGTTCTGGAAACGCTGGCACATAACTTTGTCTAACTGGCTTATGGACTATGTTTATATTCCATTGGGTGGTAACCGCAAGGGTAAAGCTCGTCAGTATCTGAACCTGATGATTACGATGCTGGTGGGTGGACTGTGGCATGGCGCTGCATGGAACTACATCGTGTGGGGTGGTGCTCATGGCGTGGCGCTTGTAGTGCACAAGTTCACCAAGAAACCTCTCGATCGATGGTTCCCAAGCGAGAAGAAGGGGGTGCAGTTTGTGTCATGGCTACTTGCGTTCATTTTCATCTGCATTACCATGACAATATTTGGTGCTGGCGATGTTGCTAATTCTTGGTTGGTGATCAAGAAGGCTTTCACTCAGTTTGATGTTGCTTATTTTGTGCCATTCTTCACAGCGCGCAAAACATGGTGCATCCTGGTTGTAATTATTTTTGCACTTCACTTTGTCCCCAAGAAAATATATCAGGCAATCACCGATTGGTTCGTCAACTGCCACTGGCTCATCAAGCTGCTCATCTTCATTGTAATAGTGCAGCTCTTTATCCAGTTCTCTATGGCCGAAGTTCAACCATTCATTTACAATCAGTTTTAAGATTTATAGCGCTCACTTCAGCTGAAGTGAGCGCTATGTTTTTTTAATAACAGCTGTTCCGTTTAGCACTGGAGCAGCTGTTGATGTTTATGTTTTTTACTTGTTTGAAGAGCGCTAGAATAGAGATCCTATCTGGAAAACTAATGTTGAGACTATCCAGGCGACAGCAGTGGTGTAGAGGGCGGCGAATAAAGCCCACTTCCAGCTGCCAGTTTCACCTTTAATGGCAGCTATTGTCGCTATACATGGGAAGTAGAGTAGTACGAATAGCAGGAAACTGAATGCTGCAAGAGGTGTTATGCCGTCGGCAGTCATTTTTGCATTTAGCGAACTATATTTCACAGTGTCGTCGCTTACTGTGTCATCATCGGCAAAGCTGTCGTCATTGCTGTATATCACGCCTAAAGTCGAGGCCACAATTTCTTTTGCTCCCACGCCAGCAATGAGGCCCACGTCAAGCTTCCAGTCAAAGCCATTAGGTGTGAACACAGGCTCTATTGTCTTACCAATCATTCCCAAGTAGCTGTGCTCCTGTTGCTCCTGGCTAGAGCTGTAAGCATCATGGTTGGGGTAGTATCCCAGAAACCATACTATTATTGAGGCTACCAGGATGATGCCTCCCATCTTCTTTAAATACTGTTTGCCTTTCGACCATGTGTGTCGCCAAATGGCTTTAGCTGTTGGGAAACGGTAGGGTGGGAGCTCCATAACAAATGGAGTGTCGTCGTTCTTGATAAGGAAGTGCTTTAGCACTCGGCTCATGATGATTGCCACCACGATGCCTATAGCATAAAGCGAGAGCATAATCAGGCTCTGATAACTTGCAAAGAATGCACCTATTATCATGATGTAGATGGGCAATCTTGCCGAGCAACTCATGAATGGTAGCACTAGCATGGTGATTAGGCGGCTGTTGCGACTCTCGATGGTGCGTGTGGCCATGATTGCCGGCACATTACAGCCAAATCCCATAATCATGGGGATGAACGATTTCCCATGCAGTCCCATACCGTGCATTAGCTTGTCCATGATGAATGCTGCACGCGCCATGTAGCCCGAGTCCTCCATTATTGAAATAAAGAAGTAAAGGATAAGAATTTGTGGGAGGAACACAATTACCGAACCTACGCCACCAATGATGCCGTCGGCAACCATCGCTTTGAGTGGCCCTTCTGGCAAATAGGTTTCGGCCATTCCTTTAAGCCATTCTACTCCTGCGTCAATCCAATCCATGGGATATTGCCCCACAGTGAATGTAACCCAAAACATTAGCCACAGGAATACAAAGAATAACGGAAATCCCAGCCATCGGTTGGTGACAATGTTGTCGAGCACTTTTGTAATTTGATGAACATCAGTGTTGTTGCCCTCAATAAAGCTCTCCATTAGGGCGCCATTAATGAAACCATACTTGGCGTTCATGATGGCATTCTCGCTATCTTCGTTAGTGTTCTGCTTGATGCGCTTAGCCTGCTCGTCCCGAATAGCTATAATTTCCTTGCCGTTAGGCAGTTCCAGAGCCGTTTTTTCGGCATCGCTGTCATTCTCCATGAGTTTGATGGCGAGATAGCGTAGCGAATATCGGTGCCTGATTTGCGAGTTCTTCTCGAGCTCGGTTTTTACCTTGGTAATGGCATCTTCAAGGTAGGGGCCATGATTGATGTGAATATGGCGGAACACATTGTTCTTCACCTTATTACCTGCGGCAAAGTCATCTTCGTGCTCAATATCCTTTCCATACTCACGGTGCCAGTTCTGAATCTCGGCGGCAATCTCAGGGTTTATGTTGCCGTTCTCATCGATATAGTCGACACCTTCATACAAGTTGATGATGATGTGGAACAGCAGGTCAACGCCCTTCCCAGTCTTGAATACTGTGGGAATCATTGGCACACCAAATAACTGCCCCAGCTTATAGTTGTCGAGTTTGTCGCCCTTGCGCTCCAAGTCATCGTACATGTTCAGGGCGCACACCATGCGCAAGTCCATGTCGATGAGCTGCGTAGTGAGATAAAGGTTGCGCTCTAGGTTGCTCGAGTCGATAACATTGATGACAACGTCGGGGGTCTTCTCAATAATTTGCTTGCGCACATAGAGTTCCTCAGGACTGTAGGCGGTTAGGGAGTAGGTGCCTGGCAGGTCTACTAGATTGAATGTGTAACCCTCGAAGTGGCAGGTGCCTTCCTTGGCATCGACCGTTACGCCGCTGTAGTTGCCCACATGTTCGGTAGCGCCGCTGGCAAAGTTAAACAGCGACGTCTTGCCGCAGTTGGGATTTCCAACTAGTGCCACGTTGATGGTGCGGCGTTTCTTGGTCGCCAGATTCTTGAGGCTGGCATCAAGTGCCTCAACTTCAACAATTTCGCTGCCGTTTGACTTAATGTCATCATTAAATTGCTGTGCCATGGTAGCAGCCTCTTCTTGACTCACCACCTCGATCATCGCTGCCTCATCGTGGCGCAACGACAACTCATAGCCCATTATTTTGTATTTCACAGGATCTTGCAGTGGTGCATTGAGAATGGACTCCACAGTCTTACCTTTGATAAAGCCCATCTCAATGATGCGTTTTCGGAATCCGCCGTGGCCCATAACCTTTACCACAACACCTTTTTCGCCTGTCTTGAGTTCTGAAAGTAGCATATATATATTTTTTTTGCAAAATTACAATTATTAATGAAATCAATTAATCGCTATTAGGAGTTATTTTCGTATTGAATATACCAACTTTTAGGTATATTACTTATTTAAAGTATTAGTTTAATACAAAGGCTTTAAAAGCTTGATTAACATTATAAAAACATTGCCCTGTATAATTAAACCAATAATTTAATAATTGTATTCTAATATGCTTGTGTTTAATTAGTTAGACATTGTTGGTTTTTGCTGTTTGCAAAAAACAGATTCCATTGGGTAATTTGGTGTGATATTCACATTTTAAAGCGATAATTTTGTGCATTGAATGAAAATATTTAATTTTGTCATTCAATTCAACATTTTTTAAGAGTATGTACGACTATATTTCAGGAACAATTTCGGAGCTTAATCCTGCGTATGTTGTGGTTGACAACAACGGTCTTGGTTACATGATTAACATATCGTTGACGACCTATAATGAGGTTTCGAAGACGTCCCGAGACGATATTGTTAAACTTTATGTTTATGAAGCAATTAGAGAAGATGCACATGTGCTCTTTGGATTTGCGACGAAGCATGAGCGCGAGTTGTTCATGATGCTGATTAGTGTGAGTGGAGTGGGGCCCAATACTGCCCGCATGATACTCTCATCACTCTCGCCTGCCGATCTTGAACAATGTATAGCCAACGGGAATGTATCACTACTAAAATCGGTTAAAGGAATAGGCGGAAAAACAGCCCAAAGAATTTTAGTTGACCTGAAAGATAAAATAAAAGTGGCATCCGATACGTTATTAGATAGTAATAGCGCACCGAGTGCTGTCTATGATGAGGCACTAGCCGCGCTGGTTATGCTCGGCTTCACCCAGCAGATGTCGCAAAAGGCTCTCAAAAAGCTCCTTAAGGAGAATCCTGCCATCACGGTAGAAGAGGCCATTAAGAAGTCGCTGAAGATGATGTGACGCTTGTTGCGAAGGCTACGGGCGTGATGCCGCCAAAAATTAATTGTTGACGATGAATTTTTTTAATTCAGGAAATACTAAAAAAACATTGACAACATTGCTGCTCACAGTGCTAATTAGCGTTGTGGCAGTCAACGTTGCGCATGCACAATACAACAACTCTACCCTTACACCACCGCCTCCAGTTCCCGACAAGAGTGCTGTTGATAAAGAACAGAAAAAGAGTAGCGTAAAGATGCGTTATCAGGTTCACCCAACGGTGCCAGAGAACTACGAAGACTTGCGAGAGGGAGAGTATGCTGCTGACCTGAAGAATCCTAGTAACATCGTCACTGAGGCTGAGTATGACTATGAGACAGGTTGCTACATTATTCATACCAAAGTGGGTGACTATGATGTTGTTACTCCATTCATCCTCACTGCCGAAGAATATAACGACCTCACGCTTCGTGAGTCGATGATGCAGTATTATCGCCAGAAGAATTCCGAGACTGCTGAGGAGAAGAAGAAAAACCCGTTCAATTTCCTCGACATGCAGTTTGGCTTAGGTCCACTTGAGAAGGTGTTTGGTCCTGGTGGTGTTCAGCTTAAAACTCAGGGCTCTGTTCAAATTAAGATGGGTATCAAGACCAACAAGACTGATAACCCAGCTTTGTCGATGAACGCTAAGCGCAAAACCTATTTTGACTTCGACCAGAAGATACAGGCTACTATTCAGGCTTCAGTTGGTGACAAGATGAAGTTTAACATGACTTACAACACCGACGCCACCTTTGAGTTTGATAATAAGAATCTTAAGCTCGCCTACGAGGGCAAAGAAGATGAGATAATCAAAAACATAGAGGCCGGTAATGTGAGCATGACTACTGGTTCGTCGCTCATTAGAGGTGGATCGGCATTGTTTGGTGTAAAGACCAAGCTGCAGTTTGGTCGCCTCACAGCCACCGCACTCGTTTCGCAGCAGAACTCCGAGTCTCAAACCGTAAATACTCGTGGTGGAGCCCAGACCACAGAATTCTATATTACCGCCGACAAATATGACCAGAACCGCCACTTCTTCCTGTCGCACTTCTTCCGTGACAACTACGATAATTGGACCGAGAAGCTGCCTCTGATATCGAGCGGTATCAATATTACACGTATTGAGGTGTGGGTAACCAATAAACGTGGCAACTTCAATGAGTCGCGCAACATCATGGCGTTCATGGACGTTGCCGAGAATGAACACATTGGCAACAGCCATTGGCAGCCTACCACCAGTATGGCAAATCCTACCAATACCTCTAACACCTTGCTTGACGAGATAAAGACCAATTATCCCGAGGCGCGCTTTATTAGCCAGGCAGCTACGGCACTATCACCGTTGTCGGCCTATGGTTTTGAGGGTGGTAAGGATTATGAGAAGATAGAGAGCGCCCGACTACTGTCGAACAGTGAGTACAAGCTAAATTCTTCTCTTGGTTACATATCACTAAACACTGCTCTGGCTAGTGACGAGGTTCTCGCCGTAGCCTTTCAATACACCTATATGGGCAAGACCTACCAGGTTGGCGAGTTTGCCAGCGATGTGGCATCGACTGAGCAGTCACTTTATGTCAAGATGCTTAAGTCCACTACCATTAACACTCAGGTGCCCATGTGGGACTTGATGATGAAGAATGTGTACTCGCTGGGAGCATATCAGGTACAAAAGTCAAACTTTAAGCTCAACATTAAGTACTTGAATGACACTACTGGTATCGAGCTTCCTTATATCAATGAAGGTAACATTTCGGGAGTACCACTTCTGAGAGTGATGAACCTCGACCGCTTGGATGCCAATAACAATTTTAATCCCGATGGACGTTTCGACTTCATTGAGGGCTACACCGTTACCACATCGGGTGGTAAGGTGATTTTCCCTGTTGTAGAGCCTTTCGGTTCTCACTTGAGAAAGAAGATTGGCAACGACGCCATTGCGAACAAATATGTATATGAGGAACTTTACACCATGCAGATCACCGAGGCTCAGCAGGTTCAGGACAAGAACAAGTTTGTGCTTGCTGGTGAGTATCAGTCGACCAATAAGAATACCATCAGCCTAAACGCTACCAATGTGCCTCGAGGTTCGGTAGTTGTTACAGCAGGTGGAGTTACACTTACAGAGAACAGCGACTATACAGTCGACTACACCATGGGAACTGTGACCATCACCAACCAGAGTATCATTGATGCTGGTACCAACGTAAGTGTTTCGCTTGAGAACCAGTCGACCTTCAGTACTCAGCGCAAGACCCTGCTAGGCCTTGATCTTGACTATGCTTTCAACGATAATTTCCACATTGGAGGTACGGTGATGCACTATGGTGAGAAAAATATCACCGAGAAAGTGGCCATTGGTAATGAGATTGTGAACAACACCATTTGGGGAGCTCGCATTTCTTATAAGTCAAACTTCATGTGGCTTACCAACTTGCTCAATAAGATTCCGACAGTCAACGCTACAGCACCGTCGCAGGTGAACTTTAACGGCGAGTTTGCGCAGTTGTTGCCGCACCAGTCGCGCACAGGCTCCAATGCCGGTAGCTCTTATATCGACGACTTTGAGTCGACACAGACGGGTATAGATTTGCGTTCTCCCTACTCATGGTTCCTTGCGTCAACGCCATATGATAATGCCAACGATGCACTCTTCCCCGAGGCGGCACTATCTAATGATGTGAACTACGGCAAGAACCGTTCGTTGCTCTCGTGGTACTACATCGACCGCTTGTTCACACAGCGCAACTCGTCCTACGTGCCAGGTTACATCAAGAACGACCTCGACCAGCTTTCCAACCCCTACGTACGTGAAATTCCTTACACCGAGGTGTTCCCTGGTCGTGAGTTAAACTATGGTGAGGCTTCAACAATCCAGACTCTTAACCTTTCGTTCTATCCCAAGGAACGAGGCCCCTATAACCTTGACGCTGAAAACGTTGATCCCGACGGCAACCTGCTCAATCCCGAGACTCGTTGGGGTGGTATCATGCGCAAAATTGATAATACCGACTTCGTTACCAATAATGTTGAGTACATCAAGTTCTGGCTGCTCGATCCTTTCCTCGATGAGAGCAACCCCAACCGCGAGGGTGGTGACTTCTATATCAACCTTGGTGAGATAAGCGAGGATATCCTTAAGGACGGTCTCAAGAGCTACGAGAACGGTTTGCCTTATCTTGATAATGACGCCGATGCAGTCAGGGAGACCAATTGGGGTAGGATACCGACCAAGTCGTCGCTCACCTATGCCTTTGAAACAGCATCGGGCTCTCGCGTGCGACAGGATGTAGGCCTTAACGGACTCAGTACTGCCGATGAACAGACTTTTGAGAGCTATCAGAACTATGTCAACAAGTTGCGCAGCATACTGCCAGCCGAGACCATCGCTAAGATGGAGGAAGACCAATTCTCGCCAATCAACGACCCTGGTGGCGACAACTACCACTTCTATCGTGGTTACGACTACGATGAGCAGCGTCTCTCGATTCTTGAGCGTTATAAGCACTACAATGGTACCGAGGGTAACTCGCTGGCGCAGGAAGACGCTGCCGATGGTATGTATCAGAGCTCGCGCAGTGTGCCTGATGTAGAGGATATCAACCAGGACAACACGCTCAACGAGTATGAGCGCTATTTCCAATATAAGGTGTCGATTCGTCCCGAGGACTTGCAGGTAGGCAGAAACTACATCATCGACAAGCAGGAGTCGGTTCAGCCTACCCGCAATGGCGAGGATCAGCACGTAACTTGGTACCAGTTCTGCATCCCAATCAAGGATTATGAGAAGGTGATAGGTTCTATCAATGATTTCTCTTCTATAAGGTTCATGCGTATGTTCCTCACGGGATTCAAAGAGACAACTCACTTGAGGTTTGCCACACTGGAGCTCGTCAGGGGCGAGTGGCGCAATTATGACTACAACCTCAATGGTCGCGCCGATATGCCTGGAAGCGGCACTATCAATGTCAACACCGTCAACATTGAGGAGAACGCCAGCCGCGAACCTGTGAACTATGTGCTTCCACCGGGCGTAACTCGAATCGTCGACTCAGGACAGTCGCAGATTACCCAGCTCAATGAGCAGTCAATGCAGATGATGGTCGAGGGACTTGAGGCGGGTGATGCACGTGGTGTGTACCGTAACACCAACCTTGACTTGCGTACTTACAAGCGTTTGCAGATGTTCGTCCACAACGAGGCATTTATCAACGATGCTACCAACCTCAAGAACGGAGACATCTCGCTCTTTGTGCGCATGGGTTCCGATGTCAAGAACAATTACTATGAGTATGAGATTCCTCTGAATGTAACTCCTCCGGGTCACTATAGCAACAACAGTTCATCCGACCGACTCGCTGTGTGGCCAAATGAGAATATGCTCGACCTTGACCTTGATGTGCTCACTGCCGTCAAGAAGAACCGCAACGCCGAGAAGATGGCTGGTAACCCCGAAGTGGGCTACACAAGGCGCTATCAGGAGCAAGACCCCAATAATCCACGCAACCATGTATATGTGATGGGTAACCCATCGCTCAGTAAGGTGAGGGTGATGCTGATTGGTGTAAGAAACAATACTGCTGGTACTACCAAGGATTTCATAGTTTGGGTCGATGAGCTTCGTGTTACCGACTTCGACAGCGAGGGTGGCTGGGCAGCCAAGGCTAGCATGACTCTCAACCTCAGTGATATTGGCGTGCTGAATGTGGGTTGGCACAAGGAGACAAGCGGATTTGGTTCGGTTGACCAGAGCATGACGCAGCGTCGTCTTGACAATTATGACCAGTACAATGTTGCTGTTCAGGCCGATATGGGACGCTTTGTACCCGAGAAGGTGAAGCTGCATGCTCCCGTCTATTTCTCCTACAGCAACGAAAAGGTAACACCTAAATATAATCCTCTCGATGAGGATATCCTGCTCAAGGACGCTCTAGATGCTTGCGCCACCGATGAGCAAAAGGACTCTATCAAGTCCTATTCAGTGAGGGAGACTGTTGTAAAGAATTTCTCGATTTCGGGACTTAAGTTTGATGTTAAGAGCAAGAACCCAATGCCTTGGGATCCTGCAAACTTTACGTTCAACTATTCATTCAACAAGACTCACAAGTCAAATCCCGACTATGAGTATGAGAATACCAACGATTACCGTGGTAGCATGCAGTATGCCTGGAATCCTTACATTAAACCATTCAAGCCTCTGGACAAGGCTATTGACGCTAAGAACAAGAATATGAAGTTCTTCCGTGAGTGGGAGTTCCGCTGGTTGCCAAATTCAATTGCGTTTAGTACTAATATCTCAAGATATTACTATGAGCAGCAAACTCGTAACGAGACCGATATTGATATTACTCTCCCAGTGTCGGTGAGCAAAAACTTCTTGTGGGATAGGCAGTTTGCTCTTTCTTGGAACTTCACCAAGTCGCTCAACGTGTCGTTCAATAGCCAGACCACAGCTCACATCTTGGAGCCCATCGGTCAGGTGAACCGCAAACTCTTCCCCGATGCGTACCGCGACTGGCGCGACAGCGTGTGGCGCAGCATCAAGGACCTTGGCACTCCATGGGCCTATAATCAGACGTTCACAGCGTCCTATAAGGCTCCGTTCAGTGCTATTCCTATCTTGAGTTTCATCACAGCTAACGCGACCTATAACGCGACTTATCGTTGGGACCGTGGTACCGAGATTGCTGGAATCATCTCGGGTAACAACATTGCCAACCAGTCTTCGCTCAATATCGACACTCGACTCAACATGGAGACTTTCTATGGCAAGGTTCCATATCTAAAGGACGTGCAGAAACGATTCTCGTCGTCGAGTGGCGGACGCGACAATAAGGCAGGTAAGAAGAGCGAGAAGAAGGCCAAGAAGTTTGACCGAACATTCCAACTCAGCAATGACACCACAACGCTTGTTAAGCATAACATGAACGTCAAGAAGGTGAGGGTTACTGCAACCACGATCGACGGCAAGCGCTATCCTGTTAAATTCAATGTTAAGGATAACAATAATATCGAGATTTTGAACCGCGATTCCAAGAGCATCAAGGTAACTGTTACCGAGGTGCTGGCAAGCGACAAGAAGAACTTCGGTACTGAGCTTGCTCAGTATCTAACTCGACTTGCAATGAGCGTCAAGAGCGTGAACGTTAAGTGGAGGCAGACCCAGTCGTTGTCGATTCCGCAGTTTGTTCCCAACATCGGTGACATTTTCGGTCAGAATACTCATTACGACGTGATGGCGCCAGGTCTTGACTTCGCCTTTGGTTTCGTGGGTCAGGACTATATCGAGAAGGCAAAGAGTCGTGGATGGTTGCTTGGTGACTCCACTCAGACCTCGCCTGCTATCTTCTCTAAGACTCAGGAGTTCAATGCCGAGGTGGTGGTAGAGCCCATTACAGGTCTCAAGATAACTCTCAATGGCAATCGAACCGACAACCGCACCAACCAGATTCAGTTCATGTATGATGATGTGGGCGTGCTATACTCGGGTTCTTACACCAAGACACACATTGCCATTGCAACGGCTCTGCGTGGAGTGAGTGTCGATAACGAGTACTTTAGCACGGCGTTCGACAAGTTCTTGCAGAACATCCCCATTGTTGCTAGCCGTATCGAGCAGAAGTATATAGGTGTCAATTATCCAAATCGTGGCTTCTTGCGTGGCACTGGATATGCCGAAACGCCATTCAATCCCGAGAATGGTTCGGTTAACCCTGCTGGTAGTGACGTGATGATTCCGGCATTCATGGCGGCCTATTCGGGTAAGGATGCCGCTAAGGTGGATCTTAACCCATTCCCAGGTCTAAAGAGCATTTTGCCAAACTGGCGCGTGACCTACGACGGTCTGTCGCGCATCCCTGCCGTGAAGAAGGTTCTTAAGAATCTCACGCTCACTCATGCTTATCAATGTACCTACTCGGTGGGTAACTTTACTAGCTATACCGATTGGATTTCGGTAGGTGAGGGACTTGGTTTCACTCAGGACGCTCTTACAAACAATCCAATCCCCAATTCACCTTATAACATCTCGTCGGTAACTATAACCGAGAAATTCGCACCACTCATTGGTATCAACGCAACTCTGAAGAATGATTTGAGTATCAACTTCGAGTATCGTGATGCCCGTACGTTGGCGCTTAATATTTCGTCGCTGCAGCTGGTTGAGACACTGCAGAAGTCGTTTGTGCTGGGTGCAAGCTATAAGATTGCTAACTTTAATTCGGTGCTCAAGATTAAGAAGAAGCAGCAAGGTGTGAACAATGATCTCACGCTCAACTTCAACATGCAGCTCAACAATAATACGGCACTCATCCGTAAGATAGATGTCAACACCACGCAGGCTACTAGCGGCACACGCACGCTGGGTATCAATTTCTCGGCAAACTATGTTATGAGCAAGCGCATAACTCTGGGTGCCTACTTCGACCACCAGGTCAATACGCCTCTTGTATCGTCGACGGCTTACCCAACTACCAATACAAACTACGGTATCTCAATTAACGTGTCACTTACTAAATAAAGTTCTGTAAATTAGAATTTTCGGACTCATTTATCTAAATTATGCTGAGGGAATTAGTTCTTTTAGCATAATTTTATTTGTATGATATCTCAATAAAGTATAAAAACATAAATTCCCAAGAAGTATTTTCTGCTTTTGTCACTAATTAGGGCATCTTTTTGAGATATTATTGCTAACTTTGGGGCACACTATAATTATTTGCAACTTAAAACAAGAATGATATGAAAACATTGATTTTCCGTATCCTGATTATAATTTTTGTCGCGACTTGCTCGCTTGGGGCATGTGCTGGCGAGTCTTCTAGAGTAAGGACTCACAGGGATGTAAAACATAAGCAGCAAAATAAGACTGGTGTAAATTCGCAGGTGACAAAGAGCGATAAGCCCTTTGTCTTGAACAGTGGCGACAAGCTCTGCGTTGATAAGGCTAATGAGCTGGCATTCATTCTCTTGAAAAAGCAGTCAGCGAAGGAACCTTTCAAGAGTTTTACTTTCTCGCCGTTGAGCGTGAGCTATGCGCTTGCTATGGCTAGTAACGGTGCTGGTGGTGATACTCTCAAGGAGATAGAAGAGTTGGTTGGCCCATCGTCAGCAGCAAATGCTTTTTACAGTCGGTATGTCGCTCATTTCGCGCCTTCAATCGTGATGAGCAACTATCTTGCGATGAATAATCGGTTTGTAATTAATCAGGGTTACATTAAGGCGATTACTGGTGTATATAACGCCCAGGTGAGCAATTTAGATTTCGGCACCGGCAAGGCCACTCAGCAACTTAACTACTGGATCAAACAGCAGTCGGGTGGCGAATTTGATAACATTATCAAGGAAACTCACCCCAACGAGATTATTTACCTTATCAATTACCTAAAATTCAAGGCGCTGTGGCAGAACCCTTTTGACAAGAGTTTCACTTATGAAAAAGAGTTTATCAACGATGACGGTAGTACCATGCAGGTGTCCACAATGTTCAGGTATTTCCGTGAGCTGTACTATGAAGACAACACTTGCCAAGCAGTCTCAATGAAATATGACGACAGCGAGTTCAGTATGCTCGTCGTTTTGCCTAAAGATGTCAAAATCAACAAATTCTTGCTCGCGGTGGGTTCTAAGGAATTCAATCATATAATCTCTTGTCTGAGAACCACAGAAAGGATAGTTGACCTTAATTTGCCTCGTTTCTCTACCAACTGCAGTTTGAATATGCGTGAAGTGTTGGAAACCTTGATGCCAACGGCCTTTAACGACAATGCCGACTTCAGCCGTCTCAGTAAGGCGCATTCCTATATCAACCGCTTCACGCAAGACACTAAGATTACCGTCAACGAATTTGGCACCGAAACTAGTGGCGTGACGGTGCAGAGCAACATGTTTAAATCAATAAATCTGCCGTTCAATGCCAACCATCCCTTCCTCTATTTTATATACGACGAGACTACACATGCCATTCTCCAAGCAGGACAATTCTGTGGAGAGGGCTTTGATTAAATGAAAGGTACACGTAGTGTTAATGAACATCATGGATCAATTTATGGGTAATTACCGTAAATTGTGTGAAAAGCAGCAATGTGAGTAATGCCGAAGTGAAAAAAGTATTGACTGGAGGCATAATTTAGCAAATTGTTTGTATCTTTGCGCTGTGAAAACTGTTTTACTATGGACTCTGATTTAAAGAAACGACTTGAAAAAGACGAGAATGGCTTGACTACCTATGAGTATATAGCCAATAACATCAACAATTTTGACTTTGCTCAGGAAGTTGACGAGCTAGTTGACAATATTATAAGGGTTGACAAGACTGGGCAGTTTGTCGTGAGCACAGCCCGTTACCTCAATGCCATCGACAAAGATGGTTTTGCCCAGCAAATCGACCGTCTTATTAAGGCTGAGATAACTGTCGACCGCGAACGTGCCTATCTGGGAGTGCTTGCCACTTCGATTTGGGGCGACGATTACAAGGAACGCGCTGCATCCCTTGTTGCCAGCGATGACAATTTTCGCCGCGTCTACAAGCGTCTGTATCCCATTGGAATTTGATAGCACATAGGCTTGATTAGGGATTAGGAAATAGTGATGTTTTTTTAGACTTAAAGATTATGAAACAAAAGTATTTTTCTGTGTTGGTTGCTCTTGCAGCCGTTATGGCTCTGGCCTTTGGCGTGAAGGCAGGCAGTAGCAACGATGTGACAGCAAGTGAGAAACAAGATACTATGAGCATAGAATTAAGCAATACTACGCGAGTGCTGCTCGAGACTACATTTGGCGAGATTGAGTTGGCACTCTACAACGAGACACCACAGCATCGTGACAACTTCGTGAAACTTGTTAAAAGTGGCACCTACGACGGCGTTCTCTTCCACCGAGTTATTAAAGATTTCATGATACAGACTGGTGACCCCGATTCAAAGAATGCGACTTGCGATGCACTCTTAGGTGGCGGTGGGCCTGGCTATGATATCCCTGCCGAGATTGTTTATCCCAAACTCTTCCATAAGCGTGGCGCTTTGGCTGCAGCGCGTGAGGGCGATGAGACCAACCCTGAGCGTAAGAGTTCGGGTTCGCAGTTCTACATCGTGACTGGTCGTCTATTCTCGGAATATCAGCTTAACGTTATGGCCGAGCGCATGCAGGAGCAGACCAAGGCAAAGATTTTCCAGACTCTTGCTCGTGAACGCATTGCTCAGATTGAGGCACTTCAGGCTACTGGCGATACTGTCGCACTCAATAACTTGCAGAACGAGCTCATAAAGATTACTGAGAGCATGTATGCCGAGCATCCAGTGCAATTCACCAAGGCGCAGATTGATGCCTACAGCACTATTGGTGGAACGCCACATCTCGATGGCGCCTACACAGTGTTTGGCGAGGTGGTGTCGGGCATGGACGTTGTCGATAAGATTCAAAACGTGACAACTGGCAATGCCGATCGCCCTGTTGATGACGTGAGAATCATCAGCGCAAAGGTGCGATGATACAGTTCAGCACTCACAGGCTCAAGAACGGGCTTACATTGATTCACCACCACGTTGCAAACACTAGCATGGTGGCGGTGAACTTGTTATATGATGTGGGCTCGAGCGATGAAAACTCTGCAAAAACTGGTCTGGCTCATCTTATGGAGCACCTGATGTTCTCGGGAACGAAGCATGTGGCGAAGTTTGACGAGATGCTGCAGCAGGCCGGTGGCGACAGCAATGCTTGGACAAGCATAGATGTAACTAACTACTACGACATACTTCCAAGTCAAAACTTGGAAACGGCGTTGTGGCTAGAGAGCGAGCGACTATTGAACCTTAACCTCACCGAGGAAAACATTGAGGTGCAAAAATCGGTGGTGATTGAGGAGTTCAAGCAGCGTTATCTCAACCAGCCTTATGGCGATGTGCTACATCTCACACACGGGCAGGCATTTACTGTGCATCCATACCGCTGGCCAACAATTGGACTTGACGTCGACACCATCAAGGGCTTCACTCGTGACGACATCACCTCATTTCACAATCGTTTCTATAACGTTAGTAATGCGGTGATGTGCATTTCGGGAAATGTCGATTTCGACACAGCTGTTACGCTTGTTGAGAAATGGTTTGGTGACATTGAAGGCACCATCATGCAGCCTCGTCAACTGCCTGATGAGCCAGTTCAGGACGCGCCTCGCTTCATGACTCAACACAGTGATGTGCCCAATAACATGATTTTCCGCACTTACCACATGTGCGATCGTGCCGGTGACTGCTATCAGGCCACTGATCTGGTGAGCGACATATTGGGTAATGGCATGTCTTCACGATTCTACCAACAACTGATACTGGCAACCGATATGTTTGCCGACATCGATGCCTCGGTGCTTGGCTCACGTGACCCAGGTCTATTCTATGTTAGGGCACGTCTTGCCGACGGTGTTGACTTCGACGTTGCCAACAAAGCTATTGATTCGGTGCTCAGACGCCTGATAGACGAGGGTGCCACGCAGCACGAAATCGACAAGTGTGTCAATAAGTATTTGTCCAACAAACTCTTCGAGAATGTGGGCTATGCCGAGAAAGCTGTGTCGTTGTGTAATCACCAGCTATTGTGGGGAGCAAGCGGCATCAACACCGAGAAAGATCGTTACAAGGCAATAACCCCACGTGACATAGCAGAAGTGGCTTCAACGCTCTTTAATTCTAGCAACTGCTCGACCATTTACTATGGTCCTGACGCATAAAGCTAGAAATATATGAGTTTTTATCATTTTTTCAAAAAAATGGGTGTTTGATGAAAAAAAACACTCATTTTTTTCGCTGTTTCGTGAAAAAGCAGTATTTTTGGGGTTCAATAAATGTTAGGTAATATTATACCTTTATAAAATTTTTTTATTATGGTAACGCGTGAAATGTCTGAATCGATGGAAAACATTGAGAAAGACCAAACTCTGAATGCTGAGACTGAGGCTGTTAATGCCCCAGAGACAGTTGAAAACAAATCTACTGAGGAAAAAGCCGAAGTAGCAGTTGAGAATCAAGTTGAGAACCAGGAAGTTACTCTCGAGGTTAAGGAAGCGCCGGTTGAGGAGCCTGAAGCTGAGGAACCTGAAGCTGAGGAACCTGAAGCTGAGGAACCTGAAGCTGAGGAACCTGAAGCTGAGGAACCTGAAGCTGAGGAACCTGTAGCCGAAGAGCCTGTTGCCGAGGAGCCTGCAGCCGAAGAGTTGGAGAAGGTGGATTATTCTTCTCTCGACAAGAGTCAGCTTGTGGCCGAACTTGAGAAACTGCTTGCTTTGCCGGTAGAAAGTGTTAAGGACCGAGTAGCTCAAATCAAGGCCGCCTTCTTTGCCCTGCGTAAGGAAGAAATAGCTGCCGAGAAAGCCGAGTTTGTTGCTGCAGGCAACGACGAGGCGGCATTTGCCGTTGTTGAAGATGATGTCGAGAAGAGAATAAAAGAGCTGCTGGGTGAGTTTAAAGAGAAGCGTGCCGAGTTTAACGCCGAACAAGACGCCGTTAAGCAAGAAAACCTTGAGAAGAAACTAAAAATCATCGAGGAGATAAACACTATATCTAAAGATACCGATAATATCAACCGTCAGTTCTCTCGCGTGCAGCAATTGCAGCAAGAGTTCAAGTCGATAGGCGAAGTTCCCTCAACAAGCACTACCGAGGTTTGGAAATCTTATCAGCAGGCTATCGAGAACTTCTACGACTTGCTCAAGATTAACAAAGAACTTCGTGACTACGACTTTAAGAAAAACTTAGAAATTAAGCAGCAGTTATGCGAGGAGGCTGAGGCTCTTGATGAGGAGAACGATGTGATTGGCGCCTTCAAGAAATTGCAGGCACTGCACGACAAGTGGCGTGAGACAGGCCCTGTTGCCAAGGATATTCGCGAACAGCTCTGGGCTCGTTTCAAAGCTGCCTCATCGGTTATCAACAAGAAGCATCAAGCTTTCTTTGAGGAGCGCAAAGCTAGTGAAAAGGAGAATGCCGACGCCAAGACCGCTCTGTGTGAGGCTATAGAGAAAATCGAGACCGAAGGCCTCAAGACCTATGCGGCATGGGAAGAGGTGACTAAGCAGATTATTGGTCTGCAGGAAGAGTGGAAGAAGCTGGGCTTTGCTTCGCGCAAGGTGAACACCGCATTGTTTACACGTTTCCGTAAGTCGTGCGATGAGTTCTTCGCTGCCAAAGCGGCTTTCTTCAAACAGATGAAGGAAGAACTTGCCGACAATCTAGCCAAGAAGACTGCTCTGTGCGAAAAGGCTGAAGCACTCAAGGAGTCGACCGAGTGGAAGGCCACAACCGATGCTCTCATTGCTCTTCAGAAGGAGTGGAAGACCATTGGTCCAGTAGTGAAGAAGCACAGCGACGCAGTGTGGAAGCGCTTCATTGGCGCTTGTGACTATTTCTTCGAGCAAAAGAAGAAACAGACGTCAAGCCAGCGTTCGGTAGAGCACGACAATCTCAAGGCCAAGAAAGAGGTTATTGCACAAATCAATGCCATTCTCAATGCCGAGGAAGAAGCCGAGGATGCACCTCAGCAGATTCGCGACTTGATGTCGAAGTGGCAGTCAATTGGCCATGTGCCCTACAAGGAGAAAGATAAAATCTATGCTCAATATAAGGAGGCTATCGACAAGGCTTTTGAGAAGTTTGACATGAAAGCTGTGAGAGCACGCCTGACTAACTTTGAAAACTCGATTAGCCAGTCGGGCAGCGACAAGGTTTATCACGAGCGTGAGCGACTGGTTCGTGCCTATGAGCAGAAGTGTAACGAGCTCAAGACCTATGAGAACAATATGGGCTTCTTTACTGCACGTTCTAAGGATGGTAACACCATTGTTAAGGAGCTTGAGCGCAAGATCTCCAATCTCAAGGATGAGATAGCACTTCTTGAGCAGAAGATTAAAATTATTGACGAAAAAATTTAAGCTAAACCATAAGCCATCCTCTGTGAGATTTGGGTCTCGCAGAGGATGGACTAACTTTAAACTCTAATCTTGCCGTGTTATTGAAAAGTAGGGGCAGATATGGACATTTTATCCGTTGGATATTACTTGCCGTAGACTTTCTGGTACTCAATGCGTCATACATTGCTACGTGCTTGCTTACCGACATTGACCATCAACCATTCTATGGCAAGCAGGTGTGGCTCATGCTCAACTTAGCGTACTTGGTAGTTGTGCTGGCACTTAACTCATTGCACGACAGACGCGTTGTGTACATAGATAGGGTGCTTATGCTACTTGTCAAGTATATCATGCTCCATGCTGTGATATTCCTGATGCTTTTCTCCTTTGTTGACGAGGTTGTGTCATGGAAGACAATCCTGCTTTTCTATGTCATATTTACCTTGGCTTTGGCGGTGTGGTGGGTTGTGTCGCGCAAACTGCTCAAATGGTACCGTAGTAAGGGCTTCAACTACAAGAAGATTGTGATAATAGGTGGTGGTACATCAGGCGCAGGAGTCAGGATGATGCAACAGCTTGAAGAAGACCAAGGATATGGTTATCATGTGGTGGGTTTCTTCAATGATGAGCCTGCCCCTGAGATACCAAACTATAGTGGTAACATTAGTGACCTTGAGCAATTTCTAGGAGAAAACTCCGTCGATGAGATATATTGCGCAATTCCTGAGAATGACCGTCAAGAATTGCAGCACATAATCAACCTTGCCGAACGCAATGCCATCGACTTCTTTTACGTGCCTCAGTTCAGTAAGTATATTAACCGCCGATTCGAGATAGATACATTTGGTGCTGTTCCAGTGCTGTCGATTCACCCTCACCCATTGAACAATCCGTTCAATATGGCTATCAAGCGTGGTTTCGACTTGCTCGTATCGTCGATAGTCCTTTTGTTTTCGCCTCTTGTGTTCCTGCCTATTGCCATTGGTGTGAAGCTCTCTTCGCCAGGACCAGTGTTCTTCCGTCAGGAACGCACTGGTTACCGAGGCAAGTCTTTCCAGTGCCTCAAGTTCCGCTCGATGCGTGTTAATGATAAGAGCGACTCATTACAAGCCACTAAAGACGATCCACGTAAGACCAAATTTGGCAACTTTATTCGCAAGACTAGCCTTGATGAATTGCCACAGTTTATCAATGTGTTTATGGGCGACATGTCGATTGTGGGCCCAAGACCTCACATGGTGCAACAAACCCAAGAGTACAGCGAGCTAATCGACAAGTACATGCTTCGTCACACTATCAAGCCTGGTATCACCGGCTGGGCACAGGTAAATGGATTCCGTGGCCCCACCGATGAACTCTGGAAAATGGAGAAACGCGTAGAGCTTGATGTGTGGTATGCCGAGAACTGGAACTTCATGCTCGACATCAAGATTATGCTCCTCACGGTGTTTAACGCTATGCGTGGTGAGCAAAATGCCCTTTGAGCCTAGAGTGATTTGAAAACGCATAATAAAAGGCAGAACTATAACGTTCTGCCTTTTGTCGTTTTTAGTGTTATTGTGACTTGCTGTTATAGCAGGTCGACTGAGCGTTTCAGGAAGTTGTTCAAAGCCTCACCTTTGAGCAGACCGTTACCCAAGAGGGCAATGTCGATGAGTTGCTTAACGGTGTCTTGGCCAGCGGCATAGTTAGAGACTATTTCCTCTTTCTTGTCGCGCAGGGCTTGAGCCTTGTCCTCATTCTTTTTAAGGTCGTCCTTCTTGTCATCGGGCACACCCTTGTTGTCCTTGTCAAGGTCGCGAATGGCCTTGATAACGGCATTTGTTGCCGCGAGTTCATCGTCGATGGGCTTGAGCTCATCTTTCACTGCTGCTACTGCTTGGTCAACAACTTTCTTGATGACAGGGTGGCTAGTGTTGAGCGTGAAGTTATAAGCATCGGGGAACTCACCGTAGAAACTCATGCCTGGCTGGAACACTGCCATATCTTTCATGCGTCGCATGTACTCACTTTGAGTGATTACAACAGGCTGAGCGTCGGGTGCCATTGCAGCATAAGTTACCATGAATTCGCTCTTTTCGATTGCGGGAATCTGCGACTTGAATAGGGTAGTGGCAATCTCGCGTTCCTCGGTAGTGAGTTCCGAGTCTTTGGCGTCCTCTTTTCGCACTAGATTATCTACAACATCGCTATCGACACGCACAAAGCGTGACTTCTCGTTCATTTGCTCCAGCAACCCAACGAATGGAATGTCGAGTTGGCCATCCATAAGTAGCACATCGTAGCCCTTATCTTGAGCGGCTTTGATGTAAGTGTACTGTGCTGTCTTGTCGGTTGCATAGAGATAGATGAGGTTGTCGTCCTTGTCGGTCTGGTTGCCCTTGATGAGGTCGCGATACTCGTCAAATTTGAAGAACTTGCCGTCGGTGTTCTGCAGGAGAGCAAACTTGGCAGCAGCATCTTTGAACTTCTCGTCGCTGAGCATGCCATACTCAATGAAAATCTTAATGTCGTTCCATTTCTCCTCAAATGCCTTGGCATCGGTCTTAGCAATTTCTTCGAGTCGGCTTGCCACTTTCTTGGTGATGTAAGACGAAATCTTCTTTACGTTGCGGTCGGCCTGTAGATAGGAACGTGACACGTTCAATGGAATGTCAGGACTGTCGATGACACCTTGCAGAAGCATCATGAACTCAGGCACGACACCCTCAACACTATCGGTCACGAACACCTGATTGCAATAGAGTTGGATGCGGTCCTTGCGAATATCGAGATTGTTCTTGATCTTTGGGAAATAGAGGATTCCTGTCAAGGTGAATGGATAGTCCACATTCAGGTGAATCCAGAATAATGGATCGTCCTGGGCTGGCTGAATGGCATGATAGAACTTGATGTAGTCCTCATCCTTGAGGTCGGTGGGTTTGCGTGACCACAGGGGCTCGATGTCGTTGATAACCTTGTCCTTATCAGTATCAACATACTTGCCGTCCTTCCACTCCTGCTCCTTGCCAAAAACAACTGGTACTGGCATGAATTTACAGTACTTGTTGAGCAGAGTGTTGATGCGTGATTGCTCAAGAAACTCCTTCTCATCGTCGTCGATGTAGAGCACGATGTCGGTGCCTCGCTCAGCCTTGTCGCATTCGGTCATGTCAAACTCGGGCGAGCCGTCACAGCTCCAGAGGACCGGTTTTGCGCCATCCTCCCAAGAGAGTGTGCGAATTTCCACTTTCTTAGCTACCATGAAGGCTGAGTAGAAACCCAGACCAAAGTGACCAATGATTGCATTGGCATTGTCTTTATACTTGTTGAGGAAGTCCTCAGCACCAGAGAAGGCGATTTGGTTGATGTATTTATCAACATCTTGCTCGGTCATTCCTATTCCGTGGTCGCTCACGGTGAGAGTACCAGCCTCTTTGTCGATAGTGACACTAACCTTCAGTCCTTCAGTTTCGCCTTTAAAGTCGCCTGCTGTAGCGAGGGTTTTAAGTTTTTGTGTTGCATCTACTGCATTTGAAATCAGCTCACGCAAGAATATCTCGTGATCGCTGTACAAGAATTTTTTAATAACGGGGAAAATGTTGTTAGTAGTTACCCCAATTGAACCTTTTGCCATAATATATATTATTTTAGTTGTTTATTCTTTCACGATATTATGCAATAAAAATGCCACACAGCAAGTGTGTGACATTTTGATTATTGGTGGTGAAAAATTGTCACTTGTTAATTGTGGCGACAATCTCTCCGTCTTTTACGTCAATGGTGATGGTTGCGTTGTTCATGTCCTCATGCTTGAGCAGGAGCTCTGACATTGGGTCCTCGATGTGCGACTGGATTGCTCGCTTGAGTGGTCGTGCTCCATATTGGATGTCGAAACCTGCGTCGGCGACAAATTGCTTTGCGGCATCGGTGATGACTAGTTCGTGTCCAAGTTCGTGCACTCGGTCGTAGAACATCTCCAATTCAATATCCACAATCTTGAGGATGTCGTCCTTATTAAGACTAGAGAAGGTGATGATGTCGTCAACGCGGTTTAGGAACTCCGGTGAGAAGCTGCGGTTTAGAGCCTTGCGAATAACTGAGTCGGAGCGCTCTTTAGTTAGCTCTTGAGTGTTGAAGCCCACACCAGCTCCAAAGTCTTTGAGTTCGCGGGTGCCAATGTTGGACGTCATTATAATAATGGTGTTTTTGAAATCTACCTTGCGACCCAGGCTGTCGGTCAATGCCCCCTCGTCAAGCACTTGCAGCATCATGTTGAACACATCGGGATGTGCCTTCTCAATCTCGTCGAGCAACACAACCGAGTAGGGGTGACGACGCACCTTTTCGGTTAGCTGTCCACCTTCCTCATATCCAACGTAGCCCGGAGGGGCACCTACCAGTCGTGACACATTGAATTTTTCCATATATTCGCTCATATCGATGCGGATAAGGGCATCGGGAGAGTTAAATAGGAACTCCGCAAGTCGCTTGGCAAGAAGGGTCTTGCCCACACCTGTGGGACCAAGGAACATGAACGAACCAATGGGACGGTTAGGGTCTTTCAGGCCCACGCGGTTGCGTCGAATTGCTTTGGCAATTTTATCGATAGCTTCATCCTGACCAATGATTTTTGCCTTCAGTTCGTCGTTCATGCCCAGCAGCCTAATTCCTTCGCTCTGTGCGATTCGCTGAACGGGCACTCCAGTCATCATTGCAACTACTTGAGCAATGTCGTTTTCGTCGACAGTCTCGCGTTTCTTGTCGAGTTCGGCTTCCCAACGCTCCTTGAAATCTTGAAGTTCAAGTTTAAGCTTCTCTTGGCGATCGCGATAGTTGGCTGCGCTCTCAAAATTCTGTGCTTGAACTGCCTTTAGCTTATTCTCCTGTGCTTCGGCTATTTGTGCCTCAAGTTCTTCGATTTCTTTAGGTGTTTCAACCTTTGATATGTGAACACGTGAACCGGCCTCGTCCATTGCATCAATGGCCTTGTCGGGAAATGCTCGATCGCTGATGTAGCGGTCGGTAAGAGTCACACAAGCTCTGATGGCCTCGGGAGTGTAGATTACACCGTGGTGCTTCTCATAGGCTTCCTTGATATTGTTTAGAATCTCGATAGTTTCTTCGGCAGTTGAGGCGTCGACAATCACCTTCTGGAAACGGCGCTCAAGTGCACCGTCCTTCTCGATATTCTTGCGATACTCGTCGAGAGTGGTTGCTCCAATGCATTGCACTTCTCCTCGTGCAAGTGCCGGCTTGAGCAGGTTGGCAGCATCCATTGTTCCGCTAGCGTTACCAGCACCTACGATAGTGTGAATCTCGTCGATAAAAAGAATCACGTCGTCGCTTTTTGATGCCTCGTCGATAATTGCTTTGATGCGTTCCTCAAATTGTCCACGATATTTGGTCCCCGCAACAACCGATGCCATGTCGAGCGCTACAATGCGTTTTTCCAGAAGGCTTCGTGCCACTTTGCGCTGCACGATGCGTTGTGCAAGTCCTTCAACGATAGCCGACTTGCCTACTCCTGGCTCGCCAATGAGAACAGGATTGTTTTTCTTGCGGCGGCTCAAAATTTGAGCCAGTCGTTCAATTTCACGTTCACGTCCCACCACAGGGTCAAGGTCGCCAGCTGCTGCTTGGCGAGTAATGTCCTTACCATATTTATCGATGGTCGGTGTCGCGTTGTCATTTTTTGTGACATTTCGTCGTTGTGTACGCTTCTCTCCGCCACTCGTTTGGGCTCCGGCGCTGCCCATATCGTCTTCGATGTCATCGTCTTCCTCATCACTGGTGAAGTCAACGCCGTCGACAATAGGCATAGCCAACTCGTCGATGAGTGTCATCAACTCTATGTCGTTTAGTATGTTTATTGGTTGTCTTTTCATTCTTTTGTGCTTTAATATGTGAATAATGTCAGCAAAATTCGTGCCATGTGTTAGATGGAGACAAAGAGTTTGTGAGTTCGCCTGATTCGCCTGACTCGCCTGACTCGCCTGACTCGCCTGACTCGCCTGACTCGCCTGACTCACCTGACTCACCTGACTCGCCTGACTCGCCTGACTCGCCTGACTCGCCTGACTCACCTGACTCACCTGACTCATTTGGCATAAATAATGACAATTTACCAATAGCACGGATTGTTGCACAAAGATAGTTAGATAATTTAAAATAAGCAATATTAAAAAACATTTTAAAACAGTTTGATTATAAGTTCAAAAAAAACAAAAATTAAGGTGTGAAGTTGTTGGTTATTTGTGTGAAATGTATTATCTTTGTAGGTTAATTTTAATGTTTCGGCGTGACTGTGATGATTGAGGCAACATTTAGCTGGATTTGCAGTTCGCCACAGGTAAAATTTTAAAAAATAAGAGATGAATAACGATCGAATTATTGAGATCAATATCGAAAACGAGATGAAAACCAGTTACATCGATTATTCGATGTCGGTTATTGTGTCTCGCGCCCTGCCCGACGTGCGTGATGGCTTTAAGCCTGTGCACCGCAGGGTTCTTTTCGGTATGGAAAAACTTGGAAACTTTTCCAACGCTCCCTACAAGAAGAGCGCGCGCATCGTGGGTGATGTGCTTGGTAAATACCACCCCCACGGTGACTCGTCGGTCTACTTGGCTATGGTACGTCTTGCCCAGGACTGGGCGATGCGTTATCCACTTGTAGACGGTCAGGGAAACTTTGGCTCGGTTGACGGTGACAGCCCTGCTGCTATGCGTTATACTGAGGCCCGCCTTGCTAAGATGGGTGAGGAGATGATGCGCGACATGGACAAAGACACAGTTAACTTTGTTCCAAACTTTGACAACACCCTTGATGAACCTGAGGTGTTGCCAACCCGATTCCCTAACCTGCTTGTAAATGGAGGTTCGGGTATTGCGGTAGGTATGGCGACCAATATGGCTCCCCACAACCTTACCGAGTCGATTAATGCGTGCCTTGCGATGCTTGAAAATCCAGACATCGACACCGATGGCTTGATGAAATACATCATAGCCCCCGATTTCCCGACAGGAGGTATAATCCATGGTTATCAGGGTGTACGTGATGCGTTTGAGACTGGTAAGGGCCGTATTGTAATACGTTCGAAGGCTGAAATTGAGACCGAGAATGGTCATGACAAGATTGTAGTGACCGAGATTCCTTACAACGTTAACAAGCGTGAGCTCATTGAGAACATTGCTGGCTTGGTTGAGGACAAACGCATTGATGGCATCTCGAACATCAACGACGAGAGTGACCGTCATGGCATGCGCATAGTTATTGATGTGAAGAAGGATTTCAATGCCAATGTGCTGCTCAACAAGCTTTACAAGATGACTGAGCTGCAGTCATCGTTCAGTGTGAACAATGTATGTCTTGTTAAGGGACGTCCACAGACCGTTACCCTAAAAGACATGATACAATACTTCCTTGAGCACCGCCATGAGGTTGTTATTCGTCGCACTGAGTTTGAGCTCAAGAAAGCCAAGGAGCGTGCACACATTCTTGAGGGTTTGATTATTGCTAGTGACAATATTGATGAGGTAATCCACATCATCCGTAGCAGCAAGACTACCGACGAGGCACGTCAGCGCTTGGGCGAGCGCTTTAATCTTGATGACATTCAAACTCGTGCGATTGTCGAGATGCGTCTGCGTCAGCTCACCAACCTTGAGCAGGACAAGCTCCATGCCGAGATGGAAGAGTTGTTAAAGACCATACAGCACCTCGAGGACATTTTGACCAATCCCGACGTGTGCCGCAAGGTTATAGAGGACGAACTCATTGAAGTACGCGACAAGTTCGGTGATGAGCGCCGCACCCAAATCGAGTATTCAGCCGAGGAGATGAATGCCGAGGACTTCTATCCCGACGACCCAATGATTATCACCATATCACACTTTGGTTACATCAAGCGCACACCATTGAGTGAGTATCGCACTCAGAACCGTGGTGGCGTGGGTGCCAAGGGTAGTGCAACGCGCGATGAGGACTTCATTGAGTACATCTATGAGGCTACCAACCATAACTATATGCTGTTCTTCACTGCATTGGGCCGTTGCTACTGGTTGCGCGTATTTGAAATTCCTGAGGGAGCTAAGAACTCTAAGGGTCGCGCCATCCAGAACTTGCTTAATCTGGGTCCTGAGAATCGCATCTATGCCTTTATCCGCGCTACAAAACTTAAAGATCCCGAATATAATGAGAATCACTATATCGTATTTGGTACTAAGAACGGTATAGTTAAGCGCACACGCTTGTCTGAATTCTCACGTCCACGTGTTAACGGCGTGAACGCCCTTAATATTCGTGAGGACGACCAGCTCATTGGTGCGGTGCTCACCGAGGGTGACAGCGAGATTGTACTTGCCAATCGCAACGGCCGTGCAATCCGATTCTCGGAAACTAAGGTAAGAGCAATGGGTAGGACAGCTACTGGCGTTAAGGGTATGACCCTTGACGGCGGCGACGATGCTGTAGTAGGCATGATTTGCATGCGTGCCACTGCTCAAGATGATGTTCTTGTTCTCTCGGAGCAGGGAATGGGTAAACGCTCTAAACTCGAAGACTACCGTGTTACCAATCGTGGAGCCAAGGGTGTGAAGACAATTAACATCACTGAGAAAACTGGCAAGCTTATTGCTATACGCAATGTAAACGACAGCAATGACATCGTCATCATCAACAAGTCGGGTATCACCATTCGCCTAAAGGTTGCCGATCTGCGAGTACAAGGCCGTAACACTCAAGGTGTAAGGCTTATCAACTTGGAGAAGAAGAGCGATGAGATAGCCTCGGTTTGCAAGGTCGACACTGATCCAGAAAAGATTGAGGAATACATTCCCGAAGGTGAGGGACTTCAGCAGGATTTAGAGTTTGACGAGGTTAATGAATCTCAAGAACCACAAGAAAATGCTGAGGGTCAATTAAACGAAAGCGACGATTCTCAGTCTTAAGACCAAAAAGGCAGATTGCCCATTGATAAAGAGAAATAACAATTTATCGTGATAATAATTTAAATTAGTAACAATAAACATTTCTTTATTATGAAAAAGATTTTCTTATTTGTGGCTTGCGCATCACTCATGGTGATGGGTGCCCAGGCACAAACCGCCGAGGAACTCTTCAAGGCTGGTAAGGCAGAGTTTGACAAATATGACAAGCTCTTTGCTGAATACACACTGGCTCATGGCCAAAACCCTGACGCTCCCGACGCAACAGTCGGTGAACGTGCAGCATCCCTGATGAACGGCTTTGATTTGTTACAGAAGGCATTGCCACTCGACACCATCATCGAGTACAATAAGGATGGTAGTCCTAAAATTGACAAAAAGACTGGCAAACCCAAATTCAAGACCAAATATTCGAAGGACATTGTAGCCCTGCTTTCGGGCCACATCAATGATGTGCTCAATGTGGGTAATGCTGGCTTGATGGGTAGCGATTTTGCTACTTCCTACAAGGCGTTCAAGTTCTTCAGCCAGCTCATTGGCTCGCCATTGACCGAGGGTGTACAGTTTGAGCAGGCTACTCTCGCCGACGTAGCATTCTATGAGGGTTATTCGGCTTATCAGCTCAAGGACTATAACGGAGCCTTTAATGCATTCAAGAACGCTATCAGCAAGGGTTACACCGAGAATCAGGTTGTAGACTTCAAGAACTCTTGCTTAGCAAACATCATTCAAGGTTTCTGTGATACTAAGGATTATGACAGTGCCAATGCTTATATTGACAAGGCCATTGCTGATGATCCAGGTAGCGCATTGCTGTATGACATGAAGGGTTTTGTTGTAGAACAGAAAGATGGCCTGCTTGCAGCAGAACAATACTATGAGAAGGCTACTGAGGTTGATGCAACCTTCCCCAATGGATTCTTTGATCTGGGCCGTGTAATCTATGACAAGGCCGAGAAGATTATCGAAGAGAATCCTAAAGCAACAAACGCTGAGCTTAAGCCAAAATTGGTTCCTCTTTACAACAAGGCTCTGCCTTTGTTTAAGAAGGCCAATGAGTTGGATCCAGCCAGCGAGAAGACTCAGTCTAAGCGTTTCATCGAGGATATTGAGTACAAGCTCGACCTGTTGAAATAAATAGACTAAGCACAAATTGTATTAAACGCTGTGCATGGCATCATTAAAATGTTGTGCACAGCGTTTTAAAAATTCAAATAATGAAAAAGTTTCTTGTGGTTTTATTGTGGATTGTAATGAGCACTATGTTAGTAGTGGCCCAGCAACGCCTCGTAAACGAAGTTAAGAAGGAAATAAGTGGAATGACTCTCACCGTTGACAACTACAAGAACTCATTGAAAAAAATCAATAGGGCACTCGAGAACGAGGAGACCAAAGACAAAGCCGAACCCTGGTGGGTGGCAGGAAAAATCCAATATTCAATCTACGATAAAATGATGAACAATAAGGCACTGGGCGAGAAAGTGAGCTCGACCGATGCCGGTGTTGCCTTGCTAGATGGATACTATAAGTTCAGGAGTGCTATGAATAAGGATTCGGTCGTGGTGCGCGACAAGAAAGGAAACCCAGTGATTGATAAAAAGACTGGTCGTCCTAAGGTGAAAACCAAGTACTCACAGGATATAATGAACAGGATAGTTGATCATTTGGTTGACTACAGCGCTGTAGCTGGTGACTTTTATATGGCAGGTGATTGGAGCAATGCTTATGAGGCGTGGGACATATACTGCAACATGGCAAGGAGCAACTGGGCAAAACAGCGAAAGAAGTCTGAGCCTGATTCGGTGGTGGCCTATAACCGGTTTTTCCAAGGTCTTGCTGCCTATCAAGGAAAAGACTATGACAAGGCCGTTGAGCAACTCTCAGCAGCCAATAGTCTTGGCTACAAGAAAAAAGCCCTGTACGACACATGGATTGATGCCCTAATTAAGCAGCGCGATACCATCTATCTGGTTAGTGTTGCACATGAAGCTCATGACCGCCTGGGCGCCAAAGATCCACGTTACGTACACATTCTTATAAACCACTATCTCAAGAGCAAGAATTATGATGAGGCCAATGTGCTTCTTGATGAGGTGATACTCAGCGACTCGACAGTTGCCGACTACTACGACTTGAAAGGGCGCTTGGTGGAGATAGAACATGACATAGATGAGGCAATCCCTTATTATCGTAAGGCTGTGGAACTGAATCCTGACCATAGAATGGGCTTGTTTGATTTGGGCAATGCATTATATAACAAGGCGATAGAGAGCGATGACCATAGGTCGGCAAATGCCCAAAGACTTTATGCCGAGGCATTGCCTTATCTTGAGAAAGCCTATAAACTCATGCCCATGAACGAGTCACTTAAAAACATTTTGAGTCGCATTTACTATGTGTTGGGAAGCAGCAAGCTTGACTCGCTGTAGTGGTTGCTGTAATTCTATGTAAGAAAAAGAAGTGGCTATATACATTAAAGGTATATAGCCACTTTTGTATTAATTATATGGTTGTTAACGCATTATCTTGGTCGTGGTGTGAGAACCATCACTATAGCGTGTTACTACAATGTTGATGCCGCTGAATGGCTTGTCGCTTGCTATGCCAGCAACATTGTAATAGGTGTTGGACACCACTTGCTTGCTGATGCTGGTAGTGCTGATTGCTGTTTGCGCGTCATATTTGAGCATTGGAGCGATAGCCATCGAGATTGGGTCATCGATGTTCTTGTACCAAGAGCCTGTCTCGAGGTAGTTGTGGTTTTCATCCTCGTCGTAAACAAAATGATAGGCAGTGCATTTTTCGCCAACAGCACGACGAACTAGGAGGATTGCGATGTCGTCGCCGTTATTATTGGGGAATGGTCCCACCATAGCAAAGAACTCGGTGCCTGCTTTGATTTCAACTGGAGTATCAAACTCAAACTCGGTAGCGTTGACGGTGGTTGGGTCGAAGGCAAGTTGGCTAGCTTTGAGGCTTGTCTCACCAAGAATTTCGCCAGGCATACCATCAGCGTCGGCCGCAGCAATCTTGACAGTGATGTCGGCATCGGCCGATGCGGCGGTAGTCTTGCCGAAGTAGATGTTAACCTTACTTATTGTGGCATCGGCAAGTGGGGCATCGAAGTGCTCGGCAAATTCGCCCATTCCAAGCCAGTTGGTGCCTGCATAGTTGCCATACCATCCCATCTCAATCATGCTGAGGTCTAAGGTTTCTTCGGGGCTGATGTTCCATACTTCTTGCTCGCCGCCAGCTTGAATGGCAGTGCTTACTGTTTCAAAGACGTTGCTTCCCATGTCGTTGGTCACCTCAAGCTTGATGCCATAGGTGCCTTCTTGGGTGTAGGTCACTGTGGGATTCTGCTCGTTGCTTGTGGTAATGTCGGTCCCTTGGAAGGTCCAAGCCCACTGTGATGGATTGCCTGTAGAAGCGTCCTTGAAAGTGAGGGGAACATTTACGGGGACAAACATCATAACCCATGGTGACAGGTAAGCACCATCGGGCAATCCGATATTGGCTTGTGGGGCCTCGCCTTCAACATTTACATAGTCTTGGCGGGTTGTGGTGGAAGTGGTATTGCCGTCGCCCACGGTGAGAGTCACGGCATAAGAGCCTGCCTTATTGTAGGCTACAACTGGATTCTGCTCGGTGCTGGTAGCAGGAGTTCCACCCTCAAATGTCCAGTTCCAGCTAGTTGCGTTGCCCGTGCTCATGTCGAGAAAATGCACGCTTTCGCCTTCTTTGATATTGATTGTGGCGTCATCGCCAGTGGCTGCTTGCTTGATCTTGAAGCCGTCGATGGCTTCATCCTCACCATAGTCGCCTTGATATACGAAAGAGAACTGCACACTCTTGCCTTCATAGCTGGATAGGTCTACGATGAATTTTTCCCAACTTGGACCGTCGTAGGCATTATCTTGAGCCCACAGGAACTGGTCGATGAGCAGTGTAGAAGAGCCGTCGACAATAGCATAAAGATTCCAGGCACCATATACCAAATATATACCGCTGGCATAGCAGTAGAACTCTAGTTGGCTGTTCTCGCGAATTTCGATAGCTGGCGATGTAGCCACCTCGTTCTGTCCGTTGGCATAGTCGAGAACCATTGATGAGGTGCTGCTTGGATCGATTGTTGAGAATGCCTTGCTTGGGTTTCCCAACCTCCATGTTGATGAGCTGGTGCTGGTGTAGGTCCAGGTATTGAATTCATCCTGACTATCCCACCCCTGCTCGTAGTAGGGCACCATAGCCTCGCTGGCTCCAAAGGCAGCTGTGAGCTCCTGAGCGCCGGCGTTGAGGCACAAGAGTGCCGCGCTTAAAACAAAAAGAGTAATTTTTTTCATAAGCATGAATGTTTATAAATGATTTCACTAATTTATTGCAAAGTTACACAAAAAAATCCTTCGTCTATAGTTTGACAGAAGGAAAAATAATAAACCACAAGATTACTTACTCACCAATGAGGGAACGGGCTTCGGACTCTGGGATTCCGTGGGCAACGGCAAGTTTTAGGTCACGTTCCATGTCGGAGCGGTTATAGCGCAGTTTGTTGAGTTTTGCCCTGAGGATGTAGATGTATGGGTCGTCGGGGTCGAGCTCAAGCGCATTGGCTATGTCGAGCGATGCCTCGTTTAGATGTTTAGTTGCGAGGTAGCAATCTGCACGGTTAGCAAGTAGGGTGGAAGAAGGTTTAACTTTTATCACCTCGCTGAAACATTCTACTGCTTTGTCGAAGTTGCCAGCATGCTTCTGCAGGTAGCCTTGACCCTGCTTGGCAAGTCCCGAGTTGGGGTTGATGCGCAAGATGTCGTCGAAATCGCGTTCGGCAGTTTTTGGGTCGCCAAAGTTCAATGCTATCATGCCGTGGTTATAACGTGATTCCACATCGGCGGGGTCGATAGTCATGATGCGCTCATAGTCGGCTTGAGCGAGGGCTATGCTGTCGACGAGGGTGTAGACTGCAGCGCGGTTTAGCAATAGCGTCACGGCATTGGGGGTAAGGTCTATCGCCATAGAGTAATTCCTTATCGCCTCGTCGAGACGTCCTTGCCGCCGCTGAATGGTGGCTATGTTGGACAACAGTAGTGAGTTGCTAGGATTGGACGGCTCGCTTCTTATTGCCTCAAGGAGGAAATGCTCAGCACGATTCCATTGTTTAGCGTTGATGTAGTGTTGTGCTGAGTCAACAAATGCATAGTAGGCTGTTGTAGTATCGATAGGGATACTATAGTCGATTGTCGGTTTTACTTTGATAGGGTCGGGCTTCAGACCTTTCTCAAATTTCATGTTACGCTCGTTAATCGATTGGATGGCTTGAGCCTGTGCTCCCAGAGCTAGCGAAAGCAATATAATGATATGCAATAATTTCTTCATGTGGCAAAGTTAATGAGCAATGACAAGAAGTAGTGCATAGTTTTAGTATTTTTAGATAAATTTTGCCTTCTTTGTTCGTCAGTTGCAGAGAAAATACTACTTTTGTAAGCTGAAAATCAAGAATTATGACATTAACGACAATATTACTTCAAAGTCAACAGGCTGTTGCCGACTCGCTGGCAAACCTCACAAAGAAGTTCTCGACGTTGCCCGACTCGCTCGCAAACGTTACCCCTCAGAAGATACATGAGGGAATTAAAAACTTCAACTGGAACGAGGTGATAAGCCAACTCACCGACACAGGCGTGTCGCTGGCTCTGCACATCCTTGCTGCTGTTGTGGTCTTTATCGTGGGTCGCTTCCTAATCATCAAGATTCATAACTTGATTCGTTCGATAATGGTGAGCCGCGACGTTGACCGCTCTCTCACGACATTCCTTTTGAGCCTCTTCAAGATTACATTCTTCTTCATTCTCGCTATTATTGTCATCAGCATCATGGGCATTGAGACGAGTTCGTTCATCGCCATCTTTGCCTCGGCAGGAATTGCCATTGGTATGGCATTCAGTGGCACGTTGCAGAATTTTGCCGGCGGTGTGCTCATCCTGCTGTTGAAACCTTACAGGGTGGGTGACTACATAGAGTTTGAAACCCACAAAGGCACGGTAAAGGAAATTCAGATTTTCCACACCATAATCACAACCTATAACAATGAGTCGATAATCATTCCTAATGGTGGCCTCTCGACAGGGACTATTAACAACTACTCACGAGAGCGTGCACGACGACTCGAGTGGCGAGTTGCTATTAGTTACGGCGATGATGTTGACGTGGCTCGCAAAGTGATATTAGGCATTCTAGAAGGCAACGAGTTGCTCCTCAAGCCTGGCACCGAACATGAGCATAAGCAGCCGAAAGTTCAAGTTGTGGAAGAGGTTGACGAAGAAAATGCTAAGGGATCATGGTTCAAGCGCTGGCTTCGTCGTCACAAGGAATTGCAGGCTAAGGCTGCCGAGTGGCGTGAGGAGAAACGTCTGGAACTCGATCAGAAGATGCCTAAACTAGATTACACTCCTAATGTGAATGTCGAGAGTCTAGACGATAGTTCGGTTACCTTGGTGGTGAGAGCATGGTGCACCCATGCCGACTATTGGCCAGCACTTTACCAAGTTAACGAGGCCATATACAAGCAGCTGCCGCAGCATGGAATCCACTTCCCATTCCCACAGCTTGATGTTCATTTCAACAAATAATGATTAAAGGGCTTGGTAAAGCTTTTTAACTGAAACGACTGGGTTAGAATAAAATGAGAGGACTATTAAAAATCATAGCAGTTTATTTTGTGGTATGGGCCCTTACTGGATGCGTTGAGAGGCTTAACGACACACAATATCGCGTGCAGTGCACAGTCGACAAGACTTTGGGCGTTGACAGTGTGTCGATGATGGTACTTGAGGATTCCTACGGTCGCGTGCGCCACGTGTCAACGGTGGGACTAGATACTGCCATCGGAGCGTTTGTGATTGAAGGCCAAGTGGAGCAGCCATGTGTGGCCTTCCTGAAATTTGGCAACGATAGCACACCGTTTTACTTTGTGCTTGAGCATGGCGCAACATTGGTCGATGTTGGTGCTCGTGGCGTGGTGGTGAGCGGCGGTGACCTCAATCACGAGTACTTTGCCTACTTGAAGGATCGCGCGTTGCTTGAATCGGCGCGTCGCTCGCTGCTGACGCAATATCGTCGTCTTGCTGCTCCCGATTCAATAGTCAACATTGAGCAGGAACGTGAGTTTGTGGTTGCCGATAGTGTGTTGAGCGATTCGCTTGAGCGTTTAACAGTGGGCGTTATTAACCGTGGCGATGCGGTGTCGCGCATCGTTTTTGAGCGTTATGTAAATACTCTCAGCCGCTACAACCTGTCGAAAATCAACCAGTCACGTTGATTAATCGAAGTTTTTGGTGATGATTTTTCATATTTGAAAAAAATTCATATATTTGCAGCCGAAAAAGAAATAATTTTAAAAACAATAGAAATATAGACATGAAAAAGTACACACTATTGTTATTGACACTGATGGTTGCGTTTGCTTTCTCTTCGTGCAAGAAATCGCCACAATACATCTATGTTGATAACATGAGCGATGAGGCTAAAGTTAGCTTTATCGAAGGAGAAGACGATAATGATGCCTATAGCAAGGCCTTTGAGAACTATTCTAATGCTCGTTTTTATCCCGTTTTCTCTGAGTTTGAGAAAACACGCAAGTACATTGCTGAGAACGACAGCGCTAGCGAGGCTTGCGAGGGAATAGAAGGAGAAATGGCTCCCCCCGATGATAGCGGCGGTGGCGGCGAGGTCATCTCGACCAGCGATGATGCCAGTAGCCTCGACGGCATGGGCGACCGTCCTGTGTATATGGAGTTGTCCAAATTCAATACACCCACATTCACATTGTTCAAGATTACCGATTCGTCGGCTCGCGAAGCGGCTCAGGACTACATCGACAAGAAGATTACCTACGAGGAGTTTGTGAAACTCACTCAGGGCAAAGTTGAGGAAGTCAACCTCTACGACAAGAACTTCGACTCGTGTGTAGCGATTGACCGCAAGGTGTTTGACCAGCTTCAGTCGAAACTCGCCCAGGCGCTTGATAAGATCGACAAAGACGCCGCTAGCAAGAAGGGCGACGCTGTGGAGTAAAAATCTACTGGGAAATAATATTAAAGGGAAAGCTGGGACTTAAGGGTCTCAGCTTTTATTATGTTGACGATTTCAATACTCTCAAATGGAAAACGCTTTGCGGTAGTCGGTTGGGGTGAGCTTGGTGTACTGCTTGAATATTTTGGAGAAATAACTGCTTGAATCAAAGCCGCACTTCTCGGAAATCTCAGTCACTGGGTCGTCGGTAGTGCTGAGCAAATCTTTGGCAACCGAGATGCGTACCTCCCTGATGTAGCTGGCTGTGTCGATTCCTATCACGCTCTTAACTTTGCGATTGAGCTGTCGCTGGCTAAGGTTCATCTTATCGGCAATGAAAACCGAGTTCATGTTGGTATCGTCAATGTTTTTGGTGATTATTGTTTTCACTCTCTCCATGAATGCATTGTTTTTGTTACTTACTGCTTTCGAGATGCTAGCATTTGGTACAACAGGCTCTGGGGCAGTTACATCGTTGGGCATCTTGAGTTCGAGCTGGAATTTCTCCCTAAGCATCATGCGGCTGTTGAGCAGATTTTCGAGCAAAGCTTTAAGTTCGTTGGCGTTGAAAGGCTTAACGAGGAACGCATCAGCACCCACTGTTAGTGCTGCAAGGCGGTCCTTATCGCTGCTGCGAGCTGTGACGATGACGATGGGGATGTGGTTGAGCAGTTCGTCGCTCCTAACCATGCGGCACATCTCGAGACCGTCGATTTCTGGCATCATCAAGTCGGTAATGATAATGTCGGGTACCACTTCACGTGCTTTTTTTAGTCCCTCGTTTCCATTGGCGGCATGCACAACGGCATATTGCTCCTCAAGCACGTGCTTGATATACATTGCCACATCGTTGTTGTCCTCGACGATAAGTGCGATAGGTTTGTCATCGGTATTGGTTGATGAAAGTTCGGTAATGGTTGCAGTCATTGAGGCAATATCGTCGCTGCAGGCGGGCTGTGAAAAGATTTTAGGAACCCACTGCGGGTAACCTCCGTTATCATGCTTGACGGGGATTGTCACGGTGAATGTGGTGCCCACGTTTTCTTGACTTTCAACTGAAATTTTACCGTTCATGGCCTCGGTCATCTGCTTCACCATTGCAAGACCAATGCCTGTGCCTAACGAAGCTTTCTCGGAATCGCCTTGGTAAAATAGATCGAAGATGTGTGGCAGGTCTTTGGCTTTGATTCCACATCCGTTGTCGCTCACTATGAGTGTTGCCTTGCTGGCGGATCGTTGCATCTTGAGTGAGATTTTACCTCCAGGATTGGTGAATTTAAGTGAGTTGGCAAGTAGGTTGGTAATGATGCTGTGGCAGTATTCAGGCACAAAGTCGATGTTGTAGTCCTGATTGTCGCTCTCGATGTCGATTTCAATGTCTTTGTCTTGTGCATTGATTCGCATGTTCTCAACAATCATCTTGGCCATCATTGAGATGTCGCCGTGATGCCATTCTAGTGAGCCTATTGCACTGCGAACCTTCGAAATGCTGAGAAGATTGTTTACCAGCTCCATCATTTGGTTGCCTTGATTGATGATGGCATTGTAGCGAGGCTGGTTGAGCGCATTGGGGTCTTTGGAGCGTAGGTTCTCGGCCTCGCCAAGTATCACAGTGAGAGGTGTGCGGAACTCGTGGGTCATGTTAGTGAAGAACAGGTCCTTCATTTGTTCGGCGTTTTTCTCAGCTCGTTGGGCGCGTGCTCGCAACAGATTGATGAGAAATAGTGCAACGCATCCCAGAAGTAATAAAAGTAGAGCCACCGATGTGGCAATGATAATGAGGCGTTGCCTTGTGATTGAGTGTTGTTGCTCCTCGATGGTGATTTGCTTGTGCTGAGTCTCCAATTTGGTGGCATAATGTGCAATAAGGTCGCTGGCGGCATCGTTTGAGATGCTGTCTTTCAGGGCATTGCTCATCTTGAGGTATTCCACCACCTTGTTGTGGTTGGTGTTTGCCGGTGAGATGCCCATCAGGTAATAGTTTTGCTGGAGAATCTTTCGAGCGTTACATTCTTTAGCTAGTTGTGTGCTCTGTTCCAGGCAGTTGAGTGATTTAGCATGATTGCCCATTATGTCATACAGCCTTCCTAGACTCTTGTAAGCGAGGGCAAGTGAATACTTGTCGGGGGTTGAGGATAGGTATTCGATGGCTTTGTTGTAGTTCTCGAGCGCCTCGCTCTTATTGTCCATAGCTGTATAAATATCGCCTTTGACGGCGATACGGCGAGCCATGTGCATTGTATCGGCAGCTGCTGAGTCGATACTAAGGGACTTGTCGATAAATGCAAGCGCAGTATCAGTTTGGTTTAGCTTAAGGTAAATCTCGGCGGCAATGCCATATCTTATCGACAACTTGTTGGGCCGTTTAGGTTTTATTGCCTGCTCGAGCTCAATGGCCTTTTTTATGAATGGTTTGGCCTCGAGCGCTCTCTCGATTCCTAGATAGATGGCTGCCAGGTTGTTGTAACTGGAGCTTAACCGATCTTTATCTTTCAGTTTCTCGTCAATTCTTAGTCCAGCATAGCAGTTGCTCAGTGCCGAGTCGTTCATGCTGATGCGTTGGTAGCAAGCCGACAGATGCGAGTAAGCATCGCTAAGTGCCATCGAGTCACCGCCAGCGATATAGGCATCGGCCGCCATGCGCCCCATTTCGATTGATTTATTGAAATTGGCGTTGTCGTAGTAGGTGTAGGCCTCTTCCATAATACTGTCGGCAAGGAGAAGTTCGTCACTACGCTTTGTTTCGTTGGTGTTATTACAAGAGCTCGCAAAAGTAGATAGCGCTATTGCGAGCAGCGCTAAACCTGAATATATAATGTAAGATTTAATGAATTTTGTCATTGTTGTGATTGACCGATGGATTAGGTTTTTTAGTGTTTCTTAATAAGGCGAATGTGGTCGAGAAGGAGATTTGTGTTTTGCTGTTTCTTGCTGCGACGCAGCGTGATTATGTTTTTCCCTTTGAGGAGCTTTAAACTCAGGTGACTGCTGTAATCCATGCGCATCCACTGGTCATCGCCAAGTTGTGCGAGGGCAAGCATTCCCTGGTTGTGGCCGTTGGCGAGCACTTGCAGCATGTAGCACGGTTGAGTCCATGAAACAGGGCCATTACCGTTGGAATATAACACTTCAATGATGTATTCGCCAGCTTCCTCGGCATATACTGGGATGTTTATCGATGTGCTGTCATCAAGCTGAATGGGATGATGGCTCATTGCCGTTGGGAATAAAGTGGAGGTAAGTTGGGGGTATAAGCCGGCGAGGTGATAGCAATGTGCCGCTGTGGTGATGTAGTGTGGCCGCGAGATGAAGCCGTGGCCATACTTGTTTATGGCAACGATAGTGTAGTTGCGATAGGTGACGGTGTCGCGGGTACCAAGCACCGAGTCACGCATTGAGTAGGTGGGTTCGCCGTTTATTAGGATTCGGTAACCTAGGGCAGGATTGTAGGTGTAATTGGTGCCGTAAAATCCGTTCCACAGCCACTGTGGGGTCTCGGGCAGCACTTTCATCTTTTGGGCAACAGTAGTAACACCCGAACCTGTGTAGTTGTTGTTCATTGTTATCACGATTTCGTGATTGCCCTCTAGATTGCCATTGATGAAATTGTCGTCGAGGGTCTTTCCGTCGAGCGTGATCTTTGCGAAATCATCGCCAGTGCCCTTGACGGTGATGTTGAGGATGGCATTGCGATAGGCAAAACCCTTTATGGTTTTAGCGCCACCAAAGCACACGGGAACCTTGGGGTTAAGCTCAATGCCTCCAGGTAGGAAGTTCATGCCTGCTATTACACGCAGCACCATGGCAATGTTGCCGGCTGCGTTGCCTTGAGGATTGCCATAGTCGAGCAGCTCGCCAGTGGTAGCATTGCAGCTAGTGCTGCACGATGCTGCCATAGCCTGTTGGAATATTAGTGCTCCCAACCCACGCCTTAGCATTGCCATGTTGTTGGCCTTAGCAGCAGCCATGTTCCACATAGCTTGCACCATAGGTATTACAGTGTTGTTAAGCCCTGTTCCCACACCAGCACGGTTGGGGTAGAGTAGTGGTACACCAAAGTTGGTGATAGGAGTCTCTTTGATTAACGCCTCGGTGCGGTCGTCGTCGGCAATGTCCCACAGGATGGCTAGAGCGTGCCCCATGTTGTCGACACATGGCGACATGATACTCGTTACTCCGCCATAGAGGTATTGAGAGTAGCATCCCCTTGCCTCATTCCATAAGCGGTGATTTATGCAGTCCTTCAGATGGCTGGCGTGAGTATCATAATCTTCGTTAAGCTCAAACTCGTCGGCTATTTGTCCAAGCAGGGTGTAGGTATGCTCTACGATAGCATTTGCTACGAGAGGCATTGTTTCATAGGCGTCGTTGGCTGTGGCCCATGCCGGGTAATATTGCGATGTGTAACGTGAAGTGTAGGGGCACAGGGCGTGATATAAGCCTGTTGAATTGTCGGGTAGATAATCCTTGCTGTCGGCAATGCTTTTGATGATTACTTTATAGGCATAGCCAAGCCACGATTTATCGCCAGTTGCGCAGTACACACTCCATGCAGCCTGCGACCAAATCAGTTCATTAGCAAGAGAGGCGAGAGTGCGCTCACTACCTTGGGTGTTGATAACGCTGTCGACAACCATCGATTTGAGAGTTTCCATCGACTTGAGAGGCTGCAGATAGGCGAGTGATAGTGCTATATCGTAACACTCGCTTGCCACCAAGGTCGAATTTGATGATTGATGAGTGCCAGCCTCTATCTGCTCAATCGACATGTTGTAGATGGCGTTCATGATGTTCTGCTTCGAATTGTAGGCAGGCAAAGCTGTCGACTCAGCTTGAATTGATGATGTCCAGCCAGTGTACAGGATGGGTTGCTTGGCTTCGAGTGGCACATTGACGTTGTAGATGCCGCCTGAGTTTGGTGCCTCATCAAACCTCACTTTGATTGGTTGTGCTAGAGCACTTGTTGTTATCGCCAACTCAAGTTCAGCTCTCTCAAAGTCTTGGAGGTAGATGGTGTCGCGCGTTGGGGTTACAAATGTTCCTGTTTCGTTTAATGTCCTAACCATGGTGCTCATGTCGATGTTGAGCTTCAAGTTTATAGGCATGGCAACACAATGGGTTGATGTTGCTTTGAGGGTATCGGGCTTGAAGGCAGTAATTATAGTGCTATCGCCCATGTTGTCAATGTCGATGTGATGGTAGTGCGCTGGTAACAATTCAATGTCGCGATTCCCAATAATCAGCCTCAACTTAATCACGTTGTCGATCGAGTCGATGCCAGGTGTTTGATAATTGGTCACGATGCTATATCCATCGGGTGAGTAGGCTGTAAATTGCCCCATAGTCACGCTGTCGCTGGTTACAGTGATGTCTTCGTTCTCAACTATCATCTCGTTGCGCATGTTGCCATAATCACACGACATTATTGTTGTGGCGAGAGCGATTACTAGCCACAACATCACGCAAAGCCTTATTTTATTAATGCTAAAGTGCATTTATATTGCAAAGATAGGCGTTTTTTTGGAAACGAACATCACCACTTTGATTTTTTTTGCAACTAGGTTGCAAGAAGAATGTCCTAACTTTGCAACAAAAATATAACATAACATTATGACACACGAACACGACCATAACCACAATCATTGCGATACGTGCTCTCACGAGCATCATCACGAGCATCATCATGAGCATAGTCACGAGCATCATCATGAGCAAAAACATGAACATTGCCATGAGCATCACGAGCATTGCCATTGCCACGACCATCATCACAATCATGATCACGGTCATGAACACCACCATCATGATCATGACACTAAGTCGACGCTTTTTTTAATAGGTGTTACTGCAGTGTTGCTGGCGATAGCAGTTTATATAGAGAAGTCTTTTAATCTTTCCACTTGGCAATTGCTCCTCATTTACCTTATTCCTTATCTGCTCATAGGCCATAGCACCCTCAAAGAAGCTGCCGAGGGACTGGCACATGGCGATGCTTTCAACGAGCATTTCCTTATGTCAATCGCAACAATAGGAGCATTGTGCATTGGTTTCTTGCCTGGTGCCGAGACACAATTTCCCGAGGCGGTATTTGTAATGCTTTTCTTCCAAGTGGGCGAACTATTCGAAGGCTATGCCGAGGGGAAAAGCCGCGAAAGTATAGCACACTTGATGGATATTCGTCCCGATGTTGCCAATGTGGAACGCAATGGAGAATTGCTCACGGTAAGTCCAGAGCAGGTCGAGGTGGGGGAGATTATCGTAATCAAACCTGGCGAGAAAGTGCCTCTCGATGGTGTGGTGGCCGAGGGTAATACTGCACTCAACACCGTGGCTCTCACTGGCGAGAGCGTTCCTCGTGATGCTGCTGCTGGCGACGAGGTTATATCGGGGTGTGTCAATCTTTCAGGTGTGATAAAAGTGCGCACTACCAAGAGTTTTGGCGAGAGCACTGTGTCGAAGATTATCGAACTTGTTGAGCATAGCGGTGACAAGAAATCGAAGGCCGAGACATTCATCACTCGTTTTGCGCGTATCTATACTCCAATAGTGGTGATTGCTGCTGTGTTGCTTGCTGTAGTGCCGCTGTTTTTCGGTGGAGCGTTCCACACATGGCTATATCGTGCCTTAATGTTCTTGATTGTGTCGTGCCCCTGTGCATTGGTAATCAGTGTGCCACTGGCATTCTTCGGTGGGATAGGCGGGGCATCGCGTCAGGGCATCCTCATCAAGGGAACAAGCTATATGGATGTGCTGGCCCAAGTGGGAACTATCGTCCTTGATAAGACTGGGACGTTGACTCATGGGCAGTTTGAGGTGACCTCGGTGCATCCCAATACGTGTGACGAGCACCATTTGCTTCATCTAGCTGCTCATGTAGAGCATTTCTCTACTCACCCAATAGGTGCAGCGCTGCGAGACGCCTTTCCCGATGAGGCAACCGACGGTTGCTTGGTGACCGACGTAGAGGAGATTGCTGGACAAGGTGTGCGTGCTACCGTGGCTGGCGACGTGGTGTGCGTGGGTAACACTCGCATGATGGATGCTGTGGGGGCCAAGTGGCGCGACTGCCCACATGTGGGTACCATCATACATGTGTCTATCAATGGGGATTATGCAGGGCACATTGTCATCAATGACAAGATTAAAGACGAGAGCGCACGAGCTATCGCAGAGCTCAAAGCCATTGGAGTAGAGCGAGTTGTGATGCTCACAGGCGATCGCGTAGAAGTGGGTGAGGATGTTGCACATAAACTGGGAATAGGGGAGCACTACTCTGGGCTCATGCCTGCTGACAAGGTCGAGCATGTGGAGAAGCTGCTTAGCGAGAAAACTGCAGGTAAGACTCTCGCTTTTGTTGGCGATGGCATAAACGACGCGCCAGTACTTGCCCGTGCCGATGTTGGCATCGCTATGGGCGGATTAGGTAGCGACGCCGCTATTGAGGCTGCCGACGTGGTGCTGATGGATGATAAACCCACAAAGATTGCACATGCGATAAAAATCGCCCGACGTACTCTTGGTATCGCACGTCAGAATGTGTGGTTCGCCATTGGAGTTAAACTTGCGGTGCTTGTGCTTGCCACCTTGGGTGTTGCAACAATGTGGATGGCAGTCTTTGCCGATGTCGGTGTTACAGTTCTAGCAGTGCTTAACTCGATGCGTGCGCTTAATTCAATGCATAATTGATGAAACTCGCCGATCGCACACCGTGCTTTGCACGACTAATGCTGCTCACTCCATCTAGCTGAAGGTTCACAATTCAGTGGAGAGGGAAAAGAGTGTTAGCAACTGGCTGAAATCATCAATGAGGTAATCTGGATTGGATTTCTCAAGGTAATCTCTTGGAGAATTGCCGTAGGTTACGGCGCAGGTCTTAATGGCTGCGTTTTGTCCCATAGCAATGTCGACAGGCATGTCGCCAACCATAAGGGCATCTGAGGCATCAATTTGCATAACCTTAAGTATGTATAACACAGCCTCGGGGTCGGGTTTGGCTTTGTCGACGTTGTCGACTCCCACCACCGTTGCGAAGTGTTGCTTAATTTTTAGTATCTCAAGTAATTCTACAAGGGAACTGTGACCGCGTGACGAAGCCACACTCATTGTGACGCCTTGTTGATTGAGCATACTCAGCGTTTCGGCCACATGTTGGAAGAGTGTGGGGGTAAGTGAGGACTTGTTGGCATCGAAGATGTCGCAATAGGTGCTGGCACATTCCAGAGCTTCCATCTCACTCATGTCAGGATAGATGTGAGTGAAGCAGTCCTTGAGCGGCAACCCAATCACTCGTTTAATAGACTCTGGATTTGCCACACGAAGGCCTTTCTCTCGCATTGTCGCCTGCATTGTGGCAAAGATGATGCGCGATGTGTCGGCAATGGTGCCGTCGAAGTCAAAAATTATATGCTTGAATTTCGTGCTCACGAAGTGCAAATTTACAATATTTAGTCAATAAAACGGTTAAGAACTGAAAAAAATGACTACTTTTGTAGGTTATAAATGTGGATAACCTATGAAGCGAAAGTGTTTTTCAATATTATCTGTTCTGCTGCTTCTTGCGGCATGTCGTAGTGGAGTGGCTGATAATAAGGATGCTACAACTAACGATTCAATAATAATTGAGGCAAAACTAATTGCTATAGCCCACGAGGATGGCTTTACACAGGTGGACATTACCGACCCGTGGAATCAAGGAAGAGTCTTGCACACCTATCTGCTCGTTCCCAGCGATAAGGAACTACCAGCCAAACTGCCTAAGGGCACTGTGGTGCGCACACCAGTAAAGAATGTGTTGGTGTACTCGTCGGTACACTCGAGCGTGCTGCGCGAGTTAGGTGCTGGCGATGCCGTGCGTGGAGTGTGTGATGCCCAATATTTCAATGACTCAATAATTGCCGAGGGACTCAAAAAAGGTACTATTACCGATTGTGGTAACTCAATGCAACCCACTGTAGAGAAAGTAATTGATATGAAGCCTGATGCAATACTGCTCTCGCCTTATCAAGATGCTACTTATGGACAGATTACTAAACTCGATGTTCCTATCATTGAGTGTGCCGATTATATGGAGTACACTCCGCTAGGCCGTGCCGAGTGGATAAAGTTTTATGGTGAACTGGTGGGTAAACCCGAACTTGCTGATAGCATTTACATGAAGGTTGTTTCCGATTACAACGAGGTTAAGAAAATGGTTGATAGTAAGAATCTCAAGCGTCCACTCATCCTCACCGAGAACTTGATTAGCGGCATTTGGAATGTACCTGGTGGGCAGAGCTATATGGCTCAGTTTATCAAAGATGCTGGTGGCGATTACCCTTGGGGCGACGACAAAAACACAGGTTCTCTTACACTTGATTTCAATCAGGTGCTGGCAAAGGCTCAGAAAGCTGATTTCTGGCTGCTAAAGTCGCCAGCGATTCAATCCCTTTCCGATCTCAAGAGTTCTTACTCGCTTAACGACCAGTTCGAGGCCTTTAAGAATGGCAATGTGTATGTGTGTGACACCAACACAACTCATTTCTTTGACCGCTTCCCTTTCCATCCCGAAGTGTTGCTTCAGGAATATTTCAAGATTTTTCACCCTGAGGTTCCTACTGATTACCAACTACAATTTTTTAAGAGAGTGGGTTAAATGATGACAAATTCTGCTTCACATAGGTTTGCTATAGTTACTGTAGTATTGATAGTGACTCTTGCGTTACTGATGGTGGCTTGCCTGATTTTCGGGTCGGTCGACATCGCGGCCAGGGATGTTTTCAGCATCCTCATGGGTAACGATAGCGGCAACGAGGCGTGGAATATCATTGTGCTGCAGTCGCGATTGCCAATGATTGTCACAGCAATGCTGGCAGGCGCTGCGCTGAGCGTGAGCGGTCTGCTGCTTCAAACTACCTTTAACAACCCTCTTGCTGGTCCATCGATACTCGGTGTGTCGACTGGTGCTGGCCTTGGTGTCGCCATTGTGATGCTCGCGATGGGTGGTACCATTGGTGGTGTGTTTGGCGAGACTGTTGGAAGCTATATGGCAACTTTACTGGGCGCACTTATTGGCGCTGGTGTGGTACTGGTGATTCTCATCACTTTTGCTTCGATCGTGAAGAGCTCGACTATGTTGCTCATCATTGGTATTCTCATCAGTTACCTTGCTTCGAGTGTGATATCGTTGCTCAATTCGGTTGCTACTGAGCAGGGCCTTCATAGCTATGTGGCATGGGGGTTCGGAAACTTTGCTGGTGTGTCGCTCGAGCAACTGCCAGTGTTCGGCACAATTATAGTGCTGTCGTTGGTTGCTTCGTTGCTAATGATAAAACCTCTTAATGCTCTGCTTTTGGGTACGCGATACGCTCAAAATCTGGGCGTCAACACCCATCGTACGCGCAACTCGCTGCTGCTGATAACAGGTGTCCTTACGGCTGTTGTGACAGCATTTTGCGGTCCAATCGGTTTCTTGGGACTTGTTGTGCCACACATCGCCCGCCTTGCACTTAACACTTCGGAGCATGGACGGTTGCTGCCCGTGACGATGCTTACTGGAGCCGCTGTGGCACTGCTATGCTCGTTGCTTAGTGTGACCTCGCCCCATGGCATCATCCCAATTAATGCAATAACACCCATAATTGGCGTTCCAATTATTATCTATATCATTATAAATCGTCGACGCATCAACTATTTCAACTGATATAATGGCAATTCTTGAGACACATAATTTGGCAGTGGGTTTTGGGCAAGGCACTAAGCGAACCACCTTGCTCTCGGGGCTCGACTTGAAACTCGAGAAGGGCAGGATGGTTGCCCTCCTGGGACGTAACGGAGCGGGAAAGTCGACCCTGCTCAAGGCGCTCACCTGTGACACATTGCCCATTAACGGCACTGTGGAGATTGACGGCAAGAAATCAACTGATATCGCTAAGCGTGAACTTTCTCGCCTAGTGGCTCTTGTCGCTACCGAGCGCATTATGGGTGGAGCCTTCACCATAAGGGAACTGGTGGCACTGGGACGTCAGCCTCACACTGGTTTCCTTGGACGCTTGAGCCGTCACGACAACGAAGTTGTTGATGCCTGCCTCGAGGCGGTGGGTATTACCGATAAAGCCGAGCAACACGTTGCTAATCTGAGCGACGGCGAGCGACAAAAAGCAATGGTCGCTAAAGCTTTGGCTCAAGAAACTCCTATTATCGTTCTTGATGAGCCTACAGCGTTTCTCGACGTGGCGAGTCGCATTGAGACGATGAAACTGCTTCATAAATTAGCGAGAGAGCAAGACAAAGCCGTTCTATTGTCAAGTCATGACATCTCGCAGTCACTGCTTCTTGCCGATGAGCTATGGGTTATTACAAATGATAGAGAAGTGATTACCGGCAGCACCGAGCAGGTGGTCATGAGCGGCGCTATGGACCGTGTGTTTGGCGACAAATCTATTGCGTTCAATGGCAATCTGTGCGACTATGAGGCGCAATTACCATATATGGGATCGGTTAAGATCAAGTGTGATGACCCTGTGCTCGAGCGATGCATGGTCAACGCCTTGCTGCGCAACGGCATCAATGTTGATGATGGCAGTGACAAGTCGATAGAGATAAAGGCGGTTGATAGCATAGTGATGCCCGATGGTGCAATAGCAAGCAATATTCAAGAAGTTGCTGCGATGTTTAAATAAATTATGGATTAATACGTTATATAAGTATATGATTGATAAAGTAGAAGTTAAAATAGTAAACAAGAGCCCCAATGCCTTGCCCGCCTATAGCACTGAGCAGAGTGCCGGTATGGACCTAAGAGCATGGCTCAAGGAACCTGTGACGTTGAAACCCATGGAACGTGCACTCATCCCAACAGGCGTATATATAGAGCTTCCGCCGGGCTATGAGTGTCAAATCAGGCCTCGCAGTGGTCTCGCTCTCAAGCGCGGTCTAACCGTGCTTAATTCGCCAGGCACCATCGATGCCGATTATCGTGGTGAGGTGTGTGTTATAATTGCCAACCTAAGTAATGAGGAGCAAATCATCGAGAATGGTGAGCGTGTGTGCCAGATGGTTGTAACGCGCCATTCAACAGTTGTGTGGAAGCAAGTGGAAGAATTGGGCGACACCGAGCGTGGTGCAGGTGGTTTTGGCCACACAGGAACTAAATAATTATCACGAAAATGAAAAAAATATCGCGAATTACGATAGCCGTTCTGTTGCTGATGCTGGTCATGGGTCAAGCCATGGCTGGTGGCAGCAAGAAGAAAATTGTAGACCTAGGAATCACCGAACAAGACAAGCGCAAGGCCGAGTACATCTATCTGCAGGCACAGGCTTATAAAGCACAGGACAGCATTGCTGCTTATTTTGACCTGATTAAGTATGCCTACGAACTTGACTCGACCAACACAGCCATTGCTTTTTATTATGGCTACTTGATGACACTCAAGGACAACAGCACCGACCTTGAGAAGGACCGTGGTCTCCAATTGATGAAGAGGCACGTCGATGCTCATCCAGAAGACTACTACGAGGCCACCTATTTCAGCGATGCTTGCATGGCTCTTAAGCGCAAGGACTTAGGACTTGCAGCAATCGAGAAGCAGGCTGAGATCAATCCCACCAAGACAGAGGTGCAGATGCGCCTTGCTGCAGCCTATGTGCGCAATAACAAGTATGCCGAGGCGCTCAAGGTCTATGAGAAAATTGAGGAGTTTGAAGGCAAGTCGACCGAGGTTACAGCCTATAAAGCCGCCCTGTGCTCCGAGCTTGGCGACACCTTGGGCGCAATTACCGAGATTAGGAATCTCTACAACACGGCACCAGCCAATGTGAACTACAACTTGATAATGAGTGAGCTTTTCAAGCAGTATAACATGCAGGACAGCGCCCTCTTCTATCTTGACCGCGCCCAGCAGCTAGAGCCTGAGAACGGCAACGTTTATTTTGCCAAGGCACAATACTATGACGAAATTGGCGACTCGGTTAACTTTGATAAGCAAATTTATAATGCTTTGGTATCAAACGATTTGCCAGTTGAGACTAAGCTTGATGTGCTCACGCAGTACACCCAAACTCAGTTGATGCGAAACGATTCAACCGAGCGCGTCAACAACCTTTTCAAGGTGCTTGTGGCACAACATCCTCACGAACCCAAAGTGCATGAGCTTTACAGTATGTATTACTCAACTGTAAAGGACTATAAACATGCCATCGAGGAGCTTGGCTATGAAGTTGACTTAGACCCCACCAATGCTGAAGCTTGGCAACGCCTAATGGTGGTGAATATACTTGACGACAATTATCCTGGTGCCGTCAAAGCTGCTGAGAAGGCTCTGGAATATAATCCCGAGAATCTAGACCTATATCGCTACATTGCTCCATCCTACTACCAGATGAAGGAGTATGATAAAGCCATTGAAACCTACGACAAAGCGCTGGCTATGGTCGACAGCACTGATAATGTTGACCTTTATAGCGACCTGCTGTGTGGCAAGGGTGACGTCTTTATCGAACTTGGCGACTCGGCGCGAGGATTTGACTACTATGAGCATGCCTTGCGCATCTCTCCGGGAAATACCAGCGCAATGAATAATTACGCCTATTTCCTGTCGTTGTGCGGCAAGGACCTTGATAAGGCCGAGAGCATGGCTGCCAAGGCAGTTTATGCCAACCCCAATAATGCTACTTTCATCGACACCTATGCTTGGGTTTTCTTCAAGAAGAAGAACTACGATATGGCTTTGCTTTACATTAAGTCGGCTATATCAAATGCCGACTCGCCGAGTGCCGACATCTATGAGCACTATGGTGATATCTTGTATATGACGGGCAATCATGACGAAGCGGTGGTTCAGTGGGAGAAGGCATTAGAATTGGAACCTACAAAAGAACTGTTGCAGCGCAAAGTCGTGGACAAAACTTACTATGAGAAATAATAAAAGATTATGTGGAACAAAAGAATAATATTAGCCACAATGCTAGTGGCATTAGTAATGATGGGTAGCTGCTCAAAGAAGGTGGTTACCCCCGTCGTCGAAGTTAATCAACCCACACAGCAGGGGACAAACGAGCAAGTTACGTCATCCAATATTAACCATTATTATCAGGCCGACTGGAATTCATTCAAGAGTGGTGGTAATGCAAAGATTGATGCTGGTGGAAAGTCGCTGAGTTCATCGATGCAGATGCGCATGCAGCGAGGTCGTTGCATCTATGTGTCACTCAGGCCCATGATGGGCATCGAGGTGGCCAAAATGATAATCTACGGTGATTCGATTCTTTTGGTCGACAAGTTGCACAAGCGCTATATGCTTGAGAAGGCGACGCTTCTAACTAACGGCGTGCCAGTTACGGTGGATAATCTGCAAGATATCTTCCTGGGTCGCGCATTTGAGCTCGGGAAAGGTTCTCTAACTCAGGATATCAAGGATGATTTTACCATTGAGGAAATGGATGGCGGCAAAGTGAAACTCAGACCACGTGAACAGTTCAAGGGATTTGATTACAACTTTGTCTATGACAAACAGCGTAATATTCTTTCGCTTGATGTGACTCCTACCAAAGCGGGTGCCTCGACTTATAGCGTGACATATGGAAACGTTAAGGGAACTATTGCTGGCAAGGTTGCCACATCGCTTAAGGTTGCGACCAAGATGAGTGGTAGAGCATTTAATCTCTCGCTGGAGTATAAGGATCTGAAATGGAATGAGGATTTTACCATCGACACGGCTGCTCCCAAGAAATACACCCGTGTTGAGGGCAATGACATTATGCAGCTGCTCAGTGGAGGCAAATAATCCTTTTGGCACATGATTACAATTGAGCAATATAACGACAGCATGTCAGGCCTGTGGGATGACGCGGTGAGGGCATCGCGCAACGGCACTTTCCTGCATTTGCGTGGTTACATGGACTATCACCGCGACCGTTTCGTCGACTCATCGCTAGTTGCACGTGACGATGAGCGGATTGTGGCGCTTCTACCTGCATGCCGTGATGGCGACACGCTATACAGTCATCGTGGACTTACATATGGCGGCTGGTTAGTTCCATCTCGTCACTTTGACGTGACTACAATGCTTGAAGTGTGGAATAAGGCAACTGATCTTTTGCGTGGAATAGGCATAGCTAATATCGTTTATAAAGCTGTTCCACACATTTACCACAATTATCCGTGTGAGGAAGACTTGTATGTTCTGTTTCGAGCTGGAGCTCAACTCGTTGAAAGTAATATCTCCGCCACAATTGATCTTGATGAACCATTGTCATTTGATCGTGGAAACAAGCGAAATGTGAACCTTGCCATCAAGAATGGGGTAGTGGTGGGTGAATCCACGCGATGGGCCGATTATTGGCAAGTTCTTGACTCTCTTCTCATGGAAAAATATGACCGACATCCTGTCCACACTCTTGAGGAGATTGACTTGCTCAGGTCACGGTTCCCCGAGAATATCAGGCTATTCACAGCAACTCAGGGTGATGAAATATTGGCAGGTGTGGTGATGTATTTTTGTGGTAACGAAGTGGCTCATTCACAGTATATTGCTTCTACCGAACGGGGGCGTGAACTAAAAGCGTTAACGTTGCTCTTCGACCATCTTATCAAGGGAGCGGCGCAAGCGGGATTCCGTTACTTTGATTTCGGTATTTCGACCGAGGATGGAGGTCGTTATCTCAACGAAGGACTCGTGCGCCAGAAGTGCCGCCTAGGTGGACGTGGCATCGTTTACAACACCTACAAATTAACGATTAACGAATAATGGAATGAAGCGCGAAGGCATGTCACGTGTGGTTCTCAAGGCGATGGGCATCTTTGGAGGGGTCCAGGTCTTGAACATCTTGTGCTCCATCATCAGGACAAAGCTTGTCGCGCTATGGATAGGTCCTTTGGGAGTGGGCCTTTTCGGCCTCTTCAATCAGGCTCTTGAGATGATAAATATTGCCACCAATCTGGGTGTGCGCAACAGCAGTGTGCGCGACATCTCGCAAGCGGTGGAGCAGCGCGACTCAACGCTTATAGCTCGCATTGTAACTGTGGTGAGGCGCTGGTCGTTGTGGCTTGGCTTGGGGGGTGCACTGGTTACTGTGGCAATAGCGCCAATGCTTAGCCGTTTCACATTTGGTGATTTCAATCATGTGTGGAGTTTCGTGGCTCTTGCTGTGGCTGTGCTTTTCATGGCGCTCACCAATGGCGAGTATGCTGTGCTGCAAGGTCTCTCGAAGCTAAAACGCTTGGCTCGTGTCACGGTAAGCGGTACAGTGGGCGGTCTCCTCATTTCTATTCCGTTGTTTTACTTTTTGCGTGAAAGGAGTGTGTTGCCCTCGATTTTAGCCTATGCCTTGTGTGTTGTAGTGGCTGCTTTAGTGCTTCGCGACAAGGAATATCCAACAGCACAGGTTACACGCCGCGAAACCGTGAAAATGGGCGCCGGATTCATTAAACTGGGAATCTACATGACCCTTGGCTCATTTGTTTCGATGATAGCATCTTATGTTTTTGTCTCTTGGTTAAATACCTACAGCGGTACCGAATCGGTTGGATTCTATCAGGCAGGATATACTCTCGTCGATAAGTATGCTGGTTTGGTGTTTGCAGCTTTGGGCATGGAGTTCTATCCTCGACTGGCTAGGGTGGCGAGCAGTGCCAAGCGTCTGCGAGTCTTTGTCTCTCACGAGATAAACATAGCCTTCATGGTGCTCACACCGTGTCTTTTGACATTCATACTCTTGCGTTCACAACTTGTGTGGCTGCTTTACAGCGAGCAGTTCCAAGTCATTATTACCTACATATCATGGGGAGTGGTTGGCACTGTACTGCGAGCAATGTCGTGGTGCCTTGCTTTTGTTATGCTTGCAAAGGGTGACGGCAAGGCCTTCCTTATCACTGAGTCGATTAGCGCTGTGACAGTGCTTGCGCTCAATGTCGTTTGTTACATTCTGTGGGGTGTTGATGGCTTGGGCTACTCTTATCTTTCCGCTTATGCCATATATCTTATCGTCGTTGCTGTTGTTTATTTCAAGGTTTATAATCTCAAGCTTAGCGCAAAGTGTTTGCGCAATCTTGCGGCAACTTTATTTGTTTGTGTCGCAATGGTTCTTCTAGTTCAGAACAATGCTTGGATAATCGCAATTTCTCTCTTCGTTATTGTCTCAATAATCTCACTAATCATAGCTTACCGCACCTGGAAACGTTGAGCCTTTTTCCGGCAATGATATTTTTCCCGCAGTCGGTCTTGACGATTGATTGTGGGGCAAAAGTGTAAATTTCTTTAAAAACCAAGAAAATACTACCTTGTTTCGCAAATTATTAGTACCTTTGTGGTCGTTTTTATGAATAATACTATTTAACGCATTTATTTTACAACGTTACTATATAAATTTCTTTAAAAAGTTATGGCAGAAAAATTTGAAAAATTGTTCGACCAATTCGCGCCAGTAACTCCCGAGGAGTGGCGTGCCAAAGCTGAAGTCGACCTGAAAGGTGCCGACTACAACAAGAGGATGATTTGGCGAACAAATGAAGGTTTCAATGTTGAGCCTATCTATCGTGGTGTTGACATTGAGAACCTTAAGACCACCGAGTCGCTTCCTGGTGAGTATCCATTTGTTAGAGGAACTCGCGTTAGCAACGATTGGTATGTGCGTCAGGACATCGACGTGAAAGACGTTAAGGAAGCCAACGCTAAGGCTCTTGAGGTGCTCAACAAGGGCATCAACGACGTATGCTTCAGGTTACCTCATGGACAGAGTGTTGATCTTGAGGCTCTTCTTGACAAGATTGATGTGAACCTCGTGGCTGTTGACATTCACTGCTGTGTGAAGGTGGCTATAGAAGTTGCTAAGCAGCTCGTTGCCATCATCGAGAAGCAGGGAGCTCAAGAGACATTTGTCGGTTCTATCAACTTCGACCCATTCCGCCGCTACTTCAAGCACGGAGAGCCTTTCCCTGGCGACATGGTTGCTATGGCAAAGGAGATGCTCGACATCGTGAAACCCATCAAGAACCTGCGTGTGCTCAGTGTTGACGCTATAATGCTCAACAATGCTGGTGCCTTCATTTACCAAGAGCTTGGTTATGCTCTGGCTTGGGGTAATGAATGGATGGCAATGCTCACCGAGGCCGGCGTTCCAGCCCAAGAGGTTGCTTGCCGCATCAAGTTCAACATGGGTATCTCTACCGTTTATTTCATGGAGATTGCCAAGTTCCGTGCAGCACGCATGCTGTGGGCTCAAATCGTGAAGCAATACAACCCAGAGTGCGACTGCGCATGCAAGATGGTTGTTAATGCCGCTACCACTGAGTTCACTCAGACAGTATTTGACTCTTATGTTAACTTGCTGCGTAGCCAGACTCAAGCTATGTCGGCTGCTTTGGCTGGTGTTGACTCTATAGTAGTTGCTCCATTCGATAAGGCTTACCAGGCACCTGACGATTTCAGTGAGCGCATAGCACGCAACCAGCAGATTCTTCTCAAGGAAGAGAGTCACCTCGACAAGGTGGTTGACCCTGCCGGTGGTTCTTACTATATCGAGACCCTCACCATGTCGATAGCACAAGAGGCTTGGAAACTCTTCCTCGATGTAGAAGATAAGGGTGGTTTCAAGGCTGTGCAAGAGGCTGGTGAGGTTACTGCCGCAGTTAACGCTAGCGCTAAGGCTCGTTTCGACAAGGTGGCTAAGCGTCGCGAGCAGTTGCTCGGAACCAACCAGTTCCCCAACTTCACCGAGAAGAGCGAAGGTAAGGCAGCTAATATCAACTACGAGGCTCAGCCCGAGGGCGTGCTAAATCGTCAGCGTCTTGCTACTCACTTTGAGCAATTGCGTCTCGCTACCGAGAATGCTGCTCACACTCCAAAGGTGTTCATGCTCACCATTGGTAACCTCACCATGCGCTTGGCTCGTGCTCAGTTCAGCAGCAACTTCTTTGCTTGCGCAGGTTATGAGATTATCGACAACAACGGTTTCAAGACCGTGGAGGAGGGCATTGATGCCGCTCTTGAGAAGAAAGCCGACGTTATTGTACTCTGCTCTAGCGATCCTGAGTATGACGAGTATGCTCCAGCAGCGTTCAAGTATCTGAACGGCCGCACTGAGTTTGTGATTGCAGGTCCTGAGAATGACGCGTTCAAGGAACTAGGCATCAAGCACTTTATCAACGTGAAGAGCAATGTGCAAGCCACATTGACCGAATTTAATGCTAAACTTTTAAAATAATCGAGCAACATGAGACCAAATTTCAAAAACATAGACATAGCAAACGAGGCTTTCAATGTTGAATGCATCTTGCCGAACCATGGCGCAATGCCGAGTTGCTCGACATTAAGCAAGTTTACACAAAGGAAGATATTGAGGGCCTTGAGCACCTTAACTTTGTGGCAGGTATTCCTCCTTTCCTTGGAGGTCCTTACAGCCTTATGTACCCATTCCGCCCATGGACAGTGCGTCAGTATGCTGGTTTCTCGACAGCAGCCGAGAGTAACGCGTTCTATCGCCGCAACCTGGCATCGGGCCAGAAGGGTCTGTCGGTGGCATTCGACCTCCCCACTCACCGCGGTTACAATGCCGACAACCAGCGCGTAGTTGGTGACGTGGGTAAAGCCGGTGTATCTATCTGCTCGGTAGAGGACATGAAGGTGCTCTTCGACGGAATTCCATTGGAAACAATGTCGGTATCAATGACCATGAACGGTGCTGTGCTGCCCATTATGGCGTTCTACATCGTTTCGGGTCTTGAGCAGGGCGCTCAACTTGAGCACATGGCTGGTACTATCCAGAATGATATCCTCAAGGAGTTCATGGTGCGCAACACCTATATTTATCCTCCTAAATTCTCGATGCAGATTATTGCCAGCATCTTTGAGTACACCTCAAAGTACATGCCCAAGTTCAACTCTATCTCTATCTCGGGTTACCACATGCAGGAAGCAGGTGCTACAGCCGACATCGAGCTCGCCTACACTCTCGCCGATGGTATGGATTATATTCGCACCGGTGTTAATGCAGGTCTCGACGTTGATGCTTTTGCTCCTCGTCTGTCGTTCTTCTGGGGCATCTCTATGAACTTCTTCACCGAGATTGCCAAGATGCGCGCAGGTCGCCTCTTGTGGGCCAAGATTGTTAAAAGCTTCGGTGCCAAGAATCCAAAATCAATGTCATTGCGTACACACAGCCAAACTTCGGGTTGGTCGCTAACAGCACAAGATCCATTCAACAACGTTGGTCGTACATGTATCGAGGCTATGGCAGCAGCTCAAGGCCACACTCAGTCGTTGCACACCAACGCTCTTGACGAGGCTATCGCACTGCCAACCGACTTCTCGGCACGTATCGCTCGTAACACCCAGATCTACATCCAGCAAGAGACTATGATCACTAAGGCTATTGACCCATGGGCTGGTTCTTACTATGTAGAGCGCCTTACTCACGAACTCGTGCACAAGGCTTGGGATCACATCCAGGAGATTGAGAAACTGGGTGGTATGGCTAAGGCTATTGAGACTGGCGTGCCCAAGATGCGTATCGAGGAAGCTGCAGCACGCACACAGGCCCGCATCGACAGTGGCACTCAAACCATCGTGGGCATCAACAAGTATGCACTCGAGAAAGAGGCTCCTATCGATATTCTTGAGATTGACAACACCGAGGTTCGCAACGAGCAAGTTGCACGTCTCGAGGAGTTGCGCAAGAACCGCGACGAGGCTAAGGTTCAGGCCGACCTCAAAGCCATCACTGAGTGCGTTCGCACTGGAGAGGGCAACCTGCTTGCTCTGGCAGTAGAGGCAGCTAAGGACCGTGCTTCGCTTGGTGAGATTAGTGATGCCTGCGAGGAAGTCGTAGGCCGTTATAAAGCAGTTGTTAAAACAATTTCAGGCGTGTATTCAGCAGAAGCTATTTCTGATCCCGACCTCAAGCGTGCACGTGAGCTCACAGCTCAGTTTGCCAAGAAAGAAGGTCGTCAACCTCGTATCATGATTGCCAAGATGGGACAGGATGGTCATGACCGCGGCGCCAAGGTGGTTGCCACTGGTTATGCCGACTGTGGCTTCGACGTCGACATGGGACCATTGTTCCAGACTCCTGAGGAGAGTGCTCGTCAGGCAGTAGAGAACGACGTTAACGTAATGGGTGTTTCTTCGCTTGCTGCAGGTCACAAGACTCTTATCCCTGCAGTTATTGAGGAGCTCAAGAAGCTTGGCCGTGAGGACATCATCGTTACCGCTGGTGGTGTAATTCCAATGCAGGATTACGACTTCCTCTACAAGGCTGGTGTTGCCGCTATCTTTGGCCCTGGCACATCGGTAATGAAGAGTGCCATCAAGGTGATGGAGATTCTCCTTGACGAGGAATAATTGGTATTTTGAACCTATCGCCCAACATGGGTGAACATTATAAAAACCGCTCTTGGTTTCAACCTGAGCGGTTTTTTTCTTATATGTCACTATAAGTAATAAGTTTTTTCTTAAAAATCCTTTTTTGACAAGACTATGTACGTTTTTTGCATAGTCTTGTCATTTTTTTTGGCTATCTTTGTCGCAAACTTACAATACACATTTTATTATCTATAACATGAAGAAGTTGACATTTTTATTGATGGCTTTCATTATTGCCATCACAGCAAGCGCTGAGCCTGCCAACCCCACACCCATCACAGTTACACAACCTGACGGCGAGAAGCTGCAGCTCAAATTGGTGGGTGATGAATTTTATCATTTCAACACCACAATCGATGGCTACACTATCATCAACGTTAATGGTAGATGGGAGTATGCTATCAAGAACGGTGAACAACTGCAGGCATCGGGAATGATGGCGCATGATCCTGATACCCGCAATACTCAGGAAAAACAACTGTTGACATCGCTTGAAAAGCGTCTTGTTAACAAGACCGCAATAACTCAGGCACGCGATAAACGTGCGACACGCGACAAGAAAAACAAAAAGCAAAATCGTGAGCCAGTGGTTGACTACAGTCTTTTCCGTGGACTAATTATCCTCATCAACTTCAACGACCGTCAATTCCAAATGGAAGACCCTCATGAATTCTATTACGAGTTGTGTAATACTGAGAATTACACTGGTTTCTATCATCAAGGACGTTTCCAGAGATGCACCGGCAGTGTGCGAGACTATTACTATGACAACTCGATGGGACAGTTCGATCCTGAATTTGACATTGTCGGTCCAGTGAATCTGGACTACTCGTGCTATGAAGGCAATGATAAAGCGCGAGAAATTTTCAAGGCAGCACTTGATGCAGTTGACGACCAAGTAGATTTTACACAATATGATGCCGACAACGATGGTGAAATCGACATGGTGTTCTTCATGGTTGCAGGATATTCGTCAAGCTACAGCGGCAACAACAGTGGCTATCTGTGGCCGCACATGAGCTATCTGATTGACTGGTGGTCAGGATGGCCACCACAACCATATATGTATGACGGCAAGAGCATGGGAACCTATGCATCTTCTTGCGAGATTTATGGTTGGGAATCCTATGGTTACTCAATGCCCAATGCTATAGGTACATTTTGCCACGAGTTTGGTCACGTGCTTGGATTGCCCGATCTCTACGATACCGACTACAGCGATAATGGAGGAGAGAGCAATCACCCCGGAGAATGGGATATAATGGCAGGAGGAAGTGGTAACAACTATGGGCGCAACCCTGTGGGTTACAGCCTTTGGGAACGTTGGGAACTGGGATTTGCCGATGAGCCTCCTACGCTATCACTTGGCGGCCATACCCTCTCGGCTGTTGACATTAGCAACACAGGTTATATGATGCACACACCAAACGAAGCTGAGTTCTTTCTTTTTGAGAATCGTCAGTCGGGCAAGTGGGATTCTGCACTGCCAGGACACGGATTGGTGATTACACGTGTGGATTACAGCAACGAGGAAGTTTGGTGGTCTAACGAAGTGAACTGCTATCCTGCCCACAATTACTATGAATTGCTCAGGTCTTCGGGCAGTGGCAATGGTGAGGTTCCGTTCCCAGGTCATAATAATGTTTCATATATTAATTCGACAAGCTATCCTGCTCTTGTTACATGGGCAGGTGATCCTTGCCAGTATGGGCTCAGCAACATAAGTGAGGACAATAATATAATCACCTTTAATGTTGTCAATGATGTGCCCCCATCAACTTTGATTGAGGACTTTGAGCAAATACAAACAGGACTGCCAGCCAATGCAGTGAATGTACAGGGCAACTTTGCCACTTGGAACTTTCCAAAATCAGATGTCGTGGAATATAATGGCCAGCATGCAGCATCACTGCAAATGCCTGGCGGCATCGCTATGAACAGCGACATTGACGTGCAAGCATTCAGGATATCTGTAAATGCGATTAACACATCGGCTACTGCATCAAAGCTCCAACTCTACTATTCGATTGATAAGGGTAAAACTTGGAATTCGATAGGAACCGAAGGTGTTGCAGCAAATTCAGAGGACATTCTGTCGTGGCGTTTCAATCTTGACAAGCAACCCATGCGATTCAAGATTAATCGCACTTCGGGAGCTAAAAATGTGAACCTAATCATCGATGACTTCACCATTTATTATATTGATTCAAATGAAGCAATACCTGGAGATGTTGATGGCGACGGTAGTGTTACATCGGGTGACATAACTGCTCTCTATGACTATATACTGAATGGCGACTCATCTGGTCTGGTAAATGGTGATCAAGATGGCGACGGCAGTATAACATCAGGCGATGTTACTGCTGTATACAACATCATTCTAGGCAATTGAGTTGATAATAGACAATGATAAAAAAGAACCAGCATCGATTGATGTTGGTTCTTTTTGACTTCACTAGTAGTAGCAATTACTTGAACTGCTCAGTGATCTTATTGCAAATCTCCTGCATCTCTTCGGCAGGAAGGGTAAGCTTCTGCCTAAAAAAGTTCATGTCGGTCTCCTTTTGCATGGGAACCAGATGAACATGAGCATGAGGAACCTCAAGCCCAAGAACGGTGATGCCAACTTTCACGCAAGGGATAGCAGCCTTTATGGCAGCAGCAACACGCTTGGCAAAGACCATAAGTCCTGCTAGCTCCTCGTCGCTGAGGTCAAAGATGTAATCCTCTTCACGCTTGGGAATCACCAGGGTGTGGCCGGGTGCCACTGGGTTGATGTCGAGAAATGCATAGTAGTTCTCGTCTTCTGCAATTTTGTAGCTTGGAATTTCACCAGCTACTATTCTACTGAATATTGAAGCCATAATCTATAATGAGTTTAGATGGAAATTTCAAGAATCTCAAACTTCATTGTTCCGGCAGGTGCCTGAATCTCTACAACATCACCAACCTTGTGACCAACAAGCCCCTTGGCTATGGGAGTAGTAATTGAAATCTTACCCTCACGCAGGTTTGATTCAGTCTCGGTAACTATTGTATAGGTCATTTGAGCATTATTGCTCATGTTTTTGATGGTAACCTTTGTGAGTAGCTGCACCTCATCGGTGTTGATTTTGCTCTCATCAATAATACGTGCTCCTGCTATCAAACTTTTTAGCTCAGCAATCTTTGCCTCGAGCATGCCTTGGCGCTCGCGTGCGGCATCATACTCAGCGTTCTCGCTCAAGTCTCCTTTTTCGCGAGCCTCAACAATAGCTTGTACTACTGCAGGGCGTTCTACATTCTCAAGGTGAGCAAGTTCTTGCATTTTCTTGTCATAACCAGCCTTGGTCATATAACTAATTGCCATGGTAAATCAATTTTTAAAATTTACAGTAAAATAGTTTAAAAACATAGATTAAAAACCGAAGAATCTCATCTTGTGAGACTCTCCGTTGTTATTCATTTTTTATTTTCGGTGCAAAATTAGATACTTTATAAATAATGTGCAAGCAAAAACCACGATAAGTTATTAACAATTCAGTTTTATTAACCAATTCACCACCATTTGCGGTAAGTATTATGACATTGATGGTGGGATATTGGGAACATAGGTGCTCATTATTCGCCACGGCTTTGGATAAAGGTTGTTGGCTCGAGTTCCCAGATTATTGGCCCAACCCAGAACGGCACCTTTAAATCTTATCAAGACATAACCTTTGGGACCTTCTATGCAGATGGCTTCGCCACGCAGGTAGGAGATTGCTGTGGGATAATCAACCTCTACAGTGGCTATAGAGTCGGTAGCAAGATTAGCCGACATGGCCAATTGGTGTGATGGCACAATCTTTTTCCCTTTGATGAGTCCCATCTCAGTACCAAAGTCCTTAATAATGTGCAGGTTCTTGTATTGATTATTGAAATGCTCTTTTATATGTGTGGGAGTGGCAGTTACAATACCATTGGCCTCGCCTACGAAATAGTTACCATTAATCCACTTTTTCAGCTCATCAGGTATCGGCAACGTGGAGTTCTTGGTGCCTTTTTTGTCTTTCCGTTTTTCGTTTATAAGATTAGTTGTTGCACAATGGTTCTTACGTAGCACGCATATGAATAGTCCTTCTCCTTGTGTCATGTGTGGCATGAAACGGTAGCAAGCATAATCGCGGCCAATTGCCGGAGTGATGTTCCATTCTGAATTGATGGGCACTTCAACTACTGTTGCCCCTAAATAATTAATGATGTAATCGACCATTTCCTCATTCTCATGCTTGTTGTAGGTGCAAGTGCTGTAGATGAGAAGGCCGCCCGGTTTGAGCGCCGGCCACACGGCATTGAGTATTTCGCGTTGGCGGCTTGCACATTGCTCCACAAGTGCTGGCGACCACTGTGCAACGGCTTCATCATCTTTACGGAACATCCCTTCACCGCTGCATGGGACATCGGTGGCTATAACGTCAAAGTTCCCTGTTATGGCACCTAATGACTTCGGGTTGTCGCAAGTTACCATGCAGTTGTCAGCTCCCCATTTTATCACGTTTTCACGCAGCACTTGTGCTCGTTGTGGCATGATCTCGTTGGCTATCACTTCGCTGCCTTGAGGCAATGCCTGAAGGGCAGCTGTTGTCTTGCCACCAGGTGCTGCACACAGGTCAAGATACTTAACTGGATGTTTAATAAGCGATTTGATGACATGATAGATAAACATTGACGACGGGTCTTGAACATAGTAGCTGCCTGCATGAAAATTGGGGTCAAACGTGAATTGAGGCCGCTCGCTAAGGTATACTCCCGCTTCGCACCATGGAACTCTCGATAGCTCGGTTGGAAGCTTAAATCCCTTGTTGGGATTGAGTCTTACTGCCGTTACTGGTGATTCATCTGCGATGGCGTGGAGTAGGGCACAGGCATCGCCCGATGGCAATAGTCGGTTAATGTTCTCAATGAATTTGTCGTTAAGCTGCATGATATTGGTTGCGTTTTGTGCTGCAAATTTACAACAAAAATGCGTTCTTGGTAATATTCCGTGAGAAATAAATCAATTCTCATTTATGCGTTGGTTTAATTACAATTACTAGACATCCTAATAATCAGATAAATAATTCGTTGATACAATGTTGCTAAATGATGAATGTCGATATGTATTTTTTTAAAAAAACTAAAATAATAGTACCTATGTCATGGGAAATTTGTATCTTCGTTGAGTTATTAATATTAAATTTATTTCAACATGAGGAAACTATCAAAATTCATCTTAGCTAGTGCTATTGCACTCTTGGCTTTCCCCAATCTGCAAGCCGAGCATCTGATTGTTATTAGTGCTAACGATACTCATAGTCAAATAGAGCCAGCTAGCGACGGTCTGGGTGGAATCTTCCGACGCAGGGCTGCCTTTGACGAGATACGCCGCAACAATAAGAATGTGATTGCTGTACATGCAGGCGACGTTGTGCAGGGTACGCTCTACTTCTCGATGTTTAAAGGCGAGGTTGAGTATTCGGCAATCGATTCTCTAGGCTATGACGTGATTGTAATGGGAAACCATGAATTTGATAATGGCATCGATGACCTGGCTGCCTATTACAAGAAGATAAAAGCTGTTAAGCTTTCAGCTAATTACGATTTCAGCAATACACCGCTGTGTGGAGTGATGCAGCCTTACTTGATTAAGACTGTCGCAGGTAAGAGAATTGGTTTCTTTGGCATTAACGTCAATCCCAAGGGTCTCATTAGTGACGATAAGTACCCAGGAATGGTATATCTCGACAACGGAGAGGTCGCCGAGGCAACAGCTAAGTACCTGAAAGAGGTGCAGAAGGTGGATTTTGCTATAATGGTTTCTCACATTGGATATTATCCCGAATCAGTTGGCCAAGTGGGCGACTCAATCATTGCATCGCGTTCGCACTACATCGATATGATTGTTGGTTCTCACACTCACACTCTGTTGCAGCCAGGCGATCCACGCACTCAGGTTAAGAATGCCGATGGCAAGATCGTGACAATTGGGCAAAATGGCAAGTGGGGAAAATACATTGCAACCTACGATATCGACCTTGATGATATGAGCGTGAAATATGGTCAGGTGAAGCTCGACAAGTCGTTCGACGCTAAGGCCAATTATCCAGCTATGGAGGCATGGATTGCTCCTTATAAGTTTAAGGTCGACAGTGTAATGAACAATGTGCTTGGCACCTCGGCAAGAGCAATGGGCGATGGCGACATTCCTTCTCAAAATTGGCTCTGCGATGCTGTTATGGAGATGTTGCCTGGCATTAGTGGAATCGATAAGCTTGATGGCGTTATCATGAACAAGGGCGGTATTCGTCAGCCCATGCCCAAGGGCAACGTTAGTGAGGGCCTCATGGGTTCAATGTTCCCCTTCGATAACCGTTTCATGGTGGTTGAGGTAAAGGGCAGCGACCTGCTCGAGGCTCTGCGTGTAATGGCCACTCGCGATGGTGATGCAGTGAGCAAGGAGTTCAAGGTTGAATATGCTGGCACAGGCGAGGCAACTCGCATCGTTTCAGCTAAGCTCAATGGCAAGAAAATTGACCCCAAGAAGACCTACAAGATTGGTTCTATCGACTATCTGATTAATGGTGGCGATCACATGGAGGCACTTGGTAAAGGAGCCAAATTGTTTGTCGATAACATCCCTTATGGTGAGCACATGAAGAATTACATCAAGACGCTCACCAAGCAAGGTCGTGTGGTTGATGCCAATGATGTGCCAAGAATGGTGCGTAAAAAATAGAAATCTTTATCCATTACAATAATTGAGTGATGAGAAACACACAATCGAGATTCTTGATTACAATGCTTGCTGCAATGCTCTTGGGCCTGCAGCAGGCATTTCCTGTAAATCCAACTATCCTTAATCGCAGCAATAGTGCTGCACGTGAGAAATGGGTCAACGACACATATGCTAGACTCACTCCCTCGCAGCGCATTGCACAAATCATTATCATGCCTATCTCACCGGCTTCGACCGAAGAGTCGATGGCACTGGTACAGAAGTTTGTGGGCGAGTATAATGTTGGTGGTCTCATTTATGAGAGAAGTGATATCGCTACCCAGGCAACAATCAACAATTATGCACAATCACTTGCGTCGGTGCCCTTAATGATAGCGCTTGATGCCGAGTGGGGCCTTTCGATGCGGCTCAAGGATGCACCCAGTTTTCCGCGTAATCTTTATTTAGGTGGAGTAAATAACGATAAGTTGCTTTATGACTATGGCAAGGAAGTGGCTCGTGAGTGTCGTTTGATGGGTGTGCATGTCAATTTTGCTCCAGTACTCGACGTTCTCGACCGCGATGGTGCTGTGGTGGGCACTCGCTCATTTGGTTTTAGTCCCGACGTGGCTGCACGCAATGGTATTGCGTTTGCCAAGGGGCTTGAGGATGGAGGAGTGCTATCTACCGCCAAGCATTTTCCGGGTCACGGATCTGCCACTGCCGATTCGCACCTTGAACTGCCCATCATCGACAAGACGCTTCAGGAAATGCAGCTTTATGATTTGTTTCCTTTCAGGAAATATATCGAGGCAGGTCTCGGTGGTATGCTCACTGCTCACATCGATGTCAATTTCTTTGATGATGGCACAATGCCTTGCTCGTTGTCGAAGCAATGTGTTGAAGGGTTACTTAAGAATGAGTTGGGCTTTGAGGGTCTGATATTTACCGATGCGCTCCAGATGGAAGGTGCCAAGGTGGTTGAAGGTGACCCATGTGTCAATGCAATTCTCGCTGGGAACGATATTCTCCTTATGCCAGATGACGTTGAGAGCAGTATCAATGCGGTCACTCAGGCTATAGATGATGGCATTATTTCTTGGACCGACATTGAGAAGCGTTGCAAGAAGATGTTGCGTTACAAGCACGCTCTGGGTATTGTCGACAGCGGTAAGAATCCTATTGATGTTGATAAGGTTGCACAGCAGATCAACACGCAATATGCACAAGACTTGAATCGTCGCCTTATAGCATCGGCGGTCACTGTAGTAAGCAACAAGAAAGACCTGTTACCCCTGGCAGGTATAAAGGCCGAGAAGATTCCTGTACTGTCCTTGGGATTTGGTATGAATCTCGACAATATGTTCCAGAGACGTTGTGCCAATTATTTTGCTACCTATCCTTTTGATTCGGTAGCTGCTTTGCGTGCTAGTCGACTCAACAAGAACTCTAATAACGTGATAATAGCTATAGCCGATTCTACTCAAGTCGATGATGCTATTGCCATCGCTAAGATGTTCAAAAATACTGTTGTGGCAGTGCTTGACGAGCCTGTGAATTTACATCGCTATGCAAAGCTCATCACACACTCGAGTGTAGATGCTGTTGTGCTGGCCTATGGTACAAGCGATGAGTGGCAGGATTATGCGGCGCAGACGATCTTCGGTGGCAATGCCGCAATGGGAGTACTGCCTGTAACCATAAAGTCGCGCGACAATAAAGTTGTATTGCGAGCTGGAACCGGTGTTAAATGCGATGCCGTTAGATTGGGCTATACACTACCGGTTGAGGTTGGCTTCAAGCCCGATTTGCTATTCAAAATCGACTCGGTGTGCAACTACGGCATACAGCAGGGTGCTTTCCCTGGCTGTCAAGTGCTGGTGGCACGTCATGGCAAAATCGTGTGCAATCGTGCTTATGGTGAAATAAACTTCAACAGCGGCATCCCAGTTACTGAGAACACTCTCTATGGTCTAGCTTCAGTATCTAAAGCCTCGGGCACTTTGAGTGGTATCATGAAGCTATTTGACGATGGCAAGTTTAAGCTCGACGAGCCCGCTAGCAAGTACATTGTAGGTTTGCGCAACACCGACAAGAGCGATATCACTTTCCGTCAGCTACTCTATCATGAAACTGGTATGCAACCGTCGTTGAGCATGTGGGACATGATGTTTGACCACGAATCTTATACAGGCAAACTAATTACCAATTCACCCACCGAGAATAACACTATCAAAGTCATGAAGAATGCATATGGTAACAAGGACGCAAAGTTGCGCACCGATATTCTTGCTACTGAGCCAAGTTCAAAGTTCAACATCGCTATTGCCGACGGTTTGTATGGCGGAAAGGTGACCTACGACTCGGTGATGAATCGCATATATCACTCTAAATTGCGTCCTAACAAGAAGTATTGCTACAGCTGCTTGAACTTCTGCCTCCTTGCCGATGCTCTGCAAAATATTTCACACACTCAGCTCGATGAGTTCGTCGGCAAGAATGTGTTTGGCCCTCTAGGAGCCTATCACACTACCTATAGGCCTCTCAACAAGTTCAGTCCTGATGATATTGCCTACACCGAAGTCGACACCTATCTGCGCAAGCAGCACATCCATGGCTATGTGCACGATGAGTTGGCGGCTTTCTCGGGCGGTGTACAAGGTAATGCTGGTTTGTTCTCTAATGCCAACGACCTTGCTAAGCTATTCCAGATGTGGCTTAATGGTGGCAATTATGGTCGTAATTCCTATTACAAGAAGAGTACAGTTGACCTCTTCCTCACTTCTAAAAGCCCTAATTCGCACCGTGGACTGGGATTTGATAAGCCCAATCCAGCCAATCAGGAGGCATCAAGCACATGCCCTGAGGCTGTTGTCGAGACGGTCGGTCACACTGGCTTTACTGGAACCTGCTACTGGATTGATCCCAAGAATGATATGATTTACATCTTCTTGAGCAACCGCGTTTGTCCCACTCGCGATAATCCAGCGTTCTCTCGCGTGAGTGCACGTTCTCACATTCACACTATCATCTATAATTCAATTGTCAACTAATTGACTCACAATTAATCATATGAACAAATATTTTTCTTTTATAATTGTTTCCTTATGCATGATAATGGTGTCGTGCTCACAGGGATATAAGATTAATGTAAATTTTGCAGGACATGACTTCGACGGCAAGAAGGCTTATCTAACCAATTACGACACAGGCGATACTATCGACAGTGTGACTGTGAGTGAGAAGCACTTGATGCTCGAAGGAAGTGTTGATTCCGCATTTTATGCGCGCCTCATCGTCGACGGCAATCGTTTTGGCATGATTGTGGAACCAGGCGAAATCAATGTGGAGTGGGGCGACAAAATAGTTGCGCGAGGAACTCCTCTTAACGATAAGTTAAACACTCTTGGAGATGAGATGGAGAAAATAGATGCCCAGTGGGAGAAGATTGACCAGGCTTTCAAGAACGGTGAACTTACTGATGAAGAGGCTAGCAACCAGAGTGCCGACCTCGAGAGTAAGCAAGTTCAACTTTTCTATGCCACTTATCTTTCCAACAAAGACAATGCGCTAGGACCTTGGGCTTTTACTAACTATCTAATATATAAGCAGTTCACAACTGCCCAACTCGACTCAATTCTTAGTACGGCTCCTGACAATTATCGTGGCTATAAGCGTGTGATAAAGGCTCAAAGCGATGCGCAGGCTGTTGAGAACACTGCCGTGGGCAAGACGTATACCGATTTTTCGATGAAGGGTCCCGATGGCAAAGTGGTCAAATTAAGTGATTTTGTTGGCAAGGACGGCGAATATACTGTTGTTGACTTCTGGGCTAGCTGGTGTGGTCCTTGCCGTGCCGAAATCAAGGGGGCTTTGACCACTCTCTATGAAAAGTATAATGACAAGGGTGTGAAGGTCCTGGGTGTTGCTGTGTGGGATAAGCCTGTCGACACTCAGGCGGCCATTAAGCAACTTAACATCCGTTGGCAAGTGATGATGGATGATCACTATACCACCATTCCTACCGACCTGTATGGCATTGCTGGCATTCCACACATTATGGTGGTTGACCCCGACGGTGTCATCATATCTCGTGGCCTACAAGGTGATGCCTTGGTTCAGTATATCGACAAGTTGATGGTAAACAAGTAGGACCGCGTCACATGTGTTTTTACTCAAAACCAATCAACATCGTTGTTTTTTTGTTGAATATTTCAAAAAAATGTTGTTGGTTTTGAGTAAATTAATTAATTTTGCACCTGATTTTGCGTGACTGCAAAATGAAAAGAGTAGGTTGCTTCGGCATTTTGTCGCAAGAGCACAATATCCTATCGACAACACAACTATTATTATAAAACGAATTATTGAAATGAAAAAATTTATCTATTTAGTAGCGTTCGCTCTTGTGTTCGTTAACTATTCCTGTGCTTCATTGGGCGCTTTGTTTGGAGGCAATGGCATTTGCAATTGCAATTGCGAAGCATGTGTTAATTGTAAGAATCACAAGCATGTACTCACCAACGAGGAATTAGCTAAACTGCAAGACCAACAGAAACAGAAGACCGAAGAAGAGGCCCGTCGCAAAGCTGAGCTTGACTCGCTGCTCAACATGGACTACACCATTGTGCATTACGACATTCCTGATGATCCTCAACCCTATGCATGGGAAGAGAATGAGGAGATTACTTCTCCTCTCGATTCGCTTGAGTCATTATTCAAGAAGACCGCATTAAGCAATGGTGAAATTGAGTACATCTACAATGGTATCAACACTAACTACAGGGAGAATGATACCTATATGTATTTTACAGTTAAGGATGGTGTGCCTGGACCACTTAGGTTTGTTGTACACTACTTTGCCGATGACCCTGTCGATTTCTATACACTGAAATTTAAGCTTGACCGTTTCGAATATGAGTTCACACCAAAGAACATTCAGCACTCTACCGAAGATATCTACTTTAGTGAGAGGTTCGATGAGGCTTTGACTAAAGAATCGCGCGACTTTGCTGCAGGTCTTGCCAAGTGCCGATATGCCAATATTCTTCTCAAGAGTAATAAGGTGAGCCACCGTCTCTACATCTCCCAGAAGCAGCTTGATCGTTTCCGTGAAACCTACAAGCTCTATCGTCTGATGGGTGGCAAAATAGAAGATTAATATACCCAGTTTGGATTAATCGACAACGGAGATGCTTTTTAGCATCTCCGTTGCTGTTTTTATTGACCTATGTCTTGTTTGGGTGGATCGAGTGGTTCGACTATGGCATCCCAGTTGATGTCGTCAATCTCTGGCATATCGTTGGGCATTAGGTAGTCGCAAGTAATCATTGATACACCCATTTCGCCATACAGCTTATAGTTAGCGATGGAGTTAACTGTCCACACAGCCACTTCAATCCCCTTGTCATGAAATCTCTTCACGGTGTATTTGTCAAAGCATCCCGCTTGTATGCTGGGCATTAGGCCCCACTGCACAATCCAGTCGAAATGTGTTGCCCAGTTGCTGTTGCACAAAAACTGGCACTTGAGGGCAGGGAAATTAGTGCGTACATATTCCAGTGATTTGCGCATCGATGTTAGGATTATGACCTTGTCAGTAAGTCCTTTCTCCTCGATGAGTGCAGCTAAACCAGGGAAGTTGCTCATGTCATTATTGTTGATGCCGGTGGCCCACTTGAGTTCAACCACTGGCGTGACGTTTTTCTCTTTACAAATGTCGAGATACCTCGCAACGGTGCATATGTGACCTGTATAGGCCACACCGCCACGAGTTTGGGAGTATGACTCAGCTTGGAGTTCAGCGAGGGTAGCATTTGCCACTGTGAGATTTCCCCCCACGGCGTTGGTGGTCTCGTCATGGCTAATCACATAGTAACCGTCGGCTGTGACGCGAACGTCACACTCAAGGCCTTGATAACCATAATGGTCAACGCCATTGATGAATGTCTCTACGGTGTTCATCACACCTATGTAGCAGCCACGGTGACCTATGAAGATGGGCTTCCATGCCCAAGCGCTAAGTATGCAAGCTAGGCCGATGAGTGAGAATAGAAATCTTTTCATGATTATTTATGTTTTTTATTAGTCGTATTTTGTCTTATAAGTAAATATTTTAAGTTTTCTGAAAAATAATAAGTATCACTTTCCACTCTCCTCCGTTTTTAACGGACAGTTAATAAGATATACCTTGCTGCTGGCACGTGTGATTGCGGTATACAGCCAGCGCAGGAAGTCAAGAGTACTCAAGGCCTCAGGCATGATGCTGCCCATGTCGACAAACACGTTCTTCCATTGACCACCCTGGGCTTTGTGGCATGTAACAGCATAGGCAAATTTTACCTGCAGTGCGTTGAAATAAGGATGTTCTTTCATTTGCTTGTAGCGTTCGCGCTTGTCGCCTGTGCACTCATTGAGAACTTCGCTGTACAGGCGCTCACTTTGCGACAAGGTTAGTGCGGGAGTGTCACTCAACAGGCTATCAATAACTATTTTCACATCCATCTCCACATTGCCGTGGTCTGGCAGCTCTACTGTCACGTTGGCAAAGCGTAGGCCATAAAGGCGCTCAACTTCGCCCCATACTCTCTTCACGCGCATCACATCACCATTGGCAATAAAGTCGATGTTCTCATAGTCTTTGGCCCAGTAGTAGTTATTCTTCGATACTAGCAGCATATCGCCAGTTGCTAGTTCTTCCTCTCGGTATAAGATTGTGTTGCGCACTCCCATGTTATACATTGTGGCGCGCTTATTGCTGCGAGTGATGACAATGGTCTCGTCCATGCCGTCTCGGTCGTAACAGTCGCTCAGGGTTTCAAGCAGGAATTCGCCAGTGATAGCTTCGATGTCGGCATGTTGGTTCAACTCTAGACGGGGGGCAACAAGCTGGTCGCTAGTCAATACCTGTCTCACTAATGTGGCATTTTGCAAAATACCAGAGTCGGCAGCTTGGCGAGATATTTGCTTGAGCGTGATGTTATATACTGTCAGTCCAAAACTTTTCATTACCTCGCTGTCGAGTGCGGGACTTGAGGCTTGTCCAACTGGTGGCAACTGGGCTCCATCGCCCATGAGCATCAGTTTGCAGCCTTTTCCGTTGTACACATAGTGAATAAGGTCGTCGAGTAGGCGGCCAGTGCCAAACACCGATCCTTCGGGTGAGGAGTTGGCAATCATTGAGGCTTCGTCAACTATGAAAACGGTGTTGGAGTGCTTATTCTCTCCAAGGCTGAACCCATCGCTCAGATAACTCTCCTGACGGTAAATCTTGCGGTGGATAGTCAACGCTCCACGATGGGCATACTCACTGAAAACCTGGGCTGCCCTTCCTGTGGGAGCAAGCAGCACAACCTTGATGCCACGTTGCGACAGGGACTGAACTACAGCTCCCATTAGCGATGTTTTGCCGGTGCCAGCATAACCGTTAAGCAAGAACACACTGCGCTCAGCACCACGAAGAAGAAAATGGGCAAAAGCGGCAAATGCTTCAACTTGGCCTTCGTTCGGTTCGTAGGGCAACAACTCAAGAACGTCACGATAAAAATCGCCTATCTGTTGGTCGTTTATGTCAATGTGAGTATGATCCAAATGTGTGTTTTTTGCTTTAGTTGCCACAAATTTACGAAGTTTTTCGCGTTTATCAAGAAAAAAGCATTAACTTTGCACCGCTTTTTCAAACACATTGGTCTGTTGACCTATTTATTCAGCTTTGGAGTGGTGCTCGAGTGGCTGAAGAGGCACGCCTGGAAAGCGTGTAACCGTCACAAGCGGTTCCCGAGTTCGAATCTCGGTCACTCCGCAAGGAAACCCAGCTTGTGCTGGTGGTTTGGAGGGTTTGGTTGGATGTAGCAACGTGTGGCAAGATGTAGCAACGTGTGGCGAAAAAACCGACAAAAAACCGACAGAGGCGGTTAAAAACCGACAAAAAACCGACAAAAAACCGACGAGGTTACGTATGAAAAACATTCA
>CADAAI010000008.1 GCA_902785925.1 uncultured Bacteroidales bacterium
CCCAACAGACTTTTGCACCAACAATGACGGCTCAACATTACCCGTCATCAATGAAATAGAGAGAATAAATCTGTAAACTTTTTTCAGGACGATACACACTTGACTCAGATTTAAGACAATCAATGACGTAAGAATGTTTTTGTATTAGATTGTACCTACTAAGTCTAGCGATTATTGATTGTTAATGACAATTGACTTGGAAAAATAGAAGATCATGGAATCCTAGGGTTCTGTGGAATCACTGGAATCACTGGAATCAGTGGAATCGCTGGAATCAGTCAACTTATTCTTGGGTGGTTGATATGCGAGTTGATGTGTGTGGCAGTATGTCAATGAACTCTTTGCTGGGCTGGCGTGGCACAAAGGTATCATTCTGTTAGTAATTTGAGCAATATTAAAAACGCCACAAGAGTGTATGTTCTCTTGCGGCGTTGTTATGATAAATGGTTGAATGTTTAGAAGTTGTAACCAACGACTAGAGTGAAGGAATGGTTTTTGATTTTGTTGTGGATGAGAGCGCGAGTACGCTTGCCATTAACATTTACCATGCCTGCATCGTAGTTAAAGCCAGCGAAGTACTTTTGCTTAAAGGTAACACCAGCTCCGAAAGCGATTCCTACATCAAAAGGATTAATATAGTTGCTGTTGTTGGAGTTGATGCTGCCTGGGCCAAGTATCTTAACTTCATCACGGCTAGCGATATCTTCGCTAATAGAAGGATCGTCTTGAGCAATATTAAAGTTGGGGTTTCCTGTTAGGTCGAACGAACCCAAGCTTGAGCGATCCACATCGTTTTTCACGCTAACCTTGCCTCCAATGCCATAGGCGAAATAAGGACCAAGGTTAACTTGCACCTGATAGTCATTGTTAATGTTATATCGGTAGGATGCCTGAACAGGAATGCGCAGATTGTGCATAGTGACATTGGCTGTGTATTCAGGTAAGAAACCTTCGTAGAGCTTAGTAAAATCTTGCTTGAAGTTTAGTCTGGCACCAGTAGCGACATAATATAGACCTGTGTTAATCCAGAGACTCTTAAGAATAGGTATATCAACGTTAACTCCTAAAGTGATTCCTGCACGACGATGAATATCGAGCTTGTAGGGCAAATTACCGAAACCAGAAACAACGATATCGTTAGTTACATTGTTTCTCATGCCCATAACGTTTAGGCCGAAGCGTACACCATATACGATTTTGTTGTTAGACTTCTCGGTAGAGAAGTAGTCGCTGAACTTCTGAGCAGAGAGGCTCATCACGCTCATAGCTGCGATTGCCAAAAATAAGAATTTTTTCATTTCGTTTATATTATATTATTATTCAATTATCTTAATCGTCATCGACTACATCGTCGATATTTTCATGATAGTTGTGGTATTCACTGTGAGGATTGTAGAGAGCTGCGTCGTCGATGTCTTGTGCTGGATTGGTGCTTGGGCTGGTGATGTCGCTGCGATTAGGACGTGCCCAGGGTTCAAATCCTCGTCTCTTGCTGGATGAGTCGTTGTTGTTCTCGCTTCGTGCCCAACTCTCAAAATTATTTAGAATTCCCATAACAAATATTTTTAATACAAAATGCAAATTTACAACATTTTTGTAAAAAACGAACAATTAGTGGTGGAAAAAAAGAAATAGGATGTAAAAAAGAGTGCCACCCTACGATAAAGCCGGCACTCAGTATTATTTGGTTGACTTGTGATATTTATCAAAGAGAATGTGTGGAAAGTTAAACAGAGGGTAGGCTGATGCCGTCGAGCTGGCGGTAGAGGTTGAGGGCATAAACGTCGGTCATAGCACTGATGTGGTCAAGAACTCCCTGTAACTTCTCAAATAAGGTAGAAGCGTGAACGTCGTATTGTTGTGGAAATTTGTTCAGTAGCAATTGTGAGTAGTTAGTCTCGGGGTGAAGCACGGCTTGCGTGAGTTTGTCGAGCAGGAGATTGATGATGCGAATACCTGCGAGATCGACATCTACGACGTAGCCAGCGCGATATAATTTCTTGAAAGCAACCTCGCTGCAATTCTCATAGCCTAGTTTTGGCAAAGGAGATATGTGGTCAATAAGAGAACCTTCAAAACGTCCCTCCATTATCTCATCTTCATGTTCGACAAACGTTTTAGCGCACTCCTGCACAAGTAGGCCTACTACGCAGGAGCGCAGATATACAATTTTCTCGTTGGGGTCGGCAACGTTTTCCATTACTTCTCGCATATGGGCCTTGCGCTCTTCGTTGAAAAGTCCAGTTAGGAGATCGATAGTCTCTTCGGTGGAGAGGAGTTTGAGTTTGTGCCCGTCCTCGATGTCCATTACTTGGTAGCATATGTCGTCGGCGGCTTCCACCATGTAGACTAGTGGGTGGCGACAGTAACGCTCTTCTTCAAGCTTTATCATGCCCAACTCGTGGGCGATTTTCTCGAAAGTTTCCTTCTCGGTTGTGAAGAATCCAAATTTACCTTTCTTTCCGGCATGGCTTGAGGAATAGGGGTATTTTACAATCGATGCGAGAGTTGAGTAAGTCATGGCGAAACCTCCAGGGCGACGACCCTTGAACTGGTGAACAAGTGTTCGGAAAGAGTTGGCGTTGCCTTCAAAATGGGTGAGGTCGCTCCACTGTTGTGGTGTGAGTCGTTCCTGGAAAACCTTGCCATTACCGCTAGAAAAGAACTCTCCAATGGTCTTTTCACCCGAGTGTCCGAAAGGCGGGTTTCCAAGGTCGTGAGCTAGGCAAGCAGCTGCTACGATCTCGCCCACATTCCATAACTTATCGCGCCAAGGCTTATCTAGATGTCGCTCATGCAGTCGTATTGCAATCTCGTTGGCAAGCGAACGTCCCACGCACGAAACTTCAAGACTATGTGTCAAACGGTTATGTACAAAGATGCTGCCAGGCAGTGGGAATACCTGAGTTTTGTTCTGCAGTCGTCGGAATGGTGAGGAGAAAATAAGACGGTCGTAGTCGCGTTCAAAGTCGCTTCGCACGCCGCTCTTGTTATCTTTGTAATGCTCCAGCCCCAGCCTGGTGTCACAAATCAGTCGCTCCCAATTCATTCGAGTTGCCATAAAATTCAATTTTAAAATAACGTGCAAAATTAATGATTTATTTTGAAAAAATTGGTTTGTTTGCAATTATTGTTTACCTTTGTGATTTGTTATAAAAGCATAATAGGTAATAATGTTTGATACACTTCCCCAAGATCCGTTCATCCTGGTGAGCTATGTTAACACACTACTGCGTGATCGATATAGTTCACTCGATGAGTTATGTGCTGAGCTTGACATCAACTGTGCTGAACTTGAAGCTAAGCTGCGCGGTATAGGTATGGAGTATAGTGCACTTTTCAATCGCTTCTATTAAAAACATTATAAAAATTATTGATATGAAGAATTCAAAACTACTAAAGCGCCACGCGTTTATTCTTGACATTCTATGCCTTTTGCTGTGTTTTGTGTTGCTTTATCTAGGCACCACAAATAAGTTGCCTTACTGGGCACTTGCAGTAGGAGCAATGATAGCTCTTGTGGCACTTGTTGCCTCGCTTTGGCTATTTGTTAAAGCTCACAAGATTGATCGCGAGGAAAACCGTCGTATTGAGCGCGAGATACTAGAGAATGCCGCTAAAGAAGATGCTGTAGATAAAGCTATTGAAGAAGGCGAGATAGTTGACGAGCAAGACGAATATAAAAACGACGACGAGCAATGACGCGACTGATTTCCTGGAACGTTAATGGTCTGCGCGCTGTTGTGGGTAAGGACTTTGCCGAGACATTTAATAAACTCGATGCCGACTTCTTTTGCCTACAAGAGACAAAGATGCAGGCAGGACAACTCGATTTGGAGTTTGACGGTTACCATAGTTATTGGAACTATGCCGACAAGAAAGGCTACTCAGGCACTGCAATTTTTACACGTCAGGTTCCATTGAATGTGACACTTGGCATAGGCATCGATGAGCATGACCATGAGGGTCGTGTGATTACGCTTGAGATGGAGAAATTCTATCTCGTAAATGTGTATGTGCCCAATAGTCAAGATGGCTTGAAACGACTTGAATACCGAATGCGTTGGGAGGATGATTTCAGAGCCTACTTGCTAAAGCTCAATGAGACTAAACCAGTGATAGTGTGCGGTGACTTGAATGTGGCTCACAAGGAGATAGACCTCAAGAACCCGAAAACCAACCGTAAGAATGCCGGATTCACAGATGAGGAGCGCGAGAAGATGACGACATTGCTCGATGCCGGCTTTACCGATAGTTGGCGACATTTCAACCCTGATGTGGAGGGAGTGTACTCATGGTGGAGCTACCGATTTAATGCTCGCGAGAAAAACGCTGGCTGGCGCATTGACTATTTTCTGGTTAGCAACGATGTTTGCGATAAAATGGTTGATGCTAAGATTCACACCGAGATTTTTGGTAGCGACCATTGCCCGGTGGAATTGGCAATAGATTTGTAAGTGTTAGTATAAAGTGGGTGGTTGCTAGCCCTAAATAATAAAGAAAAATGAAAACAGACTTGAGTTCACACATTAAGCTTGAACATGTGTCGAAACGATACTACAAACCGGAAAGTGAGATGGAGCTTATCTCGCTCACTCGTTATGAAAAAGTTGCAACAAACGTGGTTGAGACTCCAAGTGAAGGAGCCGTGTGGGCTGCTCAAGAGGTTGCCGACACCATAGAGCAGTGTTTGCGTGAGAAAGGCCGTTGCGTTATGGGTCTGGGTGCTGGTCGCTGTGCTATGGATGTTTATGGCGAGCTGGTGAAGATGTATTTTGCCGACAAGGTGAGCTTCAACAACGTTGTGGTGTTTAACATGACTGAGTTGGGACTTGGTGTTCCAGGCGATGATGAGAGTCAGAGCACCCTCAAGCGACTGAGCGATGGCTTCCTAAATAAAGTGGACTTCGCTCCTGAGAATATACACACTTTTAGCTCAGAAGCCACCAAGGAAAATGTTTTCAAGTTGTGTAAGGCTTATGAAACCGAGATAGATGAGTATGGCGGCCTAGACCTTATTGTGTGTGAGCTCACAAAGAATGGCGGACTGGCGTTTAATGAGGCTGGTTCGACGAGCATATCGTCATGTCGCTTAGTGTCGCTCACTGGCGAAATACGCACACGCATTGCTGACAGCTATCAGTGTGAGCAGTCACCCAAAACAGCAGTGACACTAGGTATAAGTAACATTCTGAATGCCCGCAAAGTGATAAGCGCAGCTTGGGGTGAGGGTAGTGCTAAAGCTGTGTTCAACACAATAGAAGGTAATATTACCGACCAGTATCCTGCTTCGTTCCTGCAGATGCACCACAATGTTCAGCTTGTTATTGACTTAGAGGCTGCATCGGCCCTCACTCGCATAAATTATCCGTGGAAGGTCACTTCTTGTGAATGGAACCGAACACTGCTTCGCCGTGCAATTGTGTGGCTTAGTGAAAAGACAGGCAAGCCTATCTTAAAACTTACAAACAAGGACTATAACGAATATGGCCTGAGTGAGCTTGTAGCCGTTTATGGCTCGGGATATAATGTGAATATACAGATTTTCAATGACATACAACACACGATTACAGGTTGGCCAGGTGGAAAGCCCAATGCCGATGACACTTATCGCCCCGAACGTGCAACACCCTATCCCAAGCGAGTTCTCGTTTTTAGTCCGCACCCAGATGATGTGGTACTCGCAATGGGGGGGACCCTGCGTCGCCTTGTTGAACAAGGGCATGAAGTGCATGTGGCGTATGTGACCTCTGGCGACGTGATGGTGAGTGATGAGGACTTAAGACGCTATGTAATGGTGGCAGAGCGAGTAGCTCGCAAGAACGGATACTATAGTGAGCAACAACAAGCAGTGGTCGAAAGAATTATGCAGAGCCTTAACAGCAAATCTCCTGGAGATCCTGACGTTGCTGAGGAAAGATTTGTTAAAGGCGAGATATTTGTGTGTGAAGGATTGACAAGTTGTGCTTATCTTGGTGTGAAAGAGGAGAACGTACATCAAATGTCGCTACCATTCTATGTTGACTCACCATTTGGGAAGGGGCGTATAACTGAGGCAGACTTATTGCCCGTCAAGGAACTGATAGAGCGCATAAAACCACATCAGATTTTCTTTGCCGACGACTTGTGCGATCCCTATGGAACCCACGAGCCTGCAGCCAATGTTGTGCTTGCTGCCATTGATGAGTTGAAAACAGAGTCATTCATGCACGACTGCCGTGTGTGGATGTATCGCGGACTTTGGGGAGAATGGGATATCGACCATATAGAGATGGCGGTGCCAATGAGTCCCGAGGAGTTCCAATATAAGCGTGATGCAATTCTCAAGCACCAGTCTCAAGTTCATGATGCCCCATTTATCGACCCCGAAAACGATGACTTGAACTGGCAACGCTCGCTCAAACGTAATCAGGAGACAGCCGAGCTATACAGCCGCTTGGGCTTAGCTAGTTATGAGGCTATTGAAACGTTTGTGCAATATAAACCATAGAATATTTTATGTTTGAAATAATTAATACAAGGGTGGCTATGATGTCACTCTTGCTTTTTTATGTTCGAGTTTTTTCTTTTTAGGGACATCAAAATTGTTAATAACTTATTGGGGATTTTTTTTGCTTTAGAGATTGTTTTGCTGTAACTTTACACTCGCAAAATATTACAAACCGTTTTCCTTACAATTAAGTAAGGGAAAATGGTTTATCACGCTATTTTATAAATACTTAAAACAAGGAAATAATATATAGCATATGATCCCATTTGTTCACTTACATGTGCACTCACAATACTCGATACTTGATGGCCAGGCACCCGTCAAGGGAATCGTTGATAAGGCAATAGCCAACGGAATGAAAGGCGTGGCGCTTACCGACCATGGAAATATGTTTGGAATAAAGGAACTACATGACTACGTTAATAAAAAGAATTCTGACGTAAACAGTGCCATCAAAGACCTTAAGAAAAAACTGGAGGAAGAGCAAGCTAAAGAATATCCCAATGAGGATGTAGTTGCCAATCTAAAAATAGACCTAAATGAACAGGAGAGCAAACTTTTTAAGCCTATTTTTGGTTGTGAGGCTTATGTCGCTAATGATGACATGCACTCGCACACCGATAATCGTGACTACGGTCGTCACCTGATATTGCTTGCCAAGAATCTGAAGGGCTATCACAATCTAATCAAGATAGTGTCAAAGGCATGGACCGAAGGTTTCTACATGCATGCTCGCACCGACAAGAGCGAGCTGGCTAAGTATCACGAGGGAGTGATATGCTGCTCAGCATGTTTGGGTGGCGAGGTGCCACAACTCATCATGAATGGTGACATCGAAGGCGCGCGCAAGGCAATTGAGTGGTATAAAGGTGTGTTTGGCGATGACTACTATTTAGAATTGCAACGACACAAGGCAACCGTGCCCAATGCCAACCACGAGACGTTCCAAAGGCAGCAAGAGGTGAACGCCGTGTTGATACAGTTAAGTAAGGAGTTGGGTGTGAAGTTGATTTGCACTAACGACTCACACTTTGTGAACGAAGATGATGCTGATGCCCACGAGCGACTCGTGCTTCTGTCAACAGGTAAGCGAATGGGTGAAGCCAACACATTATTATATTCCAAGCAGGAGTGGTTCAAGACACAGGAAGAGATGAACGCACTCTTTGCCGACGTTCCAGAGGCTTTGCAAAACACCAATGAGATACTTGACAAGGTGGAGATTTACTCGATTAATCATGCACCCATTCTTCCAGACTTTCCATTACCCGATGGTTTTGATAACGAGGACGATTATTTGCGCTATCTAGTGTATGAGGGTGCTAAGGAACGTTGGCCCAATATGGATGAGGAACATCGCGAGCGAATCGATTTTGAGCTTGAGACCATCAAAAAGATGGGATTCCCTGGTTACTTCCTCATAGTCCAGGATTACATCCGTGTGGCTCCGTCGTTGGGATGCGCCGTTGGTCCTGGCCGTGGTTCGGCTGCTGGTTCGGCTGTAGCCTATTGTCTTGGAATCACCAAGATAGACCCTATAAAATATGACTTGCTTTTTGAGCGTTTTTTGAACCCAGACCGCATTTCGTTGCCTGATATCGATGTGGACTTTGATGATGACGGTAGAGCCGCTGTGCTCAAATATGTGACCGAGAAATATGGTGCTGAGAAAGTAGCACACATTATTACCTATGGTACAATGGCAGCAAAGATGGCGATAAAAGATGTGGCGCGTGTACATGATTTGCCCATTCCTGAAAGTGATCGTCTAGCTAAGTTCATACCTTCAAAGCCAGGAGATATGCCCGAGGACGAAAAGGGCAAAAACTATAAGATAAGTATTAAGAATTGCTTGAAGTGCTTCCCGGATTTCCGTCATGAGCTGGATAACCCCAATCCAGTGATTGGTGATACTATTCGCTTTGCGGAGAAACTCGAAGGCAATGTGCGCAACACAGGAGTACATGCCTGTGGAGTGATTATTGGAAGAGACGATATTACTGACTGGGTGCCTGTGAGCACTGCTCCCGACAAGGACGGATCTCGCATTGTGGTGACTCAGTATGAGGGAAGCGTGATAGAGGAAACAGGCTTAATTAAGATGGACTTTTTGGGTCTGAAGACTCTGTCGATAATAAAGGACACACTTGAGAATATTAAGTCGACACGAGGCATTGATATTGATATTGAGAAAATACCAATCGATGACCCTAAGACTTATCAACTTTATTGTGAGGGAAAAACAACAGGAACATTCCAATTTGAGTCGGCAGGAATGCAGAAGTACCTCATTGAGCTCCAACCCAGTACATTTGAGGACCTTATTGCAATGAATGCCCTTTATCGCCCAGGACCAATGGCTTATATCCCACAGTTCATTGCTCGCAAGCATGGCCGTGATCCCATTACCTATGACTTCCCCGAAATGGAGAAATACTTGAAGGACACCTATGGCATCACAGTCTATCAGGAGCAAGTGATGCTCTTGTCGCGATTGCTTGCTGGTTTCACCCGAGGCGAGAGTGATGTGCTTCGCAAAGCGATGGGAAAGAAGCAGAAGGACAAACTAGATAAACTTAAACCTAAGTTCTTGCAGGGAGGTGAGGACAGAGGCCACGACCGCAAGACCCTTGAGAAGATATGGAGCGACTGGGAGGCATTTGCTTCTTATGCGTTCAATAAGAGCCACGCTACATGTTATAGTTGGGTTGCTTATCAAACAGCTTACCTCAAGGCCAACTATCCAAGCGAGTATATGGCAGCAGTGCTCAGCCGCTCGGGCGATGTGGAGAAGATGACTAAGTTTATGGATGAGTGCAAGTCGATGGGCATTACTGTTAAGGGCCCCGACATAAACGAGAGCTACAAGTCGTTCAGCGCCAACAAGGATGGAGACATAAGGTTTGGACTTAACGGTATTAAGGGTTTTGGAGGAAACTCGGTTGATGCTATTATTACAGAGCGCGAGAAAAATGGCCCATTCAAGGATATCTTTGATGTGGTAGAACGAGTAAATCTGACAACATGTAACCGTCGCGCAATCGAAGCGCTGGCATTGAGTGGTGCGTTCGACAGTTTTGGGCTGCAGCGTGAGTCATTTTTTGAGAAAAACTCCAAAGGTGAGGATTTTAGCGAGGTGCTGTTGCACTATGGTCAGCAGTATCAGCTTGATAAGAGCCGCCAGGCTAATACCCTCTTTGGCGACATGATGGATGAGCTGACTTCCAAACCAATGGTGCCCAAGGCTGAGCCATGGCCTACCATTGAGCGCTTATCGCGTGAACGCGACCTTGTGGGAATCTACCTCTCGGCTCATCCACTGGATCCGTTTTACATGGAACTAAAGTTTGGCTGTAACGCCACACTGAAGGAGTTTGCCGAGCAAGCCGGCAGTCGCTTGGATTATGAGTATGTTCTAGGTGGAGTGGTTACCGATTATACTGAGCGCCCATCAAAACGTGGCAACAACTTTGGTATTCTAAAGATTGAAGATAAGACTGGTAGCGCTGAGTTTATGCTATTTGACAAAGTATTTGCCAGCTATCGCAACTACTGCATCCCTGGCACTGCAATAGCTGTAAGATGTGCCTATGTCAAGAATCGCTATAATGACAGGATAAATCAGCAAGTGCGAAGCATCGCATTCCTTAAGGACTTGAAGGGCAAGATGGTGAAACTCATTCGCATAAATTTGAATGAGAAACAATTTGAAATTGCCGACATAATCAAGGCTCAGTTGAAGGCTAAATCGGAGATACGCTGCGAGCTGCAGTTTCGCGTTCATGACCTTAGCACTAATCGCTATGTGGACATGACATCGGCCCACAAACTGCCATTAACAATTGATTTCCTTGAGCAGCTTGATGATTTGGGTGTGAAATATAGTGTTGAGAACGAGTAAACACAATTATAAACAAAATAAAAAAGAAAAATTATGGCAAAAGTATTTAACGACGAGAACATTAACGAGGTAATTCAATCGGGAAAACCCGTAGTAGTTGATTTCTGGGCTGAGTGGTGCGGACCATGCAAGGCAGTGTCGCCAATCATAGACGAGCTTGCTCAGGAGTTTGATGGCAAGGTTGAGATTGGGAAATATGATGTTGACGAGGGCGGCGATTTTATGGCCGAATATGGTATTCGTAATATTCCCACAATCCTCTTCTTCAAGGATGGTGAACTCAAGGACCGCAATGTCGGTTCGATAGCGAAAGACGCACTCAAGGCCAAGGTTGAGGCTCTGCTCTAATTAAGAAAGAGTAGGCACAACCTATTCATGTGCAAGATGAAACCTGCAAGATTGATATTGGTTGTTTGCATCATTGCTTCATTCTTTGTTGATTATTCTCATGCCTCGACATCTCAAGGTCAAGGTAAGGGTGGAGGCAATAATTATGAAGCGATGTATGGCAAGGCTTATGACTTCTATTTGCTTGCTATCGCAGGTGATGCCGAAGCACAATATCAACTTGCTGGTTGTTATCACAGTGGATGTGGTGTCGAAGAGAACGACTCTTTGGCATTTGAGTGGGCTAAGCGCTCAGCTCAGCAGGATTATCCGTCTGGAATCTATTTCCTAGCTTATTGTTATGAGACAGGAAGAGGATGCCAACGAAATATGGCCAATGCCAATTTCCTCTATAAAAAGGCTTACGATATTGCTCTATCAAGGGCAAAAGCTGGAGATCCGTTTTCACAGTTTGTTGTTGGTAAGATTTTCGACTACGGCAATGGCGGAGTCACTCAAAATCAGGTAACAGCTGTTTGGTGGTATCGACAAGCAGCCGAGCAAGGTTATCCTGGGGCACAGTTCAATATGGGAAATTGTTACCAGTTGGGTGAGGGCGTTAAGGAGAATAAGTCACATGCAGTTTATTGGTATAGGCAAGCGGCTATTCAAGGTGATGCTGACTCTCAATACATGCTTGGACTGTGTTATGCTAGTGGCGAGGGAGTTAAAAAAGACAATAGGAAGGCGATAGAGTGGTTTCAGAAATCGTCTCGTCAAGGGCATCGGCTAGCACAGCATATTCTACTGCGCATAGGTGAGAGCTGGTGACAACAATCGTTACATTTTTAATTTTAATTTTATGGCAACAGTCGACGATAAGAAAATCATCTTCTCAATGGTGGGGGTGAGTAAGACAATACAGCAAAACCAGAAGCAAATTCTGAAGAATATTTATCTTTCGTTTTTCTATGGAGCAAAAATCGGTATTATAGGCCTTAATGGTGCTGGAAAATCCACCTTAATGAAGATTATTGCAGGTATTGAGAAGCAGTATCAAGGCGATGTGGTGTTTGCTCCAGGCTATAGTGTGGGCTATCTGCCTCAGGATCCTCAACTCGATCCCACCAAGACAGTGAAGGAGGTTGTTCAAGAAGGCGTTCAGCATGTGGTTGATGCACTAAAGGAATATGAGGAGATTAATCAAAAGTTTGGCTTGCCCGAATACTATGAGAATGAGGACAAGATGAATGAACTCTTTGCACGTCAGGCCGAACTTCAGGACATTATCGACGCAACCGATGCATGGAACCTTGATTCAAGGCTTGAGCGTGCCATGGATGCTTTACGTTGCCCTGAGGGTGACCAGCTCACAGAGCATCTGAGTGGTGGAGAGCGTCGTCGAGTAGCATTGTGTAGATTGTTGTTGCAGAAACCCGATGTTCTTCTGCTTGATGAGCCAACCAACCACCTTGATGCTGAATCCATCGACTGGTTAGAGCAGCATTTGCAGCAGTATGAGGGTACTGTGATAGCCGTAACCCATGACCGTTACTTCCTTGACCATGTTGCAGGCTGGATACTTGAGCTTGACCGTGGAGAGGGTATTCCTTGGCGTGGTAATTACAGCAGTTGGCTAGAGCAGAAGACTCAACGACTTGCGCAGGAAGAGAAGACAGAAAGCAAGCGCCGCAAGACGCTTCAGCGTGAGTTGGAATGGGTGCGCATGGCTCCAAAGGCCCGCCAAGCCAAAGGTAAGGCTCGCTTGAACAGTTACGACAAACTTTTGAATGAAACCGTTAAGGAGAAGGAGGAAAAACTTGAGATTTTCATCCCTAATGGTCCACGCTTGGGCAACAAAGTTATTGAGGCACAACATGTAGCAAAAGCTTATGGTGACAAGTTGCTTTTTGATGACCTAAACTTCATGTTGCCACCCAATGGTATCGTGGGTGTTATTGGTCCGAATGGAGCAGGAAAAACCACATTGTTCAGATTGATCATGGGACTAGAGAAACCCGATGGTGGCACATTTGAGGTGGGCGAGACTGTCAAAGCTGTTTATGTGGACCAGCAGCATACGAGTATCGATCCTGACAAGACTGTCTATGAAGTTATCTCGGGTGGTGTTGAACTATTAAGGATGGGAGGACGCGACGTGAACGCTCGTGCCTACTTGTCGCGTTTCAACTTCTCGGGCGTTGACCAACAAAAGAAATGTGGCGTGCTCAGTGGTGGTGAACGCAACCGCCTGCAGCTTGCTCTAGCCCTCAAGGAAGAAGGCAACGTGTTGTTGCTTGATGAGCCTACCAATGACATTGATGTAAACACCTTGCGTGCACTAGAGGAAGGTCTCGACGACTTTGCAGGTTGTGCTGTTGTCATCAGTCACGACCGTTGGTTCCTCGATCGCATCTGTACTCACATCCTTGCTTTTGAGGGAGATAGCAATGTGTTTTTCTTTGAAGGGTCATATTCAGAATATGAAGAGAACAAACTTAAGCGCCTTGGTAAGGAAGAACCAACTCGTGTGCGTTATCGCAAACTTACTACCGATTAAAATTTTCAGTTATGAAGAATTTCATTGTATACTCTCTTGCTTTGCTTAGCATATTAATTTGGGGCTCATGTGCTGATGTTAATAAATCGGGAGATCAACCCACTCAGGTTAAAGAATCCAGCAAGTTGACAACGATGAAGCAGTTTCTGGATGTCAACGTTGTAGGATCAATGCAAGTTTTTTATACTCAGGATTCAAAGAACACGGTTCGCGTTGAAGCTCAGAAAGAAGAATTTGACAAACTTGTGATTTATGTTAAAGAAAATGAGCTATACATTAGTTCAAAGAATGAGAATGTTGTGGCCGATTCACTTGTGGCGATGCAGGATGTTAAGGTGTATGTTACATCACCCTCGTTGCGTGAGGTGACAATGACAGGCGAAGGTAGCTTTACTGCAAAAGAGGCTATTGAAACGACTCATCTCGATGCTAGTCTCACTGGCTCAGGAAGCATATCATTTGCTGGCAAGATAACTAGCAAGAGTTTTAGTGTCGAGCTTGTTGGAGATGGTAGTGTAAATGTTGCGGATTTGAACTGCAAGAAGCTTTATACACAGGTTACAGGCTCTGGTGCTGTGAACTATGCTAGTCTAATGGCAGATAATGCTGAGAGCGTAATTACTGGTTCAGGCAGAATAGCGATGAAGGGAGTAGTGACTGAACACACCAGAAAAATCTCTGGTTCGGGAGAAATCAGCATCACACATCTTAATTAATGCATTGATAGCGTAATGGCAAAACAAGCCAGTTGCAATCGCAACTGGCTTGTTTTGTTGTAGTTTCTCAGTCAAGATAGCGGAGATCGAGTCCGTTGTAATGATCAATGCGTCGGTCGCGCAGGAATGGCCACCAGCGACGCACTCGCTCGGTGCGCTCAAGGTTGACATCAACAATAGTTTCTTCCTCGTTGGTGCTGGATGCGCAGTGAAGTATTTCGCCTTGTTGCCCTGCAACGAAACTGCTGCCCCAAAATTCAATGCCATTGGTTTGGCCAGTTGGGTCGGGTTCATGACCCACGCGGTTGACGGTCACAACAGGAATGCCGTTGGCTACGGCGTGCCCAAGCTGTACAGTCATCCATGCGTTGAGTTGTCGCATCTTTTCGTTCTCATTATCACTGCTTTCGAAACCAATAGCTGTTGGGTAGATAAGAATTTCGGCTCCTCGCAATGCCATGAGTCGTGCTGCCTCGGGATACCATTGGTCCCAGCAAACGAGTACGCCCAAAGTGCCAACACTTGTTTTAATGGGTTGGAATCCCAAATCGCCAGGTGTGAAATAGAATTTCTCGTAGTAGGCTGGGTCATCGGGAATGTGCATCTTGCGGTATTTTCCAGCTATTGAACCATCCTTTTCGAATACTACTGCAGTGTTGTGGTATAGTCCAGGAGCCCGGCGTTCAAACAAAGATGTTACTAGCACGACATTATTGTCTTTTGCCACCTTGGCATAGGTTTCGGTCACGTTTCCGGGTATAGCTGTAGCGAGGTCGAAATTTTCGACATTCTCCTCTTGGCAAAAGTAGAGAGAATCGTGAAGCTCTTGTAACACGATTAGTTCAGCGCCATCTTTGGCGAGGTGGCTTATTTTCTCTATCAGCCTTAAGCGGTTTAGTTCCACTTCGCTGCTGTTGTGTTGCTGTATTATTCCTATTTTCATTTGTTTAAGAAGTTTTCGGGTATCTGCATAGTGATGCAGTGCAGAGAGCCATGTTGTTTTATTAATGCATTGCAGTCGATTCCCATAATATCGCGGTCGTCGAACACTTGCTGTATTGTATCGAGTGCAAGTTGGTCGTTGGATGATTGTCCATAGATTGGTACAAGTACTTGCTCGTTTGTAATTAAGAAATTGGCATAAGTGGCAGGGAGACGTTCCCCATTATCATCGAATATGGGATTAGGGCAGGGGAGTGGAACAAGGTTAAATGCCTCGCCCTGAGCATTGGTCATTGACTTTAGTTCCTCTTCCATGAGCTTTAACGAGTGATATTGCTCGTCGTTAGGATCGCTACAAGATACATATAGGATAGTATTGCCTGGAGCAAAGCGAGCCAAAGTGTCGATATGGGCATCGGTATCGTCGCCTTTTAACTCACCATTGTTTAGCCACAGCACTTTGTGAACTCCTAGCCGTGTGTGTAGTACATCTTCAATCTGTTGCTGGGTTAACGCGCTGTTGCGATTGGGTGAAAGAAGGCATCGGCTAGTGGTGAGAAGTGTTCCCTTGCCGTCGCTCTCGATAGAACCACCTTCAAGTACGAAATCTTGACAGTTGACAAATTGGGCATCAAAAATGCCATTGGCTGCCATACGACGGCTGATAAGGTTATCGAGGAATGCTGCAAACTTCATACCCCAAGCGTCAAATTTGAAGTCTAGCATTCTGCGCTCATTGCCGGCAATAATAGAGATAGGGGCAAAGTCGCGAGCCCAGGTATCGTTTGTCTCAATCTCTTGATAGATAATCATGTCGTTGTCAAGAGCACTAAGCTTTTGTTTTAGCTGATTGATAGCTGGCGCCACAATGACAAGGCGCTGGTTCTTGACAATTTCTTTGGCTACTTGCATGAAGCATGCATGAGCCTCATCTAGCATTGGTCCCCAGTCGGTGCCGAGATGTGGCCACGCCACGATTATCGCATCTTGGCGTTCCCATTCGGCAGGCATTACGATGTTGGGGAGAGAGTGGTTGGCGTACATTAATTACGTGTTAATCAAGTTTGCCTTTTTATTCATTAAGATCCTCCCAGAACTCGTCTCGATCTTGCATCTGCTCGTCGATAAAATCTTGGAATCCAGTCTTTACATCGTATCCCATCTCATCGCACCATAGGTTGTAGTCCTCTTTAAGCTGGGGGTCATTGTCCATCATGCGAGAGAACTCATTTTCTACTTCGCTAGTTCTTGCATACTGATCAAGAAGAGCCCTCAATATTTCAGAAATATCGTTCATGATTACAAGTATGTTATGAAATAATTATTTTGAGTTCAAAAATAGTCATTATAATGTTCTTGACAATAGTTTTACAAGAAAACTTATTAACAACCTCTAAAAATCAACTAGTTTTTTGTTGTTATGATTGAATAATGTGTTACTTTTGTACACTAAAATTTGGAGATATAATGAATAAGATAAAGTATATATTCTGTCTTTGGTTAATCCTGCTAATGGTGGCATGCAGCACTGGTGACGAGAAATTGCGCGCAATGATTCCCGATGATGCTGTTGGTGTAGTGTGCATTGATGTGGCAAGTGTGCTCTCGAAGGCAGGGATGGTTAGTGATAATCAAATAAATCTTCCCGCTGACCTCAAGAAGGTGATAGATGATGCCGACCCTACAGTACTTGGCGACGTTGTATATAACCTGCCCCAATCGGGAATTGATATTAACAGTAAGTGCTATGTGTTCTTCTCTCCAGGTATTTATAAGGCAGTGGCTCTGTTTGGCCTTGTAGATGAGGAAAAAGCAAGAGCGATGGTACACAGAATCACTTCAAGCAAGATGAGTGAAGTGGAAGGTGTAGATTTTGCTACCCATCTTGATTATGCTTATGTTGTTGACGATGATGTGCTGATGATTGGCCGGTACAGCACTCCTGTTGACGCTAAGGTTGCTGCTAAGGCTGCGAGTGATATATTGGGTAAGACTAAGCCCAGCCTTCTTGCTAATGAGGAAGTAGCAAAAAACCTTGCCGACACATGCGATGTGAGTGCTTATATCAATATTAAGGAATTTACCACAATCCTAAAAAAAAATTCAAGACTGAGCACTATTTTTGGAAATGTGCCAGCGATAGAGATTATTACTGATAGTGATATTAAAGCATTGGCAGGCACAATCAATTTCAAGATTGAAGAGAAGAATGAACAGGCAATTATCGATACCAGGTTTATATATCAGGAAAATGGTCAGTACCATCAGCTATATGACAACTTGATAGCATCGAATGTTGACAGTGCAAGCAGAGTGCTGTCGTTGATACCTGGAGAACTTGATACCTATGTGGCTGTGAAGATTGATGGAAGTAAACTCGCAAATATGCCTCAAATGAATAAGATGTTTGACATTCTTCAAGCAACACCTCTCACTTCGGGATTAAAACATAAGGAAATGCTATCATCAATCAATGGTGTCCTTGTGGTGGGTGTTGGACCGAGTAATGTGGGAGAATACAATTTCGCAATTGCCGCTCAGTCGACCGATCCAAGTCTTATCACAAGTGAGATAGTTGAAATTGCAAGCCAGCGTGGCCAAAGTCCGCTTAAGCGTCATGGGGAGTACTTCTATGATTATGACAGCCAAGGGATCGCTATGGGGCAGACCGAAGACGCTTTCTACCTGCGATGCGTGGACTATGAGACAGCTTACTCGGCAGGCGAGCTAGCTGTATTGCCTTTCAATCTCGACAGGTCGGTAGTTGCCGTTTATAGGATGCTCAAGATAGGTGATAAGATAGAGGGATTCCTCAACTGGGGATTGCTAAACAAGTCGCAAGGAACAGGATTCTATTTTACCGACAGCGAAGATGCAAACGTTGTCGTGTCACTGCTAAAATACCTGTGCTGGAAAGAACCTAACAGCAGTTCAGTGAGCAATGATGATGACTATGACTACGGATTCTGAATAAGCAATTTATGTTAAGAAAAAAAACGCCTGGCGCTATGCGTCGGGCGTTAATTTTTTTATTGCTGTTTAGTGAACATAAGTTCGGCATCTTTAAGTGTTTCGGGCTTTCCAACGTCAAGCCAGGTGTAAGGAGAGTCCTGTATATATCCCTTGATAAGATGTGTGTGACACTCGTCGACATAGAACGGCGTGATGGAAAACTTGGCTTGTCCCTGTGAATATTCTTCCAATGGCTCAAAAATGCTTGGAGAAATTACATGAATGCCACCAAATGCCAGTTCGTTTAATCCTTCACGATGAACGAAGGCCGCCGGACGAGTCTCACCTGTTGACTTGTTGATCCATCCTTGAAGACGATAGTCGTCGTCGAAGACAAAGTAGCGGCTAGTGATGCGGTCCTTAACCAGCACAGTTGCCATGGCACCACTCTCAACATGACGCTGATACATGGCATTCAGGTCTATATCTGTAAGGATGTCGGCATTGTGGACTAGGAATGGCTCGTCACCGTCGAGAAATGGTTGTGCCTTGAGAATACCTCCACCAGTGTCGAGCAGCATGTCTCGCTCGTCGCTGATGTGGATGTTAAGTCCGAAATTCTCGTTTAACTCAAGGAACTCAATGATTTTTTCTCCAAAATGATGGATGTTGACAGTAATGTCATCGAAACCAGCCTCAGCGAGTTTCGTTATTACGCGCTCTAGCATTGTCTTGCCGCCAACTTCTACTAGAGCCTTCGGACGGTCGTTAGTCAAAGGACGTAGCCGGGTTCCGAGTCCAGCTGCAAAAATCATCGCTTTCATTCATCCACGGGGTTGAATGTACGGTCATGGCCACTTTGCTCGCGGTGCGAGAGCTCGACACGTACGTTGAACTTCTTGTAAATGTGCTCAGCCAAGTGTTGAGCTGCATATACCGAACGGTGCTGACCGCCAGTGCAGCCGAAACATACCATCAAGTCGGTGAAATTACGTTTCTTGTAACGCTCGACCGACTCATCGACCATAGCATAGACGTGAACAAGCCATTGGTCGATAGTGCTTTCTTTTTTAAGAAACTTTATTACATTATCATCTAGACCAGTGAAGGCTTTGTATTTGTCGTATTTTCCTGGGTTGTTCAGAGCGCGACAGTCAAACACGTAGCCACCGCCATTTCCCGAAGGATCATGGGGAATACCTTTCTTGTAGGCGAAACTCATCACCCTTACGGTGAGCGATTTCTCCTCGCTGGTGAAGTCTTTCATGTTGACCAGTTCATTGATTACTTGGGTCAAATATGGATATTGGTCAAAAGAAGCGTTGTTCATTAATCGGCGCAAGTTGGCAATGGCAGGAACGATGCTGTTTTTCATGAAGTCGGGCTTCTTCTCAAAATAGCCACGGAAACCATAGGCACCCAGAACTTGCAACGTGCGGAAGAGTACGAACAATCGCAGGTTGTCGAAAAATAGTTTCTCGTCAAGGTCTGGCTTGTAGATCTTGAGTTGTTCCATATAGGCCTGGATAAGGTCCTTTTTCAGGTCCTCGGGATACTTTGCACGCGATTGCCATACAAACGAAGCAACGTCGTAGTAGTAAGGGCCACGCCTACCGCCTTGGAAGTCGATATAGGCTAGGCGACAATCGGAAGGATGTTCAGTATCGCCAACAAGCATGACATTGCGCGACTGGAAATCGCGGTACATAAATGTGTCGCTTGGAACCGAGAGTAAATCATATGTGAGGCGTTCAAAGTCGTTCTCCAACTTATTCTCGTTGAATACCACACCTGTGGCTTTAAGGAAGCAATATTTGAAGTAGTTCAAATCCCACTTGATAGAACGCTCGTCGAAGCACTCAGCAGGATAGCACTTGCTGTAGTCAAATCCTTTGGTGCCACGGAACTGAATGTCGCACAAATCTTTCATGGCACGGCGCAGGAGAGCTTTTTCCTCGCTAGTGAAAGCATGGGTGATGCTGCTGCGGCGAATTTTGTTCCACAGAATATTCTCGGGCTTGCCACCTAGATCTTCCTGAATGTAGACCATGTGGTCTTCACTTACTCCATAAACTGTTGGGACCGAAAGGCCTTGCTGCTTGAAATGATTGGCCATATAGATGAATGCATCGTTTTCTTCACGTGACTCACCTATAACTCCCACAACCGATTTGTCGCCCGAGAGGCGATAGTAACTACGGTTAGAGCCGGCCTTGTCCATTAATTTGATTTCTGTAGGCTCATTGCCTACATATTGCTTATATAACTGAGTTAAACTCTCTTGAGTGGTCATATCTTGTTCGTTTTATCGTTTGTTTTGTTTTAAGCAACAAAGTTAGTTATAAGTCAAATATAATTCAAAAAAATCAATTAAAATTCGCTAGTGAAGTGGAACTTAATTTTTGGGAAGTCTTGTTGTGCCATTTGAAGCACATAGCCCGAGTCGGCTAGGAAAACGTCACGACCCTCAGTGTCGACAGCCATGAATTGATGCTTGCGATGCTTGAACGCCTCGAGAGCTTCCTGATCATCGCTCTCAATCCAACACGCCTTGTAGAGACTGATAGGTTCCCAACGACACTGAGCGTTGTACTCATGCAAGAGGCGGTACTGAATAACCTCAAACTGGAGTTGGCCCACGGTCCCTATAATTTTGCGGTTGTTGAACTGGTTAACGAAAAGCTGTGCAACACCTTCGTCCATGAGCTGTGCAATGCCTTTATTGAGCTGCTTGGTCTTCATTGGGTCGGAGTTCTCAATGTATTTGAACATTTCGGGCGAGAAACTTGGTAAACCCTTGAAGTGCAGATTCTCGCCTTCGGTTAGAGTGTCGCCAATCTTGAATATACTGCCGCTATCGGGCAGGCCGATTACATCGCCAGGGAAAGCGTCATCGACCACATCTTTGCGCTGAGCCATGAAAGCAGTTGGGGCGCTGAATCGGTAGGTCTTGCCACTGCGCACATGCAGATAGGTGTTGTTGCGATGGAACACGCCACTGCATATCTTCACGAAAGCAATGCAGCTGCGATGATTGGGGTCCATATTGGCTTGAATCTTGAAAACAAAGCCTGTGAATTTCTCCTCACTTGGCTCTACAACTCGCTCTATAGCTTGAACGGGCTTGGGTGACGGAGCAATCTTGATGAAACAGTCGAGTAGCTCTTTCACACCAAAAGTGTTCAGTGCTGAGCCAAAGAAGACTGGTGCAACTTGAGCCTCGAGATAGTCGTCAACCTCAAAGTCGGGGTACACGCCATCGACCAATTCAATATCATCTCTAAGTTTTTGTGCGTCGTCGGCTCCTACCTGTCGGTCAATCTCGGGTGAATTAATATCGTCTATTTCCACGCGCTCGGTCACGTGTTGCTTGTCGGGTTTGAAGAGGTCGAGACTCTGCTCGTAGATGTTGTAAACACCCTTGAAGCGAGCACCGATGTTGATGGGCCAAGTCAAAGGTCGAACTGAGATTTTCAGTTCTTGCTCTAGCTCGTCAAGGATGTCGAATGGGTCGCGGCCTTCACGGTCGAGCTTGTTGACAAAGATTATGACAGGGGTGTTGCGCATGCGGCACACCTCCATGAGTTTGCGTGTCTGAGTCTCTACACCTTTGGCCACGTCTACTACGATGATAACACTATCGACAGCAGTGAGTGTGCGATAGGTGTCCTCGGCAAAGTCTTGGTGACCTGGAGTGTCGAGAATATTGATTTTATAGTCGTTATAGTTGAATCCCATCACCGATGTGGCCACCGAGATACCACGTTGCTTCTCGATGTCCATCCAGTCGCTGGTGGCTGTTTTTCTAATTTTATTGGACTTTACTGCACCTGCCACATGGATAGCTCCACCAAAAAGAAGCAACTTCTCGGTGAGGGTTGTCTTACCAGCATCAGGGTGCGAGATTATGGCGAACGTGCGCCTTTTGGTTATTTCGTCGTTAAAAGCCATTATATTTTGTTATCAGTTGTCAGAATGTTTATGCATTGCTCGAGGGATTCTTCCCAGTGAGGGATCTCGATGCCTAGAGTTGCTTTGATTTTGGACTTGTCGAGCACGCTGTAATGCGGACGGCTTGCGGGAGTGGGGTAGTCCTTGCTCAAGCATGGTAGCACGTGGCATGAAGTTATTCCTGCGATGCGGTGAATTGCAAGGGTGAAGTCATACCACGAGATGACGCCCTCATTGCTGAAGTGGTAGATGCCAGGATGCCACTGCTCACAGTCGATGAACGTCTTAATCACACTGGCAAGGTCAAGAGCGAAGGTGGGAGTACCCACTTGGTCGCAAACCACGCGCAGTTGCTCCTTGTCACGTCCAAGTGCAAGCATAGTCTTAACAAAGTTCTTGCCATGAGGAGAATAGAGCCATGCAGTGCGAATAATGATGCTCTCGGGTGCTACATCAATGATGTGGCGCTCACCGTCGGCCTTAGTGCTACCATAGACCGAAGTGGGGCACACTGGGTCATCCTCACGATAAGGGCGGCAATTGGTGCCATCGAACACATAGTCGGTAGATATGTGAACTAGCTTGGCACCATGCGTGTGGGCTGCCTGTGCGAGAAGTGTAGGAGCCTCGACATTGAGCTTGGTGCAGAGTTCAACGTTGCTCTCGGCAGCATCAACAGCCGTATAGGCAGCACAGTTGACGATGTAGTCAACATTGTTGCTGGTTAGGCAATTATTGATTGCTTGAGCATCGGTAATGTCAAGTTCGTCAATGTCGGTATAGATTGCGTTGGCAAAGATGTCATTGTCGAGCACCTTGTGCATTTCTCGGCCTAATTGGCCATTGGCACCAGTGATGAGTATTGTCTTTTTATTCATTTTTCAGAATTATTGAATGTCGTCGGCGAAAAGAGGAGTTTCTTCGTTTTTCTTGAAATAAGCGGCAAGAGTGCCAATGAAATGCGAGATTTGCGTGATGGCAACTTGCGTGTCTTTGCTTACTTCTTTGCCTTGAAGTTTTAACATGAGTGTGCCGTATAGCGCGTTGAAACAAGTCTCAAGTTCATCAACTTGCTGTTCCTTGGGGGTCTTGGCACGCAGTTCCACGATAAAAGGTAAAGTCTTGTAGAACTCGGCGCCATACTCAGAATACTTGGTGCTATGTAGCAGTTCATTGTGCAAGTCGTTGAGGCGAATGAGTACGTTCTTGTTGATTTGCAAATGTCCAGCCTGTTGCTTGCCCTCATGCTGCATCATCATGATAAGGCCTTCCCACCAGTCGGTTATTTCTTTGCGGGTTTTGTCATCGACATCATACTGGTCGATAATGCTGGCCTTAATCTTGTTGATGTCGAGATTGTAGGCGCGCATTATGTCCTCGACCTGCCACATGTAGAGCAAGTACTCGGCGATGTTCTCTCGGCGTTTGGCTTGTGAAATTATCATTGTCGTGGTGATTATCCAAATTTGCTGATTTGACGGAGTTTTGCCTCGTCAACAATCTTGATGCGGCGTCCATCAACGGTAATGATTCGTTCCTGTGCAAAAGCTGACAACGTGCGAATGGCGTTGCTCGTTGTCATGTTTGACAGGTTAGCAACGTCCTCTCGTGCCATGTAGATTTTAAGTGTTTTGCCGTCGTCTTCAAAGCCATAATTGTCGATAAGCAGAATAAGAGCTTCGGCGAGGCGACCGCGAATGTGCTTTTGGGTGAGCGTCACAATTTTGGTGTCGCTGCCACCCAAGTTCTTTGACAGTTCGTGTATAAAGAACCATGCCAGGTCGCGGTTATTGTCAATCATGCTCTTTACCAAATCCATGGGCAGAGAGCCAACCGATGAAGGCTCGAACGCAGCGGCGCTCGACACATAGGGTTCATTGGCAAAATAGGCACGATAGCCAAAATATTGAATGGGCCTATAGAGGCGCAAGATTTGTTGCCTTCCTCCAATGCCGTCCTTATACAGTTTTACCTTGCCTTTCAGTAGACACCACAGGTACATTGGATGATCCTTCTCGGCATATATGATTTGATTCTTCTTGAAGTTATGAATCTCAAAATTGTCGGTAATCAGTCGCTTCTCTTCTGGATTGAGAAGGCTCCAAATTGCAGCCAAATCTTCACTAATAACCTTCTCTAGTGTGCTCTTAATAATCATCTGCTTTAGAATTATGCTTTAGAACATGCAAAGTTACGGCATTTAGTTCACTTTACAAAATTTAATAGCTAATTCCTCGCATATATCCACATTTTTAAGATGTTGTTCTGAAAAAAGGTATGAAAATTTTTGCGATATGTTATTTACTTGTTAAATTTAGATAAATTAGGCTACGCCTCGGAAAAACTCAAATAAATTTGGTTTTTCACTTGGCTTGCATTAATTTTGCAATATCATAACCTTATTCTTAACGAAGATATGGCAAAGAAAGACCGATTGAATTCCTATAAAATTGAACGTCGTGAATTTCATGACAAAGTAATCAATTTCTTTAACGAACAAGACGAAGCACCTTTCAATTATAAACAAGTGAGTGCTCATGTTGGTGCCAAGACTCCCAAGCAGCGCGCTCTCATAGTTGAGATATTGGAGCAGCTGTCGATGGATGGCTTCATTAACGAGATAGCTCCAGGTAAGTTTAAGGCGGCTCAGCGCAACAATGTTGCTGCAGGTATCTTCATTCGTCGCAGTAACGGCAAGAACAGCGTTCAGCTTGAGGGAGATGACAGCACACCGATTATGGTTGCCGAGCGTAACTCGATGCATGCGCTCAATGGTGACAAGGTGATGGTGCACATTAGCGCTGCTCGCAGTGGTTTTGAGCCCGAGGCCGAAGTCATCAAGATAGTAGAGCGCAAAGAGCAGGTGTTCATTGGCACGTTGCACATTAAGAAGTATTTTGCTCACTTGGCTACCGATAGCAAATTCTTAGCAACCGACATCTTCATTCCACTTGATAAGCTCGCTGGCGGCAAGACTGGCGACAAAGTGGTAGTGCGCATCGTTGAGTGGCCCGACGGATCGAATAGCCCCATTGGTGAGGTTGTCGATGTGCTTGGAGTTGCTGGGGAGAACAATGCTGAGATACACGCGATTCTTGCAGAGTTTGGTTTACCTTACCGCTATCCCGAAAATGTGGAGCGTGTGGCCGATAAACTCGACCCAGGCATTACTGATGAGGAAGTGGCACGTCGTCGTGATATGCGAGGAGTGACCACATTCACGATTGACCCAGCCGATGCCAAGGACTTTGACGACGCCCTCTCAATTGAGAAGCTGCCAAATGGTAGGTGGCAGATTGGTGTTCACATTGCTGATGTGACTCACTATGTTAAGCCAGACAGTGTTATCGACAAGGAAGCTTACTCACGTGCTACTTCGGTTTACCTTGTTGATCGCACCGTTCCTATGCTTCCTGAGAAACTGTGCAACTATATTTGTTCGCTGCGTCCTCATGAGGATAAGTTGTGCCATTCGGTAGTTTTTGAGATGGACGATAATGCAAAGGTTCATAAATACAAGATTTGCCATACGGTGATTAACAGTGACCGCCGTTTCTGTTATGAAGAGGCGCAAGAAATTATCGAGACTGGCAAGGGCGATTTGGCTCAGGAGATACTTACTTTCCATGAGCTTGCACAGAAGCTTCGCAAGCAGCGCTTTGAGGAAGGTGCGGTTGAATTTAACCGTGAAGAGAAATACTTCGATATTGACGAGAATGGAGTGCCTACAGCAGTGCATCTGCATGTATCGAAGGAGGCCAATCAGCTTATTGAGGAATTTATGCTACTTGCTAACCGCACAGTCGCCGCTCACATTGGCAAGGTGCCTCCAAGCAAGAAGGCAAAAGCATTTGTTTACCGTATACACGAGCAGCCCGATATGGAGAAGCTCAATAACGTTGCCGATATTGCTGCCCATTTTGGCCACAAGGTGAAGATTAGTGGTTCGGCAAAAGAGGTTAATCTCTCGATGAATAGATTGCTGAAAGATATCAAAGGTAAGCCTGAGGAGGACCTTATATCGCTTCTCGCCATCAAATCGCAGGCTAAAGCGGTGTACTCAAGCGAGAATGTGGGGCACTATGGACTGGCGTTTGATTATTACACCCATTTCACTTCGCCAATTCGTCGTTATCCTGACGTGATGGTTCATCGCTTGCTCGACAAGTATGCCGTGAAGGGAGCTCGCTCAGTCAATCCTGAGAAGCTTGAGGAGGATTGCAAGCACGTGAGCAGCCAAGAGCAACTTGCCGCAAATGCTGAGCGCGCCTCGATCAAGTATAAAGAGGTGGAATTTATGGGTGCTCGCCTAGGTGAGGTCTATGATGGCAAGATATCGGGGGTTACCGAGTGGGGAGTATATGTTGAACTTAACGAAACCCATTGTGAGGGAATGATAGCCGTTCGTGACCTTGATGATGACTTCTATGAGTACGATGAAAAGAATTACATGATTCGTGGCCGCAGACGTGGTAAGAAGTATCAGCTTGGCGATCCAGTGACCATTCAGGTGGCTCGTGCCGACCTTATCAAAAAACAGCTTGATTTTGTGCTCGTTGACAAGGAAAACCCTGCTGGCAGCCATCGCATTGACAAGGCACCGATAACTCAGGCATCACGTATGGAGCGCGATACTGCGACCGACCGACTGCGTGCCGAGTATGAGGGCGGCCGTGCATCGCGTCGTAGCAAGCGCGGTCAACGTGGTAATAGCACACAGCGTGAGGTGGCCCGTGGTAAAGCAGCGCGTGGCGGCAAGACCAATGGGAAACGTGGGCGTGGCTCATCTAAACGAGGCCGCCGTTGATTCATGCACAATTGATCAGCGCATTTAGCTGATGTAATGAACAAAATCCAGCCCTTAAAGAAGGGCAGGATTTTGTGTTATGGGATTTTGTTCCTTTTACTTGAGGAGAGTGGCGGGGTCGAGGTGTGCACTCTCAATGTCCTTAAAGTAACGGTAGGTGCTAACCTTGAGTTCCATTGTTGCGTCCTCGTCGCAGATAATGATTGCCTTGCGGTGCATTTGGAGTGCGCTGAGGGTGCACATGTGTGAAACGCCGCCTTCAACTGCCTGCTGCAGAGCACGTGCTTTCTTGTAACCATTCACGATAATCATGACGCTGCGAGCAGCCATAACAGTACCAACGCCTACGGTAAGGGCTGTTTTGGGCACCTTGTTCACGTCATCGTCAAAGAAACGACTGTTTGCGATGATAGTGTCTTGGGTGAGAGTCTTCATGCGAGTGAGTGAAGAGAGTGATGAACCAGGCTCGTTGAAAGCGATGTGTCCGTCGGGACCGACGCCTCCCATGAAGAGGTCTATTCCACCGGCAGCCTGAATGCGAGCCTCATAGTTGGCACATTCTTTCTCTAGGTCTTTGGCGTTGCCATTGAGGATATTCACGTTCTCGGGCTTGATGTCGATGTGTGAGAAGAAGTTGTTCCACATGAAGCTGTGGTAGCTCTCGGGGTGTTCTTCGGGTAGACCAACATATTCGTCCATGTTGAAAGTCACAACATTTTGGAACGATACTTTGCCAGCCTTGTTAAGCTCGATGAGCTTGCGGTACATGCCCAGAGGAGAACTTCCAGTTGGGCAACCCAGTACGAAAGGTTTCTCAGGAGTAGGATTAGCGGCATTGATGCGTGAAGCCACATAATTGGCTGCCCAAGCCGAGACCTGCTCATAGTTAGGTTCAATAATAAGTCTCATAAAAGTAGTAGTTTTATGTTTTAGTATTTGATTTTATCTTCTTTTGCCGACCATTTCTTGAAGTGATCGATGGAGCTCTTGTCTTTAACATGGATGAAAGGGATGCTACGCATTTCATAGGGCTTGGCAATTTCTTCATAAATAAAATTGTCGTTGAAATCGATGGCTGCGGCATCTAGCTTAGTGTTGGCATAGTAAACCTTGCTGATGCCTGCCCAATAAATTGCGCTAAGGCACATGGGGCAAGGCTCGCAGCTGGAGTAGATAACGAGTCGTCGAGCTTGATGTTTTCGGTCTTTCTGCAAGCCTCGCGAATGGCGTTCACCTCAGCGTGAGCCGTAGGGTCGTTATTTGCGGTCACGCAGTTAAATCCTGTAGACACCACTTCGCCGTCCTTAACTATCACAGCGCCAAATGGTCCGCCGCCATTGTCTATATTCTCACTTGCCAGTTCACAAGCCATCTTGATGAACTTTTTGTCGGTTTCGGTTATAGTGACCATTATAATAATGATTATGATATTAGCGACGCCTAGATGGCTTGTAGGCCTTGATACGATAGTCGCAATCGACCTTGCCCTTGAGCATGTTGTTGAGCTTGTTGCGAATCATTTGTTTGCGAATTGCTGAGATATGGTCGATAAACACGTGGCCCTCGAGGTGGTCGCATTCGTGCTGGATGACGCGAGCCAGATAGGTGTCGATGTCCTCGTCGTGTTCTTGCCAGTTTTCGTCGAAGTAGTGGATGTGAATCTTGGTGTGGCGAGTCACATTCTCATGAATGCCAGGCACACTCAAGCATCCTTCCTCGCGGGTTTCGGTGGGACTTGTCTCATCGACAGTGATTTCAGGATTGATGAGCACCAAACGCTTATCTTTAAGCTCGGGGAATTTCTCGCTCAATGCATCGACATCGATGTAAACTATGCGAGCACTAACACCCACTTGAGGTGCTGCGATGCCAATGCCGTCGCTGTCGTACATCGTGTCCTTCATATTCTGGATAAGCTCGTCAAGTCCTGGAAAGTCTTTGTCGATGGGTTCAGCTACTTTTCGTAGCACAGGTTGTCCGTAAATATAAATAGGTAATATCATAGTCCTTTAAATTGTAAGCTTTGTAGGTAATCATTGAGGATGATGCTGGCAGCAATAGAGTCGACACGTGCTTTGTCGCGCCGGTCGCTTTTTTTCATGCCTCCGTCGATCATAGCCTGATGTGCAATGGTTGATGTGAAACGTTCGTCAACCATCTCGATAGGCATGTCGGGCATCTCTTTCTTGAGGCGATTGACGAAAGGCGTGATGTAGCGCATACTCTCGCTGGGTTGTCCGTTGAGCTGCATGGGCTTGCCGATGACGATAAGTTCAACCTGCTCTCGGCTCATGTAGTTCTTAAGGAATTCCATAAGCTTGTGTGTGGCGATAGTCTCAAGACCATTTGCAATAATCTTGAGTGGGTCGGTAACGGCAATTCCGCATCGCTTACGTCCGTAGTCAATAGCCAGTATTCGTCCCATAAAACATGCAAAATTACTGCAAGTTGAGAGAAAAACAAAAAGAAAAGCGAAGTTTTTCATTTTTATTTGCAGAACTATGTAGATTTTATCGGTGAAAAAGAGAAAGAATAAATATGAGAAAATTAAGATAAATTAATCGAAGTGTGGGTGATTTATTATGAAAATGTGTGTATTTTTGCATCAAATTGTTATTAAAGGCGACGAAACGGTAATTGTTAATAGGCAAATTGTCAAAAACCACAAATTATAATTAGTGCATTATGCAAATTACCTATTTTTAGCTATTGCTGATAATTGTAGAAGGCCATAATTTTGCATTGTGAAAATTACAACTCGATTTGGGTTAAATAAGTACTGTAATTATTAACCATTTAAACATTTTTTGTTATGAAGAAATTTTACATGATTCTTGCAGCTATTGCTGCATTGTCTTTTTCGGCACAAGCTGCCCAGCAGAGTGCCACTATCAATGTTGGCAACTGGGATGACCCCAGCCTTTACAGTGGTTCTTATTTTGACATGGCTCCTACTAATTTCTATCTTGCTCACACTGGATCCCAGATGATTTACACTCCAGACTTGCTCTCAGACATGGATGGCAAAGAGAATGTGAAAATCACAGGACTAAAGTTCAAGTTCTATGATGAAACCTATGAGGAGATAATTCGCAACACTAAGGTTTATCTTCAGGAAACTGATGCTACAGAGTTTGCCAAAAATCAAGACGGAATAAAACAATTCTTTGAATTTGGCGAGCCTGTCTATGAGGTTCAACTAGACATTGACATGCTTGAGACTTATGGCGATGACTGTACTCTCGAGTTCCCTGTTGATTTCAACTTCACCCCTGGCAAGAGCCTGCTCGTTACCATCGTCTTTGATGCTGAGGATGATGACAACTGCACAATGGGTAGCGACTATGCTCCTTTCTACTCTTCAGGCATAAGTGGTAAAGCAATGACCTACACCAACAACTGGTCAAGCTTCCTTGACTACGCTCAAAGTACTGACTGGCCTAATTCAACTGCTTTTTTAGGCTGTGGCACTAACGTTGAACTTCCTGTTACCGAGATTAGTTACACCTATGAGGAAGCTGCTACTGCAATTACTGAGGTTAATGCTAATACTGTTACTGGTGATGATGCTTTCTACAACATGATGGGCCAGCGCTTCACTGGCGGTAACCTACCTGCTGGCATCTACATCCACAATGGCAAGAAAATCATTGTGAAGTAAGAATTATCCTAAATTGATATGATTAAAACGTGGTCTCTTGAGGCCACGTTTTTTGTTATCTATTTATTGGCTAAATAAATAAATTAGAAGGAGAAAAATGAATAAACTATCGAACAGTTGGATGCAATGGAAACAATAGAATCACTGGAATCACTGGAATCACTGGAATCAGTAGAATCGCCGGAATCAGTAGAATCGCCGGAATCAGTGGAATCAGTGGAATCACCGGAATCAGTGTGTTCACTTTTTTGGGTCTATTTTGTGGAAAATAGTTGAGTAAGAAGTGATTACATAAGAGAAAATAACATAACTGCTTTTCATCAAACACCCAGACAACTTAAAAAATATTACTATAGGTGCAAGAAGTAGATTTTCTGAATTTCTGAGGACGTTACGGACATGTGACAATTCTGGGACAAGTGGGACAATCTTGTGTCAACTTATTTTGGAATTATTTTCAGAAGTGTGGCAATATGTCAAAGAACGAATTAATCAATGAATAAAGCATAATGCAGAATCTTTCTACTCCAGCAGGAGTGGAAATCATTGCGAAAACGCCACTATAATTGATATGGCAACTGCGTTGCTACTATTTTGTTGCAACGAGTATATATTTTTGGAATTTATCGTTGATTTCTTTTGTTTCAAAAAAATTATGTGTATATTTGCGACAATTCAAGTGAACTCGTAGAGTCGAGCTCTCATTTGAAGACATATGAAAGCGTTTTTGCGTTATCCTATTCTTGAAATTTCGGCAATTATTTTTCATCGCAGGCTAAGCAGTATAAGACGTTCATGCGTGCCTATACAAATACCCATGGCTGGATAAAGTATAATGGCATAGCGTGGGTGATACTGTTTATTGTGATGAAGGCGTGCCGAAGCCTCAAGAATAATAAACAAGAAAATCTCCACGCTTTTTCTTATTACGGAGTGATGTGAAGTGGGTAGCACCTGATATGTATTCTCCCTACCACTTAAGTGTTTAGTATAATATAAAAAGACAACGAATATGAAGACAAAAAATTATTTTTTACTTGCGATATGCGCGCTTGTGACAGCATTTGCTGGTCATGCACAGAATTTAGTAGAAAACCTCAGTGAAGATGAGGTGACAATCGTTTTCAAGAACGCTAATGACCAATCGGTTTCGAAGGCCGAGCACAAGCAGTCTGGGCGGATGCTACACTATGATCATGGGAAGTCTATAACAATAGTGACAGCTAAAGGTGACACCTTGACTTATCTACAATCGGAGATATACCGTATCCAACGCAAACGTCCTTATAACATGGCATTCACTAGTGAGTTTGGCGAGGGTGGTCCTCAGCACGGTTATATTGGTGAGTATAACTTTGAGTTGGGTGTTACAACTCACACTCCAATAGGATTCAGCACCGTTCAGGGCTATCAATTCCTGCCTTGGTTGCGAGTGGGTGCCGGTTACCAGTTTATGCGTATGAAAGGACTTCAGAAACTCAATGAAGAAGGAAAGCTAGTACCTGCCACTGCCTATTTCAACGCTATCTTTGGTGACGCTAAGGTATTCTTCACGCGTTCACTCTTTAATCCTTTCGTTGATGTGCGATTGGGAGCAATGCTTGATTATGGAGGCAGTTTCTTTTATGATGCATCGATAGGTTGCCGCTTTGGGTTGAGGTCGAGCAAGAGACTTGCGTTCAATTTTGCTTTTGGTCTTGCTAATGCTAAGTTCATCATCACAAATGCTGACAGAAGAGCTGCCTTGCTAATGAGAGCTGGATTTGAGTTCTAAAGATGCTTTGCATAGCGGGAGTGCCTTCTTTCGATTTTTGCACCAACTATAACGGCTCAAAATCACCCGTCATCAAGGTGCCAGAGAGAATAAATCTGTAAGCTTTTTTCAGGACGGTTCACAGTTGACTCAGTGGAATCAGTTGACTCTGTTGGGCTGTGAGCTAAAGATTGCAGCCCTTCGGGCTAACAATGGAAGTGTTATGCCTATGACATTATAATTAATTATTTCGCTGACTCGCTAAGATGTCTCAGCGTTTGAAGTCGGTGGAATCGGTCAACTTATTTTAGGTATAGTGTGACAGTATGTCAAAGAACTCTTTGCTGTGATGGCATGACAAAGGTATAATATTAATTGTGATTAAAACAATATTAAAAAATAATGAGATGGTTGTTATTCCTGTCAATAGATAAAAAATGGGTGATAATTTTTATAATTCGTTAGAAATGAATATCTTTGTAATTTATATAATAATTGATTAAATATAATCATATGAAACAGATAATTCACTTTTGGGGCCTTATTTTGGCTTTAGTTGTATTGGTTTCCCCTAATGCCGGGGCCACTGTCGGTACAGTGCACAATGGGGCTTTGAATAATGCTGATGTTAATCGTGACGGCAATATCACTGCCGCCGATGTCACTGCAGTGTATGATTTACTGCTTGGGACATCGAGCGAAACCAGTGATTTCAATTATGATGTGAATGATGATGGCGTTGTTACAGCAGCCGATATCACATGGGTTTATGGTGTTTTACTTAATTGGGCACCATATTATTCGGTTTTTGATGCGTTTAACTTGAGCTTTACTAATTATCTCAACCGTGAATACTATAAATTCTCGTGGGATGATGTTACCACATTAGGCTATGGAGTGACTAATCCCGATTACATGCTTGTGATAGGCACCGATAAGAATTTCACTAAGTATAATTGCTGGCATTTCAGTGAAACCACAACCACAATTGGCAAACAGGCCATCTCGGAGTGGCTGATGAGTGAGTTTAATTGGACCTCGCCCAGTGATGTGCCAAACACTATCGACCTCTATGCTCGAGTTGAAGTTAAGCTCGACAATGGCAGTGATGTGATTATCAGCAATGAGAAAGAGTTCTTTCATCTTCCTCAGTTCACATTTGAATCGTCCAAACCCATTCACTTGTGGTGGCTCGTAGGTAGTTTTGTGGGTACTTCTCCTTGGAGTAATTCTATTTATTCTAATGGTTTGGTGCCAATGTATCCTGTGCAAGGTGCAACTTACAATGAGAATGGCGAGGGTCTACTCGAGTATTATGGCTATTTCCCTATAGGTGGTGAATTCAAGATTATAGAAGAACCTGGAAGTTGGGATAAAGTAATAGGCGGCGGCAACGAGAATGGTGGTCAGGTCTATTCAGGAAACACGACTGAATATCCCGACAATATCATCATTAATCAAGGTGGCTATTACAAGATTGACCTTAACACTGTCAGCAAGACGATGACGATGACGCGCTTGAGTGACAACCAGGCATCTTACTCTTTCATCACAATGCCAGGTGCATATAATGACTGGGACGTGAGCGTCACACCGGGTAATATTATGAGTCAATTAGCTACAAGTAATAACCATGACTGGTATGTGCTTTTAAACCTTACTGATGATTCAGATATGAAGTTCGCTCCAGGCAGTTGGGATTATGACTGGGGCACAAATGCGTTTCCATTCGGCAAGGGTTATCAGGGTGGAAATAATATTCCGGCCAAGGAAGGAAATTACTATGTTTATTTCAACGATCTCTCGGGCGATTATATGTTCATAGATACCTCGAATGGCTTGCCCAGCAGCAATTTCTTGAATATTACCAGCAAGGTGGTTGGCGACATTAATCTCACACTTGATTACCCGAGTGGCACAACATATAAGATGTGCGATATTTTAACCGACCTTGAAGGACCTTTCGAGTTGTGCTTTGGCGACAAGAGCGTTGAGATAGACGAGAATGGTATGATTGACCTTAACGAGTTTAAGGAGGCTGTGTTCAGCATCTACAATCGCCCTCACAATGGTGGTTGTCATGTATATTGTTATGTTCAAGCCCATTCGGGACCTCAAATCATTAAGTCAAATAGCATCACGGTGCCTGTGCAGATAGAGAATTACTCGATAGTGATTGACGGCAGTGGCACTACAATTGAGATGACCCCACTAGCTATTAACTTGTTTAAAGCTATAATTCCCGCTGTAAGTGGCGACATCCGCTTCAAGATAGCTCCCGAGTCGTCGAGCGCAGCAAGCGACATGATTACTTCGCCAACCGACAATGACGTTATCGCCACTAATGGCTCGTTTGGCTTTGGCATGCAAGGTTTTTTCAAGATTCCTTATAACTCGGCCTATAAGGAATATGAAGTGTTGATTGACTTGGGTGATAAGACCTATAGCATTGCAGGTCATGACCAATCATCGATGATTTGGCAAGCAGGTAATGCCAATGGTTGGGGCAATCCCGCTAATGGCCTGCTGTTAAATAGTGTAGGTGCCTACGTTGGCTATATGTACCTTAATGGTGACTTTAGGTTTAGGGAGAACGAGAGCGATTGGGACGGAGTGACTTGGGGCGCAGGAAGCAGCAGTGGCACTCTTGCTGTGAATGGCAATAACTTGTACACTCCACAGGGCTTCTACAAGGTGGATGTGAACTTGAGCTATATGACATATGATCTCACCGAGATTTTAAGTGTGAGCATTATAGGTAGCGCAATTCCTACAGGGGAAGAGTGGTTCACCGACGTTGACCTGACCTATAATCAAGACACTGGTGCTTGGGAAACATACATGGTGTTGAATAATGGAGAATTTAAGTTCCGTGCTAATCACAATTGGACACTTAACTGGGGTGGCACTTTCGATAGTATCGTATCAGATGGAGCTAACTTGATGGTTGCTTCCCCAGGTGCTTATCGTGTGCAATTCTTCCTCACTTATGACGGTAACAGCCACGCTGTGCTGACGAGGCAGTAGGAGTGGCTATGAGTACTAGGAATAACTAGGAATGGCTAGGATGATAGTGGGCCCCGGTCTCAATTCTTGAGGCGGGGGTTTACTACTCGCTCGCCAATGACAAGGGCGAGTTCCTTGCGGGTTTGGTAAAGCTCTTGCAGTTGGGTGAGCAGTTCTTTTGCTTGCTGACCTTTAGCATGTGGAATCTGCTTCTGAATCAAGAGTATATTATAGGTTAAGATGGCGTTCTTGAGGTTATTAATGGCTTCAGGAATAATACTTTCGAGCCTATCCTCTATCGACTTCTCAAATCCCTCAACCGAGTAAATTTTGCTAAGCTGGTGCTTTTCGCTAATCATCTGTAATGCTGTGTGTCGCACCTCATCGTTGGGATGAGAGCACAGCTTCTTCTCCAGATAATTTCTACGAAATTCAGCAATCTTGGCATCCATCTCGGCTTGGAAGCCCTTTAGAAGGTCGTTTTCTTTTTTCTTGATAGCCTCAACGTTCAACCCCACGGGGTCGATAGTGCTTTGTGCCTTCTTGAACTGTGCCTCTAAAATACTTCGCTCGCGGCTTTCGATAAGAGCTAATTCTTTATAGAAATCGTTTATGTATTCGAGGCTGACCTTAAATGTGTTGTTAAAAGCTTGATTAGAGAGCTCGATATTGTCGATAAGGAACTCGCAGTTGATGTACTCTAGCACAGTTGTTGGCTGTTGGTCGCCATTCTCATCAAGAGTGCCGCACAGATAGCACATTCCATATTTCACCACATTGCGCATGATGCCTAGCTCAGAGTTGTAGAAAATCGATTCCTTGTTGATGGTTGCGCTTGGAGTGAAATGAGGAGTGTCGTCGATTGATGGCGATGTGGGTGGTGCGTCGTTGTCGGGATAAAAATCCATTCTGTCGTCGAATGGTACTGGCGCGTCATATACAGGAGGCTCGTTATCGCCAATAGGCATGTCATCGCTTATTGGTGGCTCCACAACAGGTGGTGGGGGAGTGCCAGGCACGAAGTCGGATGATGGGGGAGTGATGCTCCCGTCGGACTGCAAAGCCTGTCGCCGCACCTCGCGGTTCTTATCTCGCTCGCGACGCTTGAGGGCTTCCTCCCTGTTGCGTGCGATGTTTTTCTTTATTTCGCGCAGTAAGACATCCTCGCTGATTCCCAGATGGATGCTGCATTCCTTGGCGTAGACCGAACGTGTGATAGCATCGGGGATTACCGAGATAGATTTCACCACGTCGCCAATCACCGCAGCGCGCTTAATGGGGTCGCGTTCGGTTCCATCGAGCAAGATTTTAGTCTTGAAGCTGATAAAGTCGGTTTCGTTTTCCTTGATATACTGCTTGAGCTCACTTGCGCTGTGGGTGCGAGCAAAGCTGTCGGGGTCTTCGCCTTCGGGCAAGAGTAGAACCTTAATGCTCAGACCCTCGGCTAGCAGCATGTCGATGCCTCGCAATGAGGCTTTGATGCCGGCAGGGTCACCATCGTAGAGTACCGTGACATTGCTTGTGAAGCGATGAATGGCGCGAATCTGGCCCTCGGTCAACGATGTGCCGCTAGAGGCAACAACATTCTCAACGCCAGCCTGATGCATCGAGATTACGTCGGTATATCCCTCAACAAGGAAGCACTTGTCTTCCTTGACGATGGCGCGCTTCGACTGAAACAAACCATATAGCTCGCGGTTCTTAACATAGACAGTAGACTCGGGCGAGTTGAAGTATTTAGCAACGTCCTTTGTCTTCTTTAGGGTTCGTCCTCCAAACGCGATTATTTTGCCAGCAATGTTCATGACGGGGAACATTACGCGTCCGTGAAAACGATCGAAACCACCGCCTCGACGGTCGTCAATGCAAAGCCCCACATTAAATAGGTTTTGCTTGTTGTAACCCTGCTGAGTTGCTGCAGTGTAGAACGCCTTGCTGTTCTCGGGCGAGTAACCAAGCCTGAACTTCTTAATAGTTGCGTCGTTGAAACCTCGTTCATAGAAGTAGCTGAGGCCGATGTCTTTCCCTTCTTGGCTGTTGTGTAACTGGTCCTCAAAATATTGCGCGGCGAAGTCGTTGATAACGAGCATGCTCTCGCGCTCGGTTTGAGCCGCTTTTTCCTCGGGAGTGAGTTCCTTCTCGTGAATCTCAATATTGTATTTCTTGGCAAGATAGCGCAGAGCTTCAACATAGGACATCTGCTCATGCTCCATGATGAAGTTTACTGGGCTTCCACCCTTACCACATCCAAAGCAGTGACAAATTTGCTTGGCTGGTGAAACCATGAATGACGGTGTCTTCTCGTCGTGGAATGGGCACAGACCTTTAAAGTTCGCACCACTGCGGCGCAAACTCACGAAATCGGACACAACATCTACGATGTCGGCGGTGTCGAGAATCCTATCGACCGTTTCCCTGTCAATCATGACCACAAAGGTAAAGATTTTTCTCAACCCACACAAAAAAATGTTATACAAGTTGTCGCCTATTGTGGCGCGTTTTTTATAATTTTGTGCAGTAAAATAAAAATGATATGATAGAAGACGGATTAAGATTTACAAGCGAAATGGTGGTGTCGGAGAATGTTACCGCAGCAAAGATGGGATCGGGTGACATGCAAGTGCTTGCCACACCAGCGATGATGGCTCTAATGGAAAATGCCGCAATGCAGGCAGTTGCTCCATATTTGCCAGAGGGATGCACTACAGTGGGCGGTCACATCGAGTCATCGCACCTGAGACCCAGTAAAATTGGCGAGCTGGTTGAAGCCTCGGCAATTGTAACCAAAGTTGACGGCAAGAAGATAGAATTTAAAGTAGAGGCGCGCTCGGGCGAGAAGTTACTTGGCGAGGGTACTCACTTGCGCTTCATTGTCAATCGCAAGAAGTTTCTTGAAAGACTGGGTTAAGGTTTCTCGCAAATGAAAAGCACCTGTTCGCCCGAAGATAGGGTAGTGGCGAAAAGGTAGGTGATTCCTCCGTCTTGCACTCCAAGTCGCTTCTTGAGAGCATCGGCGCTAATGCGGAAATTGCGTGTTGCGACATTGGCTTGAGGATAACGTTTTTTGAGTAGCTTTATCTCCTTTGACTTGAAAGGAATAATTTCTAGTATTCGGAATTCACGGCCAGGGAAATCGTTAATCTTATGGTTGCTGATTAGGAGGTGAGAATTGGAAGAAAGCATTGGCAGCTCATAAGCTTGCTCAACAGTGCTGTAGCATCCCAGTTTCATTATGCTGGCATTGGGCTCATAGAGGAATTGGGCATCAGCGGTGACGGGTGAGGGTAGCGGCGCAAATTCTACAGTGCTTTGTGCGGAAAAATGCTGCCACATGTTGCCATCGTGGTTGAGGGCATGAAGGCTCACACTATCTTTAATTTTTTCAAAGTCAAGACCGAAAAGCAGTTCCTTGCACTCGTTCTTAACGCTCACAGCCCACACATCCGCTAAATTCTCACCAAGTTCACGCATAGACTGGGTTAGGTCAAGCATTGGCGACGCCTTGATGAGAAGGCGCTTGCTGTGCAGCTTAATGGAGGGCACCAACTCGAGCACGTTAGGTAGGCAGTCGGCAAAGCTATAGAGCCTCTTGCCACCGTCGCCACGGCGTGCCGGGTCGATGAAAATCGTGTCGAAATGCTCATTTCTGCCTAGTTGAGCAAGATAGTTGACCGAATCAGCGTTGATCACGTTGACATTAGAAGCAAGAAACGCGAAATTATGTTTTCCTACATCGGCAATCTCAGGGTCAATCTCTACAGCGGTGAGTTCCTTGACGTATTGTGAGATGTAGAAGTCATCAACGCCCAGTCCCATTGTCATGTCGAGCACGCGCTTGTTGCCGTGAAAAAGCGAGGCATGAAACCGCGCGACTAATTGGTGGGTACACTGTTCGGCACTTATCGCCTTCGGGAAGAGAAAATGGTCATAGGCAAGCAACTCGGGGATTTTGTTTTTTGCCTTGCGTCGGCATTCAATTTGTAGAATGGCAAAACTCTTGTCGAAGGAGAGCGAGGGCTCAGCCTTCAACAAGAGTTTGCAAGTGTCGGCATCAATGTTGCTTGCGATGTAGGAGAACATCGCGTCATCCACTTGATGTCCGGCTATCATCATATCCTTTTAGTTGTTAATTCTTTCTTCGTCAATTTTTAGGAACAGTTCTTCGAGCTGTCCAGGCTCAAGCGAGCTTGGAGCGTCGAGCATCACGTCGCGTCCACTATTGTTCTTTGGGAAGGCGATGCAGTCGCGAATGCTGTCGAGACCAGCCATAATAGAAACGAAGCGGTCGAGTCCGAAGGCGAGTCCAGCATGTGGTGGTGCGCCGTACTTAAAGGCGTTCATCAAGAAGCCAAACTGTGCTTCGGCACGTTCCTGTGTGAAGCCCAAAATGCGGAACATCTTCTCCTGCAGTTCACTGTCGTGGATACGAAGACTGCCGCCACCTACCTCGATGCCGTTGCAGACGAAATCGTAGGCCTTGGCTCGCACTTGCTCAGGATGTTCCTCGAGCAGTGGTATATCGTCGGGGTTAGGCATAGTGAAAGGATGGTGCGTAGCCATGAGTCGCTGCTCCTCGTCGCTCCACTCAAAGAGTGGGAAGTCGACGATCCAAAGGCACTCAAACTTGTTCTTGTCGCGCAGCCCCAGCTGCTCGCCCATTTCGAGACGAAGCGAGCACAGCTGAACACGAGTCTTGTTGGCATTGTCGCCACTGAGGATAAGAATCAGGTCGCCTGGTTTGGCTTCCATCTTGTCGGCAACCTTCTTGAGCTGCTCGGGGGTGAAGAATTTGTCGATGCTACTCTTGAAAGTGCCGTCGGTGTTTACCTTAATGTAAACTAATCCTTTGGCGCCCACCTGCTGGCTCTTAACAAAGTTGGTGAGTTGGTCTAGCTGCTTGCGGCTGTATTCGGCGCAGCCAGGAGCGCATATACCTCCAATATAGTTAGCGTCGTTGAAGACAGCGAAGTCGCTGGTGCCCTTGAGTTCATCCATGAGCTCAACGAATGTCATTCCGAAACGAAGGTCGGGCTTGTCGCTGCCGTAAAGGCGCATAGCTTCGTGCCAAGTCATCTGCTGCAGCTTAGCAGGCAGATCTACGCCGCGCACCTCCTTGAAGAGATGACGTGCAAGGCCTTCGAACACTTCAAGAACGTCTTCTTGCTCAACGAAGCTCATCTCGCAGTCGATTTGAGTGAACTCGGGCTGACGGTCGGCACGCAGATCTTCGTCTCGGAAGCACTTGGCTATTTGGAAATAGCGATCGAAGCCACTAACCATGAGCAACTGCTTGAGAGTTTGAGGACTTTGTGGCAGGGCGTAGAACTGTCCAGGATTCATGCGGCTAGGAACTACGAAGTCGCGTGCGCCCTCGGGAGTACTGCCCACCAAGATTGGAGTCTCCACCTCGATAAAATCGCGGCTATCAAGGAAATTTCGAATCAGGATTGTCATGCGATGGCGGAGCTCCAGGTTCTGACGAACGCTAGGACGGCGAAGGTCAAGGTAGCGGTATTTCATGCGCAGGTCGTCACCACCGTCGGTATTGTCCTCGATAGTGAATGGAGGAGTGGCGCTTGGGCTGAGGATATTCAGATTGCTAACAATAATCTCGATGTCGCCCGTGGGCATGTTGGGATTTTTGCTTTGGCGCTCGCTCACTGTACCAGTGGCTTGAATGCAGAACTCACGTCCAAGCTTATTGGCGCGACCACACAGCTCTGCGTCAATGGACTCATTAAACACCAATTGAGTAATACCATAGCGGTCACGCAGGTCAACAAACGTCATGCCGCCCATTTTGCGAGTGCGCTGCACCCATCCAGCCAGAGTAACGGTCTCGCCAGCATTGGCAAGTCGCAGTTCTCCACATGTTTTGCTTCTGTACATAATTTATAATGTATAATGATTTAAAAATGTTCCGTACGTTATTGCTTGTCACTTTCAAAACAAACATACAAAGTTAATAAATAATGTTTATAAACCCACTCATTTGGGGTCAAAAAATGATTTTTTGATGAAAAAAGAAACATTTTTCGATTTTTTTTGAGAAAAATGCTTGTCAGTATGAAAAAATGTTGTACTTTTGCATCGCTTTTGAAAAATAGAGCCTTCGGGGTGTAGCGCAGTCCGGTTAGCGCGCCTGCTTTGGGAGCAGGAGGTCCCAGGTTCGAATCCTGGTACCCCGACAATTTAAGTAAAGTGCAGAGGACTAAATGCTTAGGCATTTGGTTCTTTTTTTATTTCTAATAATTTGGTGCATTTGGTTATATGACAGATGTGCGTCTCTAAGATAGAACAACAATCGCCCGAAACAAAACAGTATCGGGCGATTGTTGTGATAGATTTCTTTAAAGAATAGCATGAGAGGTGCTATTTCTCTAATTCTTTTGTGGCATTCTCTACTGCATCGTCAAGAGCTTTGTCGGCATCTTTTACAGCGTCGTCGAGTTGCTTGTCAAAGTCTTTTGAGATGTCGTTAATCTGCTTTTGCATCTCATCGCTCATGGCTTTCTCGAGCGCTTTCTCAAATTCGTCAATCTTGCCTTCCCCTCGGTAATAGGCCTCATAAGATGCCGCCATTTCATCATATTTTGCGTCATCTCTGTTGTCTTTCATTGCTTCATCGATAAGGGCCTTAGCGTCTTTAGCCATGTCGCCCGAGGGTGGGTACTTGCTGCTCACGCCACTGCTGCACGCCGCAATACTTAATACAACTGCTGCACAAAGAGCGAATTTCAATAACTTTTTCATCTGTAACATTTTTAAGATTAATAAAAAAATAAATGATTCGATTGTGAATATAGGCAATCAATTGTTTTTGTATTATATTTTCTAATCCAACAATCTAAATGCAAATATAGAAATAAATAATGAATTATTAGTAATAAGTGTTGTTTTTTTCAAATATTTTTTTCAATTTTGTAACTTGAAAATGGTTCTTATAAAGAAAGCATAAGGAATATGGTAATAGTTAAAAGGTTATCGGCACTACTGTTGCTATGGGTCATGTTAGGTGGCATAATGAATGCTGCACCCCGTCAGTCAAATGCTCCCGATGAAGAGCACAGGCGCAGTTTCTTGCGTGGCGATGTGCTTGAAGTGAACCTGCGTAATGCAGGCACGTTAAAAGAATATCTTGCTCCCGATGAGGAGAAACGCGTGAGGTGCATTCGCCTGAGTGGCGTGATGAATGGTGATGATGCCAAGTTCATACGCAGGATTTGCGACCGCTCATCGGCTTGTGATGAGAATGGTCGTAGCGTTGACAACTATGTTGACCTAGAACTTGAACGAGTGAGAATCGTTGGAGGCGGAGGCTTCCTTAGCAGCAGCGAGCACGATGCTATCTCGAGTTCGATGTTTAGTGGCAGTAGTCACTTGCGCTACGTGTCTTTGCCTCGTGACTTGCGTAGTATTGGCGATTATGCCTTCAGGGGGTGTAGCAACCTTGAAGAAGTGCGTTTCATGCCACGATGCAATGTTCGCAGGATTGGTGACGAGGCCTTTGGTAGCTGTTACAGACTTTCGCGCATAAATCTACCTGAAGGACTTGAGGAGATTGGCAGTGAGTGTTTCTACTCATGCAGCAACCTCAGGCGCATCGAATTGCCATCTACGTTGCTTTCGATAGGTAAGGAGGCGTTTTATAATGTGCCTCTCTCAAACGTGAGGTTACCAGCCTATCTTACTTCGCTTGGACGCAATGCTTTCAAGGGCACAAATCTTACAAGCCTTTTCATTCCGCTGTATTGTAAAGTGGAAGATGATGAATTTGGTGGGATGTCTAAACTGCGTGAGTTCCAGGTGGAGCGAGGCAACCAGTACTATACAGTAGAGGATGGTGTTCTTTATGATGCCACCGGCGAGATTTTGATATGTTGCCCGAATGCCTTGAAGGGGTCGTTCTCGGTGCCAAGTGGCGTGACGACTTTGCGGAGCGGTTCTTTTGCTGGTTGTGCATCGCTCACATCAATAACATTACCTGAATCATTATCTGCAATAGGTGCTTATGCTTTTGGCGACTGCCGATCATTAGGCAACATAATGATTCCTGCTAGTGTGCAAGAGATTGGTGCTGATGCTTTCTCGGGTTGTAAAGCGATGACTACAGCAACGATAGATGCAAGCATAAGCGTGCTGTCGGCTAGGACGTTTGAGAATTGCAGTTCCTTGCAATCGATAGTATTGCCAATAGGGCTTGTGACCATAGGTGAAAAAGCCTTCAATGATTGCAAGGCATTGCAGAATGTCGAGTGGGGCAACTCGCTGAAAACGATAAAGAAAGAGGCATTCAAGAAGTGCGGTTTTGTACAAATGGAGCTTCCCGATGGTGTGACAACGATAGGGGAGAACGCTTTCCGTGACTGCAAGAGCATGCGTACTATTGTCTTGCCCAATTCGCTTGCTGTAGTTGAGAAAGAGCTTTTCCGAGGTTGTGAGAATATTACTCTCGTGAAGCTGCCATCTCAACTGAGTGCGATAGGTGATAACGCTTTCCGTGACTGTAAATCACTACCTGGAGTGGAATTGCCCAATGGCATCAGGTCAATAGGAGACAATGCATTCAGAGGCACTTCGCTCACTCAACTCACACTTCCATCATCGATACAACAAATAGGAGAAAAGATAGTTGAGAAATGCAAGATGCAGGCTATCACCTGTCATGCTGTGATGCCTCCTGCCCTCAAAAAGGTGAGCGAGAAAAAAACTCCACTCTATGTGCCTGCAGGCTCGATTGAATCATACAAGAATGCTAAACCATGGAAGGACTTCAAGAATATATTACCCATTGAATAACAAATTATTATTATGATAAAAAATGTTCTTACTGTGATACTAATATCTTTATCATGCCTGTCGTGCAACTCGCAACAGGCCAATAGTAGTGGCAACAGCAATGCTACTGATGATGTATATACTACTGATTCAGGAAAAAATGTTACATTTACATTCATTAAGCATGCAAGTCTTGAGATTAAGTATGATGGTCTTTCCATTCAGGTAGACCCAGTTAGTCAATTGCCGCCAGAGACTGATTACTCTAAGTTTGACAAGGCTGCATTTATCTTTGTGACCCACGAACATTTCGACCACTTCGACAAGGACGCCATTGCCGCATTGAGTGATGAGAACACACAGGTTGTCCTTAACAAGAGATGTGCCGACATGCTGGGTAGTGGTAAGGCAATGAGTAATGGTGAGACTCTTAAGTTGCGCGACGACATTACAGTTGAGGCAGTGCCTGCTTATAATATCACTCCTGACCGCACAAAGTTTCATCCTAAGGGACGCGATAATGGATATGTAATTAGTCTTGATGGATTGCGCATTTATATAGCTGCCGACACGGAGGACATTCCAGAGATGGCCCAGCTTAAGGACATAGACATAGCATTTTTGCCATGTAATCAGCCCTACACTATGACACCAGAACAACTTGCCAATGCAGCTCGTATGTTCTCGCCACGTGTAATTTATCCATATCACTTCAACGATACGCCTGTTGAGAATATAAAGGAACTTCTCAAGGACACTCAGATTGAGGTCAAGATACGTAATATGAAGTGATGATAGTAGATTGTATAACTAATTAATAAGAATTCGTTAAATGAAGAGATTACTATTTTTCTCGACTATTGTTATTGCACTTTTCGCCACTTCGTGTAAAGGTGATGGTGCGACCGAGAACAAACCATCGGCTCAAGATAGCGTTTTGATGGATTTCCAAGATTCGGTGGCTACAGTAAGTCAGACTGGTGACACGGTTCCTGTTGCCAATGCTTCAGGGTTGAAGGTTGGAAATGGTGGACAGGCCGCAAGTGATAAGCCAGCATTAGAGGCGCCCAATGTTCCTGTGACAGCAGAGACAGCTACCGACAAGTTGCTTAAGCAATATAATGCCGAACTTATAGCTCTTATCGAGGCTTCCAAATCGGGGAAAGGTCTTAGCGATGATGCCGTGAAGAAGTTCCAAGAACTGCAGAATGAGCTAAATGAATTGCAAAAGAGTGGCAAGCTCAGCGACACTCAAAAAGAATTATTCAAAGTAACAAGCGATGCATATGCTAAGCTTAAGAATAAATAACCTTTAAAAATTACTACATTATGGCTGAAAATCTATTAGATCAAGCAAAAGACTTTATTCAGGACAAGGCTGGCGATCTTCTCAAGAATCCAGAGGAAATCAAGAAGAAAGCTACCGAGATTGGCAAGAAAATCACTCCCGACTCTCTTGACGATAAGGTTGAGGGTGTGGTTGACAGTGCAGTAGACTTCCTTACCGACAAGCTCACCAAGAAAGACGCTCCTGAACAGAAATAGGATTGTTTAAATTCCAAATCGGCGTGATAGCTGGTTTGTGCTAAAGTCTTTTTTAGAGGCACTCAATCATTGTTGTGCGGGCATTTTTGCTCGACAATAATGATTGTGTGCCTTTTGTGTCTAGATATAGGATGGATTAGGTATTACTCACTATGTTCAATAAAATGGTTGTTGCAGAAAGGTGGCACTGGTTTTGCTATTACAAGTATTTTGAGTAATTTTGCAATATTAAAGAAACGATAATAATGATAGATTTTAATAAAGATATAGATTATGATTTGAACGATGGTGGCACTCATGCAATTCCAATCTTCGCCGAGATACATGCAAATAGCGACGACAAACTCTTGAAGGAGAAAGAATTGAAAGATGTACCAGTTCTTGCTCTACGCAACATGGTTCTGTTCCCTGGCATGACAATGCCAGTAATGGTTGGCCGCTCAAAATCCTTGAATGCCATAAAAGACTCACAACGCACGAGTGAACCTTTGGCAGTAGTTTGCCAAATTGACAGCGAAGTAGATGACCCTGACAAAAATGACCTGTATCCTGTTGGTACTGTTGCCGAGGTTATTAAAGTATTGAAACTTCCCGATGACTCAACCAATGTGATTCTTCATGGTCGCTCGAGTTTCGTGCTAGACGAGATTACTAGCCGTGACCCATATCTGCGTGGTAACATATCACTCTACAACGAGAAGTATCCAAAGAAGAATGATGGAGAGTTTGAAGCTATTATCAGCTCTATAAAAGAGTTGACTTTTGATATGCTCAACAAGATGGGAGAAGCTGGCCGAGAACTTAAGTTTGCAATAAGTAATATCGAGGACCCAGTTTATCTTATTCATTTCTTGGCCACCAATATCCCCTTTGAAGCGCGTGAGAAGCAGATGTTGCTCCAGGAGAGCGATATAAAGAATCGCGCCTATCATCTGTTTGGCATCTTGAGTAAGGAGGCTCAACTCATCGACCTCAAGGCAAGCATTCAACTTCGCACTCGTGAAGACCTGTCGCAACAGCAGCGTGAGCATTTCCTCCAGCAGCAAATCAGGACAATACAGGAAGAGCTAGGTACAAGTGATGATGATATCCCCGAGCTAGAGCGTCGTGCAAAGGAGAAGAAGTGGAATGAGAACACACAGCAACACTTTGACAAGGAACTCAAGAAACTTGAGCGCTTGAACCAGCAGTCGCCCGACTATTCAACTCAGTATTCCTACCTTGACACCATGCTCAATCTGCCATGGAACGAGTATACTAAGGATAGTTTCAACCTCAAAAAGGTTGAGGCCAAGCTTAATCACGACCATTATGGATTGGAGAACGTGAAAGACCGTATTCTCGAGCATTTGTCGGTTCTAAAACTGCGTGGCGACCTCAAGGCTCCTATAATCTGCCTTTATGGTCCTCCGGGCGTTGGCAAAACATCGCTTGGGCGCTCGGTAGCCGAGGCATTGAACCGCAAGTATGAGCGCATCTCGCTTGGAGGTCTTCATGACGAGGCCGAGATTCGTGGTCACCGACGTACTTACATTGGTGCTATGCCCGGACGCATTATCGAGGCCATGATGAAATGTGGAAGTAGCAACCCTGTGATTGTTCTTGACGAGATTGACAAGGTGGGCCAAGACTTCAAGGGCGACCCTGCTTCGGCTTTGCTCGAGGTGCTTGACCCAGAACAGAATGGTCACTTCCACGATAACTATCTCGATGTAGACTATGACTTATCGAAGGTTTTATTTATTGCTACAGCCAACAACTTGGGTACCATCTCTAAACCATTGCTTGATCGCATGGAGGTGATAGAGATTAATAGCTACATCCCCGAGGAGAAGATTGAGATTGCACGCAAGCACCTTGTGCCTAAGCAACTGAAGGAAAACGGTTTTGAGAAGAGGGAGATATCTTTCCCTAAGGCAACCATTGCCAAGATTATTGACGGATACACGCGTGAAAGTGGTGTGCGCGAGCTTGAAAAGAAGATTGCTAAAGTGCTGCGTAAGGTGGCTCGCAAGAAGGCAGGTGGTGATGAATATCCTAAGAGCATTGATGTGGCAAGCCTCAAGGAGTATCTGGGAGCACGTGACTTCAGTAGCGACCGCTACGAGGGCAACGATTTTGCCGGAGTGGTAACTGGTTTGGCATGGACTGCTGTTGGTGGAGAAATTCTATTTATCGAGAGTGCGCTCTCACGTGGCAAGGGTGAGAAACTCACATTAACCGGAAATCTTGGAGACGTGATGAAAGAGAGTGCCATGATTGCGTTGCAATATCTCAAGAGTCACAGTCAACTTTTCGACATTGACTATGAACTCTTCGATAAGTACAATGTGCATGTCCACGTTCCCGAGGGTGCTATTCCAAAGGATGGTCCGTCGGCTGGTGTGACAATGGTAACATCGCTAGTGTCGTCGTTCACGCAGCGCAAGGTTCGCGACCATGTGGCAATGACTGGCGAGATTACGCTTCGTGGCAAGGTGTTGCCAGTGGGTGGAATCAAGGAGAAGATTCTAGCCGCTAAGCGTGCAGGGATAACCGATATCATCTTGTGTCGCGATAATAAGAAAGATATCGATGAAATCAATGACATTTATCTCAAGGGACTCACTTTCCACTTTGTTAACACCATCAAGGAAGTAATTGATTTTGCACTACTTCCCGATAAAGTGAAAGACGCTATAGAGTTGTAACATGTTTTTAGCTGGAATGAAACACACTTTGTTTTTGACTCTATTAGTTGTAGTACTTGTTTTTACTGGTTGCCATTCCAATGGTGTTTCAGGAGAAAAAAAGTTCAGCATATCAAAAGATGAGTGTTTTGCTGAGAAACCCGACACATGTCCTAGGTGTGGGGAACCAAAAGTGTATCCTGTCGCATATGGCTATTTTGATACTCTTTCCCCACCTGATTGCTATTATCTAGGGACTTGTGAGATGAAACCCTATGATCCCGATTGGGGATGCGACAATTGTGATGCTCATTTTTGGAGCAAGGATAGGGTGACCGAAGATTTAGAAGTTCTTCCAAAATAATCAGAATATTCGGCAGGTTCGCACTCTTGGTATATAGTATACGTGATGTCTACAATAAGAAGATGACTCGATGCATTCACTGCGTCGAGTCATCATAGTAAAACGAGTATATGAAATGAAAAAAATGTGTTGTGTATTTAAATTATATAATACGTTTATAATTGTCAAATGTTAGAAATAAGCCCTGTGCCAGTCATCTCGGCAGGTTGCTCAAGCCCCATAATCTGCAAGATTGATGGAGCCACATCGGCAAGGCGTCCGTTGGCAACAGTAGCATCCTTGTTGTCGGTAACGTATACACATGGCACTGGGTTGAGTGAGTGTGCCGTGTTGGGCGTTCCGTCATCGTTGATAGCATAATCGCAGTTGCCGTGGTCGGCAATGATTATAACCTCATAGTCGGCAGCACGAGCAGCCTCAACCGTCTCGCGCACGCATTTATCGATGGTTTCAACAGCCTTGACGATAGCTGGATAAACACCTGTGTGTCCAACCATGTCGCCATTGGCATAATTGACCACAATAAAGTCATACTTTTTCTCACCTATAGCCTCAATTAGCTTGTCTTTAACCTCAGGTGCACTCATTTCGGGCTTGAGGTCGTAAGTAGCAACCTTGGGTGATGGAACCAGAATACGATCCTCTCCCTCAAATGGCGCTTCACGTCCTCCGTTGAAGAAGAAAGTAACGTGGGCATATTTCTCGGTCTCGGCGATGTGCAGCTGACGTTTGCCTTGCGAGGAAAGATACTCGGATAGAGTGTTCTCTACATTCTCTTTCTTGAAGAGAATGTGCACCCCAGTGAATGACGCATCATAGGGCGTCATGCAATAGTATTGAAGCCCAGGTATTGTGGTCATGCCGTAGTCGGGCATGTCTTGCTGCGTGAGCACGATGGTGAGTTCCTTGGCGCGGTCGTTGCGATAGTTGAAAAATATTACAACATCGCCTTCCTTGATGCGGCCATCAACGTTGGTGTTGACAATTGGCTTGATGAACTCATCGGTAATGCCTTCATCGTAGCTTTCCTGGATAGCTTGCACCATATTATCGCTCTTGCGGCCTTCGCCATGAACAAGTTGGTCATAGGCTAACTTGATGCGGTCCCAGCGCTTGTCACGGTCCATCGCATAGTAGCGGCCTGTGACGGTAGCAACCACTCCTGCACTTTGAGCGCAATGCTGCTCGAGCTGGGCCACAAATCCTTTACCACTCTCGGGGTCGGTGTCGCGACCATCCATAAAGCAGTGAATATAAACCTCGCTAATCTCGTAGTGCTTGGCGATGTCGCATAAAGCGAAGAGATGCTCGAGTGAGCTATGTACACCTCCATTGCTTGTGAGCCCCATGAAGTGCACAGCTTTGCCGGTTTCTTTAGCGTAGCTGAAAGCATTCACAATCTCGGGATTGCTAAATATCGACTTGTCGCGAATCGCTTTGTTAATCTTGACAAGGTCTTGATAGACTACACGTCCACCCCCAATGTTAAGGTGGCCTACCTCGCTGTTACCCATCTGGCCGTCGGGCAATCCCACATTTTCGCCGCATGCCTGCAGTTGACTGTTAGGATATTTTTCCAGCAGGGAGTCCCAATAAGGGGTAGGGGTAGAGAAAATAACATCACTTTTGGTGTGATTGCCAATTCCCCATCCGTCAAGAATCATTAATAAAGCTCTTTTACTCATTTACTTAAGTCAAAATGTAATCCACGAAAATCTGTGTTGCTCGGCTCAAAAAAACTTATTGAGGACTGCAAATATACAATAAATAAAGCGCATTACAAAACAAAAATGAATCTTTTTTTGACAATTTTGATATAGCATATCACATTTTGTGAAAAAATGGGAAATGTTTTGCTTGTTTTTTTGTTTTTAGTTACTTTTGCATTTGTGAAAATAAACCACTAATGAAAAAAACTAAAACCATAAGCATATGAGCAAATTAAATCCTAAATTGGAACTTGAGAAACAGCTGGGTAAGCAAATTTACACTGCCCTACAAGGTGAGATTGTAGAAGAAGTGCTGCGGAAGACTAAAACTTCGAGTCGTGATGCCTACTGGAGAAGCAGCATGGAAGGTCATAGCCTTAGGGTTCAAAAGGAGCTACTGCCCGATATTTATGAATTGTGCCAAGATGTAAAGAAAAAACTCAAATTCAAAGATGATGTAGACTTTTACATAACTGGCGACAGCGATGTGAATGCATTCTCGCTAGCTGCCGAGGACGAGGGCGAGCACCACATCGTTAACGTTAACTCGGCACTTTTTGACTTGATGAGCACCGACGAGTTACGCTTTGTTATTGGCCATGAGTTGGGACATCTCATCAACAAAGATACAGCATTGGCTAGGCTCATCGGTTTTGTTTTTCCTCCTGGTGCAGCCGTTCCAGTTACTCTTCAATATAAAATCCGCTTACATGAGCAGTTAGCAGAGCTCGTTGCCGACCGCTATGGCTACATGGCAACCGAGGACTTGGGTGTGTGCGTGACGGCATTCTTCAAGATGGCTTCGGGACTTGACCTGGAGAAGATGAATGTGAGCATCGACGCATTGATTGCCGACAACAACCGCCGTCTCAACTACTTCCTGAAAGACAAGGGTATTAGCCGTTCTTCACATCCAGTTAATCCAATTCGAGTTCAAGCGCTCAACCTGTTTGCCACATGCAAGTCGCAGGAGGAATTGCAGAAGGGCATGGATGAACTCATCTCAATTCTTCTGAAAGTGGGCGACGACGAGCTCGATGAACATATGGCTCGCTTTATTGCCTCGGCAGGACTCATTGTTGCAAGCAGTGACGATGAAATGAAAGAAGATGAGATTAACCAGATTATCGAGATGCTAGCTCGCCTTAAGATTTTCCCACGCAAGTACCTCGAAGAGATTGCTCAAGGCGACGTTGTCAAGACATTCAACGAGTCGGTTGAGGGAATTTTGAAAATAAATCCTGGAATGCGTGCTGGTTTGCTTGATTATATGATACACATCGCATTGAGCGATAAGATTATAGCTCGCAAAGAGGTTGACTTACTATACGAGTTTGGTGCTAGCATCGCGTTGAGCGAGATGGAGGTGGCTACTGCGATAGCTGAGAGCGTCCAGCGCAACTACCTACCGAGCCTAGAGTCGATTTGCTAAATAAGCGCTTTTTGAGATTATGTTGTCGGCAACTTGAGTTGTCGACAACTTTTTGTGTAAAAAAGTAAAAAATATATGTTATATTTTGTTGTTTCGGGAAATTGTTGTAATTTAGTGCACGAATTCAATGTGTGCCCTAGAGAGGGTATAATTATTGCAAAAATAAGAATACACATAACATAAACAACAAATTTCTTTTGTAGAATGAAAACTAAACATTTGCTACTTGGCGATGAGGCCTTGGCACTTGGAGCACTACATGCCGGATTAAGCGGCGTGTGGGCCTATCCTGGTACCCCATCGACTGAGATTACTGAGTTTATTCAAAAGAGTGAGATTGCTCGCACAGGTAACGTTCATTGCCAGTGGAGTGCAAACGAAAAGACCGCTATGGAGGAAGCTCTGGGTATGAGCTATGCCGGCAAACGTGCTATGGTTTGTATGAAACATGTGGGTATGAACGTTTGTGCCGATGCCTTTGTCAACAGTGCAGTTACTGGTGCTAATGGAGGCTTGGTGATTGTTGCTTGTGATGACCCATCGATGCACTCGTCACAGAACGAACAGGATTCTCGCTTCTATGCCGATTTTGCTATGATGCCATGCTTTGAGCCAGCATCGCAACAAGAGGCCTATGATATGGTGCGCTGTGCCTTCGATTATAGCGAGAAGAATCGCATTCCAGTGTTAATGCGCTTGACTACCCGCATGGCTCACTCGCGTGCCATTGTTGAGACCAGCGAGCAACTTCCACAGAATGAGGTTCATTTCCCGGAAAATCCACGTCAGTGGGTAACACTACCCGTTAACGCTCGCATGCGTAATGACCAACTTGTGAAAGATATCCTTGCCTTTGAGGAAGATGCCTGCACTATGGGCCAGAATAAGTATATCGACGGCGCCGACCACTCGATGGGTATCATTACATGCGGTATTGCTTACAACTACTTGATGGAAAACTATCCCAACGGATGCCCATTCCCTGTACTCAAGCTCACTCAATATCCATTACCCAAGAAGTTGGTGCGCAAGATGGCTGCTGAGTGCAAGAGTATTATGGTAGTTGAAGAGGGTCAGCCTCTCGTTGAGAAGCTTATGCGAGGTGTACTTGAGCAGCCCATAGAGATTAAGGGCCGCCTAGATGGCACTCTGCCACGTACTGGCGAATTGAATCCCGACTGTCTGCGTGCTGCTCTAGGCATGGATCCAATGGAAGCTCATGCTGCGGCTCAAAATACCGTTTCCCGTCCACCAGCATTGTGTCAGGGTTGCGGTCACCGTGATTTCTACACTGCACTCAACAATGTGCTTAAGAATTACGAGAGCGCACGCGTATTTGCCGACATAGGTTGTTACACGCTAGGTTGGCTTGCTCCTTTCCACGCTTTCCAAACTTGTGTTGAGATGGGTGCTTCGCTCACAATGGCAATTGGTGCTAGCAAATCAGGAGTACATCCCTCGGTGGCTGTGATTGGTGACTCTACTTTCACCCACAGTGGAATGACTGGATTGCTTGATGCAGTGAACAAAAAAGCTAACATGACACTGTGCATCAGCGATAACTTGACTACAGGTATGACTGGCGGTCAAGATTCTGCTGGAACTGGGCGCCTTGAGCAAATTTGCTACGGAGTGGGTGTTGACCCAGCTCACGTGCGCGTTATTGTACCTCTTCCCAAGAACTATCCCGACATGGAGAAGGTTATTGACGAGGAAATAAATTACAATGGCGTATCGGTAATCATCGCTCGCCGCGAGTGTATTCAGACAGCTAAACGTCATGCCAAAGCAAAGGCTAAACAATAATAAACCACATCTCATAAATTATTTAAAAACAATCAAATCATGAAACAAGATATAATATTGTGCGGTGTGGGCGGACAAGGTATCCTCTCCATTGCTACTATCATAGGTTGGGCTGCTCTTAAAGAAGGCATACACCTAAAGCAGGCCGAGGTTCATGGCATGAGCCAGCGCGGTGGTGATGTGCAGAGCAATCTGCGACTCTCTAACGAGCCTATCGCGAGCGACCTCATTGCTCATGGAGCTTGCGACCTTATCATCTCGCTCGAGCCTATGGAGGCTTTGCGCTATGTGCAATATCTCAACCCTAAAGGCTGGGTTATCACTAACACCACTCCATTTGTCAACATTCCAAATTATCCTGAAATGGAGGATGTTAACAATGAACTTAAGAAGCTTGGCAACGTAATTATGATTGACGTTGACGCTATTGCCAAGGAGGTTAAGTCGCCACGCAGTGCTAACATGGTGCTTCTGGGAGCTGCTGCTTCGGTTCTCGAGATGCTTAAGCCCGAGCAATTGCTCGAGGGCATCACTAATGTGTTTGCCAGCAAGGGCGAGGCCATCGTTGAGACAAATATAGCTGCTTTCAAGGCTGGTTATGAGTTTGCCCAAAAGAATAAATAAAAACACCTAATTATCTATAAAACAACTATGAGTTTTCCTTTAAAACAACAAGTTCTAAACGATATTTTGGCTGCGCGTGACCTGACCGACGTATCGAAGACTACCATTCGCCAATGTGCAGCAATCGCCGCCGAAATGGAGAAGGCTGCTGGCGAAAAGTTCTTGCGACTTGAGGTCGGTGTTCCTGGTTTGGCGCCTGGTCAAGTGGGCGTTGAAGCCCAGAAAGCCGCTCTTGACAATGGCATAGCAAGCATATACCCCGCAATCAGTGGTCTGCCTGAGCTCAAAGAGAATGCATCAAGGTTTATTAAGGCATTTATTGATGTAGACATCAATCCCGAGTGCATAGTTCCTACTGTAGGCTCAATGCAGGCTGGCATGAATCTGATGCTCGAGTGTTCACAACTTGATCCAACAAAAGACACAATTCTCTATGTAAATCCAGGTTTTGCTCCTCATGTAATGCAAGCTCAAGTTCAAGGCATCAAGCACGAGCAGTTCGACATCTATGAATTCCGTGGAGCTAAGCTTCGTGCCAAGCTTGAGGAGTATTGCTCGAAGGGTAATATTGTGGCAATAGTATATTCTAACCCCAATAACCCATCATGGGTGTGCTTGACTGAAGAGGAGCTACAGATTATTGGTGAGATGGCCAACAAGTATGATATGATTGTTCTTGAGGATCATGCTTATATGTGCATGGATTTCCGCACCGACAAGTCAGTGCCATTTGAGCCACCATTCCAACCCACTGTTGCTCGTTATACCGACAACTATGTCTTCATGATGTCGGGCTCGAAGATTTTCAGTTATGCTGGTGAACGTATAGCTGTGGTAGCATTCAGCAACAAACTCTTCAACCGCGAGTATCCTGCTCTACGTAAACGCTACCGCATTGGACGCATGGGAGATAACTTTATCTTTACATATCTTTATGTTGCTTCGTCGGGTACATCTCACTCGGCTCAACATGCCCTCTCGGCAATGATGAAAGCGGCTGCTGATGGTACCTATAAGTTTGTTGACGAGGTTCGCGAATATGGTCGTCGTGCCAAGATAACCAAGCAAATATTCTTGAAGCATGGCTTCAATATCATCTATGATAAGGATGGTGATCAAGATCTTGCTGATGGTTTCTATTACACAATTGGTTATGAAGGTATGAGCGATTCTGAACTGCTCAACGACCTCATGCTTTGTGGTATCTCTGCTATCACGCTCAATACCACAGGCAGCAAGCAACCAGGCATCCGTGCTTGTGTGTCACAGCTCAACAGCGAGTGGCACATTCAAGCTCTTGACGAACGCTTGAAACTCTTTGTCGAACTACAAAATAGCAAGAAATAATGAATTACATGAGTGCCGACGAGGCGGTTCGCCTTGTCAAGAGTGGAGACCATATTTACTGCATGGGTAGTACTGCGATTCCTGTGGTGCTGCAAAGCGCATTGGCACGCCGTGCCAGCGAACTGCGCGATGTGGTAGTGTATTCGGCCTTCAACGTGCCCTACGGCGAGTGCCCGTTGTGCAACCCAGAGTATAAGGATTCGTTTATAACTAAGAGCCTCTTTCTGAGTGGCGACCAGCGCAAGTGGGTGGCTCAGGGCTACGGCGAGGTAATTCCAGCTTTCTTGGGCGAGATTCCATTCTTGTTTCGCAGCAAGCAATTGCCACTTGATGTGACTTTCCTTAATTGCTCACCTCCCGACAAGGACGGATACTGCAGTTACGGTATGAGTGCCGACTTGGCGTTCAGCGCTGTTGAGATGTCGAAGACTATCATTGCTCAAATTAATGATAGCATGCCATACTTGTGTGGTGCTGCCAAAATTCATGAGAGTGAGATTGCCGCAGCCGTTCGTTGCGATGAGCCCCCGTTGGCAATGGAGTTTGGCGAGTCTTCTCCCGTCGAGAGCGCTATAGGTGGCTTCATTGCTGCTGAGATTCCAGATGGAGCAACGCTGCAGATTGGTGTGGGAGGCATTCCAAATGCTGTGCTTGCTGGCATAAAGAACCACAAACACCTGGGACTCCATACCGAGGCGATGACCGATGGTGTGGTACGTCTTATGGAGGAAGGAGTTATCGACAATAGCCTCAAGAAGATTCGTCCAGGCAAGAGCGTGGCCAGCTTGGCCTTAGGCTCGAAGCGCATGTATGACTTCCTGCATTACAATGAGGATGTGGAATTCTATGATGTTGCTTGGACCAACGATCCACAAGTGATTCGTCAGAATCCAAAACCCATTGCAATCAACAGTGCAATTGAGGTGGACTTGACCGGACAGATTTGCGCCGACAGCATTGGCACAATGATCTTCTCGAGTGTGGGCGGACAGCACGACTTTATGTATGGTGCAGCACTCAATCCCGAAGGCAAAACCTTCATTGCTCTTCCCTCTCGCACAGGAAAGGGTAAGAGCAAGATTGTTCCAACTCTAACTCCTGGAGCTGGCGTGGTGACCACTCGTTTCCAGACACAGTATGTTGTAACCGAGCATGGTATTGTTTATCTGCGCAACAAGAGCATGGCTGAGCGTGCGCGTGCACTCATCTCGATTGCACATCCGGATGACCGTGAGGAACTCGAGCGCGCAGCATGTGAGCGCTTCGGCTACAGCTTCTTGCGCTACAAGTAACTTTTGTTAATGACGAAAAACAAATTAGGTGCTTCCAGTAAGGGAGCACCTAATTTTATTAACGAATAATCAGTATCAAAGGATGTCCTTTGATTATTCCATTCTCTTACTTATACTCTTTGGCCTCACGTTTGCCTTTGAGCACAGCAGCAGCATTGCCGGCTAGAGCTCCCATCTCATCCTCGCCTGGGAAGCAATAGGTGGGAGCAAGGAAGTCGATGCGCTTGCGAAGTTCGCCTGTCAGGTAATCGCTGTGAGCCATACCACCAGTGAGAAGGATAGCATCAATCTTGCCACAGAGCACTGCACTTTCAGCTGCAATCTGCTTAGCTACATGATAAATCATTGCGTCTAGAACAGTCTTAGCATGCTTGTCGCCATTGTTGATACGCTCTTCGATTTCCATAAGGTCGGTAGTCCCTAGATGAGCGTTGAGACCACCCTTTCCGGTAATCATCTTTAGGAGCTCTTCCTTGGTGTATTTGCCGCTGAAGCATAGACGTACGAGGTCGGCGGCAGGAACAGTACCCGCTCTTTCGGGAGTGAATGGACCTTCACCATCGAGTGCGTTTGGAGCATCAACAGCAACGCCTTTCTCATGTGCAGCTACCGAAATGCCTCCACCTAAGTGGCAGATGATAAGATTCATATCCTCATATTTCTTACCAATCTCACGAGCGAAACGGCGAGCAATCGCCTTTTGGTTGAGTGGATGCCAAATGCTGCAACGTTGAATCTCTGGAATACCACAGATGCGTGCATAGTCGTTCAATTCATCGACCACAACAGGATCGGCAATGAAACTGCGGCAACCAGGAATCTGTTGTGCAATCTTATGAGCGATTAGGCAGCCGAGGTTGCAGGCATGCTCGCGTGTGGTGTTGCGAGTGTCCTCAAGCATCTTTTCATTAATTTCATACACACCACCAGGCACGGCCTTGGCTAAACCACCACGACCGATTACAGCCTTGAAATTGAAGTCAACATTAGTGACCTTTATTTCGTTCATTACAAGGTTGTAACGGAATTCAAACTGGTCCAAAACAGTTTTGTAAGGAGCCAGTTCCTCGGGTTTGTGACGGATTGAGCGAAGCAACAATGGAGTTTCGCCTTCATAAACGGCAAACTTGGTTGATGTAGAACCTGGGTTGATAACAAGTATACGCATAGTTGTTTGTATAATTAATGTGTAAAATAAGAATTCGGGATTAAAAGAGAATTAGATAGCCGATGCTACAGCAAGACTATAGAACTTCGACTCAATGCTGTCGCCGCGGCTTGGGAGTACTACAGGAACCTTAGCGCCCTGAAGCAAACCAGCAGTTTGTGCATGGCAAAGTAGGGTAATAGTCTTGTAGAACACATTGCCACTCTCTATCTCAGGGAAGAGTACAGCATCAGCCTCTCCGTTGATGGGGGACTCAATGCCCTTGTGGTGCATGCTCTCATAGCATAGTGAGCACTTGAGGTCGAGTGGACCGTCAACGATGCAATTGCCAAACTCACCTTGAGCAGCTTTCTCTTTAATGATGACGTAATCGCCAGTGCAGGGGAAGTGACGCTCGTCAACTTTCTCAGAACAATGGATGAGTGAAATTTTAGGTTCCTCGATGTGAAGGGCATGAGCAATCTTTGCTACATACTTAACTTGCTCTATGCGTTGGTCAACGGTCGGGCATGGAATAACGGCTGCGTCGGTGAAAAGAAGCAGGCGTTTAAGCTCGGGAATGTCGGCTACTGTTACGTGAGTCAACACATTTCCCTTAGGCAGGATGCCAGTTTCTTTGTTGAGAACAGCGCGAAGCAGATTGTCGGTATTGAGCAAACCCTTCATCAGCACGTTGGCTCGGTCTTCACGAACCTCGGTAACTGCCTTGGCGGCGGCATCGTCGCGGTCGGTAGCATCAATAATGCTGAATTCGCTCTTGTATTTAGCAAGACGCTCGTCGGCCTCTATCTCCTTGCGGCAGCCAACAAATGTCACGGTGATAATACCAGCCTCTAGAGCTTTAAGCACAGCACTGCGAGTTACATCGTCCTCGGCCCATACTACAGCCACGCGGCTTTTTGTTCCCTTACTAGCAAGATGAGCGGTGAGCTCATCAAAATTCTTGATACTTGGCATGTTGTTTTTTATTGTTTTATTGTTAGGTTTTATATTAATTTATGTAATCAGTATTGTTGTGCAAAGGTAATCATTATTTTTTACATTATCCACAAATATCTTGCTGTTTTTTTGTTTGATCAACAATTCTTCCTAATTCTTGATGTGTGATTAAAAATAATATGTTGCATTGAAATGTTTTTAAGTGCAAACCAATTATTTAACTCGTAGAAAATGATATTAAAGAGTGAAAGTATTTCTCTAGATTTGGGTTTTCCTCTTATTTTCATATTACTTTTTGAAATAAAAAAGAAAGTTAAAACGCTTAAATATTCAAATTATTTGCATATCTTTGCGCGGATATTCAAAAATTGAGGATAAAAATACGAATTTATGGAATCAAAAAAGTTTTTACTTCATGAATGTGATATACCAAAATCATGGTATAACATCATCCCCGACATGGCAAATAAGCCATTGCCATTAATCCATCCAGCTACAAAACAACCGCTAACTCCCGAGGATTTGTATCCTATTTTCTCGAGAGCTGCCTCTGAGCAGGAACTGAACACAACTGACTCCTGGATAGAGATACCTGACGAGGTTAGGGAGATGTATCGCATTTGGCGGCCAACACCACTCGTGAGAGCGACGGGATTGGAAAAACTTTTAGACACACCAGCACACATATATTTCAAGAATGAGAGTGTTAGTCCTGTTGGATCTCATAAACTCAATTCGGCTATTGCACAAGCTTATTATTGCAAGCAGGAGGGTGTGACCAACATTACTACCGAAACTGGAGCAGGGCAGTGGGGTGCTGCTTTGTCGTTAGCGGCGAAGCACTTTGGACTTGAACTTGCTGTGTATATGGTGAAAATATCGTTTAATCAAAAGCCCTATCGACGCTCAATGATGCAAACATATGGTGCCGAGGTTATCTCATCACCTAGTATGTCGACAAAAGCAGGGCGCAAGATAATAACCTATAATCCAAATTATCAGGGCTCGTTGGGCACTGCTATCAGCGAGGCCGTGGAACTTGCTCTTAGTACTCCAAATTGTAAGTATGTGCTTGGATCTGTGCTCAATCATGTGGCTTTGCATCAAACGGTTATTGGTCTTGAGGCTGAGAAGCAAATGGAAATGGCAGGGGAATATCCTGATGTAGTCGTTGCCTGTTTTGGAGGTGGTAGCAATTTCTCGGGACTTGCTTTTCCATTCATTAGGCACAAACTCAACGGTGACAATGCAACAACTCGATTTGTGGCAGCAGAACCTGCATCTTGCCCTAAACTCACACGTGGTGTGTTCCAGTATGACTTCGGTGATGAGGCGGGATACACTCCGTTGATACCAATGTATACGCTAGGACACAATTTCCAGCCAGCAAATATTCATGCAGGTGGCTTGAGGTATCATGGTGGTGGCGCTATCATAAGCCAGCTTAAGCACGATAATGTTGTAGAGGCGGTTGATATACAACAGCTTGACACATTTAAGGCTGCTACTATGTTTGCACGTAGTGAAGGTATTATCCCCGCTCCAGAGTCGTCACATGCAATCGCAGCAACAATTCAAGAAGCTTTGAAATGTAAGATAGCAGGAGAGAAGAAGACGATTCTCTTCAACCTGTCGGGACATGGCCTTATTGATATGAGTGCTTATGACCGCTATTTTGCTAACGACTTGTATAATTATGAGGTCACTGCCAACGAGATTAAGAAGGCTACTAACGATTTAGAGAAGATTCTTTAATATCAATATGTTGCCGTTTGTAATGACAAGGAGTGAGGGTGTGTCAATTGACACACCCTCACACTTTATTCTTGAAACATTTGTTTATTTTGTCAAAGTTATAATAAATGTGGCAATTGAAATTAAAGTTCCAACAGACGACATTCCCAGTGAAAGGGCTGGGGGAACATTCCATGACTGACGTGCTCTAGAACTATTAGGTTCAACATAGATGATGTCATTTTGTTGTAAGTTGAAACTTGGTGATAAAATCATGTTTTTGTCATTCATGTTTACGGTCTGGATTGAGCGACTACCATCGCTATTGGTGCGCACAATCATCACATTGTCACGACGACCATGAATAGTGAGGTCGCCAGCCTGTGCTATAGCTTCGAGCAAGTTAAGGCGTCCGTTTGTTGCCTTGATTTCGCCAGGTTTATTAACCTCTCCCAAAATATATACTCTGAAGTTTTGGAAACGCACCTCAACTCCTGGACGCTCAGTGAGGTAGCGAGGATAGATTTGTGTGGCAATGTAGTTTTCTACAGCGCTTTTGCTCATACCTCCGATGTGTAGCGTTCCAAGATAGGGATACTCTATGTTGCCGTTGGCATCAACGAGGTAGTAATACATTGAGTTCTCATTGTTGTTGTTTAAATTGGTATTGCCTCCAAGTTTTGACACGTAGTCACTCTTGTTAAAGGGTTTTACTGCTTCGGCATTACGGCTAATGACATTAATCTGTAACATGTCGCCTGGCATAACAACAGGATCACTAGCCTTGGCAGCCGAATGTAATACTTCAGCAGGCAGTTCATTAGCACCAATCATGTAGGGAATGTCTTTCTGTGTGTTGCAGCTTGTCATGATTGCTGCTGCAAACAAAACCAATAGTAAAAGTTTTGATTTCATATCTAGAGTTTTTTAAATTAATATCTTCTTTTTCGCTTGCAAATTTACTTCATCTTTAAGAATTATCAAAATTTTTGACTTAATGTTTTGCTGGTTAATTATTTTCTTATGTCTTTTGCAACTTTAAAAAGTTGTTAAATCACTATTGAAGTTTTATTATTTAAAATAATGTATGTAATTTTGTCCAACTTTTCAATTTCCCTATTATTTGGGGTAGCAATTTGTGGAATAATTAATATTTTTCAACTAATAACTTAAAACAACAAATTTACCCAGTGAAAACCTTGAACTTTGAAGACTTGATTCAATTCAGGAAAAAAGCTCAGGCCGACTTGAATGTTCGTGAACTGAGTTATGCTGCTGTGAGTGAAAAATGCTGTGGACTGGCTGTGGGTACCGAGCACATTGAGTTGCTCTGCTGCGGTGGTACGGGCTGTAAAGCTTCAAGCAGTGCAAAAATTGTCGAAAACTTGAAAGCTGCCATTGAAGCTAATGGTATTGCTGGCAAAGTAGATGTGATTGTAACAGGATGTTTTGGCTTCTGCGAGAAAGGTCCTATTGTTAAGGTTATGCCTGACAATACTTTCTACACCCAAGTGAAACCCGAGGATGCCGATGAAATCGTTAAGGAGCACGTTATTGGTGGTCGTCGTGTAGAGCGTTTGCTTTATGTTGACCCAAAAACTTCAGAGCACGTTAGTGATTCTAAGCACATGGACTTCTATCGCAAACAGAAGCGCGTTGCTCTTCGTAACTGTGGATTCATCGATCCGGAAAACATTGCTGAGTATATCGCACGAGACGGTTATGCTGCACTCTCTAATGCTTTGCAGAACCAAACTCCCGAGGAAGTTATTGACATCATCAAGAAAGCGGGACTTCGTGGACGTGGTGGTGCAGGCTTCCCAACAGGTATGAAGTGGGGCTTTGCTCGTAATTATCAGGCAGAACACAAGTATGTGGTTTGTAACGCTGATGAGGGTGACCCTGGTGCATTCATGGACCGTTCTATCATGGAAGGTGATCCCCACTCTGTAATCGAGGCAATGGCATTGTGCGGGTACTGTATTGGTGCCAATGAGGGTCTTATTTACATCCGTGCTGAGTATCCACTTGCTGTACACCGTTTGAAGATTGCCATTGAGCAAGCACGTGAGTATGGTATGCTAGGTAAGCGTATCATGGGCAGCGAGTTTGATTTCGATATCGAGATTCGATACGGTGCAGGTGCATTTGTTTGCGGTGAGGAGACTGCACTTATACATTCTATGGAAGGTAAGCGTGGTGAGCCTACACTTAAGCCTCCTTTCCCAGCTGAGAGCGGTTATATGGGATATCCTACCAACGTTAACAACGTTGAGACTCTTGCTAACGTTCCTATTATTCTTACTAAGGGTGCTGATTGGTTTGCTTCTATCGGTACCGAGAAGTCAAAGGGTACAAAAGTGTTCGCTTTGGCAGGTAAGATTAATAATGTCGGACTTATTGAAGTGCCGATGGGAACTACTTTGCGCGAGATCATCTACGACATTGGTGGTGGCGTGAAGAACGGCAAGAAGTTTAAGGCTGTTCAAACTGGTGGTCCTTCGGGAGGTTGCTTGACCGAAAAACACCTTGACATTCCAATCGACTACGAGAGCCTAGGAGCTGCTGGTTCAATGATGGGTTCTGGTGGTATGATTGTTATGGATGAAGACGACTGTATGGTTTCAGTTGCCAAGTTCTACCTTGAATTCACTGTTGGTGAGTCGTGCGGTAAGTGTACACCATGCCGCATCGGTAACAAGCGTATGCTTGAGATCTTGACCCGCATCACTGAGGGCAAGGGCACTATGGATGACATAGAGCACCTCAAGTCGCTTGCTGCAACCATAAAGGATACAGCACTGTGTGGACTTGGACAAACCTCTCCAAACCCTGTGTTGTCGACTATCGACAATTTCTATGATGAATATGTGGAGCACGTTAAGCAACACACTTGCCGTGCTAAACAATGTAAGGCACTATTGACTTACACTGTTAACCCCGATAAGTGTAAAGGATGTGGAGCTTGCGCTCGCAACTGTCCTGCCGACGCTATCATGGGCGATGTGCGCAAGCCACATGTAATTAATCCATTCAAGTGCATCCGTTGCGGTATGTGTCAGTCGCGTTGCCGCTTCGACGCTATTAAAGTTTTCTAACGATACACGATAAAATTCATCATGGAAGAGAAATTGATAAAACTTACAATAGATAACCATGTAGTGGAAGTGCCCAAAGGCACTACACTCTTGGAAGCCGGCAAGCTCGTCGGCATCGATATTCCCACTTTGTGCCATATCGACCTAAAGGGCACTTGTGTGAAGAATAAACCCGCTTCATGCCGCCTTTGTGTGGTTGAGGTGGAAGGACGTCGCAACTTGGCTCCTGCTTGCGCTACAGCATGTATGCCCGATATGGTGGTATATACCAACTCGGCTCGCGTTATCCGCGCTCGCAAAACTATTGCCGAGCTCATCCTCAGTGACCATCCCAATGATTGTCTCACTTGCCCCAAGTGTAGCGACTGTGAGCTCCAGCGCTTGGTTATGCGACTCAATATCCGCCAGATGCCTTACAACGATGGCGAGAAGAGTGAGCGTAAGAACGAGGTAACTGCTGCAATCACTCGCAACATGGAGAAGTGCATCTACTGCCGCCGTTGTGAGAGTGTTTGTAACAACGTACAGAGCGTGGGCGTGCTTGGCGCAATTCGCCGTGGCTTCGACACCACTATCGCTCCTACCTTTGACCGCATGTTTATCGACACCGACTGTACCTATTGTGGTCAGTGTGTTGCAGTGTGTCCAGTGGGTGCTCTCACCGAGCGTGACTACACTGATCAACTTATGGCCGACATCACCAACCCCGACAAGGTTGTTGTTGCTCAGCCTGCTCCAGCAGTGCGCTTCGCACTAGGCGAGGAATTTGGTGTGCCAGGCATCGTTACTGGCAAGCTGGCTACTGCCTTGCGTGACCTTGGCTTCGATTATGTGTTTGATACCGACTTTGCAGCCGACCTTACAATCATGGAGGAGGGAGCCGAAATCCTTGACCGCCTCAAGAAATTCCTTGCTGGCGATAAGAGCGTGAAGCTGCCTATCATGACTTCTTGCTGCCCTGCATGGGTTAACTTCTTTGAGCACAATTATCCCGACTTACTAGAGTATCCTTCGAGTGCTAAATCGCCTGCTCAGATGTTTGGTGCTATCGCCAAGACCTACTGGGCCGAGAAGATGGGTATCCCACGTGAGAAACTAGTGGTTGTTTCTATTATGCCTTGCTTGGCAAAGAAATTTGAGTGCACACGCGATGAGTTTAAGGTTAACGGCAATCCCGATGTTGACTACAGCATCTCAACCCGTGAGTTGGCTCGTCTTATTAAGCGCGCCAACATCAACTTCGCCAATCTGCCAGATAGCGACTTCGATAGTCCTCTTGGCGAGTCGACAGGTGCTGGCGCCATCTTTGGCGTTACTGGTGGCGTGATGGAAGCTGCTCTGCGTTCAGTTTATGAGGTTTATACAGGCAAGACTCTGCCTCGCATTAACTTCGACCAGGTGCGCGGTTTCGATGGTATTCGTGAAGCAAAGATTGATCTCAACGGTTTCGAACTTAAGGTTTGCATAGCTCACACTCTGAGCAATGCCCGTATTATCATGGACAAGCTCCGTGCTGGTGAGCTCGATTACCACGTGGTTGAGGTAATGGCATGTCCCGGTGGCTGTATTGGTGGGGCTGGTCAGCCATACCACCATGGCAACTTCGATGTGATTCAGCAACGTTGCGATGCTCTATATGCCGAGGATGAAGGCAAGCCCATCCGCAAGAGTCATGAGAACCCCGATATTCAGAAGCTCTATAAGGAATTCTTGGGCGAGCCTCTGAGCGAGAAGTCTCACCACTTGTTGCACACTCACTATTTTGACCGTTCTATTAAGTAATTATGGCTAAAACCTCTATTAATTATGGCAAAAGCAAAAGAAATGAAATTGGCATGTAATGTCATTGAGCAGGTGGAGGCCATCTGCGACAAGCATGGTAATAAACCAGGCGAGCTCATTAATATTCTTCACGAGGCACAGTCGATGCACGGATATCTCCCTGAGGAGATGCAGCGCATCATTGCCCGCAAGCTTAATATCCCTGCTTCAAAGGTTTATGGTGTTGTTACTTTCTATTCGTTTTTCACCATGACTCCTAAGGGCAAACACCCAATCTCGGTGTGCCTTGGAACTGCTTGCTATGTGCGTGGCTCGGAGAAGTTGCTTGAGGAAATCAAGCGTATCCTTAACATTGAGGTGGGTGAGACAACCCCCGACGGAAAGTTCTCTCTCGACTGTCTGCGCTGCGTGGGGGCCTGTGGTCTCGCACCAGTGGTAACCATTGGCGAGAAGGTTTACGGACGCCTACAGCCTAAGGACGTACAGAAGATTCTTGAAGAGGTGGATAAATAATTACACCTTAATATAATTAAACGGTCATGCTCCATAATTGTCAAGGTGCATGGCCGTTTTTTTTATTAGTTTCAATCTTCCAACAAAGAGTTTTTTTTGTTAACTTTGTGGTGTGAATTGTAAGAATCTTAATTACTTTTCACAATATTGTTGAATAACAGAGAATTATCGCAATAAAACTTTCAATTATTTGATATATGCCTGAAAACAATCGACCTAAGACTTCGGCACAAAAGATGCCAAAATATCAGCCTGTAACCGATAATGAACAAAAATATGGAATAAAGGCCCATGACTATGTGCAAGTGCAGTGCTGCTCGGGAAAAGGCTGCCGCCACAACGACAGCGAGCGCATCGTTAACTTGTTCAAAGTGATGCTTCACGCACATGGCATCGACGATATGGTAGATGTGGTTACATCAGGCTGTTTCGGATTCTGCTCCAAAGGACCTATTGTCCGTATACTTCCTGAGAATATCACCTACACTCATGTGAAGCCCGAAGATGTGAACGACATCGTCGAGAAGCACATCGTGCGTGGCGAACTAGTGACTGAACTGCTCTATGTCGACGTGACTGCTCACCATATCGAGGTTGAGTCGCAGCAGTGGAGTTCGTTTAAGCGCCCAGTATCGCTCGACTCTATGCTTAACAACTACATCTATGAGATTGGAGGCAAGCGTTTCCTTAATGTGTTGTCCTACGCGATAGATCCAGAGAAATGTCGTGGATGCACAGCGTGCAAGCGTAACTGTCCTGTCAATGCCATTAGTGGTGTTGTGAAGCAGCCACATGCCATCAACCCATATAAATGCACATGCTGTGGCAAGTGCAGGTCGAAGTGCAAGTTCGATGCAATTGATGGTCCAATAGGTGTGCTAGATGAGCGCAACTCAATAAATGATGTGCTAGCCGACATTCATGATACCGATAAATTAGTTATTGCCCAGACAGCCCCTGCCGTTCGCTTCGCGCTGGGCGAGGAGTTCGGTTTGGCGCCAGGCACTGTTGTGACTGGAAAAATGATCACTGCATTGCGCCAGCTGGGCTTTGATTATGTTTTCGACACCAACTTTGGCGCCGACTTCACAATTATGGAGGAGAGCGCCGAGCTAATCGAGCGCCTCAAGCGCCGCATGGCAGGTGAAACCGATGTTAAGCTACCCATGACAACATCGTGCTGCCCTGCATGGGTCAATTTCTTTGAGAATGATTATCCCGACCTGCGTGAATATCCTTCGACCTGCAAATCACCGGCACAGATGTTTGGAACTCTTGCCAAGTCTTATTGGGCCGAGAAGATTGGTATTCCAAGTGAGAACATTTCGGTTATTTCTATCATGCCATGTGTTGCTAAGAAATATGAATGTGCCCGCGATGAGTTCATCTATGATGGTATTCCTGATGTGGATTGCAGCATCACAACGCATGAGCTCGCTGAGATGATAAAAGGTCATGGTATCGACTTCGTGGGGTTGCCCGATGGCCGTTTCGATTCACCGCTTGGTGATGCTACTGGTGCAGGAACTATATTTGGCACTACCGGTGGCGTGACAGAGGCCGTGCTGCGAACCGCCTATGAGCGTTTTACTGGTAAATCATTACCAAAAGTCGAGTTTAACGAGGTTCGAGGTATGGATGGTATCCGTGAGGCTACAATCGATATGAACGGGTTTGAGCTTAAGGTGTGTGTTGTTCACACGCTTAACAATGCGCGCATTGTGATGGACAAGTTGCGTGCAGGTGAGCTCGATTACCATCTCATTGAAGTGATGTCGTGCCCTGGTGGTTGCATTGGTGGTACCGGTCAGCCCTATCATCATGGAGACATATCGGTGCTTGAGGCAAGACAACGAGCAATGTATGCCACCGATGTCACTAAGATGGTGCGCAAGAGCCACGAGAGTTTAGCTGTGAAAAAGGTCTATGACGAGTTTTTGGGCGAGCCATTAGGACCAAAGGCACATAAGTTGCTGCACACTCACTTCCGTGACAAGTCTATTCTTTAATTGATACTCTAAGCATTAAGTTGTTAACATATTGGTGAAATAAGAATTATTTCTTATATTTGCATGAAAAATGTGAAGTTGCTATGATTCAATCAATGACAGGGTTCGGCAAGGCAACGCTTGTGGTTTGTAACAAGAAGATTACTGCCGAGATAAAATCACTAAACAGCAAGCAGATGGACTTGTCGGTTAAGGTCCCCTTGCTTTATAGAGAATTGGAACTGGAGTTGCGTAACACTATTGCACGTGCTCTGGGACGTGGTAAGGTCGACGTCTATATCACGAGTGAATCGATCGACACCGGTGCAGTGTCACAGCTCAACATTGAGATGCTGCGTGGTTATAAGTCTCAGGTCGAGAATGTGTCTCAGCAGCTTAATTTGCCTGCGCCTCAAGATTGGTACGCCACTCTCTTGCGCATGCCCGATGTGTTCAAGCAAGACTTGAACGAGGAAGTGGCACAGGAGGAACTTGATGGAGTGCGCGAGGTTGTTGGTCAAGCAATTGATGCTACTGTAGCATTCAGGTGCCAAGAAGGTGAGAAGCTGTATCATTTCTTTAAAGAAAAGATAAACGCTATACAGCATCTTCTAAATAGTATAGACCAGTATGAAAGCACGCGTACCGAGAAAATCAAGTCGCGCCTGGTTGAGCAGCTCGAACAGCTCGACCAAGTCGATTACGACAAAAACCGCCTCGAGCAAGAGTTGATTTTCTACATCGAAAAGCTCGATATTACCGAGGAGAAGATTCGTCTTCAGAACCATCTCAATTATTTCTTGGAAACTCTCGATAATTCGGAGCGTCAAGGTAAAAAGTTGGGATTCATCACTCAAGAGATGGGACGAGAAATCAATACCACAGGTTCTAAGTCTAACCATGCCGAGATGCAGAAGATTGTCGTGGAGATGAAAGATAATTTGGAGCAAATCAAGGAGCAAGTTCTTAATGTACTATAACACTATGGGAAAAGGAAAACTGATAGTAATTTCGGCACCGTCGGGCACCGGCAAGTCAACTATCATTGGCGAGCTGATGAAATGTGAGCAGTTGAAGCTCGAGTTCTCTATCTCGGCAACAACACGTAAGCCACGTGGTAGCGAGCAGCATGGAGTGGAGTACTACTTCCTCACTGTTGAAGACTTCAGGCAGCGCATTGAACGTGATGAGTTTGCCGAGTATCATGAGGTTTATGAAGGGCGCTACTATGGTACTCTTAAGAGTGAGATAAAGCGCATTACCGCAAAAGGGAAGAATGTGATTCTCGACCTCGACGTGATGGGAGGAATAGATGTGAAGAGGATCTATGGCAAAAAGGCGCTCTCAATATTCATTAAGCCCCCCTCAATCGAGACACTTAGACAGCGCTTGCTCTCTCGTGCCACCGACAGTCTTGACGATATAAATAACCGTGTCGATAAGGCAGCCTATGAAATCTCATTTGCTGACAAATTCGACCGATGCGTGGTCAACGATGTGCTGGCTAACGCAATTGAAGAAACCAAAGCAATAATAACCGATTTCATAGAATCGAAATGAGCAAAATAGGCATATTTGGCGGTTCATTCAACCCCATCCATGTGGGGCATGCGCTAATTGCCAACTATATTGTCGAGAATTCAGATCTCGACTCGTTGTGGCTCATGGTCTCTCCGCTTAACCCCCTCAAAGAAGGTTCTACGATGGCGAGCGACTACCACCGGTTGCGCATGACTGAATTAGTAACGCGCCGCATGGAACGCGTGATAACATCGGCTTTTGAGTATGACCTTCCTAAGCCATCTTATACCATTGATACACTCAATGCTTTGCAAGCAAAATTCCCAAAAGATGAATTCTACTTAGTGATTGGTGCCGACAATTGGTGTCTATTCGATCGTTGGAAGGCTGGTGACGAGATTATATCCAAATATCATATTCTCATCTATCCTCGACGAGGTTACGACATCGTTATTCCTGAACAGTATAGAGATAGGGTAGCGGTTGTTGATGCTCCCCTCATTGAAATTTCTTCGACTCAGGTGCGTGAGCGCTTATCACAGCTGAAGAGCATCAGTTTTTACGTTCCTGAGTCGGTAGAGAAATATATAATTGACAATATGTTATACATGAAATAAATTTTACTCTATGGAACACGATAAATTGTCACCAACAAGTTTAGCATTCATAGCCCTTACCAATGAGTATTGCCAACTAGTGGAGAACTGTGGCGACTATGGCTGCGAGGGTATGGTAGAGGCTTTGACTAAGCTTTTGCCACGCATTTATATTACTGTTACCGATTTAGAACCAAACCTTGACTATTTCGATGCTTTCATCAGCCAATCACTCGATGAGCCTTCTTACGACATAGTGCGTGGCAACCTGAGTGCTCTATTGGGTGAGGATGATGTCTACCTTGAGGTGTTCATCGAAGACATGAAATACAGTGACACACCGATAGCTACCTCAATATCAGAGAATCTTGCCGACCTTTATCAGGAGTTTTACAACATGGTGGCATCACTACGTGATCTCAACACCGATGAACAGCGTCAAATTCTAGGAATGTGCAAGGAGAACTTCTTCGAATACTGGGGGCAAATCCTGTGCAATGTCCTAAGAGCATTACATTCGTTAAGTGTTACCAATCGCGACTATTACGATAACTATTAACATAATATAAAGATTATGAAAATCAATTACATTGACTCGCTGCTGAAATTCATGGACAGTAGTCCATGCAATTTCCTTGCTGTAGACACAATCAAGAGAATGCTTGTGGAGAACGGTTTTAAGGAGAAGTCGCTCAAGGAGAAAATTGATGCCAAGGCTGGCGAAAAGTTTTTCTTTACCAAGAACGATTCGGCAATCTTTGCCGTGAAAGTTGGCAATAAGCCTATTAAAGAAACTGGCTATAAGATTGTTGCTGCCCACAGCGACTCGCCTTGCTTCCGCATTAAGCCAAATGCCGAGATGCGTTGTGATGGTGGCATCGTGAAACTCAATACTGAGGTTTATGGCGGTCCCATCCTTTACACTTGGTTTGATCGTCCCCTATCAATTGCTGGTCGCGTGATACTTAAGGGTAATAGTCCGCTTGATGTAGTGTCGCGCAGCATAAAGATTGATCGGCCACTAATGCAAATTTCGCATCTAGCCATCCATTTCAATCGCGCTGTTAATGAGGGCAACCCATTGTCGAAGCAAAAGGACATGCTCCCCATTATAGCTAAGGTGAATAAGGATTTCGAGACAAATAATATGCTTGTAAATCTTGTGGCTCAAGAACTTGGTGTGACAGTTAATGAAATTCTTGATTTCGACCTCTTGCTTTACGATACCACACCTGCTTGTACCTTCGGTCTCAATAATGAGTTCATTTCATCGGGACGTCTCGATGACTTGAGCATGGTCCATGCTGCAATCTCTGCAATCATAGAGGCTACCGACGAAAAGGCTACATGCATCGCTGCAATCTTCGATAATGAGGAGACAGGTAGTGGCACTAAGCAGGGCGCTGGTTCGCCAGTGCTTGCCAATGTGCTGCAGCGCATGGCCGAGAGCCAAGGATGTAATTTCGACGACTACTGCGTTGCATTGCAAAAGACTTTCCTTGTGAGTGCTGACAACGCACATGCTCATCATCCCAACTACAATGAGAAGTACGATCCAACAAACCATCCGGCAATGGGAAATGGTCCTTGCATCAAGATTAATGCCAATTGCAAATATATGAGCGATGCTCACTCAGCAGCAATATTTAAGAACCTGTGCGATGAGGTAGGCTCGCCTTGCCAGTATTTCATCAATCATAGTGATGTGGCAGGTGGCTCAACTCTTGGAAATATTCTCACAGGACAAATCGATATAGAGGGTGTCGACGTTGGTAATCCGCTGCTAGCAATGCACTCGGCTCGTGAAACTGCCTCATGTGAAGATCATGTCAACATGATTAAGGTGTTCAAATGTTTCTTCAGCTAAACGATTTGCGCAATTGGCAAAATAATACTATCTTTGTGAAAAATAATTCTAACTTTAAAATATTAATACAATTATGAATGACGAGAAATTGATTCAAGAGTTGACACTCAAAGCACAGAAATGGCTTGGTGAGGGCTATGACGAAGAGACCAAGGCTCAAGTAAAAGCCATGATTGAGGCCGAAGACAAGACCGAACTCATCGAGGCTTTCTATAAAGACCTGGAGTTTGGTACTGGTGGCCTTCGTGGCATCATGGGTCCAGGCAGCAACCGAATGAACATATACACCGTAGGTGCTGCTACTCAAGGATTGGCCAACTACATCAACGAGGCCTTCAAAGACCTGCCAGAGCGCAAGGTGATAGTAGGTCATGACGTGCGCAACAATAGTCGCCTATTTGCCGAAACTGTTGCCAATATATTCAGTGCCAATGGCATCAAGGTTTATCTTTTTGAGGGACCACGTCCTACTCCTGAGGTGTCTTATGGTATTCGCTTGTTGGGCTGCCAGAGTGGTGTAAATATCACTGCTTCTCACAATCCCAAGGAGTATAACGGCTACAAGGCCTATTGGGATGACGGTGCTCAAGTGGTGTCGCCTCACGATGTTAACATTATCAACTATGTTAATAACATTAAGGATGTGAGCGAGATCAAGTTTGAGGGCAACCCCGACCTTATAGAGATTATTGGTAAAGAACTCGACGACAAATATATCGAGGACATCTATACACTCTCGCTTAGTCCTGAGGTGAATAAACGTCACAGTGATCTGAAGATTGTCTACACTCCAATTCATGGTGTTGGACGTTATATCATTCCTCGCTCAATCGAGCGCTGGGGCTTCAAGAACATCATCCATGTGCCCGAGCAGGATGTCATGAGCGGTGACTTCCCAACTGTTGAGTCGCCCAATCCTGAAAATGCTCCAACAATGCAGATGGCAATCGACAAGGCTACCGAGACTCAAGCTGATATAGCTCTCGCTAGTGACCCCGATGCCGACCGCATCAGCGTAGTGTTCAAGACTAATAAGGGTAAATATGAGCTAGTTAACGGTAACCAGATTCAGATTATTTTCCACTACTACTTGCTCACACGCAATCGCGAACTTGGCAACCTCAAGGGCGACGAGTACATTGTTAAGACTATCGTAACCAGTGAGACCATCAAGCGCATGGCCGACAAATTAGGTGTGAAGATGTTTGACTGCTACACTGGCTTTAAGTGGATTGCTACTGTGATGCGTGAGATGGAAGGCAAGGGACGTTACCTGGGTGGTGGCGAGGAAAGCTACGGCTTCCTACCCGAGACATTCGCACGCGACAAAGATGCTGTTTCAGCAATTCCTCTCATGTGTGAGATTGCAGCATGGGCCAAAGAGAGGGGCATGACAATGAACGAAATGCTCATTGACCTTTATCTCAATTATGGCTACTCTAAGGAGCGCGGCATATCGGTGGTGCGCAAGGGCAAGAGTGGTGCTGAGGAGATTGTAGCAATGATGAAGAATTTCCGCGAGAATCCTCAAAAGGAGATTGCCGGTTCGCCAGTAGTTACCATTAAGGACTTCCAGAGTCTCGAGGAACTTGATGTCAAGACAGGTAAAATCACCAAGCTCGAGATGCCTACCACTAGCAATGTGTTGCAGTATTATACCGAGGATGGCACCAAGGTCTCGATTCGTCCTTCGGGTACCGAGCCCAAGATCAAGTTCTACATCGAAGTTCATGACAAGCTCGAAAGCGCAGCTGAGTATGATGCTAAGAACGAATGGGCTGATGCTAAAATCGACACCATCTGCCGTGACTTGGGTATAGCCGACTGATATTTAGGCTAAAAATAATGAATAATAACAATAAAACATTATGGCAAACAAAAGACAATTGAAAAAAGCCATTGGTTACGCATGTGGCGAGATGGCTGGTGAGTGCTACTTTGCACAAAACACTTTTGAGCACACTAATCCTGAAGACTGGGATAAGATTATCCTCGACATCGCAATGTTGCAGGTTAATGCTGTTAAGCGTGTTTCGGTCGACTTCGACAAGGTTCCCAAGGACTTCGCTTCGGGCAAGGAATACAACAAGGCTCGTCGCACCTATTTCAAGGCTGTGGAGAAAGCTCTAGGCAACTATATGAAGGAGGAGAGCGAGAAGATTGTTGCCGAGATGAATGCACTAGCTAAGACTAAATAAATCAACTAATAAGGAGGGGGCTATTGCACTGTGTTACAAAGACAATAGACTCCTCCTTTTACAAAGCCCAAAATAATTTTGAAAAATCTGGCAAGCCGAATAATGAAGAACCATGGTTGGAAATTCATCGTGAATATTCCTACCTTGAAGAAGTGTGTGATATGCGTTGCACCTCACACTAGCAACTGGGATTTCATTATGGGTGAGCTGGCGATCCATTCGGTGGGTATGAAGGCAGGGTTCCTGATGAAAGATACTTGGTTTTTCTTCCCTCTCAAGTATCTGCTCTACGCACTAGGTGGCGTGCCAGTGTCGCGCAAGCGTCAAACCAATGTTACTGGTGGCGTCATAAAGCGCTTTAATCGTCGCGACAATCTTGCTATTGCGGTTACACCTGAGGGTACCCGTAGTCTTAACCCTCACTGGCACAAGGGCTTTCTCTATATGGCTCAAGAGGCTAATGTTCCGATCGTGCTAGGCTATTTCAATTATCCTAAGAAAATAGTGTGTCTCGACCGAATTTATGAGCCCACAGGTGATGTTGATGTCGACATGATTGCCATTAAACGATATTACGACAGTTGTGACTGTGAGGGTAAGTTTCCTGAGAAGTTTACAACTGGTTTGAAAAATGGTGAGTAGTACTCTGTTCCTGTTTTTTATGTGAATTGTTTCCTCGTTAATTAATTGATATGATTTCAAGAAATTTGCGCATTGCGCTTATTGAAGACAACGTGGCATGGGCCGACAAGCATGCCAACCTTGAACAACTGAGTCGTAACTTGCAGAATGTGAGCGACGGAACCGACATAGTCGTTCTGCCCGAACTTTTTACTACTGGTTTTATGGTCGATGATAATGCGCGTGAACTTGCTGAGCGTAATACAGGTGATACCATGCGTTATCTCAGAGATTTGTCACGATACTATAACGTGGCATTCGCTGGCAGTTTCTTGGCTAGTACAGCCAGCCAGCTTTACAATCGTGCTTTCTTCATTGAACCGAATGATGACGAAATCTTTTACGACAAACGTCACCTCTTTACCATGTCGGGGGAACAGAACGTTTATAACCGTGGTGTTACCGATGCTCCAATCTTCCGCTTCCGTGGCATGAATATCAAGCTCATCGTGTGCTACGATCTCAGGTTCCCTGTTTTCTGTCGCAATGTTAACAACAGCTACGATGTCTTGCTAGTCGTGGCCAACTGGCCCAAAGTGCGACTGAACGCTTGGAAAACTTTGTTACAGGCACGTGCTATTGAGAATGAGTGCTATGTGTGCGGTGTAAACCGGTGTGGCACTGACCCCAAAGGTTTGGAATATGCACTGGGGGGGTCATGGATTATTGATTATAAAGGCAAGATTATTGGGCAGCGAGGAACTTCACCAATCATTGAGGCCGACCTTTCACCAGCCGACCTTTCACGATTCCGAGAGAAATTCCCGGCCTGGCGCGACGCTGATAACTTCTCTATGAAGATATAGAGGAGTTATTGACTTACCAGACTCAGACTGAAGACAATTAAGGACAAAAGAAGGCTTTTCAATAGATTGTACCTTCTAAGTCTTGCTAAAGACAATTGACTTGGAAAAACAGGAAACCATGGAATCGGTGGAATCGGTGGAATCAGTGGAATCGGTGGAATCGGTGGAATCAGGAAAAGACAAGAAACAACTATATTTAACTATGTCAAAGAACTCTTGCGCAATTCTATTAGTGCAAGAGCAAAATTAGTGAGTTAGTCGTTGATAAAGCAACATTAAAATCGCTTAATTGAGCTTATTTTTCAATTGAGATTGTCATCTCGCAGCGAGAGCAATCACAGTTCACCTTAAGCAATGTTTTGCCGTTTCTCAGGAATATGGGAGACGGGAGTTTGTTTTGAGCCTTTTTATCTTTAAGGCAGGCACCAAGTTCGCGCCGCAGACAGTAGCGAGTTGTCATAACAGGATGATTGACGGCGGTTTTGCTGTCACACTCGATTGCCGGCTCAATAGTTGTCACTCCATGGTCATAGTAGAACTGCTCGGCAATGTGGTTTGCCACATTGTCGGCACTCTTAAGGTTGGAGTATGGGAATAATGCCTTCTTGTTTTCTGTTTTGCGTATGTCGCGATGGTAGGCTGTGTTATGGGTGCGCTCCAGCAATCCAATGGTCTCACGCTTGAGTTGACTAAGTACAGATGCTGGTATAAAAAAGTCGCCCATGATTTCACAGTAACGCATGCAGTAGATTGTGTCGCCGAGCTTCGACAACACTTGGCGCTGACGCTCAGCCTGAGGCTGCTTGGCCGGTTCGGGCTCGCTGTCAAGAGTAATTGAATGAACCACGGCGCATCCTCGCTCGTCAACAGCCTTAAGACATAGTTGCTTGCTGGCCGTCCACAACGTGAAATCAAGGTTGATAGTCCTTTTGGCGCTAGGCTTGGAAAGTATGTCGTTGAATACTTTGTCATAAGTCCTGTAGACGCTGTCGCCGCGACTAATGGCACAAGAGTCTTTAAGTAAAAGGCGTTTACCGACTACTTTGTTGACACGGACCCCGTCGTAGCTACCGTTGCTGTCAATAAAGCTCAGTCCGTCACCATTAGCAATTGCTACAGTAGAGTCAATGGAGATCATGTTTCCGTGTGCGGAAGAAACCTTTCCCAGATATTCTCCTTGTGACTTAGGCGTGTGGATTGACGCCATTTTCGTGCCATTATCAGGTTGACGGTCATCAATAAAATAATGTGTGAATGAGCGGTTGAAGCTCTTCTCGAGGGCTGGGGTAAAAGTGAGCTCGGAACTGCCAAAAGAACTGCGGCACAAATCATCGCGAGAGTCAATAATATTGTCGAGAGCTTGTCGGTAGTAAGCCACCACATTCTTCACATAGTCAACATCCTTAAGTCGTCCCTCTATCTTGAATGATGAAATGCCAGCATCAATCATTTTCTCGAGGCGATCGCTGGCATTGAAGTCGCGAAGCGACAATAGGTGCTTAGATTTCATGAGTTTATTGCAGTTCACATCCTCGAGGTCATAGCTTAGACGGCAGAACTGCGCACACTCGCCGCGGTTGGCGCTGCGCTGTTTAAGTGCTTGGCTTATCTGGCAACGGCCGCTATAGCTCACGCAAAGGGCGCCATGGCAGAAGCCTTCGAGTGGCGCCTTTACCTTGCAGGCGATGTCGCTAATCTCGCCTAATGTGAGTTCACGGGCAAGTACCAGTTGCGAGAATCCCATCTTCTCAAGAAACATAGCTTTCTCGGGAGTGCGAATGTCGCACTGTGTGCTGGCATGGAGAGTTATGGGTGGCAAGTCCAGTCGAAGCAATGCCATGTCCTGCACGATTAACGCGTCAACACCTGCTTGGTAGAGCTCATGGACCATAGCCTCAACGTCCTTCAACTCGTGGTCATAGACGATGGTGTTTACGGTGCAGTAGATGTGGGTATCATATTGATGAGCGAAATCGACAAGACGCTTAATCGACGCAATGTCGTTGCCAGCCTGAGCGCGTGCACCAAAAGCTCCGGCACCAATGTATACAGCATCGGCTCCGTGTTTAATTGCCTCAATGCCAATGGTGGCGTCTTTGGCCGGGGCGAGAAGTTCTATTTTGCGACTATTGTTCATTACTAAAAAAAGAGACTCAAAACATTCTTTGAGTCTCTTCAAAAGTAGCGGGACTGAGAATTGAACTCAGGACCTCCGGGTTATGAATCCGACGCTCTAACCATCTGAGCTATCCCGCCATTTCACTTTTGCGACTGCACGAAGTTGCGATTTTTTTGCTTAAAAAGTTTTTTATCATATTTTGGACATTGACACCGGGCACTCTGGAAGCGAGTTCTTGTCGCACGCAATGACTATGCGCAACTTGCTTATGTCTAGGTAATGCTTTGCCACATCAAGTAGATCGCTACTGTTGGCATCTATAATCTCCTGTACCTGATCATTGAAATAGGTTGGGTAAATGCCATAGCAAAACATGCTGCCAATATAGGCTGCTATGTTAAAAGGAGTGTCTAGAGTCTTGACAAGGTCACTGAGCAGATGTCGTTTCACTACTTTTAGCTCCTGTTCTGGAATTGGTTCATCGCACAGTCGCACCATCTCTTTTTTTGTCTCGGCGATTACGTTCCAGCAGTGCTGAGTGTCGCACTCGGTTGAGATGCCAATATACCCGTCGAAGGAGCGACCACTCAGGCTGGCGTTGATTCCGTAGGTATAGCCTTTGTCCTCACGTATGTTTGCCATCAGGCGACTACCGAAGTAACCACCCAGCACAGTCGCGAGCAATCGCAGTTTGATGTAGTCGGGATGTCGCCTTGGCACAGTAGGGAGCATCATCACTATTGCAGCTTGAATGGCTCCATCCTTGTTGACTATTTTGAGCATTTGGTTAGTCGGCATGGCTTCAGGCTCCAGCAGCGGTGATGGCTCTCCGTCGGGAAGCCATTCCGACATAACATCCTCTACTGTTGCAATCTCCTTGTCAGTAATGCGACCTGCTAGTACTAGATTGCAGTTTTGTGCTTTGTAGTAGCTAGAGTAGAAGTCTCGCATGTGCTCTTGGGTAAGTGCGCTGATGTGGGCAGGAGTTGGGTCGACTGCTAGCGGATGTTTTTCGCCATAATAGAGACGCAATATTTCTTTGTTGGCTATATACTTGACCTTCTCGCGAGCTGTAGCACAGTTTACCGCAAGTTGTCGCTTGTTGAGTTCAAATTCATTGTCGGGGAACACTGGAAAGCGCAGACTGTCGATAAAGATGGGAAGAGTCTTGTCGAAGTTCTCGTTTAGTGACGATAGAGCAAAGGCTGTGCAATTGTCGTAGACCTGCAATGCACGCCAAGCTCCATAGTAGTCGATGGCTTCGGCAATCTCGCTGTAGGTCATGTTCTTGTTTCCGTTGAACACCGACATAGAGCAGGCTGTGGCTTGCATTGGGCATTTCTCTTGAAAGCCTCCACCCGTCATATAGATAGTGAGCTTGTTAATCTCATCCTCTCCGTTACCTGCAATCCACATCTTCATGCCATTTGTAAGTGTAATGGGCTCAGGAACGTTGAGGCTGATGTCGCGAAAATCGCTCACAGGTGGGGGAGTGCTACGATCTATTGCCATGACTCCTTACTATTGTTGTGACAAGAATTGCTCGGCACGCTCCAGGTCTTCGGGTGTATCAATGCCAATGGATGAGTGGGGGGTGATCCCCAGTTTTATCCTTATCCCGTTCTCGAGCCAGCGTAGTTGCTCCAGCGACTCGCTAAGTTCGAGAGGCGATAGTGATAATTGTGTCACGCGACGCAAAACTTCGGCACGGTAGGCATACATGCCTAAATGGGTGTAAAACTGGTGACGGCTGGGCCACAGCTCCTTGTCAACACCGCGCAGATAGGGTATTACCGACCGTGAGAAGTAAAGGGCGTTCATGTTAGCATCGGTCACGACTTTCACCTTGTTGGGGTTCTCAAGGTCGGCATAGCATCCTTCTTGTTCAAATGGTTTGACAAGAGTCGCAATTTCGGTACTCTCGTCATCGAAGCATTGCATTATTGCCTCAATCTGCTCAGGCTGAATGAATGGCTCGTCGCCTTGAACATTTATGATGATATCCTCGTTACCGCCGTTCTTCATGTAGGCCTCCCAACAGCGGTCGGTACCGCTGCGGTGGTGGCTTCCGGTCATCACAGCTTTGCCGCCAAATGATTCGACATGTTTCAGTATGCGTTCATCATCGGTGGCAACAAGCGCATTGCCAATGGCTCTAGAAACTTGCTCATAAACTCGTTGTATCACGGTCTTGCCTCCAAGCACCGCCAATGGCTTGCCTGGAAAACGAGTTGACGCATATCGCGCCGGTATGATTGCTATAAACTTCATGCTCTGTATAAGATAATGTTTGGTGCAAAGTTAAGAATAATCCCTTACTCTCGCAACTCTCGCGACAATTTAGCTCAATTAATTGTAGCAATGACCTCCAAGGAATTTGATTTACTCAACATAATGGACGTGTGAAGCGAAAAATTAATATTTTTTCACAGATGAAGGATAAAAAGATGTAGGATATTTTTGTTTTGGTGGGTATTTTGACTAATTTTGTGAGGAAAATATTAAGTTTGGTCATTAGTTCGCACATTTGAATGTGCTTTTGTTAATGTTTTTGTTTAAGCATATGGTGCGAACTACTTGGCAATGAGAGGATAAGCCATTTGAGGCAGAGCCTTAACATCGCTTTTATTGTGATGGCACTCTGTTCTCATGATAAGGCTCAAATCTTTGCATACAATTGTGAAGAGATGTTAAATCTTTTCTGCCATATATCTATCCAAACTTATTGATTCTTATATCTTCAGTGGCAAAAGGGCAAGAGTGCCTGCCACGCCTTACTATGCCAATTAAAGAACAACATAAATGACAAGTAAATGGATTTATTTGCCCCTTACATCCGAAGAAAAGAAAATAGAGGAGCAGCTGGCTGTTCAGTTCCCAGAGTGCCCTTCTATTGCTCGGCTTTTGGTTCTGCGTGGTGTGAAGACTCCGGAGGAGGTTCGCGACTTCTTCTATCCCTCGCTCAGCCAACTGCCCGACCCGTTTCTTATGCGGGATATGAAAAAGGCTGTAGAGAGGCTAAACCAGGCCTTAGGGGCAAAAGAGAAGGTACTAGTCTATGGCGACTATGACGTAGACGGAACAACTGCGGTGGCACTGGTCTACCGCTATTTACAGCGCTTTTATTCAAACGTGGAGTACTATATCCCCACGCGAGATGACGAGGGCTATGGTATATCAATGCAAGGCATAGACTATGCCGAGAGCATTGGTGTGAAACTCATCATCGTGCTTGACTGCGGCATCAAAGCAGTTGAGGAGATTGCTTATGCCAAGAGCAAGGGAATCGACTTCATCATCTGCGACCATCATGTTCCAGACGATGTGCTACCTGATGCAGCAGCAATCCTTAATCCCAAGCTAGTTGACGATAAGTATCCCTACAAGGACTTGTCGGGATGCGGTGTGGGCTATAAGTTCATGCAGGGCTTTGCCAAGAGTAATGGCATGGATAACATGTACGATCTTGAGAACTCGCTTGACCTACTGGCCGTGAGCATCGCCGCCGATTTGGTGCCGCTCACGGGCGAAAACCGCATCTTGGCGCACTATGGTATTAAGCGCTTGAACAATAACCCTTGTGTGGGATTGAGAAGCATCTTGCGCCTTTGTCGCTTGCAGAAGCGCGAAATTACCATTAGCGACATCATCTTCAAGATTGGTCCACTCATCAACGCGTCGGGACGCATGCAGAGTGGTCAAGAATCGGTTGAATTGCTCGTTACCCGTAACAATTCGGCTGCCTATGAGATTATCAAGAAGATTGACCAATACAATCAGAGCCGCAAGGAGCTGGACCGTAACATCACCGAGGAGGCTAACGCCATCATCGAGAATCACAAGGAACAGATGGGATCGAAGAAGCCCATCGTGCTCTATAACCGTGACTGGCACAAAGGTATCATCGGTATTGTGGCTTCGCGCCTTTCGGAATTGTATTTCCGTCCGTCGGTGGTCCTCACCTATAGCAACGATGGTTTGGCAACTGGTTCATCACGCTCGGTGCGTGGGTTTGACATCTATGCTGCTATCAAGAGCAACCGCGATCTGCTTGAGAATTTCGGTGGTCACACCAACGCTGTGGGACTCACTCTCAAGGAGGAGAATATCCCAGAATTCAAGCGCCGACTTGAGGAGTATGTCGAGAATCACATTGAGGATGAGCAGGTAACTCCATCAATCGATGTGGACTGCGAGCTTAGTTTCGATGAGATAAACGACTCGTTCGCCCGTTATATGAAACTCTTCAATCCATTTGGCCCTGAGAATCAGAAACCGGTATTCATGACACGTCGTTGCCGTGATGCTGGTACGAGCAAACTCGTGGGAAAGAAGATGGAGCACATCAAGCTCGACGTGGTTGATTCTAAATCGGGCAAGATGATGAATGCCATCGCATTTGGAATGGGTGAGTACTTTGAGCGTATCAAGAATGGCGAGCTATTCGACATAATCTACACCGTTGAGGAGAACAAGCACCGCAATTCGGTGTCGACACAATTACTGGTTAAAGGCATTAGAATGAGCGACGATGCCAACTAATGCCAACATCTACCAGATATTACAGAAATACTGGGGGTATAAGCAGTTTCGCGCACTTCAGGAAGACATCATAATGTCGGTTCTTGAGGGGCGCGATACTCTTGGATTGATGCCCACGGGAGGTGGCAAGTCACTCACTTTCCAGATTCCAACTCTTGCCATGGACGGCCTAGCGATTGTTGTCACTCCAATAATATCTCTCATGAAAGACCAGGTGGACAATCTAACGTCGCGCCGAATCAAGGCAACCTATATGCATGCTGGCCTCTCGATGAGTGAGCATCGCAGGGTGATGGAGAAGTGCGAGAATGGTAATTGCAAATTCCTTTACATCTCGCCCGAACGACTTGAAAGCAGGGCGTTCCTCGACCGTATCAAGAGGCTCAACGTATGTCTGATTGTTGTAGACGAGGCGCATTGTATATCGCAGTGGGGCTATGATTTCAGGCCCTCGTTCCTCAAGATTGCCTCATTGCGCAAAGTGTTTCCCACGGTTCCAGTATTGGCTCTCACTGCCACTGCAACTCAGCTTGTGGTAGATGACATCCAAGAAAAACTTCAATTTAAGGCGCCAAACGTCTTCAAGACTAGCTTCGTTCGCGGTAATATCTCCTATGTGGTGCGCCACACTACTGAGAAGATGGCCGAACTGGTCCACATCATGAAGTCGGTTCCAGGCTCAGCGATAGTGTATGTGCGCAGCCGCAAGCGCACCAAGATGATTGCCGATGAGTTGCGACGCAACGGACTTAGCGCTGACTACTATCACGCAGGACTGAGTATTGAGGAAAAGGAAGACAAACAGAACAAGTGGAAGAGTGACGAGATAAGGGTGATTGTGGCTACCAATGCCTTCGGTATGGGAATTGACAAGCCTGATGTGAGACTAGTAGTGCATGTTGATCTACCAAACACTCTTGAGGAATATTTTCAGGAGGCTGGTAGGGCAGGACGCGACGGAAAGCGTTCCTACGCCGTGATGCTTGTGAAACAGACCGACAAAGGCTTGCTTCACCGTCACCTTAGCGAGGCCTTTCCCGAGAAAGAGTTCATACGTAAGGTGTACGAGCGTGTGGGCAACTTCCTGGAGGTGGCGATTGGAGAGGGCTATGGCCAGATGCTGGACTTTAATTTCAACCTCTTCTGCCGTACATTCAATCTGCCAGTTCTTCCCACTCACAATGCGCTGAGAATACTCACTCAGGCGGGATATATCGAGTTTGTTGAGGAAATTGAGACTCAGTCGCGTGTTATGATTCATGCTAGCAAAGATGAACTTTACAATATTCCCACTACAACGCCTCGAGCCGACGAAGTGCTGCAGGCATTGCTGCGCACCTATACGGGGCTCTTTGCCGACTATGTATTCATCAACGAGGACGTGCTCGCCTACCGTTATAACTTGTCACCACAGACCATATATGATGCTCTGCTCGAGTTCAATCGCTTGCATATATTGCATTATGTGCCGCGCAAACGCACTCCTTATATCATATATACCACATCGCGCGAGGAGCCAAAACACGTGCTCATTCCTAAGTCGATCTATGAAACACTGCGTGAACGCATGCGGCAGCGCATTGAGGCAGTGATTGCCTATTGCTACAGTGATGACATCTGCCGTGAGAAATATCTAGTGGAATACTTTGGCGATGCAGGCACTGAGCCTTGTGGCCACTGCGACACCTGCATTGCAAGGCGCAAGTATAGTGACCATAGACCCGAGGATGTGCAGCAGGGAATTCTATACATGGCTCAGGTAAAGCCTCGGCATTTGAAAGAGTTTGTCCAAACATTGTCGTTCTCTAAAGATGAGATTATCGAGATGGTGTCAATGCTAGTAGACGAAGGATTTTTAGTGCACCTCGACGACGACACCTACGTTAACCATGAGCCATTGAAGTGATAGGATAGAAATAAAAAGCTGGAGCAAGACTCAAGAGTCTCGCTCCAACTTTAAAATCTTGATAAACCTCAAAGCAAAGTAACCTCAATTTGCTTGCCTTCCTCATCAGAGGCTACGTTAACCTTACCTTCACGGGCGAGCCAACCGATAGCAGCAAAAATCTCTTTCTCTTTAAGTTTAGTCACTTTTTTCAAACCTTTCATGTCCTGAGTGCCTTCAGCATCGTTCAGAGAATTCCAAACAGCGCCAGCCCACAGACCAATTGTTTCAACGTTCATAATAAAAATCTTTTTTGTAAAACTTTGTGTTTATTAAAAACGATGCAAAATTATATGTTTTATAACATATTGGCAACACATTGCATATAATATTTTATATAATGTATCTGCAATCGTTTGCCCCAATTAGATTTTATAATTCATCCCTTGTGCGCCACAAGGTTTCAGTGCTTCCAATGCGTCCTGCAAATTGTCGCCGTTTGTTTCTTAATAAAAATTAATAAAGCTAATAAAGTCTTTGATTTCTTTAGTGTTTTTTGTAATTTTGCACATCAATAATGGAGATATGCTTTATTTAAGTCCAATAACATCACCTAAAATCTCTTGTATGTTTCTTAACATCAAGGACATAGACCATTATACCCATTGATGAATCTTTTGCGACTTGGCAAGATCATTGTCATGTTGCGTTCCTATCATTTTTGATAATAAATCTTCACTATATATATTTCAACTGCTTTGGAGCTGTGGATGCTTTATAGCCCAAATAGGCTTATTTAGCAAACGATGCTCCGGGGCAAAACAATGTAAAATTAATAAATCATACACATTATAAATTATGGAACTCCCATTTGCAGAATCTTGGAAAATTAAAATGATTGAGCCATTAAAGAAGAGTACTCGCGAGCAACGCGAGCAATGGCTCAAAGAAGCTCACAACAATGTATTTATGCTAAAGGCCGATCAGGTCTATATCGACTGTCTTACAGACTCTGGTACAGGTGCCATGAGTGACCAGCAGTGGTCAGCTATGATGCTTGGCGACGAGAGTTATGCCGGTGCAACCTCTTTCTATAAGTTCCAGGAAGTGGTTCAACGCATCTTTGGTTTCAAGTATGTAATTCCAACTCACCAGGGACGTGCTGCCGAGAATGTTCTCTTCTCTTATCTCGTTAAGGAAGGCAACGTTGTTCCTGGCAACGCCCACTTCGATACTACTAAGGGTCACATCGAAGCCCGCAAGGCTAAGGCTATCGACGTTACAATCGACGAGGCCAAGGACACTCAGCTTGAGATACCTTTCAAGGGTAACGTTTCGCTCGAGAAGCTTGAGAAAGTTCTCGTTGAGAATAAGGGTAATGTTCCTTTCATGGTGCTCACCGTTACCAACAACACCGTTGGCGGTCAGCCCGTTTCGATGAAGAACATCAAGGAGACTTGTGAACTTTGCCACAAGTACGGTGTTCCCGTAGTTATGGATAGCGCACGCTTTGCCGAGAACTCTTACTTCATCAAGACCCGCGAGGAAGGCTATGCTAACAAGACTATTAAGGAGATTGCACGCGAGATGTACAGCTATGTAGATGCAATGACTATGAGTGCCAAGAAGGACGGTCTCGTTAATATGGGTGGTTTCATCGCAACCAACAATGAGGACTGGTATGAGGGTGCTAAGTTGTTCTGCATACCCTTTGAAGGTTTCTTGACCTATGGTGGTCTTAACGGTCGCGACCTTAACGCTCTTGCTGTAGGTCTTGACGAGAATACCGAGTTTGATATGCTCGAGACTCGTATCCACCAGGTGCAGTACCTCGCTAGCAAGCTCGACGAGTACGGCATTCCTTATCAGCGTCCAGTGGGCGGTCACGCTCTCTTTATCGATGCCGACAAGGTGCTGTGCAATGTTCCTAAAGAGGAATTCCCTGCTCAGACTCTCACTTGCGAACTTTACCTCGAGGCTGGTATCCGTGGTTGCGAGATTGGTTACATCCTCGCCGATCGTGATCCGGTGACTCGTGAGAACCGCTTTGGTGGTCTCGACCTGTTGCGTCTGTGCATTGCTCGCCGCGTTTACACTGACAACCACATGAACGTGATTGCTGCAGCGCTGAAGAATGTTTATGACCGTCGCAACGAGATTACTCGCGGTGTCGCTATCGAGTGGGAAGCTCCATTGATGCGCCACTTTACTGTGAAGCTCCGTCGATTAGGCTAATTAATCAATCACATAACTATACTAAAACAGCTCGGCAAGAATGCCGAGCTGTTTTGTGTGTTGGAGTAATAAAAAGTTATTACTTGAGCTTTGGGAGGTTGTTGATTGCGGTCTCGTTGCCGAGAGCTGCCGATTTAGCTACCCACTCCTTGGCTTTCTTGATGTCTTTCTTAATGCCATTACCACCGTAATAGTAGCAACGTCCTATCTCGTACATGGCGTCGCTGTCGCCTTGCTTTGCGGCTTTTTCAAACCATTTAATGGCCTTCTTGTAGTCTTTCTTAACACCAAGACCACCCATGTACAATTGTCCAAGAGCCATCTGTGAATCGGCATATCCTTTCTTTGCTGCTTTCTCATAGAGCTTTAACGCTTTGGCATAGTCTTGTGCAACGCCATGACCCTCGGAATAGCATATTGCAAGGTTGTGAGTGGCGCGAATGTTTCCCTTGTTGTGAGCAGCCTCAAAAAGAGGAAATGCCTCATCGTAGTTTCCAGCTTCGTAGTTGGTCACACCGTCGCGAATCAAATCCTCAATAGCCTCCTTCTTAAGGTCACGTTTTTTCTTCTTGGCTTGTGCCTGTGGCACAGCCATGGTAGCGATAATGGCAATGAGAGCCAAGATGCCTAGTACTTTTTTCATAATTGTAAGTTATTAGTGTTAGTTAATCGTTATTTGTTTTACGCTCAACGGTTTATTCTTCAGATTCGCCACGGAGCTTAGCTTGATGCTTGCGCTCGATTTCATCGAGAATGATTTTGCGCATACGCAGATGTCCAGGAGTAATCTCGACGTATTCATCGGCCTTAATGTACTCAAGAGCCTCCTCAAGACTGAATACTATGGGTGGAATGATGCGCGTCTTGTCGTCGGCACCACTGGCACGCATGTTGGTGAGCTTTTTGTTTTTGGTCACGTTGACCACAAGGTCTTTTTCTTTGGTGTGCTCGCCAACGACTTGGCCTGCATAAACTTCCTCCTGCGGGAAGATGAAGAAACGCCCGCGGTCTTGCAACTTGTCGATAGAGTAGGCGAATGCTGTGCCGCCTTCCATGGCAATGATTGAGCCGTTAACGCGGCGTACGATTTCGCCCTTCCAAGGCTCGTAGCAAGAGAAGCGGTGCGCCATGATAGCTTCACCTGCGCTTGCCGTGAGAACATTGGTGCGTAGACCGATTATGCCACGCGAAGGAATCTTAAATTCCATATGGATGCGGTCGTTCTGAGTTTCCATCGAAGTCATCTCGCCTTTGCGACGGGTTACCATGTCAATCATCTTGCTAGAGTATTCCTCGGGGACGTTGATGGTGAGGGTCTCGATGGGTTCGCACTTGACACCGTCAATCTCCTTGATTATTACCTGTGGTTGACCGACTTGTAGCTCGTAGCCCTCGCGGCGCATTTCCTCGATAAGGACGCTCAAGTGCAGCACGCCACGTCCGAACACAATCCACGAATCATCATCCTCACTCTTTTCGACCTTTAGTGCAAGATTCTTGTCGAGCTCGTGCATTAGGCGGTCGTGAATGTGTCGTGAGGTGACATATTTACCCTCTTTGCCAAAGAAAGGTGAGTCGTTAATGGTAAAGAGCATAGACATTGTAGGCTCGTCGATGGCAATGCGGGGCAATGGCTCGGGGTTGTCAAGACAGGTTACAGTGTCGCCAATCTCGAATCCGTCAAGACCGATGATGGCGCATATGTCACCACACTGCACGCTGTCGACGTGCTTTTGGCCCATGCCTTCAAACACGCGAAGCTCCTTAATGCGCTGACGTGCCACTGTGCCATCCTTCTTGCAGAGGCCCACGTCCATACCGTCGCGCAACTCTCCACGGTGAATGCGGCCCACAGCGATGCGGCCGACATAGGTGTTATAGTCGAGCGAGGTTATAAGCATTTGAGGGTCACCTTCTACAATTTTGGGTGCTGGTATGTGCTCAATGATTGCATCAAGCACGGCAGTTATATTGTCAGTGGGATTGCGCCAGTCGTCGCTCATCCATCCATTCTTGGCACTGCCGAAGATCGTGGGGAAGTTGAGTTGGTCTTCGGTGGCATCAAGATTGAACATAAGGTCGAAAACAGCTTCCTGCACCTCGTCGGGGCGACAGTTGGGCTTATCTACCTTATTGATGACCACAATAGGCTTGAGTCCAATTTGAATAGCCTTCTGGAGAACGAAGCGAGTTTGGGGCATAGGCCCCTCGAAAGCGTCGACGAGCAAGAGGCATCCGTCGGCCATGTTGAGCACACGCTCCACCTCGCCTCCGAAGTCGCTATGTCCCGGTGTATCGATTATATTGATTTTATAATCTTTATAGTTGATTGATACGTTTTTAGAAAGAATAGTGATGCCACGCTCGCGCTCGAGGTCGTTGCTGTCGAGAATCTGCGTGCCCACCACTTGATTGTCGCGGAAAAGATTGCCGGCAGCGAGCATCTTGTCGACAAGAGTGGTCTTGCCGTGATCAACATGGGCAATTATGGCGACATTTCTGATATTCTGCATATGTGTAATTATTACCTTAATAAGTTCGTTTCAAACTGCAAAGTTACGCAATTATTGGCAAATACACACCTTATTTAATATAAAAAATGATTACCATGCGATTGGTTGCATGCCGTGCTTGCGAAGGTAGTCATTGGCAAGCGAGAAATGGTGGTTGCCGAAGAAGCCACGGTAGGCACTGAGAGGGGAGGGGTGGGGTGATGTGAGCACGAGATGACGTGTGCGGTCGATAATAGCTCCTTTCTTGATTGCATAGCTGCCCCAAAGGATGAATACAAGGTGTTCACGGTGCTTGGCGAGGTGAGCGATTACCTCATCAGTGAAAAGCTCCCAGCCACGGTTCTGGTGTGAGCCTGCACGGTGAGCCTGCACGGTGAGGGTTGCGTTTAGTAGCAGCACACCCTGTCGAGCCCATCGGCTCAAGTCACCGCTTGTTGGAATAGGGGCACCGGTGTCGTCGTGCACCTCTTTGAAGATGTTTTGCAGCGACGGAGGGAAAGGAATGCCGTCGTTGACCGAGAAGCATAAGCCATTGGCTTGTCCTACATCGTGATAGGGATCTTGCCCGAGAATCACTACTTTCACGTTGTTGAATGGAGTGGCATCGAAGGCAGCAAAAATCTGCTTGCCTGGCGGAAACACCTGTCCGCGACGGTACTCCTCACGCACAAATTGCGTCAGTCTCACAAAGTAGTCCTTGTCCCATACATCGGCAAGTTCACACAACCAGCTTTCTTCAATTCTTACAGTCATAACTTAGAGTAAAATGAGTCAATGATTTTTGCAAAGATACAAATTATTCACTACTTTTGCACCGCAAAAAGAGCAAAATAACCATATATTATATAATATGTGCAAGCTCATTCTTCCGGACCCATAGTTCAAAGGATAGAATAAAGGATTCCGGTTCCTTCGATTGGGGTTCGACTCCCCATGGGTCTACGATGCTCGCTTCTGCTGAATAGCGCAGAAGCGTTCTTTTTTGTTATAGATATTACCCAAAATGGTAGTTTTTTCATTTTTTTGAAAAATTTCTTGCAAAATATTTGGTTTATAAAATAAACTACTTTATCTTTGCAATGGATTTATAAATCTAAAGAACAAATTTTATTCACCATTTAAGTTATGTAAGGAAAATATGGAAGACAAGAAATTAAACAATCAAGAGAGCTTGGAATTGATTACTAGAATGATCAACAAGACCAAGCGACAAATGCACATTGGACAAGGCAACCTGCTGTTGTGGTGGGGTTATGTTAGTGCTATCGTTGGCCTACTTGTGGGCGTGTCGTTATTATTAACTGGAGGCAATCCTGCGTGCAACTGGCTTTGGTTCCTCATTTGGATAGTGGGAGGAATAGGAATGCTTGTAGAATTGCGCAAAGATAAAGGTCGCATCGAGAAAGAGCCGAAGACCTATGTAGACCGTTTAACTAGCAACTTGTGGTTGACTAATGGATGTGCTTTTGCCTTTGGTACATTATTGTCAATTGGGTTTAACTTCTTTGGCAAAGACACGTGGATAGTCATGTTTATTCTTGCATTTATACTGGCCGGTTTTAGTGCCAACATGCAAGGATGCATCATTCAAGAGAAGTCGATGAAAATTGGAGGAGGATTTACTTTGTTTGCAGGAATCTTCGTAATGTGCTGTGTGTTTGCAAAGGTGCCGCTTGCCGTAGAATGGGTTATTCCTCTATTCGTGCTATGCTTCGTTGTAACGATGATTATTCCCGGACATATTTTGAATGCTAAAGCCAAGAAGCAATGCTAAAGGAACTCAACCCATTACTGCACTCGCAGTTACGGCTTGCAATAATGTCTATCCTAATGAATTGCGAGGAAGCAAGCTTCGTTTACATAAAGGAGCAGACACAGGCCACCGCCGGCAACCTGAGTGTGCAGCTTGACAAATTGGTTACCGCAGGATATATTACAGTGGAGAAGAAATTCCAAGGCAAGAAGCCGCTTACATTGTGCAGCGTCACCGATGCCGGCAAAACTGCGTTTGAAGAATATGTCAACGCCCTGCGCGACTACCTTAATATAGAATAGTAATTATGGTTGCCATTGTTATACTTGCCGTGATTATGGCGATGGAGTGTGCAATCGCGCTTAACTGAGGTCTCATTGACTAAGTGTTTCCTAAAAGTAATAGGCTCAACAATTGTTGAGCCTATTACTTTTAGGTGTTACTGCATGAAGCGGCGGTCAATTACTTGCCAGTTGAGCAATTGCCACATAGCAGCAATGTGGTCGGGGCGTCGGTTGCGGTAGTCGACATAGTAGGCATGCTCCCACACATCGAAGGTTAGGAGGGGCTTTAAATCTTTAGTGACAGGGTTGTCGGCATTAGCCATTTGTAGGATGTGTAATTTACCGTTGGTGTCGCTGGCGAGCCATGCCCAGCCCGAGCCAAAGAGTGTGACTGCGGCGGCTGTGAATTTTTCCTTGAATGCCTCAAATGAGCCAAACTGCTCGTCTATGGCTGTTGCAAGTGCTCCTACAGGGTGGTTGTCGTCGCTAGGTGCCTGCAACTGCTCAAAGTAGAGATTGTGGTTGAGAATTTGCCCTGCATTGTTGAAAATAGCGCCTTTGGCTTTCGCAACTATCTCCTCCAGAGGTAGATTTTCAAACTCGCTGCTTGGTAGCAGATTGTTCAGGTTGTTCACATAGGTTGCCAAGTGCTTGCCGTGATGCAGAGCAATGGTTTCGGCACTGATGACGGGCTCCAGCTCGCTAGCGCCAAAAGGTAGGTTGATGAGTTGATACATAGTTTGTTGTACGTTAATGTTGTTCGTTTGTGTTGTAAAGGTAGTAATTAATTTGTGATTGTGGCGTTTTTTATTTGATAATTTTGAAATTATAGTAAAATATTTGCTTGAAATGGTTATTGTTTGCTAACTTTGCATCCAAAATAATTGAAGATAAGAAGATGAGAATGAATTTTTCGAAAATTATGGCTGCATCGATTGCTGTGGCAGTAATGAGCCTGACTATGGTGTCGTGCAATGGGATAAGTGAAAAGAGAACTAGCAATGACAGCGATAGCGTAGAGTTGCCGAAAGTTGACACTATTATGCTTCCAGATACTGCTTTTGCCAGTGTTGACGACCTCACCTATGAGGTTGAAATTCTCGATAGTGCAACCAGTGGCTTGCTTGACAACCTTATCAATCCTTATGACACGGTGCCTGGCATTTTCACCTTCAGAGGTGGTCATTATCGTGACGCTCGCACCTATAGCGGAAAAATTAAAGGTGTTCCTACGAAGATAGTTCAGGACTGGGTATTCAGGACCTCAGCTCGCGGTGAGTGGGGAGGCGGCTCGGGATGGACAGGAGAGCCCGTTTATGTGAAATGGCCTAAGGTGCAGATGGATAAGTTTCGCAAGACATCCCCTGCCCTCACAGCCGACTTTAGCGATGAGGAGATAATTGTGGGCTCGCTTTGCGAAGAGCTATATTTCATTAATTTTGCTAATGGTAAGCCAAGTCGCAACTCATTGCAACTTGGAAACCCAGTGAAAGGCTCAATTTCGCTTGACCCAGCATTAAATGGTAGTCTTTATGCTGGTCATGCAGTGCCTGAGCATGAGCCTTTTGGTCACATAGGAATTGACTTGTATAAACATGAGGTCGTGTATCAATGGGGCCGCGACCGCAAAGCGAAACGCGCATGGGGAGGCTATGATTCTTCGCCCATTGTTGCAGGTCAGTTCTTGTTCTATCCAGCCGAGAACGGAACTTTATATAAATATGAACGTTTAGGTAATGGCCAACTCAAGATGCACAGCACCTTGCGCTATGTTGTGAAAGGAGACAATGGAGCAGGAATGGAGTCGAGCATGGCGATTTATAAGAACTACGGATTCATTGGTGACAATCACGGCGATATACTGTGTGTCAATCTCAACACTATGAAACCAGTTTGGCACTATGATAATCATGACGATATTGATGGCTCGATAGTTCTAGAAGTGGAGAATGGAGTTCCCTATATTTACAGCGGCTGCGAGGTTGACTTGCAGAGTGGTGCCGACACGCGTACCCATTTTGTTAAGCTCAATGGTTTGAACGGTTCACTAGTGTGGGAATGGTCATGTCCCAGCGCTCGCAGTTATCAGGGTAAGAAACACTTTGATGGCGGTTTGTACTGTACCCCGCTCATTGGCGATGGCAATTGCAAGAACATGATATTTGCCTCGTTTAACCAACTTGAAGGCAAATATAACTCAGAATTCTTGGCTTTTGACAAGAGGAACGGACAATTGCTTTATCGCAAGACTTTAAATTTTTATGCTTGGTCGTCGCCAGTAGGTTTCTATAATGAAAAGAATGAACTCTACATTGTGATAGGCAACTCAAGTGGTCATCTCTACTTGATAAGAGGTAAGGACGGTGAGATACTTAGCGACCAAGTTTTGTCGAGCAACTTTGAGTCTTCGCCAGTAGTTAAGGACAGCATTTTGGTGGTTGGTTCACGTGATGGTGGTATCTACCGTTTCCATTTAGAGTAATTTTAAAGCATTAGAATAAGAAAAAATCAGCTTGAAGCATAAGTTTCAAGCTGTTTTTTGTAGGATGAGTTGCTTTCTTTATTTTTACGTTGGTAAGATTAGTATTAACTGCCAAGCAGGATGTTGTAGACCGATGTGATGTCGCCGGCAGTGATTGTGCCGTCACTGTCTTGGTCTCCGTTAACGATTGAACTGCTGTCGTTGTTGAGCAGGTAGTTATAGAGAGCAGTGACATCGGCGCTGGTCACTGAGCCGTCGCCATTCACATCACCAGGAATAAAAGGTGGAGTGTCGCTCATCTCTTCCCATCCATAGTTGACTCGTTGATAAAAATGGATATTCTTGGCTTTAGCTTGAGCCACTTGCTCATAGGTGGGAGGGTCATTTTGCTCAGCACTACTTGGGTAGTAGCAATACACATCAAGCCTGGTGCTGAATGTGGGTGCGCTGGCAATAAACTGGTCCCAACCTTCACTCTTGATTTTGTTCCAATAGCAATATAAGAGAGTCAATTTAGTGTTTTGAGAAAGATTCAAGGTTGAGAGTTTGTTCTGGTAGCAATAAAGATGTTGAATGTTTTTGAACCCCTCAATTCCTGTGAGATCGGCAATGTTCCTGTTTTTAATGTCAAAGCCATTGATTGATGCATTCTCGCTTTCATAAACCACGGCATCTAAGCCTTGGGCTGTGCCAAAAAGGTAGGTGCGGAAAGCATCGTCGGGGAAATGAGCGTAATCTATGGGCCAATAGTCCTGAAGGGCATTTAGAGAATAGGTCTGGTTGCCATTCTTCACAATAAAATCAAAACCATTACTTTTTATGTTGCCAAGCTGCGAGCGGCTTGGAAGCGGGTTGCGCTCAGTGGCTGTGGCGTTAAATCCTTCTATCAAGCCCTCTTTGTCGCTTGGCACCGGGTTAAGGGAAGATGCCAATCCCGCCCATTCAATGCCCGCAGGGTTGTCGTAACACTTCAAGTGATAAAACTCCCTATTAGAATATAATCGCAGAAGTTTTGTCTTACCACCCTGGTCCCATAGTCGACGAAAACAGAAGAAATAATTAATGCCATACCAGTTCTCAACATTCTTCAAGACTTCATTTCCTGCTGTTTCAATATTGATTGTGCGCCTTTCAAAAATCTCGTAGGTTTCCAGGTTTGAGCCATACTTCTCGGTCACCCATGAACGGAAGGTCGCGTCGGGGAAGTTTGACTCGTTGACGGGTATTCTCTGTGAAATGATGATATCCCTGCCTGGCAGCACATCATTACCTGCGTTGACAAATGTCTTTTGGCTGCTGCTGAAGGTCGCTGTGCCAAAGTAGGAGTAGTTTGTGAAACTATTAATTGGGTTGATGCCATAACCAATCGTCATCGTTGAATAGGTGTGCAAAGTGAATGATTTCACATTGCTCATGGCAAATGCAGTTTCGCTGCCGGTGCGAAGGAGCAGTGCCGATCCGTCGCTCGTAACACTAGAAAAGCGTGACAGGGCACTACCACCAGCACTTCGGGCGTAAACACGTGAGTGATGAAAAATGATTTTCTCGTCGGTGGTGCTGCTGCTAGATATAGCGGGGTTAGAATTGCCACTGAGGTACATATAAAATGTGGCATGGTCAAAAGTGACAGTGGCACCATTGGTGGCATATAGACAGTTGGCGTCGCCATCGGCTCCGTAAACGCTAACCTGCACTAATGCCTCGCAAGTGAAAGTGGTGTTGGCCTCCAAGCGGATTGGGGCACATGTCGTGGAACTCAAGTAACTGTTGTTTGTGCTGAAATAAACTGTGAGTCCGTCGCAACTCTCATTGTAGATACATCGGTTGTCGTTGCCTGTGCGCACTATTTTCACATTGTTGAGTGTCACCGTCTTGGTTGAGGGGTCATAGACAACAGAGTAAGGCTGGCTGGTGTCGTTGGCTTTTATGTTAGAACCTCTCACATTGGTATAGTTGTCACTGTTTACTGCCACACCACCAATCTTGAAACCATAGTAAGTTGAGGCTTGAACTGAAAAGGTAAAAGCAATTAATGTACAAAGAATTATGTATTTTTTCATATTTCTTGTTTTGTGGGTTAATCTATTTTAGTGCACAAAAATAATAATAATGACTCGTATATACAAAAAACAGGCAACCAAAATACTCGTAACTGAAAGAAAATTCGTACCTTTGCACCCTCAAAATAGAATTGATGCACCATGTGGATACTGCTGGCAGTGATATCATCGATTAGCTTGGGATTCTTTGACGTGTTCAAGAAGCTTTCGCTAGAGCGCAACAATGTGTTTGTTGTGTTGCTGATGAATGTGCTGCTTTGTACGGTGCTTGTGTGTCCACTTACAGTGATGTCGCTTATGGGCAAGCCAGAGTGTGCGCTCAATGCCAATGGTCATGCTCTGATAGCGTTAAAATCGGTCATAGTTACATTATCATGGCTGCTGGGCTTTGCCTCGATGAAATATCTGCCGTTGAGCATCAGCGGGTCAATCAATGCTGCTCGTCCCATCTTAGTACTTATTGGAGCTATAGCTCTCTTTGGCGAGAGGCCTAATGCTATTCAGTGGGCAGGAATCATTCTTGGCTTTGTGTCACTGCTATGGGTGGGGTTCATTGGGCGCAAGGAGAAGGCCGAGAAGGGCTTGGGCATATGGATAGTGCTTGGCATCATCTCAATTGTGCTTTGGGCAGCGAGTGGACTCTACGACAAGTGGCTGCTGAGTAACGGATACACTCCACTCGCAATCGAGGCGTGGTATCCTTTCTACCAGACTTTGATAATGATTGTGATAGTAGCAGTTGAGCATTCTCATAAGAAAAGTATTGATCGCTTCCACTGGAACAAGAATATCGTTGTGATTTCGGTGTTCATCATCATCGCCGACTTGGCCTATTTCTATAGTCTATCTTATCCAGAATCGCTTGTGTCGATTGCATCAATGATTCGTCGTGGCAGTGCCCTTGTCGCATTCTTCTATGGCGCGATAGCTATGAAGGAAAAGAACTTGCGTCTGAAAGTTGTGGATCAAATTATACTTATTGCTGGAATGACGCTTATCATCATTGGTAGTCTTTAATTAATTACACCATAAAAATAAAAAAAGAGGACAGGCATTAGATGCTTGTCCTCTTGTGATTGCTAGCGCAGAGAAAAATTAGCGCTTAAAGTAAATGTCGATGTAGTCGACACATTCGTCAACTGGATTAGTCATCTCCTGCATGCGCCAGTAGTGGCGGTTTTCCTTCTGTACAAAGTTGTAGGTGCCTTGCCGCAGGATTTCTTCTCCATTGTTCATGTGATAGATTTTCTGGCGGATGTCGCCAGTGAACACAAGATGCGTCTCGTCGATAATTTCAATTGTGCCGTCGAGCTTGATATAGTCGCCATTGGTGTAGCACTCATCGTCTACATCACCTGCTTTGTAGCAGTCACGGGCAAATTGCCCTCCACGGCATGAGAGTGTGCCGTCGGCTTCTTTCTTAATTTCTACCGAACCGTAGCCTTTCCACGAAATCCATTGGAGTGTGAGAAGGTGCTTGCCTACTATTTTCCGCTCTAGTGGAGTGAGTCCTGCTAAGTTCTCGGTTGTAGCTTTCTTGCGAGTCACTTTTTTCTTTGCTTCGATATTTCCAGGAACTGCAAAAATGATTGCAGCCAGTAGCATGCCAAAAAATATTCTTTTCATAACTTTTGTTGTTTATTATTTTAATGTTTTTTCAATATAAACCTTTACTTCTTCCTTAGTCCTGAGTCCTATCATCTCTTCAGGGTCATCGCCATTAGTGCCGAAAAACAGCACGTAAGGAATGCTTTGTATCTCAAGTGCTTTTGCGAGGTCTTTGTTTTTGTCGACATCGATACTGTAGAAGTTTACACGGCCTTCATATTCGGCAGCGAGCTGCTCGAGGGCTGGAGCCAACTGACGGCAAGGTCCACACCAGGTAGCGTTGAAGTCAAAGACTGATGGCTGTGCTATAGTGCCAGTATTCATGTCGAACAAAGCAACAAACTCTGCTTGATTAATTTCTTTTACTTTAGTTGTGCTTTGGGCGCTAGCAACGGTCCACATAGTGAATATTGCCGCAAAAATCAATAATGCTTTTTTCATGAAATAATAAAATATTAATGTGTGAATATATTGTTTGATTGAAATAAAGCCCAATGGTTTAATCATTACTGGTGCTGAGGACGCAACAGATCGTTGACAGTCTTAACTGGGTTGAAAGTTTCGATAGGAACCTCGATGAAAACGGTGTTCCAATCACTCATCGAACCATTCCAAAGTCCAGGAAGTTCAAGCGCCTTAATCTCCACACCGCCTGTTGATTTCATCGAAATGAGACCTGTGTCTTGGTCAACAAACTTCTTGAGGTCAAACTTGTTGCCTTTGTAGTCCTTGATGTAGCACACAAGGTCAACGGGATTGAAGTGGGTGCCGCTCTTCATAAGCGTAATGGCAGCAGGGTCGTTCTCGTCGATTTGTGCGGCCTCAAGAATCTGTGGCGAGTAACTTCCATCGGCATTGTAGGCTAGATAAGGTCCTCCGCCAGGTTCTCCCTCGTTAAGAACCATGCCACACACGCGGATGGGGCGATTAAGCTTGCTACGCAGATATTCGGCAAGCTGCGCCTCGTCCATTTGTTCAGTGGCTTCGCTATGCGTGCACAAGCGGTTCTCCACAAATTTGAGAATGCTCTTTAGGTCGGCTGCCGAAGCTCCCCTGTCGAGAGTATTAAGGTGTTTGGCAATAGCTCGCTGCACGTCAATTATATAACCACCCAATGCCTTTTTATATCGAACGGTTGTGCTACGCAGCCTTAGTGGTACCACATTGTCGATGTTCTTGACGAACACAACGTCGGCATTGCGCTCATTGAGGTTCTCAATAAGTGCTCCATGTCCAGCAGGCCTGAAGAAGAGGTTCCCGTCATTATCACGGTAGGGAGTGTTGTCAAGGTTAACGGCTACGGTGTCGGTCGATTGCTTTTGCTCGCTCATTGTCACATTGTATTTCACGCCCCACACTTGCTCCATCATTGTTAGCTTTGATTTGAGCACCTTATCAAATTCCTTGCGGTGCTCGGGTGAGACTGTGAAATGAATGTTCACTTGTCGATTGGCTCCTACAGCATATTGAGCACCTTCCTCTAGGTGTTCTTCTAGCGACGTGTGAATTGCTCCGCCAGGAGCCTTGTGGAATTGAAGCAGTGCCTTGGGCAAGAAGCCGTAGTTAAGACCTTCTTTTTCAAGCATTGCCTTGACAATCTCGACATATTTCCCGTCTTGGATGAGCTGTGGGATTGGTGCCTTGTAGAGCTTGTCGCATGCCTTATTAAGGGTGGGGTAGAAGGCAAAATGGTTGATATTGTCGAAGTATTGCTTCTCGAAGTCGGTCTCGGGTGCTGTCCTGCCCGAAGTAGTGAAAGCAAACATGTTCTTGAACATTCGGCTTGCAGCACCTGAAGCAGGTACAAACTTCTCGATAGTCACGCCTTCCTGTTGAGATTGTCGCCACAGTTTAATGTAATGGTTGATGTCCTTTTCGCTCAGACGCATTATGCCATTGCCTACAGTAGCAACCGATTGAATGCGCAGCTGCGGGAAACCGGTCTCGAAGCGTTTTATCTGAGCTTCAATCATAGAGGCCGATATGCCTTTGTTTTCAAGTAGTTGGAGGTCTTTTTCGTTAAGCATAGTATAGTTGTGTTTGTGATTATTTGCTAATTAATTAGAATTAATTTGTAAAGTTACGAAGAAAAAATTAATTTTGGATGTTTTTTGAGCATAAATATAAAAAATGACAGAAAAAAGATATTTTCAAGCCCTAGAGCGCATGTCACTACTACGCATGGTAGTTAAGTTGTGGCGAAACTTGCGTTACGAGATGACTATTGACGACGTTAGGCAACTTCATACAATCATTGCAAGTGGTGTTGACCAAGGGCTGTATAAGCGCGACAAATATGGTATCAACCCTGTGATAAGGTCGTTGCGCACAGCCGAGCTCATCGTTGATAATATAGCACCCGACCGCAACATGACAATAGCAGTGCTTGTTTACAATCTGTGCCGCAGTGATTATGTAACCGAGAAACAGATTGCCGAGTGGTTTGGAGACGATGTTGCGAAACTTGTGCATGGATTAATAAAGATATCACAATTGTATAAGAAGCAGGCAGCTGTCGAAGACGAGAACTTCAGGAAACTCCTGGTAACCTTTGCCGAAGACATTCGCGTGGTGATTATTATGATTATCGACCGATTGGGGCTTATGCGTGAGATTAATCATCATGAAGATGAGAAGTTTGTGCGCGACATTTCACTTGAGTCGCGTTATCTCTATGCGCCGCTTGCCCACAAGTTGGGATTATATCAAGTTAAGACTGAGCTCGAGGACTTGTCACTCAAGTATCTTCAGCGCGATGTTTACAACAAGATTGCCGCATTCTTGAATGAAACAAAAGCGGTACGCGACAAATACATTGAAGATTTTACCGCCCCCATCAAGCAGGTACTTGAGCGCGAACACATAAAATGCCATGTTAAAGGGCGTACCAAATCAATCAACTCAATCTGGAACAAGGTGAAGACCAAGAAGGTCGACATGAGTGACATCTACGACCTTTTTGCTATTAGGATTATCATCGACACGCCTCCCGAATATGAGAAACGTGACTGCTGGTATGCTTATTCGCTTGTGGGCGACATTTATCAAGCAAATCCTACACGTCTGCGTGACTGGATAACGATGCCTAAGAGCAATGGTTATGAGTCGCTGCATGGTACCTTTAAAGGCAAGGACGACAAGTGGGTTGAGGTTCAGATACGCACCGAGCGCATGGATGAGGTCGCTGAAATGGGCCTTGCAGCACATTGGCGCTATAAGGGCATTAAAGCCGACGGCGGTATCGACCGTTGGATGAACAACGTGCGTGAAGTGCTCGAAGAGGGTAGTAAAGACCGTATGGATCTCATACGCAACATGCACATGAACCTCTATGATGAAGAGGTGTTTGTGTTCACTCCTCGTGGTGATGTGTTTCAGTTCCCAAAGGGTGCTACGGTACTTGACTTTGCTTTTCGCATTCATTCTCGTGTTGGATGCACTTGCATGGGAGCAAAAGTTGACGGCAAGAATCAAAAAATCAACTACAGGTTGCGCAGTGGTGACACAGTGGAGATTATCACATCATCTACACAAGTACCACGCATCGATTGGCTTAACTGGGTAGTCACAAGTAAGGCTCGCAATAAAATCAGGCTTGCCATCAATGAGGTGCAGTCGAAGCATGCCGACATGGGGCGAGAGCTGGTGCAGCGTCGCTTCAAAAACCGCAAGATTGAGATAGATGAGGCAATGTTGAGCCGCTTCATCTCCAAGAAAGGTTATAAGACAATGACCGATTTCTATGTGGCAATTGATGAGGAGAAGATAGACATTTCTACACTTGTTGAGGAATATCTCGATTTTCAGGCAAAGCAACAGGAGACCACCAAGACCCATGAAACTGCCGAGAACTTTGTGCTCCAGCATAAAGGAGGCGATGATGACCGCGGTAGCGACGATATCCTGGTGATTGGCAACAACGTGAAGGGCATAAATTACAAATTGTCTCGTTGTTGTAACCCCATCTACGGTGATGCTATTGTGGGCTTTATAGCTAGCGATGGTGCCATCAAGGTCCACCGCCGTGACTGTGGTAATGTGAAGCATCTGCTAGCTAAGTATCCTTACCGAATAATCAAGTCGCAGTGGAGTGGAAAGGTGGGCAAGCAATTTGCAGCAACACTTAAAGTCGTTGGGAATGACGATATAGGCATTGTGTCGAATATTACATCTTTGATAAACAAAGAGGGCGACACTGTGCTGCGCAGCGTTACAATCAATAGTATGGGAGGCATTTTTGAGGGTTATTTAGTTATAGGTATCAATAGTCTTGACAACCTCGATGCTCTTATTAAGAAAATCAAGAACTTGAAGGGAGTGAAAGATGTGCAACGTACTAACCGATAGTGTCTAAATCGTTAAAAAATGAATAAAATCGAGTGTCTTTTATTATTTTTATATACTTTTGCATAGTTATTGAATATTGCATAAGATATTTTTGATGAAACATATATATTTATTCTTAAAATCTTACAAAAATGAAAAAAGTTTTAGTTCTTTTGTTTGCAGTACTTACATTAGGTTTCAGCGCAAAGGCCGACCATGATCAGGTTATCACCTTCAACCAACTTCCTGCTTCGGCTCAGGAATTTCTCAAGCAGCATTTTGCCAACAAAGTGCCCTTAGTTGTTACTATGGATTGGGATGACTATACTATTGTTTATGAAAGTGGTGAGAAGATGGAATTTGACAAGCAAGGAAACTGGAAGGATATTGATTGCAAGACCTCTCATGTACCTTCGGCTATTATTCCAGAGCAAATTAAGACACATGTCCGCGCTACATTTCCAGGCACAACAATTCTTAAACTAGACCGCAATCGTCGTGGATATGAGGTTAAGCTCAACAATGGCTTTGAGATAGAATATAATCGAGAATTCAAGGTAATTGATATGGATGACTAAATTTTTGATAATCACTAATTTTAAAAAATAAGAAAATATGAAAAACTTTAGCTATTTCGCTCTTGCATTATGTGCGGCCATGTTTGTGGCTTGCAACAATAATGGTGGTCAGCAACCAGTTGCAGGTCAGGCAACTCCAAGCAATGCTAATGTAGCTCAACAAGCTCCTGTAGAAAATGCTCAACCTCAGGCTGCTCCTCAAGCCGCTGCTCCTCAAGTTGCTGCTCCTGATGCAATTGTTAATTTCATAAATAGCAATTTCTCAGGTGCCACAATAAATGGTACTGAGCGTGATAATGAAGACGGAGAGATTGATGTTTACCTCAGCGATGGCTCAAAGGTTGAATTTACAGCCAATAACGAGTGGAAGAAGATCTCTTGCCCAGGAAAAGGAGTCCCTTCAGCTCTTGTGCCAACTGCTATAACAAATTATGTGAAATCTAATTATAATTCGGCTCTAATCTATAAGATTGATAAAAATTACAACACCTACGAGGTGCAGCTCAATAATGGCGTTGAACTACATTTCGGAAGCAATGGCCAGTTCTTGGGTATGGATGTTGACGATTGATAATCGTAATGATTAGAACAAGGGTATTTGCTACAAAATTGGCAAGTGCCCTTTTTTCATGCCTATTGTTGAAAAGTTTATTAAATAAAGGAGTCCTATTTCAGAAATTCTACTTACCTTTGCACGTTCTATTTAAAACTAATTCACATTAACTATAAACAATGAACAAGATTGTAAGCAAACAACGTTTCAGCGAGAATGTTACAAAGCTCGTTGTTGAAGCTCCCCTTATTGCTAAAGCTCGCCGTGCTGGCCACTTTGTGATTGTGCGCTGTGGTGAGAAGGGAGAGAGAATTCCATTGACAATCGCCGACAGCGATCCTGCAGCTGGTACTATCACACTGGTGATACAGGCGGTAGGCGATTCAACCCGCAAGATTTGTGCGCTTGAACCAGGTGAGTTCCTGACCGACGTGGTAGGTCCTTTGGGTCAAGCAACACGCATCGAGAACTATGGCACCGTGTTGTGCTGTGGTGGTGGTGTGGGTGTAGCACCTTTGCTGCCTATTATCCGTGCAATGAAAGAAGCTGGTAATCGCGTGGTAAGCGTGCTTGCCGGTCGTACCAAGGACCTGATTATCCTTGAGGATGAGGTTCGTGCTTCGAGTGATGACGTGATTATCATGACTGATGATGGCAGCTATGGCACTAAGGGCTTAGTTACCGCTGGTGTTGAGGAAGTCATCAAGCGTGAGAAAGTTGATAAAGTGGTGACCATAGGTCCAGCTATCATGATGAAGTTTGTTTCGTTGCTAACTAAGAAGTATGAGGTGCCAACCGAGGCATCACTCAATGCTATCATGGTTGATGGAACTGGTATGTGTGGTGCTTGCCGTGTATCTGTTGGTGGTAAGACTCGCTTCGTGTGTGTTGAGGGTCCTGAGTTCGATGCTCATGAGATTGACTTCGACGAGTTGTTAATGCGCTTGAAAATGTAAATCAGCTTAAAGAAAGACAATATAAATGGAAAACTATAACGAATCTCGCAAAGAGGCTTGGCGCGAGGAATTGCGCAAGTCAAAGACCGCAAAAGAGAGAAACAATATAGCTCGCGTTGAGATGCCACAGCTTGATCCGACCTATCGCATCACTTGCAATGAGGAGGTAAATCAAGGCATTAATGCCGAGCAGGCAGTACTTGAGGCAACTCGCTGCCTTGATTGCCCCAATCCTCAGTGTGTGACTGGTTGCCCAGTGGGTATTAACATTCCCAAGTTTATAAAGAACATTGAGCGTGGTGAGTTTGCTCAGGCTGCTGCTACACTCAAAGAGACAAGTTCGTTGCCAGCAGTTTGTGGCCGTGTTTGCCCACAGGAGAAGCAGTGCGAGAGCAAGTGCATCCGCTTGAAGATGAACCAGCCAGCTGTTGCTATCGGTTACCTGGAGCGCTTTGCCGCCGACTGGCAGCGTAACAACACCAAGCAAGATGTTCCTCCGATGAAAGAGCCTAACGGTATCAAGGTTGCCGTTATCGGCAGTGGCCCTTCAGGATTGTCATTTGCTGGTGATATGGCAAAGCAAGGCTTTGACGTTACTGTGTTTGAGGCATTGCACGAAATTGGTGGTGTGCTTAAGTATGGCATTCCTGAGTTCCGTTTGCCCAACAGCATTGTCGACTATGAAATCGAGGGTCTCCGCATGATGGGCGTTAAGTTTGAGAAAGACGTGCTCGTGGGCAAGACCATTACCTACGACGACTTGCACGAACAAGGCTTTAAGGGTGTGTTTGTTGGTTCTGGCGCTGGTTTCCCACGTTTCATGGATATTCCTGGTGAGAACTTGATTGGTGTGATGTCGAGCAATGAGTACCTAACCCGCATCAACCTAATGAGCGCTGGCCGTGGTGGCGACACTCCTGTGATGCAAGGTGAGACAATCGCTGTGATTGGTGGTGGTAACACCGCTATGGACTCAACTCGTACTGCATTGCGCATGGGTGCTAAGCGCGTTATTTTGGTTTATCGCCGCAGCGAAGAGGAGATGCCTGCCCGTCGTGAGGAGGTTGGCCATGCTAAGGAAGAGGGCGTAGAGTTCATGACTCTGCACAACCCCATTGAGTACATCGGCGACGAGAAGGGCCACATTAAGGCTATGCGCATCCAGCGCATGGAGCTTGGCGAGCCCGACGCTAGCGGACGCCGTTCTCCAGTGCCTGTAGAGGGTGCTATCGAGGAGATTCCTGTTGACATAGTTATCGTGGCAGTGGGTGTTTCGCCCAACCAGCTCGTTCCTCGCTCAATTGAGGGTCTTGACGTGAGCCGCCGCAATACCATCGTTGTCAACGAGGAGACTATGCAAAGTAATATTGGCGACCTCTACGCTGGTGGTGACATCGTGCGTGGTGGTGCTACTGTTATCCTTGCCATGGGCGACGGTCGTCGTGCAGCCCAAAACATGGCAAAACAACTTCTGGGCGAATAGTCAAACAGTGGCTTAATAAATTGAGGATGCATCCATTAGGGTGCATCCTCTTTATCGTTAATAAAATGTTTTTTCTTTTATGTAGTTCATTTTGGCGAACTTCGGGTTAGTAACTCATTTCTCGGGCCACGCAATGTAGCCGTTTCTCTTAGTTTGTCTCAATGAGACATTGGGGTGATAAGCATGATTAGGCAACTTAATGCCATGATTGATACCCCTTTTTGTTGTTTTGTTTTCCATACTCAATAATTTTTGGTTAGTTGATCGCAATTTTCGATCTAATGTCATAAATACTATTCTTTTCATCAATTGACGCTGCAAAGGTACGTATTTTTCCTGGATTGACCAAGAAAAATATGTTTTATAACATGTTTTTGGATACTTTTGCTACCAGTTTAGCGATTTTGAGATGTCCTTTACGAGTTTTTCTAGATAAGTTTTATCGGTTTCGTCGAAGGTGTTCAGGTCCTTACTGTCGATGTCGAGAACAGCTATAACCTCACCGTCGCTGTTGTGAACAGGAACCACAATCTCGCTGCGTGAGAGACTGCTACAAGCAATGTGACCGGGGAACTGCTCTACATCGGGCACTATGACAGTTTCATCGCGGTCCCAGGATGTGCCGCAAACTCCACGACCGCGCTTTATACGGTAGCATGCCACTGGTCCTTGAAATGGACCCAACTCTAGGCGGTCGCCAATCACGGTGTAGAATCCTGTCCACCACCACCCAAACGCCTCGTGCAGGGCAGCGGTCACATTGGCCATCACGCTTACATCATTGGTCTCTCCATCAATCATAGCTACCACTTGAGGTAGCAGTTCTTCATATTTTTCTTGCTTGGTCATGGTTTGAAATTTTTTGCAAAGATAATTATTATGCTCAAACATGCGCCATTTTAAACCAAAAATGTGTAACTTTGTCAAAAATGAAATTATCTACATTCATGAAACGTGTTGTATTTATTATTATAATGTGCTTTGTTGCAGTGACAAGGCTTGCTGCCGATGATACACAGGTGCACATCTTTGACCCAAATGTAAAGTCACTCAAGATTGCTCCATTGAGCAATATGTATTTTCCGCCAATCTATGTGTTAGGTAGCGATGATGTGCTTAATGTCAATTTCGACTATCTTGATTTAGAAATCCAGTATCTGCGCTACAGCGTGACGCACTGTGATGCCAACTGGCAACCCTCACAACTTGTTGAGAGTGAGTATATCGACGGTTTTAATCAGGCCGATATCGAGGACTACAAGCCTAGCGAGGCAACTTTTGTGCATTATTTTAATTATGATTTCTGCATTCCCAATAATAATTTCATTATTACCAAGAGTGGCAACTACGTGCTCAAGGTATATCGCCAGGACGACCCCGACGACGTATTGTTCCAGACGCGCTTCTCGGTGTGTGAAAACACGATGGGAGTTTATGCTGAAGTTACTACTAACACCGATGTAGACTACAATGCTCACAACCAGCAAGTAAATTTTGTTATTACCACAAAGAGTGGTGAACGCATCAGCGATCCTTATAACGAGTTGGCGGCAGTTGTGACTCAGAATTCTCGTCCAGACAATGAGGTGATGGTTACAAAACCATTGATGGTAAGTGGCAATAAGGTGACATTTGAGCACAATCGCGATCTTATTTTCCCAGCAGGAAATGAGTATCGACGAATTGAGATGGTGAATATCAACTCAATGAACATGGGTGTGGAGAAGATACAGTATTTCGAACCATACTATCATGCCACCCTCTATCGCAATGAGCCACGCGTTGATGGGCAGTATTTCTATGACAAGACACAATATGGACATTTCACTATTAGGACATCGGGCGCCTATGATTCAATGGTTGAGAGTGACTACATTGTCACGCATTTCAATCTTTACACAGGCGAAAGGCTTGAAGGTGGAAACCTGTTTGTCCAGGGTGAGTTCACACTTGGAATGCCACCCGAACAGTGTTTGATGCGATATGATCCTAATTTTGGATCCTACAATTGTGATATCTTGCTAAAGCAAGGTGCCTATAATTATCAGTTCTTATGGGTGCCAAATGGTAGTGGAGTAGGGCAGACAGCTAAGATTGAGGGCGATAAATACCAAACTGCCAACGAATATCTCGTTAAAGTCTATGATCGCCCCTTCGGTGAGCGTTATGACCATTTTGTGGGCTTCGGCATCATTTACTCAGGAAGATGATTGATAACTTTATTAATTATACAGTTTATTTTACCATGAAGTTATAGACTTGTGTTTGAATGTTTTTTTGTATTTTTGCATTCAGATTAAGTCTTTATAAGGCGGAGATTTGATGAGTCCTGCGTCAATACATTTATTTAACTATTTCTTTCTAAGAAGTCTTTATACTTGTTGTGCAATGAAAAAGAAACTATTTGTGTTATTATTATCAATAATGATAAGTCTACCTGTTTGTGCTGAGAACGAGGTGGGCATGATGAAACATGACCCTGCAGAGTATCTTTCTAACACGTTGCCTGTATTATATATCAACACAGTTGATGAGGCGCCTATTGTTAGCAAAATAGAATATGTTGATGGATACTACTACTTAGATGCGAATGGCTGTGGCGATTATGTGTCTGTGGGTTCTGCTGATGCACCGCTACCATTATTAATTAAAGGACGTGGTAATTCAACATGGAACTTTCCCAAAAAACCCTATCGTTTAAAGTTGGATGCTAAGGCCTCCTTACTAGGAATGCCAAAGAGTAAGCATTGGGTTCTATATGCAGGTTATAATGAATGGCTGGCAGGACATGGGAAAACTTATCTATGCTTTAAAATCAGCGAGAAACTAGGTATGCCATATACACCCCGAATTGTGCCATGTGAAGTGGTGCTCAATGGCGATTATATTGGCATGTATTTTCTCACAGAACAAATTCGGGTTGCAAAAGAAAGAGTGGATATTATTGAACAAAATAATTTGGAGACCGACTCTACATTAATTACTGGTGGTTGGTTGTTGGAGATTGATAATTACAATGAAGAAGCTCAGATACGTTTTAAAGATAAAGGCACTGGGAGGACAATGAGGATTACTTATCATTCTCCTGAAGAACTATCGAGTGAACAATTAAATTATTTGACAACCTTAATGAACAATGTGAATGTACATGTGAATACATGGAATATGAGTAGCAGAGAATGGGAGGAATACATTGACATAGATGCTTTGGCTCGTTTTTACACATTGCTTGAGGTAATAGATGATCAAGAAGGGTTTAGTGGTAGTTGTTGGTTTTCAAAGGATCGTGGTGAAGACACAAAACTTGTGTGGGGGCCGTATTGGGACACTGGTTCGGCACTTGGAAACCGTAATCAAAGAATAAATGATTTAGATTTCTTTTATAATGATCAGGATAGTTCAAAGCGTAATCGTTGGATTAGAAATATAGTGAAATTTCCTCGCTTTCAAATTGCTTATCGCAAGTGGTGGGAAAAATATAGAGACGAGGTTTTTCCGACTATGCAAGCTGAAGTAGATGCTTATGGTCAATTGACCGAGCAGGCTCTTGCCTCTGATTATTTAAGATGGCAAGACCCATCGTCAACAAATATAGCTTATTACAGGATGAAATTCATGAGTGCACTAGAAAACAAGCGTAATTTCCTGTCTTCTAAATGGGATGTGCGTCTAGAAGGTCGCCTCTGGTCAACCTATTATAGCGATACTGATCTTGCGCTGCCACAAGGGGTTATGGCTTATGCTGTCGACCGAGTAGATAATGGAAAAATGCATGCTATAAAAATTGGATATGTTCCTTCGGGACAAGGTGTTTTGCTCTATAGTGAAATCGATCCCGACAGTATATCATGGGCTCCTTATACAGGAGATAAACAAGAAGTTTTTAGTTTGTTAGCGGGTAGTATAGAGTCTCAGTTAATTAATGATGGCTATATTCTTCACAACGATGTTTTCGTGCTTGTTCCGGGAGAGACTAAGGTTCCAGCTCATCACTGCTATATTCCATTTTCTAGTGGACCGAATTCTCCTACACTTATAAATGTGAGTGTAAATGATTTTATCGCTGGCGATGTAAATGGTGATGGTTTAGTGACAAGTACTGATGTTACCGTGCTGTATAACTATTTACTCAATAACGACTCAACCAACCTTGTGAATCCCGATGTTAATAATGATGGTGTAATAACAAGTTCGGATGTCACACTTATTTATAGTATTATTTTAGGTAACTGAGAATAAGAAAATAAGCGCCATTGTAGGGTTATGTCCTTCAATGGCGCCTTTGTTTTTTGCTATGTGTTATCGCATAAGTAGATAGGTGGTGTAACCAATGTATATGGCCAGAAAGAGGAGGCCTTCGATGCGGTCGAATTTTTTCTTTCCAAAGGTGAATACAACTATCCACATGAGCACAGCGGCGAGGATTGCCATGCCGTAGTCAACCATGTTGATGTTTTCTAATTGGTAAGGGTCGATGCATGACGAAACGCCTAAGATCATCAATAAGTTGAAGACGTTGGAACCGATCACATTACCTAATGCGAGCTGAGGATTTTTTTTGCAGGCAGCTATAACGGCTGTTATGAGTTCCGGTAGAGAAGTGCCAACTGCAACGATGGTTATTGAAATCACGGCTTCGCTCATTCCCCATGCTTTTGCAAGATTTTTGGCACCATCGAGGAACATATTACCTCCCCACAGTAGAGCTGCCAGAGATGCTGCAGCGATGCCCCAAAGCAGATATACATTCTTGCCAGAAAGACTCGATTTGGTTTCCTCATCGGCTTCAGCAATTGCTTCTTTAGGTTTTTCTCCTTTTTTGAGAATCACCACAGCCATGTAAATAATGAAGAACACGAGCAACAATATACCATCGATTCGCGACATACTGTTCTCGGTAATACCCGGGATGAGGGCGTCATTGGCAAGCAAGAATACAAGTAATGCTACAATAATGCCGATAGGGATGTCGCGACGCGATTGCTCCCTGTTGATTTCAAAAGGCAAGATGGTGGCTGTGACACCCATGATGAGGAACACGTTGGCAATGTTAGAACCCAGTACGTTACCCATAGCAATGTCGCCATGACCTGTTAGTGCGCTTTGGATAGAGACAAATAGCTCAGGAGCCGAGGTGCCAATTCCTACAATAGTAAGGCCAATAATGAAATTCGAAATCTTGGCACGTTGAGCAATAGCTACCGAGGAGTCAACTAAATAGTTGGCGCCAAGCAGCAATAATCCCAGACCTAAAAAGAAAAATAGATAGTCCACAGTGAAGATTGTTTTTCAAAAAAGCATTGTCTCTTAAATTAGAGACAATGCTTTAATGTTTTGTTTAAGTTGATTATTGCATTCCGCTCACTTCCACATCTTTGCAGGTGCGGCCAATTAGACCTTGAAGCACCTTACCTGGACCAAGCTCAACTGCTTTGGTCATGCCATCGGCAGCCATATTGGCAACAATGTGGCTCCAGCGCACGGGAGCGGTTAACTGCTTGATGAGGTTCTCCTTGATTTCCTCGGGATTGGTATGAGGCTTAGCGTCCACGTCCTGATAGATGGGACAAATTGGTTCACTAAAGTTTGCCTCATGGATTGCTTTGGCAAGCTCCTCGCGTGCAGGCTCCATAAGTGGTGAGTGGAAAGCACCGCCCACTTTTAATGGTAATGCACGGCGAGCACCTGCTTCCTTAAATTTTGCGCATGCTGCTTCTATAGCCTCAAACGAGCCACTGATTACCACTTGACCTGGGCTATTGTAGTTAGCTGGTACGCAAACTCCGTCAATTGATGCGCAGATTTCCTCAACCTTATCATCGTCCATGCCAATAATTGCTGCCATGGTCGAAGGAGTGGCCTCACAAGCTTTTTGCATAGCAAGTGCACGTGTTTCAACGAGTTTCAAACCTTGCTCAAATGGCAGAACACCAGCGGCTACGAGAGCCGAAAATTCACCTAATGAATGGCCGGCAACCATGTCGGGTTTGAAATCGTCGCCAAGAGTTTTGGCAAGAATTACACTGTGCAAGAACACAGCGGGTTGAGTAACTTTTGTTTGTTTTAGGTCATCCTCGGTGCCTTCGAACATCAAATCAGTGATACGGAAACCGAGTACTTCGTTGGCTTTCTCAAACATTTCACGGGCTTCGTTATTGTTGTCATACAGGTCTTTGCCCATGCCAACAAATTGTGCACCCTGGCCAGGGAAAACAAATGCTTTCATACTAAAGTTGTTTATTTTTATATTGTTTAATATTTATTTTATCTCGAAAATCGCCCGCAAAAGTAGTCATTTTTTTGATTATGGCAACTATAAGCAATATTAATTAACGTTATACACCCATAACTGCCTTGACAATAATCATGACAATGGGAATAGTGATGCAGAAAACGCCAATGAAATCGATGATAACTCCTGACTTTATCATCTTTGTTATTGGGACATAACCTGAGGCATAGACAATAGCATTAGGCGGTGTAGAAACTGGCATCATAAATCCTAGAGACGATGCAAGAGCAATTCCCACTGCAACGGGGATTGGACTGAAACCCAATGACAACGCGGAACCAATTGATATTGTACCGATTAGATTGACGGCAGCAGTGTGAGACGTGAACTCGGAAAGTAGTAGTCCAGAAACACAAAATACTGCAATAAAGAGGACCTCTGACGGATTGCCCCCCATAGCTACTTTGATACCGTCGCCTATCCAGTCCGAAAGGCCAGTAGCATACATTAACCCTCCCATCGACAAACCTCCTCCAAAGAGCAACAGTGTGCCCCAATCAATTCCAGCCATGCCTTCTTTCCAACCCAAAGTCATTTTGCTTTCTTTTAAGTTGACTGGCAGGAAGAACAGAAGTAATGCACCAATCATAGCAGCAATCGCTTCATGGAAGTGATTGTCATAGAATTGCATAATTTCGGAGTTGGGACCATTAATAAGACTAAGCACGCTGGGAGCAACCCAAAGCACTACAGCCACGCTGAAGGCGATAAGGGTGTTAACTTGAGCGCGTGTCCACTTGCCCAAACCTTCAACATGAGAGCGGATGAAATCCCTAGCTCCCTCTATGTGCTTCACGTCGGAGGGAAACATTCGCCAAAGTACGAAAAATGCTACAATGAAATAGAGCACCATAGCCACACTGCCCCATATCATCCATTGAAAGAATGATATGGATGGTGCTTCGGGCGCCAGCTGGTCGAGGAATCCTATCATCATAATGTTTGGAGGGGTGCCTATTGGGGTGAGTACGCCGCCTATAGAGCAAGCGTAAGCGGTCATGAGCATCAATCCAGTTGAATATTTATACTTGCTCAGATTAATGTTTTTACCATTGGCAGCCATCATTTCGCGGATAGCTTCAAGTAGTCCTAGTGCAATGGGAAACATCATCGCTGCAGTGGCAGTGTTGCTTATCCACCCAGAGCATATCATGCACGCCAAACCAATAGCAAGGAAGATGCGTCGTGGAGAGTCGCCCACCCATCTCATCGATAGGATGCCGTAGGCTATGCGCTTGTCCAAACCGTTGACCATCATGCCCTTAGCGAGTAAGAATCCACCCATGAACAAAAATATCATGGGATTGGCAAAGTTGGCGAATGCCTTGTCGACTTCGGCCACACCAAGAATGACGCACAATGTTGGTCCTAGCAATGATGTCACAGGGATTGGCACTGGCTCTGTGATCCACCAAATTGCTACCAATGACATAATGGCAAGCAGGTGATGCGCTTGTGCCGAAAGTGCTTCGATGTGGAGGAACCAAAGAAATATTGCCAAAGTAGGTCCCAAAATAGCACCTATAGCTCGACGCTTGATGTCAAAAGAGTCGCTTTTATTTGTCATGTCGTTTATTTTTTGTACAAAGATACGTCTTTTTTGCATAATACAATGCATTTTTGTGAATAATATAGCGTGTGATTATAATGGTTTGGTTATAAATTTTCAAATTCGTTTTGTAATATCATCTTTTCTGATTAAATTTGCATGATATAATTAATAATACATTACAATCATGTTGAATTCAATTTTGTTGCTTTTTGGCAATTTGGGCACTACCGAGTTGATAATAATTGTGGTTATCATCTTGTTGCTCTTTGGCGGTAAGAAAATTCCTGAGCTTATGAAGGGCATGGGCAAGGGAGTGCGTAGTTTTAAAGAAGGAATGGATGAGGTGAAAGACGAGATTGAGAAGCCTCTCCAAGACATAGACAAAGAGACGGTTAAAAAAGATTCTGGAACAAAGTCGAATGGCGAATAGTATAACTTCCTGATGGAAGACGAGCGCAAGGAACAGTTGCAGGAGATGTCATTCTGGGACCACCTCGATGTGTTGCGGGGTGTCCTGATTAAGATTGCCATGGTGGTTGTCGCGATGGCTATTATCTTTTTTGCTCTCATGCCCTCAATTTTCGACAACATTATTCTTGCTCCTTGTCGTGGCGATTTCTTGCTATATCGTCTGTTTGAGCGCATAACTGCTAGTGTTCCATTTCTGCCCCAGTTTTCTACCGAAGGTTTCCATGTTGAATTAATCAACATTCAGCTTGCCTCGCAGTTCTTTATTCACATGAGCACATCGTTTTGGTTAGCGCTTGTGATCTCGTTTCCTGTGGTAATTTATCTGTTGTGGACATTTGTGTCGCCAGCCCTCTACGAACATGAAAAGCGTGGTATAAAGCGAGCATTTGGTTTTGGCAATCTTATGTTTTTCTTAGGTGTTGCAGTTGGTTACTTTGTTGTATTCCCAGTAACTTTGCGATTCCTTGCCGACTATCATGTGAGCGCAATGGTTCCCAACCAAATTTCGCTCGACAGTTACATGGACAGTTTTTTGATGCTTATTTTTATTATGGGCATCATCTTTGAGTTGCCATTACTGGCGTGGCTGCTTGGTAACATTGGAGTGCTCAAACGCGAATTCTTTAAGAAGTACCGTCGTCATGCAGTGGTGGCGCTTCTCATTCTTGCAGCTTTTATCACTCCCACAGGCGACCCATTCACTCTCACCATCGTGTTCCTACCAATCTATTTGCTATATGAATTAAGTGCTTGGCTTGTGAAAAAATAAGGCGATATAACTTAATAAACGAAAAACTAAGAACTGAAAACAAGGATAAAATATGAAAGAGAAAAGAGTAGGATTCGCAACACGCATAGGGGCAATTGCAGCTACTGTTGGTAGCGCTGTTGGTCTTGGCAACATTTGGCGATTTCCTTATCAGGCAGGATATAATGGAGGTGGAGCATATATCCTCGTCTATCTTCTGTGCATAGTACTGTTGGGAATACCAATTATGATGTCGGAGTTCATCATTGGTCGATCCACTCACAAGAATATGAAGGGGGCTGTTGAGCAGCTTACTCCAGGTTCACCATTCAAGATTTTCTCCTACATTGGAGTACTTGGAGCATTGCTCATATGTGGCTACTATAGTGTTGTGTGTGGATGGGTAATAGAATACTTGTGGAACTCAGCTTGTGGAAGTTTGCTAGAGCATGCTCCTGAAGAGTTTTCTAATATCTTTGGCACATTTATAGCCTCTCCCGATTGTTGTGTGATGTGGACGATTATATTCTTGACACTCAACTTTCTAGTATTGAGTCGTGGCATTCAGAAAGGAGTGGAACGCATGGCAAATATCATGATGCCTTTGCTTTTTGCATTGCTCATAGTTTTCTGTGTGAACTCTCTCATGCTTCCTGGCTCAACGAAGGGTGTCGACTTTTTGTTTAGTATAAATTTTGATAAGCTAGGTTGGGAAGGCGTTGTTGATGCAATGGGGCAGGCGTTCATGTCGTTATCGTTGGGTGTGACATGTCTTATTACTTATTCTTCCTACTTCAAAGATGATAGCAATTTGATGAAAGATGCTGTAACAATTTCGTCACTCGACACGCTCGTTGCTATTCTTGCCGGTATTGTGATATTCCCTGCTGTATTCTCTTTTGGGCTAGATCCTAAAGCTGGTCCCGACTTGATATTTATTACACTCCCAACCATTTTTCAGCAGATGCCTGGTGGTACAATATGGGCAGTGCTGTTCTTTGTTTTGCTGTTCTTCGCATCTATTACCTCGACTATCTCATTAAGTGAAATCCCCATCACCTTTATGGTTGATGAGTACAAATTGTCGCGCCCGAAAGCCATTATCTTAACAGCAGTTCAGATGGGAATTATCGCAGTGCTGAGCGCATTGTCGTTCAGTACCCTTAGTGATGTTACCATCTTTGGCAAGAATATTTTTAATTTCCTCGACTTTGTGGGACCAAATTTCTTCATGCTGCTAGGAGGCCTTGTTACTGCTGTATATGTGGGATGGATTCTAAAGAAAGATGTGATACACAATCAGCTTACCAACGGAGGCATGCACCGATCACGCTTTGTGCAGCCTTACATCATCTTCTGCCTTCGATACATAGCACCAGTTGCCATAGTGATAATTTTCCTGTACTACACAGGAGTGATTTAATCAAATGAAAGAATTCAAGAAATATAGCCTAAACATCAAGGGGCGTTTGGTTGAAATAGAGCGGCCGTTGGTGATGGGAATAGTCAATGCAACGCCCGACTCATTCTACGACAAGAGCCGTGTGCTTGATAGTGAAGCAATAGCAGCGCGAGTGAGCGAGATGGTGGCTCAGGGCGCCGACATTATCGATATTGGTGCTTGCTCAACGCGGCCAGGAGCACAAGTCGCCACTCAAGAAGAGGAAATCGAGAGACTCAATGTTGCGGTGCCTGCAACAAGCGAGGCAGCACCTGGCACAATCCTCTCGGTCGACACTTTCCGCGCCAGTGTTGCCCGGCATTGTGTGGAGCAGCTGGGAGTGGACATCATCAACGATATCTCGGGAGGCGACATCGACCCCGAGATGCACACCTCTGTGGCGCAGCTGCAAGTTCCTTACATAGTGATGCACATGCGTGGCACCCCAGCCACAATGCAGCAATTCACGCATTACGACAGTGATGTGGCGGCGGTGGTTCTCGAGGAGCTTGCCCGCAAGATTGATTCACTGCACCAGATGGGCATCAACGATGTGATAGCCGACCCGGGGTTTGGTTTCAGCAAAACTGTGGAGCAGAACTACAGGCTTCTCTCGTGTCTCGACATGTTTCATGCACTAGAAGTGCCTCTGCTTGTTGGGTTGTCACGCAAGTCTATGATACAGCAGGTGCTTGGCTGCACTGCAGGTGAAGCCTTGAATGGAACTACCGTTCTCAACACTATCGCTTTGATGAAAGGTGCACACATAGTGCGCGTTCATGATGTGAAAGAGGCAGTCGATGCCCGTGAGCTTGTTTGTTTCACAAGAAACCATTAACTTTGCATTTTCAATAACTAATTCACAACTTGATAACCTGATGTTTTCGTTCGGAATAAAGGACATAATTGACATTCTGCTTGTTGCAGTACTGCTTTATTATATCTATCGCACCATGAAGGAAAGTGGCGCGCTCAACATTTTTGTGGGCGTGTTCGCGTTTATCGTGGCATGGGTGGTAGTCGACAAGCTTCTCGACATGAAGCTGCTGGGAACGATTATGGACCGCATTATCGACAGCGGCATCTTCATCCTCATCATCATTTTCCAGGACCAGATAAAGCGCTTCCTCACCGAGCTTGGCTCGAAGCGCGGGTGGAAGTCGATAGCCCGGTTGTGGCAAGGCAGCCAGCCCAAGGATGGTCGCAAGAAATGGGTCATGCCCATCGTCTATGCCTGCATGAGCCTATCAAAGTCAAAGACTGGCGCTTTGATAGTAATCAGGCAGAATTTCTCGCTCGAGGACTATGAGCACTCGGGCGATATCATCAATGCCGAGGTCAACAATCGCCTGCTCGAGAACATCTTCTTCAAGAACAGTCCGTTGCACGATGGCGCGGTTATTATCGACGATGGCAAGATCAAGGCTGCTGGATGCATCCTGCCGGTGTCGCACGATACTAGCGTGCCCAAGTATCTGGGACTGCGTCACCGTTCGGCGCTCGGAATATCTCAGGCAACCGATGCCATTGCTGTTGTGGTGAGCGAGGAGACGGGCAACATTTCCTACGCACATCGCGGCGAGATGCACCTCAAGTTGTCGAGCACCGATCTTGAGCATGCCCTGTCACAGTTAATCGATTAATTGCAACTGCCCAATGTTCCTCATCAACGATAACACCCTTGTCACCCTCGATGTGGTGGAGCGCTTCTTCAGTTGCGACATCGACTCGTGCCTGGGCCAGTGCTGCATTGAGGGCGATGCCGGGGCGCCCCTCACCAAGGAGGAGGAGGAGGAGATCAGGCGAATTTTGCCCGAGATTTGGGATGACTTGTTGCCACGGGCACAGCAGGAGATTGAGCTGAATGGTTTATCTTATCTTGACCCTGAGGGTGAGTTGGTTACTCAGATTCTAGATGGTAGCAACTGCGTTTTCTCATGTTATGCACCAGGTGGCAAGTGCATATGTGCCATTGAGAAGGCTTATCGTGAAGGGCGCATTTCATTAATCAAACCTATCTCGTGCGCACTATATCCCTTGCGACTCAAGACATTAAGCAATGGCAATGTGGCTGTGAATTATCATCGATGGAAGATTTGCAAGAGTGCCGAGGTGCTGGGGCGTTCTCGTGGAATCCGTGTTTACCAGTTCCTTAAGGAACCATTGATTCGACGCTTTGGTCAACAGTGGTACGACGAGCTGGTTGCCAACTGCGAATTGTATATCAAGCAGTATTTAAGCAAATAGAAAAGCGTGACTCAGTGCGAGTCACGCTTTTGATTTCCTGTGTTGCTGCTATTTAGCCATGAATCGTTGCGCCTGGAGCTGGATGAGCTCCTTGTCGTCGAAGTAGTTAATCTTCATCGCATTTCGCACCTCGTGGATTGTGCGAGCTGCAGTCTCTCGCGCCAAGTCGGTGCCGCGTCGCAAGATGTTGTAGACCTCAGGGATGTCCTGCTCTAACTCATGGCGTCGCTGTCGCATGGGCTCGAGCATCTCGTTGAGGATGCTGTTGAGCAGCTTCTTGCATTTCATGTCGCCCAAACCACCGCGACGGTAGTGATCTTTCATCTCGTCGAGGTTATGGTAGTCGGGGAGATATTTTGCAAAGTGCTCGTCGCAAGAGAAAGCATCTAGATAGGTGAATACTGCATTACCCTCAACTGTGCCGGGGTCACTAACGTTCAAATGGTTAGGGTCGGTAAACATGGAGCGAACCTTCTGCCACACGGTGTCGGCGTCGTCGCTCAGGTAGATGCAGTTGCCCAGGCTCTTGCTCATCTTCTCTTTACCGTCGGTGCCTGGCAGGCGTCGTGCTGTCTCGTTCTCGGGAAGCATGATGTCGGGCTCCACAAGCACTTCGCCATAGGTGCTGTTGAAACGGCGCACCAGCTCGCGGGTAATCTCGAGCATGGGTTTCTGGTCCTCGCCAGCAGGCACGATATCTGCCTTGAACAGCGTGATGTCGGCCGCTTGGCTCACGGGATAGCAGAAGAAGCCTAATGGTATGTTTGCCTCGAAGTTGCGCATCTTGATTTCGGTCTTAACTGTAGGGTTGCGTTCCACGCGGCTCACAGTGATGAGGTTCATCAAGTAGGTGGTGAGCTCGGCAAGTTCAGGAATGTGACTCTGGATAAAGATGATGCACTTCGCGGGGTCGAGACCAGCCGCGAGGTAGTCGAGTGCCACCTCAATTATGTTTTGACGAATCTTCTCGGGGTTGTCGGCATTGTCGGTCAACGCCTGAACGTCTGCCATGAAGACAAACATTTTCTCGTAATCACCTGCGTTCTGCAGTTCCACGCGGCGACGCAGTGAACCCACATAGTGGCCAAGGTGGAGCTTGCCAGTGGGGCGGTCGCCAGTCAAAATAACTTTTCCCATATTTTATATATTATGTGTTTTCGATTTTTTAAAGTGCAAAGATACACAAAAACCACAACATGGCAAATGCTGCGCTCTAGTTTTGTGACTGCTTCTTCTTTTAAGGGATTAGGGTGGTGGTGTCGCCAAGGGTGACGCGGTGCTGCTTGTAGAGCAGGCCTAATGCCTTCTTGAAGTCTTTCTTGCTGCAATTAAAGGTGCGCAATATTTCATCGGGCGTGGACTTATCGTTTAGAGTCATTGTTCCGCCGTTTTCTTGCAGATAATCAAGGATTAGTGCTGCAACATCGTCGATGCGCATCTTCTCAATCTTTGCTAGAGTGACATCGATTTTTCCATCGTCGCGCACCTGCTTGATGAATCCCATGTGGTGCTCTCCAATATTCACTTGCTGGTAAAGCTCGTTGTTGTAGATCATGCCCCAATGCTTGCCATCGACAATCACACGATAGCCTATTTCTTGCTGTTGCGTGATTAGAACATCAATTTTCTGTCTGTGATAGTAGTCGGGAACACTTTTGTTGAGGAACTTGTCGAGCTTGGCACTGGCTACAATGCGCTGGCTGCTTGGGTCGAGATAAATATAGACAATGTAGCTGCGGCCAGCTTGCATGCGAACACGCTGCTCACCGAATGGAACCAGCAAGTCTTTAGCCACTAGCCCCCAGTCCAAGAATGCGCCAATGGCATTTACTGCTTTCACGCGCATCAGGCTGAATTGCCCCACTGTGGCAAACGGATGCTCGGTGGTGGCTACTGGGCGATTTTCGGAATCGTTGTAGACAAAAACCTCGATATTGTCGTCAAGCTCTTCTTCTCCACTCAGGTATCGCTTTGGTAGCAGCACCTCGTTGTCCTCGTTATCAATTAGATAAGCGCCAAAATCGACAAATCGATTTATCGTCAACTTGTTATATTCTCCAATTTTTATCATTCTGTCATGTTATTTTGATGCAAAGTAACAAAATAATCAACTGCAATCATTTCTCTTAGAGAGAATAAAATTGTTAAATATTATTAAATAGATATGTTGTTCATGCAGTATTTTTGGGTAGTTGTTGTTTATGGAGTGTAAAAATGAGGGAAAAAGTCGTTTTAATCACTTTTTGTGAGTGCTTGTGTTCTTCTTTTTCAAAAACTTTATGTAGCTTTGCAAGTTGCTGTGAATTAAACTTTATTTATTATATATAGTCTAAGTTTTGTTATACGAACGAAATAATTAATCTAAACATTTGAAAATATGAACTACAAATTTTTGTCATTGATTGGTGCTTTGTTGCTTGGCTGTGGCTGCGCAATGGCACAAAACTATGAGGACGACATCTATTATGATGGCAGTTCTGAGCCCAAAACGACAAAGGTTAAGGTTGTCACCAAGAGTCAGCCGGTAGCGTCGAATTATTATGGAACATTGTCGACAACTGTCACTCCCCTCAGTGGTGTGGTGAACGGTCGTGACGTTGATGAGTATAATCGCCACGTCGATGGTTATTATATGAGCGACGATACTGTTTATCTTGATGACGAGACATTTGCCAACACTCGTCGCATAGAGCGTTTCCACAATCCCGACATCGTGATACGTTCTAATGACCCCGACCTTATCGAGTATTATTTCGATAGCACTCCTACGGTAAACCTCATTGTGGGAAGTGATTGGGGCTATGGCCCTTATTATGGATGGGGATGGCATTCAGCCTACTACGACCCATGGTATAGCTGGGGTTGGGGCTGGTATAATCCCTGGCGCTATAGCTATTGGTATGATTGGGGATGGTATGGTGGCTGGTATCGTCCTTGGTACTCTGGCTGGTATTCTGGCTGGGGATGGGGATGGAACCATCACTACTGGGGACACAATTATGGATGGACCCATCACAACGGCTGGTATGGTGATCATGGTCGTTATCGCGGAGGCATAAACGGACGTCGTCCAGGCCTCAATTATCATGGTGATCGTGGCAACACAGGCAATCATGGCATTACAGCTGCACCAGGTCGACATGGTGTGAATCGTAACGGTATGGCAGGTCGCACCATCAATGGTCGCAATAGTGGAATTATCAATCATGGAAACATTGGAACTGCTAGCGTAAATCGTGGCACTTACAATGGACGTACCATGCAGCCAGGTGGTCGCTCATCGGGAATCATGAGTGGTGGTGGTCGTTCTACTGGCACCTTCAGGGGAGCGCCTTCTTCGAGTGGTCGCATCTACAGTCCATCTTCGAGTGGTCGCAGCTATAGTTCTCCATCATCAAGCGGCCGTAGCTATTCTGGCGGCCATAGCAGTGGTGGATTCTCAGGAGGTGGCCGTAGCGGCGGTGGCGGCTTCTCGGGTGGTGGCAGCCACGGTGGCGGCGGTAGCCATGGCGGTGGTGGCGGCAGTCACGGAGGTCGTCGTTAATTCAAGAGTTAGAATTATCATAACAAAGAAACTTAAAAGTGATTTTTACAATGAAGAAATTATATATTGCATTACTGCTTGGTGGTGCTTCACTCATGGCAAGCGCACAGGCAACGTTTGATGTACTCAAAATGTCGGAAACTGAACTTAGCGGTACCTCACGCTATATGTCGATGGCTGGCGCCTTTGGTGCCCTTGGAGGCGATGCCTCGGCTGTGACAATCAATCCTGGAGGTATTGGCGTGTATCGCAGTAGTGACATTTCGGCAACTATGAACCTCAATTTCCTGTCAACCAAGAGCGGTGATTTTCAGAATCTTACCGATACTAAGTTCTGGTTCAACAATGTGGCCTATGTGGGTTCAATGAAGATTGATAGCGACTTCTTTAAGTATTTTAACTGGGGATTCTCGTTCAATCGTGTGAAGTCGTTCAATCGTCGTTATCAGGGTGGATACGACACCAATTACTCGCTCACCAATAAAATCGCCGACAACCTTAACGCAGGCAACTGGATAGAAGATGATCTTTCGGTAAACTCTTACGATGGTAATATTTATTATGAGAGTAATGCACCCTGGCTTGGCATTCTTGCCTATCAGTCCTACTTGCTCAATCCCAATCTTGATGGTTCATTGAGTGGATTGTCAACTAATGGTACTACAGGTACTGCCAATTTCTATGTTGAAGAGAAGGGACACACCGATGAGTATAATATCACTTTGGGTGGTAACTTTAAGAATACAGTATTCTGGGGTTTGAACTTTGGTATCACCGACTTGCGTTTCGACAGTTATCAGTATTATGGTGAAGACCTCGACAATGCTCTGGTTACCGATTACTTTGTTGACAACGAGGGCAATTACATTGCTACTGGTGCAACAACTCTTGGTTACGCAGGCTATGATTTCCAATCCTATCAGGAGACTCGTGGCACTGGCTACAACTTCAAGATGGGTGTTATTGTAAAGCCTATCAACCAGTTGCGCATTGGTGCTGCTTTTCACACTCCCACCTATTATGACATGAAAGACCTTTACAAGGTTCAAAGTGGATTTGACTTATTGCCTAATGGTATGTCTAGCAAAGACATGTTCCAGGGTAGTACCGAGACAGGTGAGGAGGGCTATTACGACGAGTATCGCTACACCATCAAGACTCCATGGCGTTTCATCGGTAGCCTTGCAGTGGTTCCCAGCAGCAAGGGAATGATTAGCCTCGACTATGAGTATGTGGGCGCAACAACCATGCGATGCGGTGATGAGGGAGGCTACAACTATGGTGATACCGAGATGAAGATTAAAGATCAGCTTCAACCTTCACACATCCTGCGAGTGGGTGGTGAGTTCCGTGCAACTCCCAACTTCAGCGTTCGTGCAGGCTACTCTTATCAGACTTCTCCTGTAAAGGACGAGGTTAAGGGCATTGCCAACAACAATGTTGATGTTGTTTCGAGCAACTACATGTACCAGTACGACAAGAGCAACCAGTACATTACTTGTGGTGTGGGCTATCGCTACAAGAAGTTTTATGCCGACGCAGCTTATGTTCACCAAACTCGCACCAGCCAGTATCATGCATTCCCTGGCGAGTCGGGCGAGGAGGTAAAAGATAACAACAATAAGATTGCACTCACATTGGGATTCCGATTCTGATATTCGCGCCATTGAGCGCAAAAAAATAGTGAAAAAAGGGAGGCGTTGTTAATAAAATGCCTCCTTTCTCTTTTGTGATATGGTGCTTTTTGCCTATTTTTGAGCACTTTTTCGCAACGTGGCATGAACAGCATCAATCTTGAGAATATTGACCTTGACAACCTTGAGTTCCAGAATGCTTGGAACTTGATTCGCAATACCCGTCGTTCGGTGTTCCTTACCGGTAAAGCTGGCACGGGAAAAAGCACTTTTCTCAAGTATATTTGTGCCAAGACCAGCAAGGAGCATGTGGTGTTGGCACCCACAGGCATTGCTGCTGTAAACGTGGGCGGGCAGACTCTCCATTCGTTCTTTAAGATTCCTTTCAAGCCTTTGTTGCCCGACGATCCCGACTTCTCACCACGTCGCTTGCGCAAGACGCTCCGATATTCGGCACAAAAAGTAAAGCTCATAAAAAAGTTGGAGCTAATTATCATCGACGAGATTTCGATGGTTCGCTGCGACATTATTGACTTTATCGACAAGGTTCTGCGCATTTATTCTGAGAATATGCGTGAACCTTTTGGTGGCAAGCAGCTACTTTTTGTTGGTGACATTTTTCAGCTTGAGCCGGTAATCACGCGTGACATGCGTGATATTTTGCGTAGGTATTACCAGCAGTTTTTCTTTTTCAATGCCAAAGTGTTTGGCAAGTTGGGACTCATTCCCATTGAGCTTCGCAAGATATACCGTCAGACCGACAGCAGTTTCATCGCAATGCTTGATCGGGTTCGGGTGAGTCATGCCACAGCTAGCGATATACAATTGCTTAATAGTCGCTTTAATGTCAATTACATGGAACCCGATGAGGGACTTGTAATGACTCTCGCTTCACGGCGCGAAACCGTTGATTCTATCAACGATGACCATATGAAAGCGCTGAAAACTCCAGAGTATGTCTTCACTGGGGTTGTAACCGATGTTTTCCCCGACAATGACTTGCCCACTAGCAAAGAACTCACACTCAAGCAAGGCGCACAAGTGATTTTCATTCGCAATGATAAGGAAGGGCGATGGGTAAATGGCACTCTAGGAAAAGTGTCAAGAATTGATAGCGATGGGGTAGAGGTAGAACTTGAAAATGGAGAAGGATATCTTCTCGAGCAGGAGATTTGGGAAAATGTCCAATACTCTTATGATGAAAAGGAAAAGAAGGTAATAGAGAACGTGGTAGGCACATTTCGACAATATCCCATAAAGCCAGCCTGGGCTCTCACTGTGCACAAGAGCCAAGGTCTTACTTTCAACAATATTGTCATTGACTTTGCCGGTGGTGCGTTTTCAAGCGGGCAAACTTACGTGGCACTATCGCGTTGCACTTCGCTTGAGGGTATCACACTTCTTAAACCACTCTCTCAGCGAGATATTATTGTCAACACTGCTATTGTCGATTTTAGTCGCCAGTTCAACAATCTGGCGGTAATCAATGATGCTATGCTCCTTGAGAAGGCTAATGGTTTGTACACGATGGCTTCTATCGCCTTTGACAATGATGACTTTTCACGATGTGTTGATTGCTTTGCTCAGGCTATGGAAATACACTCGGTTATTGCCGACCCCGTAATACGTCGCTTGATTAAGATTAAGTTCAACAAGTTTGATCGTTTGAAAGCCAAGATCAAGAATCTTGAGGGCGTTATCGATTCGCAGAATAAGATGTTGACCAGTTTAGCATCGGAGTTTACGGCAATGGGTGACCAATCTTTAGGATTTGGACAATTGGCTCAGGAAGAAGAAATTCCCTATGGTGATGCCAAGCCTCGACTCGATGAGATTGCTATTAAGTCGGCTATGGCTAATTATAATAAGGCATTAAAGTTATGTGATGGTTTTGTGCCGGCTATGCTTGGTAAGGCACGACTCATGGAGGCAATAGGTGAGGTCGACCAGGCTATTTCACAGCTTGAGAAAATTCTTGACAACAATAAGAACTGCTACGAAGCTCTTATGGCACTTGCGGCATTAAATGAGAAGGGAAAAGACATCGCGGCAGCTATCAAGCTGTTTAAACGTGCAACGCGGGCACATCGTACTGCGATAGAGCCCTATGTGGCATTGGCAAGGATCTTTGAGATGATTGGACTTGACGATGTTGCCGACGAGTATCTTGACAGGGCAAAGCAAATGCGGAAGCAGCAACAAGCAAAGAAGACTCGCCGCAAAAAGAAATAAGGTCGCACCTTCATGGGGTTGCGACCTTATTTCACTCGTGTGTGTGACTATTAATAGTTTCTAGCGAACACTACACGGCATTTCGAGGGTTTGCCCGTGAGCATGTCAACACCGTCTTCGGGTTCAGCATCGAGCGGAATGCAGCGAATTGTTGCCTTGGTCTCCTCCTTGATGCGTTCCTCGGTCTCGGGAGAGCCGTCCCAATGTGCGAGAATAAAACCACCTTTCTCAATCTGCTCCTTAAACTCGTCGTAGGTGTCGACCTTGAAAGTCATCTTGTGACGGAAGTCGAGCGCTTTCTTGAAGATATTGGCTTGGATGTCGTCGAGAAGATTCTTGACGGTATCCTCGATTCCTTCAAGCGATGTGCTCGACTTTTCGAGTGTGTCACGGCGCATAATTTCGATAGTACCGTTGGCTATGTCGCGGGCTCCAAGCACGAGACGTACTGGAACACCTTTAAGCTCATAGTCGGCAAACTTGAAGCCCGGTCGCTTGTTGTCGGCATTGTCATATTTTACCGAGATTCCCATGTTGCGCAGGTTTGTGACAATTGGGTCAACCTTGGCATTAATCTCATCAAGTTGATCTTGAGTCTTATAAATAGGAACAATTACTACTTGGATAGGAGCCAACTTGGGTGGCAGAACTAGACCGTTGTCATCGCTGTGAGTCATGATAAGAGCACCCATCAGGCGAGTAGAAACTCCCCAAGAAGTAGCCCATACATAATCGAGCGTATTCTCTTTGTTCACAAATTTCACGTCAAATGCCTTTGCGAAGTTTTGTCCCAAGAAGTGAGATGTTCCCGACTGGAGAGCCTTGCCGTCTTGCATCATTGCCTCAATAGTGTAGGTCTCGAGAGCTCCGGCAAAACGCTCGTTAGCCGATTTCACGCCCTTAACAACAGGCACAGCCATATATTTCTCGGCAAAATCGCTATAAACGTTGAGCATCCTGATTGCCTCTTCTTGAGCCTCTTCTTTGGTGGCATGAGCAGTGTGGCCCTCTTGCCACAAGAACTCAGCCGTGCGCAGGAACATGCGTGTGCGCATCTCCCAGCGCATGACGTTTGCCCACTGATTAATGAGCAGTGGCAGGTCGCGGTAGGAATTAATCCAGTTGCGATAGGTGTTCCAGATGATTGTCTCGCTGGTGGGGCGAATAATCAGTTCCTCCTCAAGACGTGCTTCAGGGTCGACTACCACACCACTTCCATCGGGAGCGTTCATGAGTCGATGGTGAGTCACTACGGCACATTCTTTAGCAAATCCCTCGACGTGTTCGGCCTCTCGGCTCAGGAACGATTTGGGTATGAGTAGTGGGAAATAGGCATTCTGTACTCCAGTCTCTTTAAACATCTTGTCGAGCTGTTGTTGCATTTTCTCCCAAATGGCATAGCCGTAGGGCTTTATTACCATGCAACCACGCACAGCCGATTGCTCGGCAAGGTCGGCTTTAATTACTAGGTCATTATACCATTGCGAATAATTATCGCTTCTCTTAGTCAAATCTTTAATTTCAATAGCCATTGTTTAGTGTGAGTGTATTGATTGTTTTATTAAATTATTCTTACTTTAATTGTCCTTTCTTGGCTAATTCCAGCATTGCCTGCCCAGGGATGATGTAAATGTCAAGACGACGGTTAAGCCTACGGTTTTGCATTGAGTTGTTCTCCAAAATTGGATCGCTGCTTCCCATTGAGAACCGAGACACATATTTGGTGCTAGAATTTATGGCGAACCAGTCATATACGCTTTTAACTCGCTTTTCGGTAAGCTCTTTGCAATATTGTGTTGATCCGGTATTATCGTGATGCATAGCAAGTGCAATTCGGTAATAATCGGGAGCGTTCAAGAATGGCTTGAACTGCCTCAATATCTTGTCGGCATCTTCTTTCAGATTGGTACTATTAGGCTCAAATAACATGTCGGCAGGCACCGACACCACAATCACCTCATCGTCGCGCACCATAGCCACATTGAGTTTGTTCTTTTGATAAAGTTCGGTGGCAACACTCACTTGGCGGTTGGCAATTTCATTCCTGTGCTTGTTGTCCTTTATCACAGGAGTGTTGATGGCATCCTTGAGTGAACTCGGATTGTTGTCCTGTGACAATGCCGTTGAAGCAGTGGCAACCATTATTAGTGTTATTAGCCAAATTTTGAAGTTGTTGATTCTCATAATTCGGAAGTTAATTATAGGTCTAATAGTTCTTGTGGAATATCAAATGTAATCTCGCGTCGATCAATATCAACTTGCGTGATGAAAGCGTCGACCGCGGGAATAAGCAATTCGTTGCCATTGTTAAGATTGATAACAAACAGAACATTGGCTGTAGAGTCATCAATTTGATGGATAGTGCCGTGTAACTTTCCATTAACCGATGCATCAAAGCCAATGAAGAAGTCGACAGGCAGCTCTTCATCATCTTCTATCGCATTGGAATAGTCGCTTGTGAGAGCAAAGATTTCTTTGTTGACAAGCATCGATGCTTCTTGCTCGTCGTTTATGCCGTCGATTGTAATCAATATTGTCTCGCTAGACTTGCGCCTCACACCGCTAACGAAGAACGGAACGAATATACCGTCGATATCACACACTAGACAACGGCAATCGTGCTCTAAATCTAGTGGGGCAGTGATTGTGGCACTGAGCTCGCCATTGATGCCGTGAGGCTTGGCAAACTTGCCTATGGGAGTTATCTCGTCACGTGTGATCATTGTGGGAATTATTTTTTCTTTTTCTTCTTCGATGACGTGGGTTGTTGCGACGGTGCTATCTTGAACTCATGTAGCGAGTGGATTGACGGGTCAAGTTTTATGCGGCCCTTAGAAAAGAACTCAAGGTCCTTAAATATCTTAGCGTCTTCAACGTCTTCGTTGCTTATTTGGTAGATAAGCTTTTTCATGTGGTTGGCTATGAGCATCACCAATGCGTCTTTTTCCTCTCCTTCGGGATAGTCGCATGCGCGTTGTATCATTTGGTCAACAATCTTGCCATAGTGGCGCATTTTGATTGGCTCAAGTTTGTATTGCACGGGCTCAGGTTTACTCTCAAGATTTTCGGGCTTAACCACATTATAGGGAAAATCAACATCAAGCTTGAAATCGCTCATGATGGCAAGATGGTCCCAAAGTTTGTGCTTGTAGTCAGCCTCCTCGCGCAACTGAGGGAATAGGTTGCTCATAGTATTGATGATGGAGTGGGCGCACTTGTTGCGCTCTTCACGATCCTCAATGGTGCAACAATAGTCCACCATCTGCTGTATGTTTCGCCCATATTCAGGCAATGCTAGTTTCTTAAGCTGTGAGTTGTAAGTTAGCATGTGTGTCTTATTATCTGGTTGAATTTGCAAAGTTATAAATAATTGATGACAACTAGAAGCTTAGAGCACTTTTTTCTTCGGCACTGTTGCTTGGAAGTCCTTTAGATAGAGTGGGGTGGAGTAGGCCACGTCGATAAAGTGTTGTTCCCTGAATGCTTTTTCCGATAAAGCGAGCATATCGACAGCCACGGGTTTTATGTCAGGCATGAATTGGGCATTGCCATGTTTAATGACTGATTGAGCTTTATCTGAACCGTTACCTATTAACACAAGCCGATGGGTCTCAAGTAGGTCGGCAAAGGCGTTCTCGTCAAGAATCATAGGACAGGGCTCAACAACCGCTTTAAGGGCACTGTTGTATACAGCAGTGTATACCTCCATGCGTCGAGCGTCAATCATGGGAACATAAAGTACGTCATCTTCAAAGAACTCTTTAAACATTGCCGTCACAGTAAGTAACTGAAGTGTGTTGACCCCAATCAGGGGCAAATCTAGCCCAAATGCTAAACCCTTTGCTTGTGATAAACCAATGCGCAGTCCAGTATAAGAACCTGGTCCTATGCTCACGGATATGGCGTCAAGTTTAAGTTCTCGCCTTGCTGCAGTATCAAGGGCGTCTTTGATGAATTGACTCAGCAACGTGGCATGTGTTAAACCATCATAGTTCTCGTGGTGGTCAACTATCTGTCCATCACTACCTAATGCCACCGAACAAACACTCGTCGATGTCTCTATGTTCAATATATTTGCCATGACTCTCTAAAATTGCCCACAAAATTACAAAAAAAATCTCACCCGATTCCTCGATTCTTACCAAAAACTATCGACTGTCAATTATGTTTAATCATGATTCTCGTTGACGCACTGCCTCGAAGAGGAGAATTGCAGCACTTACCGAAACGTTGAGTGAGTCAAGGGCGCCTCGCATAGGAATGCGTATGTGGGCAGTGGCAGCCTCACGCCACACCTGTGTGAGCCCAGTAGATTCTGTGCCCATGATAATGGCTGTTGCTCCTCGCATAGGAGTGTGGTAGTAGAGTTCACTGTCTTGTAGTTGTGCTGTTAGTATCTTGATGTTGTTTTCTTTCAAGAATTTAATACATGCCTCGCTGCTGCATGCCACGCACGGGACGGTGAAGATGGCGCCTATTGAACTGCGAATTAGGTTTGGGTTGTATAGGTCGGTTAGCGGGTCGCACACCACCACGGCAGTGGCTTTGGCTGCATCGGCACTGCGAAGCACTGCTCCAATGTTTCCAGGTTTTTCAACACCTTCAAGTACCACAATGAGTGGGGCATCGCCCAATTCGATGTCGCTGAGTGTGAGATAGCGTGGTTCAACAATAGCAATTATTCCTTCGGTTGAACCTCGATAAGCTATTTTGTCATAGACCTGTGGAGTTACTTCAATTATCTCGCAATTTGACACTTGCAAACTGTCAATGTCGAAGAGGTCTGAGCAGTAGAAAATCGACTCAATGGTGAATCCAGCCTTGATGCAATGCTGTAATTCCCTTGCACCCTCTACTACGATACGCTGTTCATTGCGTCGTTGCTGCGACCGTTGCTGTAAGGCCATCAGGTGTTTGATTCTAGGATTCTGAGTGCTTGAAATTTGTATTGATGCCATAGTTTGAACCAATTTTTTACAAAAGTAATAAAAAAACTTCTTTTCATTGGTGCGATTTCTCAAAATAGTGTAACTTTGTCAATCATTATTAATAACCAAACATTTTACGGATATGAAAAAGTATTTATTTTTGTCATTACTTTTAATCTGTAGCGTCTTGATGGGGCTTTCTCTCACTTCGTGTGGTGACGATGAACCATTTATTTCGAGTGACTTTAGTCCTAATGAACTCATTACTCCAATGTTCCTCTTCGAGCAACCTACAGGTGAATTGGTATCTAGTCTTAGAAATGGTTTCTCATTCTGGTCATTTACCGACTCGAAGGCGGCATACGGCTCTATCAGCTATGTAAAAGAAAATAATGTTACGCGTGCCGTTCTCAAGTGTTCTGAACTATATAATTCTTGGAGTCTGGAAGGTGGTAAGCTTAAGTTGGGCAATATCACTCGCAACGTCAAGAAGGTTAATGTGCTTGGCGTGAAAGCATTCACGATCGACATTACAATCTACATTCCTTCAAATCTTGCAATTAATGGTTTCACCGCTGAGACTATTTTCAATGAGCTTGACCTGAATAAGGCTAAGTTGTGGCAAGGATTAGAGAAAGCTAAGCAAGAGGGACCAGTTTTTGTTGATGAAATCTAACCTGTAAATATTTACATAATGCATAATTTGGTGCTGCCACATTGTTGTGGCAGCATTTTTATGCAGAATATCAATGACATAAAGCATTTTAACCTGTAAAATTTCTAAAAAAATTGTAATTTTTTATTGCTTTTGCCATAATTATCAATAACTTTGCAATCCGAAATGATGGATTTTTCATTGTAACGAGTAATGAAGTTGAAAAATAAGATATTTCTGCACCTGATGAATTGGGCTCTTATTGTGTGCTCAATAATTGCTTGTGGGTGTCCGCAGGTATGGGCAGCTACTGGACCTGGTCCTGAGCCTTCAATTTACAGCGCAGCACTCGATAACCCTGCATTTCCTAGCGATACGGTCGACGCACAGCTTAAGAAGTTAAGTGCTCAAGCATGGTTCATGATTGATGCCCAGACAGGACGCATTCTTAGCAGCAAGAATCCCGACCAACGCATGTATCCTGCCAGTATGACTAAGATGATGACTTGCATCTTAGCTTGTGAGAGTGGGCGTCTTAACGAGACAGTGACAATTAGTCGAGAGGCGGCCTCTGTTCCTTACGGAAATGTGGCGCGAGGTGAGAAATACAAACTTCATGATTTGCTATATCGCGTTATGTTGCCAAGCGATAATGGTGCTGCACATGCAGTGGGGGAGTTCCTAGCTAATGATAGTCTGGGGTTTGCCAAACTGATGAATGATAAAGCCAAACAGCTTGGCATGCTCCACACTCATTTTGTCAATGCTCATGGTCTGCCCGATAATGATCATTATACAACTGCGCGTGACATGATGAAGCTTGTGAAATACTGCATGCGCAACAAGATTTTTGCCGAGATTGTGTCCAATCCAACTCGCGATATTACGACCCTTGGGGGTAAGACTATTCATCTGAAAAATACCAATAAACTGTTTGGACGCTATGATGGATGCATCGGTGTTAAGACAGGAACTACACGTGCGGCGGGTGGATGCCTTGCATCGGCTGTGGCACGTGATGGCATGAAGATTTATCTTGTTCTCATGAAGTGCGAACCTGCACGTCAACGAACTGATGAGTCGATTGTGCTGTATAACAAGGGTTTTGATATGTTGACTGAGTTTAACCGTCAACGTCAGCAACGCAAGCGGGGAAGCAAGTCTAATGGTTATTTCAATAGTGGTAGTGGTTCGCGCGATGTGCGTGACGTGCCTCGCCCCAAAAACCATGATCTTCATCATGATGAGTACATGAAACAGCAGCAGGACGTTCCTGCCCGACGACATTGATGTAATCTCTTTTAGTGAAAATATAAACTGCCACACATTTTGCAAAGTGTGGCAGTTGTTTTTATGTGTTCAGAATTGGGGAACAGGATCAAGCAAGCGTTGAGCCGATGATTTCTTCTTGGGGCTAGTAGAGTTGCTCTTTTTTGTGCTTTTCTTTGTTTTATCCTCTTTCTTGCTGGTCTTCTTACTAGTTGACTTGGTTTTTGACCTACTTTTTTTGTTCTTATCGGTTCTCTTTTTGCTGTCGGTTGAGTTTTTTGTTTTTGATGATTTTTTGGTGGTTGACTTTGTGTCCTTTGCCTTTTTATCTTTGACCTTTATCTTTTTGGCTTTTTCTACATACTCGTTGATTTCCTTTTGAGTGCTTGGATCGACGTTGTCGTTCGAGCATTTTCTTTCGATAAATACAGCAGCGACAAGAATAATGATTAATGCCACAATAAGCCATGCACCGTTTCGCTCATTTTTCGACATTTTGAAAAAATCCGACAATTTGCTCATAATAATATTGTGTGATTATAATTTGTATTAATTACACCTCAAAATTATTAAGAATAATGCAAACATGAAAATTTTTTGGTGTTTTCTTGAAATTAAGTGGTTTAAATATTACAGTAATTGGCGAAAATGTACTAATTTTGCATTGCTTTATGATTATATAATCCATCAAGGAGATTTTTACTAAGGATTGTCTATTTTATTAATTGAATGAAGAAACTAATTAACTATATACCAGCCGGTGTGTTTTCAGTAATTATGACTGCGTTTGTGGTCTATGTATTGCTATCTCCCCCTTCTGTTACACAAGGATGGCTGAGTCTTCTGAGATTTAAGCATGCCGATAAGGTTGTGCATTTCTTGTTGTTCTTCTTTCTGAATTTTGCCTACCTTTATGATTATACCAAGCATCGCAGCCCACATCACACTAAATTAAATAAGGAATTAGCATTAACAACGTTGGCGGCAGCGTTAGGACTGATGACCGAGGCTGGACAGCTTGCATTAGGATTTGGTCGTGAATATGATGTCCTTGACATTGTGGTAGATGTGATTGGGGCTTTTATTGCTTTTGGACTTATGCGATGGTTCGGTGGGCATGTGCTGCGCAAGTACCTTTTCCGCAACAGACGCCGCAGCAAAAAACACCATCATCATCATCACCATAGCGATTAGAATGGATATCCAATGGCAATATGTAAAGCCAGCCCGTCTTTGAATTTTGGGATGTTGAAATAACCTCTCTTGCCTGTATCGTAGGGCGCATGAAGAGCGATACCTAAATCGGCTCTTAAGACAATCATGCCCATGTCAAATCGCAGACCTAAACCTGTATTAAGTGCTAATTCTTTAAAAAAGTTCTTGCCATTTAGTTTGCCTCCTTCACGGAACTCATCGTCTTGTAGCAGCCAAACATTGCCTGCATCGGCAAATATAGCACCTTTCAAATAACCCATTAATGGAAATCTGTATTCACAGTTAATTTCAAATTTGAATGTTCCAGTTTGGTCATAATAAGAATAATGATCTAGATATTTGGAATGATAGCTACCTGGGCCAACCGACCTGACCGAGAAACCACGCAGTGAGTTGGAGCCTCCAATATAGAACTGCTCCATGTAGGGCACTTCATGAGCGTTGCCATAAGCATGTGCGGCTCCCACCATTACTCTACCTACAAGTTTGTGCTCTTCAAATAGAGTTCGTGTCCAAACTAATTGCATGTGTGCTTTAATGAATTGTGAGAAATAGGTGTTCATAATGTGCATTTCGCCTTTCTTGACTCCAAATGCACGCCAAATGCAGTAGGCAAGATTGCCGGCCTCAGTGGCAGTGACCGAAAATACTATGTTATTGAGACCAAATGAGCGGTCAAGAGTGTAAGTATAGCTCATTTGTGGAATGAACACGTCTTGGAAACTTTGTGCCACAGCACGGTTAAAGAAATAGGCTGAGTCGAAAGCATCGGTTGTGCTCAGCAAATTAGAGTATGTAATCTTAAGTGGCGTGAACTTGTGCTGTGAATATTTTCGAGAGTGCCATTCCCATGTCATTTCGGTGCTCACGCGAGCCATTTTAAAGAAATTAGGTCGGTTTAGGAACTCGCCGCCAACCGAGAAACGTGTCCAGTTGATATATCTTCGTGCACGATCAATAAACCTTGGGGCAAGCAATCTAGGAATGGCAAGGCTCACATTGGCACCCAATTCATAGCTATTGAAGTCACTGTTCTTATAAGCATTGCCTTTACCGGTTTGCCACTCATAGGATGCAGTAATGTCGGCACTGAGTTGTTCACCACCGCCAAAGATGTTTTTATGTTTAATGCCCACTCCAAGTCCAGGACCAATGAAACTACTTGACTTTGTCGTTCCTTTAGCTTCAACCTTTACTTCGATAGGCTTGTCGAGGGTACACTGCACGTTGAGATCGATAACTCCATATCCGTCATCACGCACCGAGTCGTTGGTAATGACTTGCATGTTTATGTTGCTGAAGATGCCTGTGCGTGCAAGATACATCTGAATCAGGTCCATGTTCCCCACACGGAATGGGCGTCCTTTTCTCCACCTGATGCATGACGGAATGAGTTTGTCGTTTATGTGTACTGGTTCCTTTTTTATCACAATGCAGTTTCGTGCAATTGTGGTATCGGGTACACCGCCACCATTGAAATTCTCCACTGTGACTGTCACATCACCGGCCAAATATCGAGTGAAGGCTTGATTAGGAATGTTGGCAGCTTTTATCATCTGCATGTTTATCACTCCTTTCTGGGTCACGCTGTCGGCAAGATACTCTATATATTCTGGCCTGAAATAGTAGTAGCCACGGTTTCTAAGTTCATTGGTGATGGTGATTCTCACTGCGTTTAGCGAGTCGGCGCAATAGCGGTTTCCTGTCTTGAAATAAGTGTCGGCCATTGCAATGGAATCGATAAGATGGTTAAGGTGTGAGTCGTCATCAAGGTAGGTGATGGTGCCGAGCTTGTATGGAGCTTTCACATCAATCTCATAGGTGATTTTAGCCTTCTTTGGATTTTTCTCACTGTAATTGAGTGTGTAGCTCGATTTGGAGTCGAAATATCCATTGTCATGAAGGAGCTGGTCAATCATGTTGACTCGCGTGGCAGGTCGCACTCGGCTAATGAGCACAGGCCTTGCAACAAGCTTTTTATAAAGCCATCCTTTCAGACCTTTGGATTTTTCGTCCCAATGATTATATACCCATAGGCCTATGGGGAATGGTGTGCGATAGTAGGGTGAGTAGAGTGGGTTGTTGGGCTTGACGTTGATTGACGAGAAGATTTGGTCCTTTACACTGCTCTCAATCTTTACGTTGTCAAGTTCATTGTATTGCACTTTCTTCACACCGGTGTATAGTACTTCGCCATCAGCAAGCTTGCTTGTTGTAGAGCATGCCGAGACTAGAACTATCACTGTTGTGAAGAATAATATTTTGCTAATTAACTTTATCATGCAGTAATGGGGCTATGGAGTTGTTGCGGGTTGCTCAGCGTTGTCCACGGGCGGCTGGTTATTCTCTTCTGTGGTTATCTTGGGTGACTTCTTAAGCCACTTGAATAAGTCGCCAAACGATGAAATTTTGTGCTTCATAACAAAACTGACGCCTGTAATGGTTACCTCTCCTTCAAGAACACTCTCAATGCCCTTGTGTCGGAACAGGCGCAGGTAGCGAGAACCGCTTGGGTTAAGAAGATACTCAAATGAGATGTCACTTATAAGGTTTTGCGAGAAGTTTTGTTCACGGCTTGCCTCGGTTGAATATTCTCCACCCACAGCAATCTTGAAACGGTCGCCAAAGAGCGACTTCGAAAGACGGTAACTGTAGCTCGTCTCAGTGCGGCCTCCGTTTTCATAACTTCCTTCAAACTGGTTAATACCAAATGAAACATCAATGCCTTTGAGATTATTGGCGGCCCAACTATTAATCTGAGACTGAAGGAAAGAGAACAATGCTCCTGTAGTTGAGAATTCACCAGTGGTTTTAGTGCCAGAGTAGGAGTTATAGAGGAGTAAGTTGATAGCAGCTTGAGAGCGTTGAGTGTCGGTTAGTGTCTGCAGTTCGCTCTCGATGATAGCATCGTTTTTGGCTTCTAGGCCAAACTTAAGGTCAATGTTGCTGAGGGTGTTCTTGAGTGCTGCACTGATGTCGAAGTCAACGAGTCGGGAACCATTGCCATCGCTGTTCTGAACGCTCGTGCGCACACTATGAGTAGCATTAAGGTTGAGGATTGGGTTGGTCATTTCACCATTCCATGAAATGCTACTTCCATCAGTAATATTGAATACTTTTTGGCTAATTACTGGTGGTGTGTAACGCACAGTGCCACTGCTTATAGTGTATGTGCCATTGAGGTTGTCTTTTCCGGCGAAATCGATACTGTATCTAAGTTTGCCCTCTCCATCAATGTTTACACGGTCTTTGCCTTCGGGCTGAAGGAATGCGTTGATTTTTGCTCCCTTCTCAACGTTTACGTCGAACAGCATTGTTAAAGCCGACGAAGATGCTCCGCCACCTGTTATGATAGTGTCGTTATACCAGGCTGTGTCATTCGGGTTGACGAATGTTACCATTCCTTTTGTTGCGCTATTGTTGGCTATGGTAGTAATCTCGTCTTGCATCACATAGGTGATGTCTGAGCCAGGGAGTAGCTTGGCATTTGCATTGATTGATGTTACGTTGTCACTCATCTTGAGCTTGCCGTCAATATCGATAAATCCTTTGCCGAATATCTCAGAATATGGCTTCTGCTCGCTTCCGAAGAATTGTATGTCTTTGCCATTTATACCAAGGTTCATCTTCATGTCATCAATCGACGTGAAGTCGACAACTCCGTTTAGGTAGGCGGGCTTGTTGTTCAAACCGTAAATTTTGTAATTGATGAAGTCAATGGTGTTATTGACAACTTTTATCTGATCATCACACAGGCGTAGTGAACTGCCATAGCGAGGGAGTCTCACATAGGCAGAGTCGCCAACAAGGTAGCCGTTCACTACAGGATTGTCCATAGTGCCGGTCACGCTCATCTGGCCATTTGCATTACCTGCTAGCATTACCATGCGGCCAGGGATGAATGCCGATACTTTACGCAATGGGAATCTGTCTAGGTTTAGAGCAAGATTTAGAGGGCTTGAAGATGTGCTGTCGTTGAGAGATCCATATGCTACAGCCACATCGGCACCATCAATGTTGAGCATAGCGTTTAGGTGTGTGCTCGACGTCGATGGGTCGATTGTGAGATTGGTATTAATCTTCAAATCACCTTGGCGAATTTTGTTGTATGTGAAATTTGACAAAGCAACGTCACCATTTCCTTCAAAGTTGCGACCGTCATAGGAAAGTTTCATGTCGGCATCAAGCACTCCGCTCATCTCTTTGAGTGATGGTATCATGTTTGTCCATTCCTCGATGCGCACGTTCTTAATGTTTGCAAGAATGTTCTGCTTGCCCTCTTCCTGCAATGGGTCGGTTCTCAGGGTAATAAGGCTTGAGTCGCTTTCTAGGGTTAGGTCTGCTTCTAGGCGCTTGTATCCCAAATCCATTCTCACATAGTTGTCTTCATTAATGTTCCATTGCCTATAGGCTATTACGGGTTGCCTTGGCATGATAGTGAGGTCGAGGATAGAGTCCTGAAGGTTGGCGTTAAATCCAAAATTGTATCCCATTTCTTTCTTTATGTTCTCTTGCCTGAGCAACATGTTTACTTGCGAACCTATGGCGTAGCCCGTCAAATCAACTTTTGCCATTTCGTCCCAAGTGCCCTTGTTGTTTTTCATATGGACATTAAATCCTATCATCTTGTCTACCTCAAAGACATTGGCCACAAGAGTGTCGATAGCATTAGAACCCACACTCAGGGTGGTGGCGTAGGCGTGGGCGTTGAGATTACTGTCGTTTTTGACGCTCAAATCAACATTTCTGAAGTCTATATCATAGCGTCCAAGCATGCGCTGGATAAGTCCGTCGGGCCCCATCTTAACATTGAGGTCGAACCGTGGTAGGGCATCGCAAATCTCATTGGCATCAAGATTCATTTTCTTGTATTGTCGTTGAGCTATATCGGCACAATGTTTGAATCTGTTGACAAAGTCATCAATGCTATGTGGAGCATTGAAGTTAATATAGGTGCTCTGCTCATTGTAGTAGGCCGAGATGGAATTGTTGCTAGTGTTGAGGCGAAGGTCAGTTTCCTCCGAGAATATTTTCTCTCCGTTATAGTTCCAGTCAAGATTTGAGAGTTTGACATTGGCGTTGTAGGTCTTGGTCTTGAGATTGAAATCGCCTTGTAGATCAATATTCCCTTGACCATCACAAGGAATGTCTAGAACTTTGAGGGCTTGGAGATCGAGGTCACGAACATTACCCTTCAAGTCTATGGTATAATGGTCGCCGTTAATGGTTCCATAGGCATCGGCATACACATCACAGTTTGGATTAGTGGAATTGATGTGGCCATCAAAGCGATTGCCATCGAGATACACGTTTCCAGTAAGATCTTTGTATACTTGATGGTCATATTCTACGCTACCCAAATCGACAGTTGCATCAATCTTGGTGCCACTTTTTAGGAAGTCAAATTTCTCGCCTCGTGCCTTAACTTTTGCTGTGAGTTTTCCAATTTTCAAATCGGGGACAAATTCATCGACAGGGAATGAGTGGGCGTCAGCATCAATGTCATAACGCTGGCTCTTTGGGTCAAAACTGCCCTTTGCAGCAAGAGTGCCACGATTGTGGGCGTTGACCTTAGCATCGAAGTAGTTTCCGTTAAGTTTCACATCGGCATCAAGGTTGCGGTAATGTTTGCCAGCATAATCGATGTCGGTAAGGTCAACTTTTGCGTCAACAGAGGTGTTTTTGCCTAGGAAATCAAAACCATGCCCTTTGGCTTTGATGTGGGCAGTGACATTGTTAACGTCCACGTCAGGAACTATTTTCTTTACAGGAAGAGATTTTGCATTAGCATCAATTTCGTAAGAGTTATTCTTAAGTGAATAAGAGCCTTTGCCCACAAGGCTGCCGCCCGACTTTAGTCGCATATCCACGTCTCCTGCAACAAGGTCGGGGGAGTACTTGACGTTTCCTTTTACCTTCATGGGAACAACGTTAATTTTCTTTTGCAAGTCTTTGTCAAGCAGTTCTTTGGTTGCAAACTTTACGTCGGTTACATCGGCGTCAAAATTCACGTCAGCTTGCATCTTTTTTGGGTCGGTAACATTTTTAACGTTACCATTCAATGTCGTCTTGATGTGCCCTGGAATGTCGACGTAACCATTTCTTATGTCCACATCCTTGCCATTCCAGTCAACATCTCCCTTCATTTTCACCGATGGAACATCGAGCACTTTCTGAATGTCTTTATCGAGGAATGGCTTGACAATTTTAGTGTCTTTAACATCTGCGTCAACCTTAACTTTTGCTTGTATTTTCTTCGGGTCAGTAACGTTCTTGACTGTGCCATTCACTTTGCCTGTTAGCTGACCAGGTATGTCAATCTGGGCATCTTTGACATCGAGACTTCGGGTGTTGCCATTAAGCGTTCCCTTGAATTTTACGGGACGGTTGGTTGGAATGTTTTTAAGTGTTTTAGATAATGACGGCATCGCAGTAGTTACCTCTCGCACATCGACACTGGCATCGGCTGTCACATTCATGCTGCCAGTTGGTTCCTTGTCAAAGAGGCTCATGTCGGCTTTACCATCAACTTTTAGAGAGCTGTTGCGGATCTTTAAAACGAAGTCTTTAAGTTGAATGTCTTGGCTATTGAGGTTTACTTTGCCGTGGGCATCTTTTATCTCTAGATTACTACGCTCTGTGGCCGATAGATGCTTCACATCGATAGAAACGGCACTTCCGCGATTGTAGAAATCACGTGCACCAAAATTCAGATCTTTGACTTGAATGTTGTTCATGTCAAGACCTTTTACTGGTTTAGAACCCACTTGGGCATAAGTGGCTTTGCAATCGGAGAGCCTGATGCTGTCACCTCTCACTGTCCAAGGGATAGTGTCGGGATAAAGTGGTGGTATCTCAGGCGGTAAAGGATGCTCTCGGCTATAATTGTCGGCCCATGATTGTGATGGATAATCATACCTGCAATCGGCTCTGTCAACACCCAAATATTCGGCATCTACAGTATGCGCGCCAGTGTCAACAATGCCATTCTTGAGTTCAGCACGATCAACATGAGCTGTGAGTTTGTCGATGGTTGGTAGCATCTCCATTGTGTAGTCCACGTCGTTGAGTGTGAGATGTTTTGCTTGAATAAACCAAGGTTCACTCTTTGTGGTGTCTTGCTCTTCAACTTTCTTGTGTGGGAACATCGACAAGTGCACTTTTCCACCAGTGAGCTCTCCGTCTAGAACATTGATTTTGTTATTGGAGAGGTCAACATCGGCACCCGATAGTTTGCAATGGTGAACATCGGCTCTCAGTAGCATCGAAGAGTCTTCACTAACAAGTCTATATTTCCCTTCGGTCAATTCGGCACCATCTATCTCTATGCGTTTGTCGAAAAGTGGACGAACTGCTACACCTGCAGTAAAGTTTTTGGCAACTACCATCGTGTCGCCATTCTTGTCAAGAAGCTTTACATCATCGAGGCTTACGTCGAGTGGGAATTTTATCAAGATTTTGCCCACGCTCAGGTCCATTCCAGTTTTCTCCTTCACATAGGAGCAAGCTATGTCTTTGGCTTTGTTCTGCACCCAAGGGATGTACATGGCAAGTGGAAGCAAGATGATAAGTAGTATCAAGATGCCTATGGTCCACGACGCAATGCGTCCCGCTTTATTTGCCACGCCTTTGCCCAATTATTCTATTGATATTAAATGAATTATATATTTCTATAAATATAAATTATATATTTAACCTACAAAATTAAGAAAAAAATAATTAAAGACTTATTATTTTCATTATTTTTTCAGACCAAATTTGAGAATTTTTTGCTCTTTTGGGCAATGAGATGAAGTATTAATTAATTCGTGTTGTTCTATTTTTCAGGACCATCATTCTAAATTCACAAACGAAGTGCAATAAATAATTCTTTGTTGAATTAAAGAACATATATGATATTGTGCTGTTGGAAGTCGGAAATAACTTCCGTAGCG
>CADAAI010000009.1 GCA_902785925.1 uncultured Bacteroidales bacterium
CCTGTCACTCTCGGAATCTTGACCGGAGATCCGCGGAATCCCTTCCTTGTCTCTCACCTGCTTGTCAGATTTCCTCATCGCAAACATCTCAATGATCTCGTGCCTCCCGGCCTGCGCGCCTTTTCGATAAGGCGTCAAAAAAACCGCTCAACTCGGAACGGGTCCTCGTGAGCCGAAAAGCGATGCAAAATTACAACCGATTTCCCACATGGCAAAATATTCTTGGCTTTTTTTTCAAAAAAAACGCGGATTTAACACCCTTTAACGGAAAACGGGGCGAAACGGGAGGAAAACGGGCGGGAAGAGGGGGGGACAAGGGCAGCGGAGGGGAGAGGCGCACCGGGGGGCAAGGGGAGGGCGCGCACATATATATAAATGTACGCGCGCGCGGAATGCCCGGCGCCCGGAACCAGCGGAGCAACCTGTGCACGGCGAGGGACGGGCAGCGCGGGGGGGAGCGCTCCTGAGGCCGCGCGGGACGGGTTCCGGATTGAAAGTGGGGATTCCGGGGAAGTGGGAAAAGTGGGACACTTTTGAAAAAAATTTTTTTTTGAGTTTGAGGGTTTGTAGTCATAGTGGGCAAAATTTGTTTTAGATGTTAAGGAGTTGGAAATTGATTGCTTAATGTTTGGTGGTGGATGGGACAGTTTGCGCAAAAAATGCGTGGTTACGGATTGCAGGTGACCTCCAGAGGGAGAGGGGGAGAGCTTGGGAGACAGAGGCGTTCATGGGGGGGTATGTCAATAATGTGTGGAGCAAAGGTAGGAAGAGGCAGGAGGAATAAGCAAGGTTGAAAAGGCGCATATCGAGACTGGAGTGATAAAAGATGGATAAATTTGGATATTTCATGTGATTTTTGTAATTTTGAGCGTTAAAAACACAAGCATATAACAAAGCCGAAACTTAAATTACTAATTATAAAAAAACTTATACTTATGTTTGACAAAGAAGTTTATGTATCACGCCGTGAGGAGCTTAAGAAGCTCATGACAGATGGTGTGATATTGCTGATGGGCAACAATGAGGCCCCCAACAACTATCCCAACAACGCTTATTACCCTTTCCGTCAGGACTCGTCGTTCCTATACTACTTTGGTCAGAAGCGTGACGGTCTTGTGGGTGTGATAGACATTGACAGCGGCAAAGAAACCTTGATAGGTGATGACATTGACATTGAGGATATCGTATGGTATGGCTCGGTAGACAGCGTAAAGGACATGGCAGCTCAGGTGGGTGTAGAAAACAGCGCACCCATGAGTGAACTGGAGGTTATAGTGAAAGATGCTGTGACCAAAGGTCGTAAGATACATTTCTTGCCCCCTTATCGCCATGACACCATGATTCAACTCATGGACCTACTTGACATCCACCCAAGCAAGCAGAAAGAAGCTGCGTCACTAGAGCTCATCAAAGCAATAGTCAAGATGCGTTCGGTTAAGTCACAGCTCGAGATAGAAGAACTTGAGCGAGCCTGTGCTATAGGCTACAAGATGCACACCACCGCTATGCGCCTCGTGAAACCCGGTGTCACAGAGAAATACATTGGCGGTCAGATTAACGGCATTGCCCAAAGTTACGGTGCCCAGGTGAGCTTTGGAACCATCTTCTCACAGCATGGCGAGATAATGCATGGAGCTCCATCGATGGCTGAACTCGAAGATGGCAGACTCGTGCTGTGCGACTGCGGTGCCGAGACCATTGAGCACTACTGCAGCGACAACACCCGCACTATGCCCGTTAACGGCAAATTCACTTCGCGCCAGCTAGCCATCTACAGTATTGTAGAGGACTGCCATGACCTGGTTCTAAAAGTTGCAAAGCCCGGTGTTAAATACTTTGATGTTCACATGGCCATTTGCCGCCTGATGACCGAGCGCCTAAAGGCTATAGGCTTGATGAAGGGCGATGTTGACGAAGCCGTTGCAGCCGGAGCTCACGCAATGTTCCTGCCCCACGGTTTAGGTCACATGATGGGTATGGATGTTCACGACATGGAAGGTCTCGGCCAAATATATGTGGGCTTTGACGAAGAAACTCGTCCCCGCCTTGACCAGTTTGGCACCAATGCCTTGCGCATGGGCCGCCGTCTTGAGGAAGGCTTCGTAGTAACCGACGAGCCAGGTATCTATTTCATCCCTGACTTGATTGACGAATGGAAAGCAAAAGGCCATTGTGCCGAATTCCTAAACTTCGACATGCTAGAGACCTATAAGGACTTTGGCGGCATACGTATTGAGGACGATGTACTTATTACCGCCGATGGTTGCCGCTTCCTAGGCAAGGACATTATTCCTTATCACCCCAAAGATGTAGAGGAGTATATGCGCAAAGCCCGTGACTAAGCATTAAGAATCAGAGACAAAGGAATAGGGGTGTTAGACTTATCTCGCACCCCTATTCCATCTAACATATAAAATATCATGACACCAATAGAGACAAGAAACCAGCTTTTGGGCGACAAACTGATAAAGAATCTTAACCGTCGCCACATAGAAGCACATTACTGCCCTACCGCTAAAGAGGCAGTAGATAAAGTGATGGAACTCATCGCTGACGGCAGCAGCGTAACTTGGGGCGGCTCGATGACCATACGTGACATGGGAATCCCTCAGGCACTTAAAGAACGCGGAACCCTTGAGGTGCTCGACCGCGATGTTGTTGAAGGTGCTGAAGAGAAACAGCAGATGTATGTGCGTGCCTTCACTACCGACGTGTATCTATCGAGCGCAAATGCCATCTCGGAAGACGGTGTGATAGTGAACATCGACGGCAATGGCAACCGAGTAGCCGCCATTACATGGGGACCCAAAAAAGTGATATTTGTGATTGGCCTAAACAAGGTAGCGCAGACAGTTGATGCTGCTATAGCACGCGCCCGCAGCATTGCATCGCCCATCAATGCCCAACGTTTTGACATTAACACCCCGTGCAAGGCAGATGGCGTGTGCCACAACTGCAACAGCGCAGATTGCATATGCAGCTATATCCATTTGCTTCGCAACAGTCGTGGCGAAGGTCGCCATGTGGTAGTGCTTGTAGGCGAAAATCTAGGATATTAAGTTATTAGTTTTGTGGTGACATACAAGAGACAATTATGAAGAAGATTATTTTTATTGCACTAGCAGTGCTGAGCATTGTGTGCTCATGGGGAAAAGAGAATGCCAGGTTGGAATTCGACCCAACTATTGGCGAAGTTCGCAGTATGACCATGACCGACGGTAGTGAGGTAAAATATATAGCCTATGAACGTCTTTATTATGTCACCAACATAGAAGACTCGGCATATCAATATCTTAACGTCTATGTTCCCGAGAATGCCGGCATGAAATCGCCAATCTTGCTTCGCACCTATGTGGGTGGTTATATGGCCTCGGCTGCAGGTCGCCCACAGGCTGGTGATGCCAGCGGACGTGCGTTAAAAGAAGGCATGGTGGTAGTGATACCTGGCTCACGTGGTCGCAACTCAATAGTCAAAGCCACCAAGAACGACAAAAAGAGTGGCGTGAAGAAAGGCGACAAGATTTATACTGGTCGTGCCCCCAACGCGATTCTAGACCTCAAGGCAGCAATACGCTATATACGCTACTTTGACGATGAAATTCCTGGCGATGCCGAGAAGATAATCACCGACGGCACTAGTGCTGGCGGCGCCATGTCGGCCCTGATGGGTGCCACCGGCAACAACCCAGCCTATGAGCCCCTACTCCAGGCGATGGGAGCAGCCCCAGTGCGCGACAATGTCTTCGCCTCGGTGTGCTACTGCCCTATCATCGACCTAGAGCATGCCGACATGGCCTATGAATGGTTATTTAACGGGACCGACAGCCGTCAGAATGGAGACCCTGACGTGCTTGCTGTGAGCAACCAGTTGAAAGCGCAGTTCCCCGCATATCTTGAGAGCTTAGCACTGCAAACCGAAGATGATACCCTATTAACCGCCGATAATTACCTTAACTATATCAAGAAAGAACTCATACGTTCGGCTCAAATCGCCAAAAATGCTGGCGCCGATATCCCCGATAGCCTAGGCTTCACATTTAGCGAAGATGCAGGCTTTGGCGCCCCTCCCATCAACGGTGTTGCCTCTTCGCCCGCTGGCAAAGCCCCATTGGGCGCTCGTGGTCAAAGAGCCATGCAAAACCGAATGGGTGGCAAAAAAGTTGGCGAATACATCACTAACCTTGACATGGAAAGATATCTCAACTATGTAGTAAGCACCCAACCATTGAAGACTGCTCCAGCCTTCGACACTCAAGGTGTTGTCGACCAGAGAGCCTCGGGTGAGAACGAGGAGTTTGGCGACTCAAAGGGAAGCAGCGTGAACTTCACTGAATACAGCGCGAAACACACAGGCAGCACAGTGAGTGAAGAAGTTAAGCGCAACGTTGCGCTGATGAACCCAATGAACAGCATAGGCGACGGTGTGAGCGATGTGGCTCAATACTGGTACATACGCCATGGAGCACGCGACCGCGACACAGCATTCCCTGTGCCTATCAATCTAGCCCTCAAACTCAAGAAGGCTGGTAAAAGTGTGAATTTCCTTCTGGCATGGAACCGCCCACACAGCGGGGACTATGCCCTTGACGAAATGTTCCAGTGGATAAAAAACTGCCTACTGTCGCAAGCAATATCGGAACGTGATAACTTGCAAAAAACTCCTTAGGCAGTGATTATCTACCCCCATTTTGTGTGGTTTAAAGAAAATGAGTAACTTTGCAGTCAATTTAATAAAGACGTAAAAAATACATTATATAGATTATGGCACTTCAATGTGGTATTGTGGGACTTCCCAACGTGGGCAAGTCGACATTGTTTAACTGCTTGTCGAACGCTAAGGCGCAATCGGCAAACTTCCCATTTTGTACAATAGAGCCCAATGTAGGCGTAATCACCGTTCCTGATGAGAGGTTGAACAAACTAGCTGAGCTAGTACATCCTGCCAAGGTGGTACCTACCACAGTCGAGATAGTCGACATTGCCGGCCTTGTGAAAGGTGCGAGCCGCGGTGAGGGTCTTGGCAACAAATTCCTTGCCAACATTCGCGAGACCGACGCCATTCTGCACGTGCTTCGCTGCTTTGACGACGACAACATCACCCATGTGGACGGCACTGTCGACCCCGTGCGTGACAAGGAAGTGATTGACACCGAGTTGCAGCTTCGTGACCTAGAGACAATCGAGAGCCGCATAGGCAAAGTGGCGAAAATGGCAGCTGCCGGCGAGCGCGACGCCAAAATGCAACACGAAGTGCTCAAGCGCTATCAAGAAGTGCTCACCCAAGGCAAGAGCGCCCGCAGCGTTGTGCTCGAAACAAAAGATGAGCAAAAGTTTGCTCACGACCTGTTCCTCCTGACTAACAAGCCAGTACTCTATGTGTGCAACGTTGACGACGCCAGCGCCGTAACAGGCAATAAATATGTTGACGCAGTGCGCGAGGCTGTTAAGGAAGAGAATGCCGAGATACTCATTGTGGCAGCTCAGACCGAGAGCGACATTGCCGAGCTCGAAACCTACGAGGAGCGCCAGATGTTCCTAGAGGAGATCGGCTTGCAAGAGAGTGGCGTGAATCGCCTGATTAAAGCGGCATACAAACTGCTTGACCTTGAGACTTTCCTCACTGCAGGCCCCAAAGAGGTGCGCGCTTGGACCTACCGCAAAGGCAGCAAGGCTCCACAGTGTGCCGGAGTTATCCACACCGACTTTGAGCGTGGCTTTATCCGTGCCGAGATCATCAAATATGAAGATTATATCCACTATGGCAGTGAGGCTGCTGTGAAGGAGGCCGGCAAGATGCACATTGAGGGCAAAGATTATGTGTTCCAAGACGGCGACATCGTGGTGTTCCGTTTTAATGTATAGGGGGCATGATCGTTGGCCCTGATATAAGTTATGCTCCCTTTCAATATTTTGAGAGGGAGTTTTTTTGATGATTTCGTGTGGTAATTTATTTAATATGGAAGTGGCGGAAAAAAGTTATTAAGGATGATATCGTAGAGAGCGGTAATGTCGGCAGAATTGATGTGGCCGTCACCGTTCACATCGCAGGTGACAAGTAATGAGTCAATGCCATTGAGTAAGTAATCGTAAATAGTGGTGACATCGGCCGCATTGACAGCTCCGTCACAATTCACGTCGCCAGTAGTAACACTCCACTGCTCATCGAGCCAAGCCACCTTGCGAGAGATAATATCAAGATATTGAGTTGTAAACACCTCAGGGTGCACGCTGGCTAAGAATGGCCACCGCAGACTATCACTTATCTCAGCGCCCTGTATGATGTCGCGCCATTGATGAGCATGTGCCAAAACCTTGTTGAGCACATCATTGGCCATGAACTCCTTCCACACCATTCTAATCTTTTGCTGGAAATGTGGGAATTTAAGCAACTCCTTTATCCACAAAAAAGAGAACTCCGTTTCATAGTCAAAGATGAAGTGGTCGCCTGTGGTTGCCAAGCCATAAGCACTACAATCAAAGTCCCACACAGGCCCAAACTTAAATTTCTCGTCCTCGCCCCAGTCTTTATACATAAACATGCTGCCAGAGAACGACTCAACACTTTCCATAACCTCCTGTATCACATAGTATCTCGCCAGAGTGTTGATGTCAAGGTAGTTCTCCCAAGTGCGGTCGGCCTTGTCAGGGACGAAAATCAAGGAGTCAATGCGTTGGAGCAATGGGGTTATATAATTAAATTGCTCCTGCGACAGCACCTCGGGAGATTCAGATGAAAAAATATAGAAGGATTCGTTAGGATCGTTATTTTGAAATTGAGCATTTATCCTTGGGCCTTTTCCATCTTTCTCAATAAGCCATCCACCAGTCACGTTGTAGGGATTAGTCTCATTATCATTTTGTTCCATAATATCAACCCTTCCTGATTCCACCCTAATTTTCTCACACAAGAAATAAATACCTTCATACTCACCATTTAATATTAATTCAACTGGGTATTGGCGTGTGGTGTAGGGCATTCCTAGCTGACGGCTGGTCTCGAATCCCATTTCATTGCGCAAGTACCCACTCCAATCATCACAATCGGGCTTCAGAATAAAATGCTTGCTATTGTCGAGACCAAGTGGAGATTGCTTTTTGGCAAACTTGATTTTGTAAGGCTTTTTAAGGCAAGTCCATGTGTAGTTGCCGCGCCCCTTGATTTCAATGTCGAGAGGAGATTCTTGCGATCCTAATGATTCAAATCCTTCAACATCACAACTCTCAATCCAGAGTTCCCCATTGATATAATAATCCTTGGTGATAATTGGCATTGAATCTTGAGTGTTGATGTGAATTAGTGGGACGGTGCGTGATGGCTCAACATTATAACTGCTAATTGGTCTCCAATATCCATCACTTTGATCGCCATTGTTCAATGGACAAAACACCCAGCCTGTAACATCAGACCAAGTATTTAGGCTTTCTAGCACTTTCGTTTGGCGAAAAACAGTTTCAGTAGTGTCACATTCGTTAAGAAAATCATGCAGCTGTTGATTATAAGTTCCTGGTTCCTTCTCGCTGTCGATGAAGCAGAAGCCTATTAGGCTATTGATGTCATTGGTGAGTGTAACCTGAAACCAACATGGGTTAATATCGGTTGATGACATATCATAGACACGGGTCGAATCATTGTAGCCCACGACCATCTTAACTGTTGAGAAATGTAGTTTAGAGTTATCGAAATAGTAGGTTCCTGCCTTAAACTCTAGAGCAAATCCCTTGGCACTAAAAAATACCAAAACAATAAACACTAAGAAAATGTGGTTACTATACTTTTTCATAGAAAACATGGCTACTAAAAAATTTGTTTAAATTCAATTCCCAAGTATTGTATCATATAGTGCAGTAATGTCGGAGGAGTTTACGTAGCCGTCACCATTCACGTCGCTAGTGACAAGGAATGAATCATCGCCATTGAGCAGATAATCATAGATAGTAGTGATATCGGAAGCGTTGACAGCTCCGTCACAGTTGACATCGCCTGTAGTAACACTCCACTGCTGGTCGAGCCATGCGGCTTTGCTGGCGATTAAATCTAAAAACCTCTCTGAAGCGTCGGACCATATATCGCTATAATATGGCCATCTAACTTTGTCATATTGTTTTGCAGTTTCTATAGAAGCCATTAACTGCTGGTCATGTTCAAGAACTTGATTTAATATGTTTTGCTCTTTGAACATATTCCACACAGAGAGAATGGCAACTTTAAACCGTGGAAACTTTAATAATTCTCTAAGCCATAAAAATGTAAACTGAGTTTGATAATTGTAAATAAAATCATCGGTTCCTGCATAAGTGAAACTGTTACCAAAATCCCATACTGGTCCAAATTTCAGTTTTTCTTCATCTCCCCAATCTTTATAGACAAACATGCTACGACAAAAAGACTCTATGTTTGACAGCACCTCATTAATGACATAGTATCTCGCAAGCGAAGGCACATCTATATAGTTTTCCCATCCCCTATCGGCCTTGTTATTAACAAAGATGCAACTATCAGTTTGTGATATAAACTTTGAGATGTAATCAATTTGCACTTGTGACACATTTTCGGGAGAGTGTGACCCAAACTTGTAAAACAGTCCATTCTTGTCATTATTCTCAAATCTTCTCACAATAATATTATCGTTTTGTGATAACTCAAGAAGCCACCCACCACTCACATTGTAGGGATTCATGTCATTATCCTGTTGTTCGAGAACATCGACCCGGCCCTGTTCCACCCTGATCATCTCACATAAGAAATACAAACCTATATAGTCTCCATTGAGAACGACCTCAACTGGTTTCTGCAGTGGCGTGTATTCCATTCCCAATAATCTACTCATTTCAAAGCCAGACTCGTCACGCAAATACCCACTCATATCATCGGCATGTGGCAATAAAATAAAATGCTTGCTGTTGTCAAGTCCAAGTGGAGACAGCTTTTTTGCAAACTTAATTTTGTAAGGTTTCTTATAAAAAGCTCTCCAAGTGTAATTACCTCGTCCCTTAATTCTAATCTCGGCCGGCACGTCTTCACTTCCTATTGGTTGAATATCTTCAAATCCACAATTGTCAAGCCATAGAGACGCGTCTATATATTTATCCTCCGACACAATGGGGAGACCATCGTAGGTAGAAATATAAATAATTGGCAAACTACCCGAAGCGGTAGCATTATAGCTCTCTTGTGTTCTCCAGTATCCATCGCTCACTTCATCATTCATAATTGGGCAATAAACATATCCGGGATTATGTGGATGAGTCAAGGGATTCATCTCATGCCACATCGTGAGCTGTGTGTGGTGAGTGGTGAGACTATCAAGAAATTGATCAACAGTTGCTGCATATAAACCTGAAGGGATATCACATTCAACAAAAGAATACAAATCACAATTTATAGGCTCATCTAGGGTTAATTGATGCCAATCATTATTGCTGGCTGTAGTCAAGTCGTAAACGTGAACAGCAACTGCAACAGTATCGAAAGTTGCAAACTTTATATTGCTGTAATGAATATTGCTGTTGTCGAAAAAGTATTGTCCTGCCTCAAACTCGAGTGCATGACCATTACCACTGAAACATATCAGTGCTACCAACACGATACAGATATGGCAAAAAACTTTTCTCATAAAAGCGCTATTAATGCCATTATAGTGGCAGTCGGTTCTATTTCTCGAGCACCTGACGGTAAACGTCAAGCGTTTGCTTTGCGATGCTGTCCCAATTGTAATCTTTGAGGTCGTAGTGCTGTAGTTGGAAATCCTTTTTCAGCGCATTGCTAATACCTTCGGCAAGAGCATCGCTATTGGCAACCTCAACATAGTTGTCTTCTGGTAACTGAATAAGGTGTGTAGCCGGGATATCGGTCACCACTAATGGCAACTGATAGCTCATTGCCTCAAGGAGAACCAAAGGAAATCCTTCGTTCACCGACGAGAGGACATAAAGGCGAGCGTGGCTGTAGAGCTGACGTAAGTCCTCGCCTTGAGTAAAACCAGTGAAGATAACCTTATCGTTCCAGTCAAGCTGTTTGAGCATCTTGAAATAGCTGTTGTCGTGGTCGCTTGCACCAGCAATTACGAGATGTTTTACCTCATCGAGCTTATTGACCGCCTCGACAAGATACTCAAAACCCTTTTCGGGAGTGAGCCTTCCCACTGAAAGGATGAAGTCGCGCGACTCTATGCCGAGAGTACGCAGCGAACCCGTACTTCGTCCAATCTTAGTCTTATTGATGCCATTGGGGATGAACACCGACTTTGCAAGCACTTTCTCACCGAGTTTCTCTCGCTGGAAACTGTTGACAAAAATAACCTTGCTGGCACAGCTGAGAGAGATTTTCTCAGATAATTTCAAAATTGCTCTGCTTAACCTTCCCCACTTCTTATGCTCATAGTTTGGACTATGATAGGTCAAAATGATAGGTATACGGAACATCTTGATGAGCGGAGCAAACATACCAGGCCCAATATTGTGGATGTGCACAGCATCGGGGCGATGGAAAATAATGTGAATAGCAGCGAAAAACGAGTGGATTACAGCCTCAAGACCCTTGATGCGAGTGGAAGGCAGGTCAACATACTCGGTATTCTTGAACTTTCGGGCCGAAACCTCAGTTAGATAGGGACGGCGGCGGTAGATGCGCAAGCGGTAATTCTTGTGCATGCGCGTGTAGATGTTCTCGCAGTGCATCTCAACACCACCCTGCACGCCTGGAAAACCTCTAATCCCTATTACCGAAACTACTTTCATTGCATCAAGCGACGATTAATTAATCCCAGCAAATGTCCTTGCCCTGGCGAATACGCCACTTGTTCTTGATGACCCACATAATAGGAATCCATGGGCGACGCACCATGTCGTGACGCTCGGTGACGATGAATGCGCAGTTGCGGTCGCATGCCTGCACCTTCTTGAGAGCCTCCTTGGCCTTGTCGCTGTTCATAATTTCCTCAAAACTCTGTTCCTTGATGTTGCCCATAATCCACTCTTCTTTCGAGCCGTTGCAAGGCGACACATTGCCCCATGGGTCGATAAAAAAGAAGTCGGTCAAGGCACCACACGCAGGACGATAGCCAGCCTCGTCGCCACGCAAGCGACGGTGGATTGAACGGTTGAAGAATGCGCGGCCGTAGTCCTTTAGGCGATCCTTGAGGTGGCGACGCTTGCTGGTTAACATCGCCTTGACAAATAACTCATGCTGCTTAAGTGCTTCCTCGCTCACAATCTCATTGTCATCCTTGTGGAAGTACCATGAATTGTGCACCGCCGAATTGCCCAGCTCCACGTCAAGAGCCACGCACAGCTCGTAGAGCCACAACAGGTCCTTGTAGTTGTCGGGCGAAATCACAACCGAGAAACCAATATTCTTGCACTTAGTCTTCTTGAGCTCAAGCATCGTGCGCAGGGCATGGTCAAAACCATTGACCAGCCCACGCTTGGTGTCGTTGATTTTAGGAAGCCCTTCGACGCTCACGCGTATCAGGATTTTAGGGTATTTGTTAGCCAGCTCGACAATCTTCTCGGTATTGTAGCCGTTAGTGCTCAACTCCAGCAGAGTCGATTTCGGATACAAAATCTCAAAAATCTTGTCGATATCCTTGCGGATAGTGGCTTCACCACCCGTTATGTTGATGCGCAGTCCATCGGGCAACTTCTCGTAGTAGGAGGCGTCGATTTCTTCCTCAGGCTTAGTGGGGAACTTCCAAATGTTACACATGTTACACTTGGCGTTGCACCTGAAAGTTGTGATGAGACTGCCTTGAACAGTATTTTTCATCTAAAAAATATAGCGCTATGATGTTGGATATATCCTACTATATTAACTAAATGAATAACTAATTATTGTACCTGACGGCATAAATAGTTATTCACACACACTATTGACGTAATACAAATTATGCCAAAAGAGCGTGCAAAGTTACAAGAAAAAAAACTAGACGCCAAATAATAGTCTTAGAATTTTACTTCGCTTAATAACAAAGTGGTAAAGAAGAATGGGAATCAACACGCCACACACGATGGCACAAATGGCCTGCAGATAGAATGTGAAGCCAAAATTGTTGACAAGGAAAGGCATTTTTGCAAAAGCTGCTTTAGCAAAGCCTAGTATTGTTGTGTGAAAGAGGTAGATAACATAGACTGAAGGAGCCAATACCATGCAAGAGCGTGCAAGCACTGGTAAATACTTTTCAAAATTGTAGCACAGAGTCATTACAGTGGCGATGCCCACGAAAGCAAGTAGTCGGTACATCAACACAGAATCTTGATGTTGAATATAATAAGCCTCACAGCCAATGAACAGCAGCAAAGTTATTATAGTTGGAATAATACCTACCTTAAAAAGGCCTTGTGCATAGTCGGCTATCACCACTCCAGTCATGAAATAGACAAGCATTTCCTGGGTTTGTCTCAGACAAAAAAAATCGATGCCGCATGAAGGCAAGAAAGAGATGATTAGACTGGTGATAAAAAGCATCAATCGTGCCTGCTTAGTCTTGAAAAAAAACACAATAATAAACGACAGTAACAAAGTCCAGATGAACCACAAGAAATAACCCGCCTCGGGAAGATAGAACATCTTTAGATAGGACATGGCGGTAACTGGATGATCAACTTGCGCATTGCCTTGCGTTAACAGCTTGATGGTAATAACAATGGCTGATGTCACCAAATAGGGAATCGCTAGTCGCTTGATTTTCTTAGTGATAAATGCATTGAAAGACTCTTCTTTTCGTGTGATGATGTAGAGGTAACCGCTGATGAAGAGAAACACCGGCATGTGAAAGGTGTAAATCACACTCAACATATTGGAGTAATGGGAAGGTGCGTTGCTGGGGTCGTAATGGCCAATCACAACAAGAATGATACAAACCATCCTAACAATGTCGAGAGCGACAAGGCGTGGTTTGTTATTAATCGTTGCAACCATAAAATCTCAAGATTTTGTCAAGATGCACCTGTGGAGAGAAAAGATGTGAAGAAGACTCTTTAATACTCTCATTATTCCACTGAATCTCAAAAGCTTTACTTATAGCCTTTGAAAGTTCTTCCTTACTGCCCGAAGAGAATGCAATGCCGTTTGCATCGTTGAGAAGCTCAGGTATGCCACCAATGCGTGCACCCACTACAGGAGTACCAGCACAAAGCGACTCAATAACTCCTAGTGGATTATTGTCGTAACACTCACTTGGCATGACTGAAAAGCGGGCTTTGCTCAACAATTCAGCAATTTGCCTGGCGTCTAGCCTTCCACAAAACTCAATGTTAGAGTTCCCTGAATATTGCTGCTTAAGCTGAGCAAACAGCGGTCCATCGCCAGCAACCTTGAGGGTGTAAGGCAGTTGGGATGCCACATTGAGAAGAGTTTCAATGCCTTTTTCCTGTGAAAGGCGTCCTACATAAGCATAATAGTCTTCACGCTCGACATTCAGCGAATCAAAGAGTTGCTGTTTCTCGGGGTCGATGTGGTTGCATACCACGTGAATCTTTTCTGTATCAAAACCGTCCTTGCGCATCTTGCTTGCCATGAAGTTGCTAGGGCAGATGAAGGCATCGGCAAATCGATCAAGCACGTTGCGATTCCACTTTAAAGCTTCGATATATGCCATAGCGCTAGCAGCAAAGCTGCCTTTCATGCATCGGTTCTTGAGCACATGCATCTTTCCACGTCCAATGCATTTCTCACAAGGCTTATCACCTAGCAAACAAGCATAGGATGGGCACACTAGTTTGTAGTCATGCAGTGTCCACAGCACTCGACAACCACGCTGTTTAGCAAGTTGTGCCAACACTGGTGAGAGATAAGAGTGGATATTGTGTAGATGCACAATATCGGGCCTGAAGTCGTCTAAAATCTTGTTGAACGAAGCCTTTATGTCGCCCCAACCCATGAGTCTTCTTGCCGCTTTTAATTTATTGATTAAAGAGCTTGAAAAATCAACTTGCGAAGGATAGTAATTGTTCCATCCCGAGTCAACATTCTCAGGATAATGCATTGCGAATACCGCCACCTCGTGACCTTGCTCCTTGAGCAATCGCTCAAGGTTCATTGCCACAATGCAGTCGCCACCACGTGGGTAGTAGAACTTATTAGCTATGAGTATGCGCTTTTTCTCCATGACTAAAAACGTGCAAAAGTACGCATTTTTTCTTGTAGCAAAAAGAGAAAACACCATTAATTAATCTTTCATGAGTGAAAAGAGTCAAACTTGAAAGATTTTTTATTACTTTTGCAAAAACCAATATTATCATTATGAGATACATCCAACATATAATAGCCTTTATCACAATGGTGCTACTAATCAGCAATGCTCAAGCACGCACAGTAGAAATCAAGATGAGCACCTGCCCAAAACCCTATGTCGAAAACATAAGAAAAATAACAGCAAGTTTGGGGAGTGCCGATGAGTTGATTCTTAATTTTGATAAAGCTGGCAAATATGAATTTGACGGTTCGTTGAAATTCAGGTGCAACACCACAATAAAAGGAGTGAGCCCTCAAGCCACCAAAGTGATTGTAAATGAAGGCTTTGTCAACGGCAAAAGCAAAATGCAAGAAAGTTCTTTTTTTGCCATTCATGGCACTTCCCACAAAAAAGTGAAGGCAACAATTAAGGACATTGGTTTTGAGCTTGCTTCTCATAAAGGAATCCTTTGGGAAAATTCTCCTAAACATATCATCAAGATAGTGGATGCCGATGGAGTTGTTGTGGACAATGTTGTGAGCAAAACCAAAAATGCGGTGTTGACAAATCTTGATCTTCGCGAATGCGCTAATGTGATTGTTCAAAATAGTGAGTTTGAGAACTATAATAATTGTGATGACGGTGGCTGCCTTTGGTCAAGAGGGAATCAGAATAATATCGTTATAAGAAACAACGTGTTCCAGAAGTATGGCAAAGATGAGGTGCTGGGATGTTGGGGCGGCAGTCATGACAATGATTTTGATCTGAAAAATGTTGTTGTCGAGAATAATGAATTCTATCTAGTCAACAAAACAGGTAGCAAACCCATGGAAATATCTAATTTCATTACTTTTAGCCATGCCTATGGTGAAGGAGCTAAGACATACTGCACTATTGATAGCGTTCTTTTCAATAACAACAAAATTATATTGGATGCACCCATAAAGAGAATTCTTAAATTGGACTTAAGCAAGTATGCAATTGTGAGAAACATTGAAATCTCAAACAATGAGATCCTTAATACATCAAAAAGCTCTAGCGAAAATTTATTTATGAATGATATTGATATTTCGGCCGAATCTTTTGAAAACACCAATATTTGTATCAAGAACAATATCATAAGAAGTCATAATAAAGTGCTGGGTGATGGACACACTTTTTTGTCATTAAAGAATGCAAGCGTAACTCTTTCCAATAACATAGTGGAAAGTGATTATCCTTACACTATGTTGTGGTGTCATGGAGGTACTTTGAATCTTAATTTGACTGGGAACCGTTTCTCTGAACTCAAAATGTTAGCAAGGATGAACTCTTCAAAAGGCATGAATAAAGTTCAGATCACAGCGATTAATAACGAGTTTACGGGAGCCACAGGTCTTAATTGCCTCAATATTAAAGACATGACTTTGAATTTCAAGAAGAACATCTTTAATTGCTCCGACTCTAATTTATTCCTGACAGAGGCGGCTCAAAGAACTTCAATCACATTTGAGGAAAACATTGTAAATGCCAATAAAGGCAAAGGTAGAATCTATATTAATCATAGTGGAAACAAATATAATTTCAGCTATGTAAATATTTCAAACAACACATTCAGTGGTGTTAGTAAAAATGACATAACTGCACCGTTTAAGAATGTGAGAAACCTTCAAGTTAAGGGAAACAATTATAGATGATTTTTTATGAATCAGCCCAAGGTTTCGATCATCATCCCCGTTTATAACACAGAGAAAACGTTAGCTCGCTGTGTAGATAGCGCTTTGGCTCAGACCTATAAAAACTGTGAGGTGATAATTGTAGACGACGGAACTCCTGATGGTGCTGGTGTCATTGCCGACGATTATGCTTCTAGGCATGATAATGTAAGGGTTATACACAAGCAAAATGCTGGACTTGCCGAAGCGCGCCACAGTGGAGCGACAGAAGCCAAAGGAGATTACATCATCCATCTCGACAGCGATGATGAGTTGCTGCCCGATGCAGTGGAGTATCTGTTGGCGAAGTGCGAAGAACAGAACCTTGACATGGCCTATGGCAGCTACATCAGGATTAATGAGAGAGGCCAAAAGAGTGTAGTGTCTTTTCCTAATGACTCAACGATTCTTACTGGTGAAGGCTTTTTGGAATATAATATAACCCCTGTGGGGATTTGCGCTAATTGGGGCTGCTTAGCCAAGAAAGAATTATGGTTACAAGACATTTATCCTCCCAGCGACACAAAATTGCCAAGCGAAGACATTCTAATAAACATCAAACTGTCAAAATTTGTTGAGAGGGTGGGATTCTTCAACCATCCAGTGTGCTATTATTATTATAACTCACAATCATTATCAATCACTGGCTCGTTGTCAAGACTCGACAAATGGAAAGAATATTATTCAATAGTCGAAAAGGAATTGATGTCAAGAAATTTACTTGAGAAATATGAATCAACCTTGCTAAGCATGAAAATATTCCATATATCTTTTTGTATGAATAACCTTGACACAAGTGACAAATGGGTAAAGAGCATCATTGAGAACAAAAAATTTAAGTTCTCTTTCAAATATCGTCTTATACAATACTTGATACAATATCCTCGACTATGGGAGTTCTTACGCGACACCAAGCGCCGACTGTTTAACTAGCACCTTTATATCACCTATTGAAATATTCGTCATTTCACGTGCTCCAATGTCGTTAAGATGGTCGGAGTCATTGAAATAATAATGGCGATTGCTAAAGAAATATGGGTCACAACCATGGTCTTTTAAGATCACATCACGTTTTGCACAAAAATCATTCATCCATTTTTGGAATTTAGCTGTTACTTCTAGTGAAGGTGCTATGTAGACAATGAGCTTGATGTTGTGTTTTTTGCACGTTTCAATTATCTGCTCAAAACACTTAACCTGAATATCATTGGTCTCAAAATCAGTAAAGTTAATGATGGCGGTGTCGGCAAGGTTCCCGTATTGAGGCTCATAGCCATCGCATTCGCGTGAAGGAATAGTGCGTGCTTTTACCAGCCATGTGGGCGTGGAGTTAAGTCGGTAAAGATTACTATTGAGCTTCGCCTGCAATTGCCAAGAACCATATTCTTTTACATAGTTGGTAAGAGGAGCATTAAGACCATAAAAATGCTTCACATCGTCAATGCTATTATTAAGCCACTCGTCGGTGACCATTGCAGCACAAGCCTCAAGAACAACAACTTGTGGCTTGCAACGCTCTAGGAAAGATTGCAAAACAATCAATGCATAGTTCATTCCGTGACCATCATAGCCAGCATTGTAAGCCGTCAAACCAGTACTGTCAGCAATCATCTTTGGTTGGAATGTGTGTCGTGCTCTTGATGAACCAAGAATAAGCACATCGGCTTTTTTCTTAAACATCGCTTGATAGGCATCGACTTGCAAAGTTCCAACCTCAGGAGTGCCCATGAGGATTTTATTGCCCAAAAATCCCACAGCAATGTCACAAGCAGCAACTATCGCAAAGATTATTAGTATGTTGATAAGAACCTTTTTCATAGTCACCTAAAATTGCACATAAATGAAACTGTTACTCTCAAGAGCGCCAGTGAGGATTATGAAAACTATTGCCATAGCTATACACACTAGTTTCTTTGCTCTTGACGACGAATGCATGAAGTGAGCCTTACCACAATACTCGTCTTGATGCTCTTTGTAAATCATAACAAGAACTGATAGTAGCCCAAAAGTGAACAATGGCACTGTAGCCTGAAGATACGGCATTCCCCAATCGCTTGACAGCCATTTGCTCCAAGCCACTATAATGTCGTTAAATGAATTGGCTCTGAAATACATGGCACCAATGCAACAAACCACAAAGTTGATGGCGATTCTCAGGCTCTTAAACCAGGTGGAATGCTTGAGCGATTCGTGCTTTTTCTCCAACTTCTCACGCGGCACTTTCATGATGCGTGACACAATCACCCATAGCCCATGATGAGCACCAAAGATAATATAGGTCCAATTGGCACCATGCCAAGCACCACATGCAATGAATGTCACCATCACGTTGAAATAGGAACGCAGCTTGCTACAACGGCTGCCACCTAGTGGAATGTAAATGTAATCCCTAAGCCAAAATGACAGCGACATGTGCCACCTGCGCCAAAAATCGCCTCCGTTAACGGCAAATAGTGGCTGCTTGAAGTTCTCGGTAACAGTGAGGCCCAATAGTCGCCCCACTCCAATCGCCATGTGGCTATATCCAGCAAAATCGCTGTACATTTGAATCAAGTATAACACCGAAGCCAGTGCTATTGATGATGCATTGTGATGCGACATGTTATTGAAAACAGCATCGGTATATGGAGCGATTCGGTCGGCAATGCAGGCTTTCATGAAGAAGCCCCACAGGATCCTAAGTGCACCGTCGCTGATGTTATTAGGGAGTAATTTCCTGACGTTGTTAAGTTGTGCCAAGAAAGTTGTAGCACGGTCAATAGGTCCCGACATCAGGGTGGGGAAGAATGCCACATAGGCGGTGAACTTGACAATATCGTGCTCGGCTTGTACTTTGCCGTTGGCAACATCAACAATGTAACTGATTAGCTTAAAGGTGAAATAGCTGATGCCAAGGGGTGCTATGATGTTGAGTGTGCCAGTATTTGCGGAGAGACCAATGCTCGTAATCAATGCTGAGAACTCAGTGATAAAAAAGTTGAGATATTTGAAATAAATGAGAATGCCTATTCCTGCACACACACCAGCCACTTTAAGCCATCGTGCAATGTGTTCTTTCTTTTCTATTCCTATAGCAAGCGCATAAAATAAAGCAATGATGACAACAAAAAAAGAGAGCAACTTTACACTCACATAGCCATAGAAAGCGAGAGACGTGATAGCCAGCCAAGCATTTTGCCAGCGAGAATTTCTTATCATATAATAGACAAGAAACACCACTGCAAAGAATATCCAAAAACCTATTGAGTTAATTAGCATGGCTTAACTATATTAAGTTACCATCATGATGATGGTTGAGACTCACCCTCACCTTTTTTCCATGACAGGAAATAGAATGTTAATAGTATGAAGCAGAAATTTGGATAGGACCAAAAATCGGCATATAACAATAGAATTAAGAACGCAAGTATAAAGAAAGCTTGCATATTATAATTGCGTACTGGATAGAGGGGAATCTTAATGAAAAAAAGACACAGAAAAAACACAATGTACCAAATTGAACCAATGATTCCCAACTGAAGGACAGAACTCATGATTTGTGGACTAGTGCCTTTCATTACCCAGTCATATTCATTATAAAAGTCCGACGCTTCGATAAATGAGCCATGCTTGTACAAGCTTAATCCAAATCCAAACAGGTTATGCCCTGGGTGGGCATCAAAGACCATAGGCAGAATAGCCAGTTTGGCCACACGCGGCATATCAAACTGTTCGCTATAGTTCTTGTCGGCATACTCTGCCGCGGCCTCTATGTTGTCGAGATCAGCGTCAAGATACTCTTCAAAGAATTCTGGGTCAAGTTTAAGTTTACCTTGGCTCTCATCAACAGTTGAATAGTAAAAGAAACTTCCCACCGCTACCAGTATCACTATCAGAGGGGAAAGAAACGTCATGCGAATTATGTACTTGCGGTCAATGGGCAAGAGCAGGATAAAATAGGCAACGATAAGTGCGAAACTAATTTTTGTCTCATTAAGGAATGTGGGAAAAAGCAGGAAAATAAGAGTCCAGTTCTTATATAGTGACTGCAGAATGTTGTTTCGGTCGATGCGCTTGTTAAGCAGGTAGAAAGAAGTGTAGTAGATAGAGAAACTCAAAATTCCAGAGAACCAGCCGCCCATAGTGCCTCCCACATAGTCACCAGCACCATACTTGAAAAACTGGTAGAGAACAGCCGGCACTTGAAGCCACAAGAATATATAGAGCTGCTTGTCAAGCGATTTCACAAACAGGTCATGTCTATATTCTGTTGACCAAAAGTAGCGAAGAATTGGCGGCATGAACAAAACTGGAAAGAAATATCTCAAACCATTGAGCCACACGACAATGCTATCGTTATTGACAATGAAACCACTTATAGCAGCAATGACTAATAAAGAAACGATTAAAAAGATATCAGTCTTCTTGCGAATGGTGCATGCTGCAAGGAAAATCAATATTAAGTCGACTAAAATCAGTGAAATTGTTCTCAAGGGACTGCCTGACATTTCGGGTCCAAAGAGCAGGTCGCTCACGAAGCCGGTGCATGTGGCAAGCCAGAAGCCTATGAAAAAGAGTCGTTGCAGGATGAATCTTACCTCAAATTTCATGATTCTGGCAATTGTGGGTTGTTAAGCTATGAAAAAGCTAGTTTTGCGATTATTTCTTGTCCTTGCCGTAGCCGTAGCCATAACCTGCCGACAGACGTGGATTACTGTCATTAAGCACCACAGCTGCGTTGTGGAACTGCTTGCGAGCCACCACCTCGTTAAAGTACTTGATAAGATTGCGTTTAGTGTGGTTGGCACGGGTGACAAAGAGCGTTGCATCGCCAAACTTAGCGAGAGAGAATGTGTCGCTCACCATAGCTATAGGTGCCGAATCAATGATGACGATATCGAAATTCTCACGCAACTGGTCAAATAGTTGCGAAGTGCGGTCTCCCAAGAGCAACTCCGATGGATTAGGTGGAATGGGGCCAGCCACAATCACATTGAGGTTGTCAACATCGGGCACCCTTTGCGCTATTTCTACGACAGTCATATCAGAATTAGACAAGAAATTGGTCACTCCTGGCGTATCCTTGATTTTGAGCATCTTTGCCAGCTGCGGACTACGGATATCCATTCCAACTAGAGCAACCTTCTTACCTAACAGAGCAAACGAAGATGCAAGGTTGGTGCTGACAAACGACTTGCCCTCGCCACTGATAGATGATGTGACTAGTATCACCTTGTCGTCCTTGCGGGTCATGAGGAACTGAACATTGTTGCGCAGCAAACGGAACAGCTCGACAATCGATGAAGTCTTGCCTGGCTTAACAACCAGCGAATCGCGATGGCGATTGTGGCAAATCTCGCCAACCACAGGCGACTTAGTGAGACTTTGCAACTCGTCTTGTGTTGAAAATTTGGTGGTGAACAGGTTCTTTAGGTACAGCAACAATATTGGCAACATTAGACCTGCAATAAGGCCAACGAGCAGTACCACTGGAATATTTGGCGACACTGGCTTACTCTGGGCATATGCATAATCGACAATTTTACCTTTTGGAGTCGTAGCCGCTAGCACGAGAGCATTTTCCTCTCGTTTCTGAAGCAAGAAAGTGTAAAGTGTGTTTTGTATGCCTTGCTCACGGTAGAGATTGCGTATCTCACGCTCCTGTGTGGGCACCTGACTCATCTCCCCCTGCGACTCGTTGCTCACCTGGTTGGCTTTGTCGATTTGAATCTTGAGGGCATTAAGTGTGTTGTTCACGCCCTTGCGAATCGTCTCGCGCATAGCATCGAGCTGCGAGTCAATCTCGGCGAGAGCCTCGTTTCCGTCTTTAGCGCTCTTGGCAATCTCGGCACGTTTCATTGCGAGCTCGTTGAAAGCCCTAATAGAACCAGAGGCTGCAGTAGAGTCAGCCTCAAATGGTATATAGGAGTGCTTATTGCGGGGATCACCTATAAACTCGTTAATTAGATTGACTATGCGATATTGAGCCTCAAGTGCCACAATCTTGTTCTCGGCCTGCTCCTGTCGCGCGATGCTCGCTTTGGTCTGAATACCCACATCGGCCATATTATGAGCCTGCTTGTAGGCCTCAATCTCGGCCTCACTACCTGTAAGGTCCTTGTATATAAGCCCCAAACGGTCCTCAATAAACTTGGCAGTATTGAGAGCCTGCTCATCTTTCTCCTGCTGTCCACGCATGTTGTAGAGCTTGATCATAGTGTTAAGCATGTCTTTTCCACGCTTAACATTAGGAGTCTCCACATCCATGTAAATAGCGTTACTCTTCTTGTTGAGCACCTTAACAGTCATGTCTTCCATGAAATCCTCGGTACGCAGCTGATTTCCTTTCACGTTGGCATTAACCACCGTTTCCTTACCTGGCTGATAGAACTGCGTTGTGCGTACCTGATACGTTCCATAGGGTGTGCTCACATTGACAGGCAACGTCTGATCCTTAAGGTCAGCAAAAGTTTTGAAGTACCCCTTCTTTACCTTGATATCGGCCTTGCCGTTTTCGTCAATTGCCACCCTAAAATTCATTCCTATTGAGAGCGTGTCGAACACCTCATCAGGAGCATCTACCTCTATAGGCGAGTTATTGTACAAGTCATCACGGTTGAGGGCACTCTTACGCAAGACATAAAGGCGATTGAGCTTGAGCTCCTTCACCATCTTGTTGCAGATGTCCTGAGACCCCATCACAACCACTTCATCGTCAACACTGGCTCCACTGCCACCAATTGAGAGACTCTTGAGCAGCGAAGCACCTGTACTGCCAGCAGTATCATCCTGGTCGACCAAAATAGTTGAGACTACCAGATACTTAGGCAGTTTATACTTGAGGAAAAGCACCGAAAGCCCTATGCAAGCTATCAACGAAAGCACAAAAAGCCACCAGAAGCGCTTATACTTGTTGACTATACTTCCAAAGTCAATAATCTTTTCGTCTTGCTGTGAGACTACTATTGGATTGTTATTATCGTTGGAGTTATTGCTCATTTTCAGTTAAGAGTGTAGAAAAAAATTAATTAACAACGTTATTTAACCGCAACGGCAATTATCAGCGAAGCTATTACCGATGCTGCACTCACGATTGTAGATATTACAGTGAGCTTATAAGCGTTGTTTTGATTATATTTGGAGTTGTCAATTCTAATCTGGTTAGGCTCAACATAAACCACATCATTCTGCCTCAGATAAAAATAAGGGGACGAGAAGATGTTGCTGTCGGCAAGGTCCATGCGATGATAGGTCTGCTTTCCATCTTCCTCTCGAATCACCATCACACTGCTGCGCTTTCCATACTCGGTGAGGTCGCCAGCAGCACTAATCGCGTCAAGTAGCGTGAAACGCTCAGTTTCAACCTTGACGCGAATAGGAGTCTTCACCTCACCTATCACGTTAACATAGAAACCCACCAATTGTACCCTAACAAAGGGGTCTTTCACAGTTTGGCTAACCCTAGATGTTACCATCTGCTCAACCTCTCGTGTGGTTTTTCCCACAACGTTAAGTTTGCCGATAACTGGCATCATAATGTCGCCGTCCTTATTGACGATATAGGTCTGCAAGCGTGGCACTGGTTGCGTGCTCATATCACCACGAAGAGCCGTGTTGACTTGTGGCTGATTAAACATTGCTGTAGCCTCGGGGGCAGCCGATGTCACCACAATCGACAACTCATCCTCGGGCACTATTTTAATCTCATAGCCAGAGCCTTGCGGCATCACTCCACTGGGACTGTCGCCCAAGTTGCGGAAGTAGGACAGAGTATTCTCGGTGGCTGTCTTGCACCCAGTGAGAGCGAGCATAGTCACGGCGATTATTATTAAATTCTTGATATTCATAATTTTGCTATAAATAATATCTATATTACGGGTATATTATATTTTTAACGTTTATTTGCGCTCAATATTGTTTTCAAATCCTAATTTTTGGGAGAACTTGAGTAAGAGTTCGTCTCGCGCCTCCTTGGGTATTGCCATGAATGCCGCAGCACAAGCAGCGGTCATGTAAAGTAGCAACATCCACCAAGAATTGAAATAGTGGAACGGAACGCCTCCTATCAAGATAACGGCAATTGCTATTGCCGTGGACGGATAGAAGGTAAGTTTGAAGTAGCGCTTCATGTCGTTGAGCCTGTAGCAGAACAACACCAGATAGGTAATAATTGATGTGGCGATAGCACCGTAGACACCAACATACTTCACCAAGAAATAGTTGCACACAATATTGACAACCGCTGCAAGGAAGATTGCCGGCAGAGTGCGCGGCGTGTCCTTGGCACACTGATATCCCATATCGAAGAACGCCGACAAAGCAAAAATCACCGCGGCGATGCCCATAGGATAGAGATAGTTGACACTCTCTTGATAGTTGGCGTCGACTATAACTGGATAGAACATCTTTAGCGTGAAAGTGTAGACCGTGAGCAAGATGGCAAGCACTCCAATGTAGGTGTTGAACATCTTGGTGAAGAACTTGTCGCGGTCGGGACTATTATACTGCAAAATTGCCGTTTCCTGCCACGCTTGATAAAAGATAGTAGATAAAGTGAGGATAATGCCGTTAAAACGGAACGCTACGGCATACACGCCATTCACATCTAGGCCCAAGAAATGGTTGATGAACCAGCGGTCGCTACTACCAGTGAGCCACCAGCACAGTGAGCCCGGTAACAGCGGAAGTGAATACTTGAGAATATCGCGCCCTACCCTTCCTATAGAGATGTTAAAATGGAAATAGGTAGCAATGATTTTCAGCCTCAATTCCAGGTAAATGAGAGATATAATGCGCGCCAGGATGTTGGCAAGGAAAATTCCTTTGATGCCCATTCCCATGAATGCCACAAAGATGATACTGAACACCCCAATGCCCAACGACGACAGAATGCCAGCAACGACAAAATCCTTGTTGTTGCCCAATCCTCGCGCCACCTGACTAATGACCTCAAAGAACGACATTGCCATCAGCAGCAAGAAGCAGTACCACACATAATCAATGCTTGTGAACATCGCCAGCATCGCTGTAGCGATGAGCGAGACCACTAGGCTTGTGATTAAAGTGCGATAGATAAACGTGATAATGCGACTACGTGCGTCACAATCGTGCGTCTCAAGTAGGAAGCGGAAGGCTCCGTCGCGCAACTGCAACGTCACAAACGGCATAATCAGGAAAATCACTGTCAAGCACAGGTCATAGTAACCAAAGTCGCCCGTATCCTTAACGAAGAACGTGTAGAGCGGCACCATCGCAAAAGTGATGATCTTTGATCCCAAATTTCCGATGGCGTAGATGCCCAAGTCCTTCAAGAACTTAGACGAACGTTCGCTTTGTCTGCCGCTTGTAGCCAATTTTATTTCTTTCTTAAAGCTGTGAATTGGTATTAGTAACTGTAGATGACATTAGCAACTGTCTGTCCAACCACTTTGAGAACAGTGGCATCAATTTCATCGATAGTGTCGCTTGTAGTGTGCCATCCGTCAAAAAAACCGGTATCGCTGCCTGGACGCATGTCGATGATATCGATGCACTTGATGCCCATGCGGTTGACCACAATGTGGTCATCGGTAATAGCTCCACCCATGCCATTATCGAAGTAGGAACCATAGCCACTTTGCTGCGCCATGTCCCACACTTCGTTAACCACGCTTGGAGCGTACTGCATCGACATCATTTCTTTGGAAAACTTTGCACCCTTAGCTCCCACCATATCTAGCAAGACGCCAAAACGTGGTGCGTATCTCTCTTGGTGCGGATGTTCAGCCCAATACTGCGTACCCAGTGCCCATGAGTCCTCGTTCTCGTTCTCGCCCCAGTCCTCGGCATCGACCAAAAGAATGTCGACTCCAACATTAGGTTTCTTCTCATTCATGACTCTCGCCAACTCAAGCAGCACAGCCACTCCGCTAGCAGCATCGTTAGCACCCATCACTGGTTCACGATGCTTTGCAGAATCAGGATCGTTGTCGGCCCAAGGTCGGCAGTCCCAATGCGCCAACAGTAGAATTCTGCTATCAGCATCGGGATTGACAATGCCTATAATATTCTTGATGTCCAAAACTTTGCCATCAAATGTTGTGACCTGAGCCTTTTGCACCAAGGTGCTGTCGCAATACTGTCGCAGTGATTGTTCAAGCCACTCGGCACACTTGCTGTGGGCGGCAGTGCCTGGCACCCTTGGACCGAAGTCGCACTGTGCCTTCACCAACTGATAGGCGTTGTTTCCATTAAAGTCGACTACTACTGTCGCTGTAGTGTTATCGCTCGACACGTTACTGTCGCTTGCCTGCTTTTGCGCCTTGCAGCCCACAAGAGCGATGACAGCCATAAATGATATCACAAAAAGTTTCAATCGCATGAATCTATAGAATTGTGCATTAAAGTTTCAAATCGTCCTCACTCTTGGGCTTGGGAGGATAATCGACGGTATAGTGCAGTCCGCGCGACTCTTTGCGCTCCTTGGCCTGACGCATAATGAGATAGCCCACGTTGATTATGTTGCGAAGCTCACAAATGCGACGGCTCACGGTGCTTTCCTTAAAGAGTTTCTCGGTCTCCTCGTAGAGAATGTCGAGACGGTTCCATGCACGGTCGAGACGCAGATTGCTGCGCACAATGCCCACATAGGCGCTCATAATCTCACCTACCTCCTTCTCGCTCTGGCTGATGAGCACCATCTCCTCGGGATGCTGAGTGCCCTTGTCGTCCCAAGCGGGAATGTCGGTGCGATAGTCATAGTGATTGCGACATGCTATCGCGTGCTTAGCTGCAGCCTCGGCGTAGACCACTGCCTCGATGAGCGAGTTGCTCGCCAAACGGTTGCCGCCATGCAGACCAGTGCATGAGCACTCGCCCACAGCATAGAGTCGCTCGATAGACGAACAAGCATTCAAGTCGACCTTGATGCCACCGCACAGATAGTGAGCGGCAGGAACAACGGGTATGTAATCCTTGGTTATGTCGATACCCAAATCAAGGCAGTGCTTGTATATGTTGGGGAAGTGGTGCTTGGTCTCCTCGGGGTCTTTGTGCGTCACATCGAGGAATACGTGATCCTCACCACGCTGTTTCATCTCGCTGTCGATAGCTCGTGCTACCACGTCGCGTGGAGCGAGCGACAGACGTGGATCATACTTATGCATGAACTCCTCGCCAGCAAGGTTTCGCAACACACCACCATAGCCACGCATCGCCTCGGTGATTAGAAAGGCTGGACGGTCGCCAGGGTGATAAAGAGCTGTAGGGTGGAACTGGATAAACTCCATGTCCTTCACCGTTCCTTTAGCACGATAAACCATTGCTATGCCGTCTCCAGTAGCTATGAGAGGATTGGTGGTAGTGTGATAAACTGCACCTGCGCCACCCGTTGCCATTAGCGTAAGTCGCGAAAGGAACGTGTCGACCTTGCCAGTCTTCTGATTAAGAACATAGGCACCATAACACTGGATATCTTTGGTTCGTCGAGTCACAATCTTGCCCAAGTGGTGCTGAGTGAGAATCTCGATAGCAAAGTGGTTGTCGAAGATATCGATGTTTTCGTGAGCCTTCACAGCCTCAATGAGCGATTCCTGAATTTCATGGCCAGTATTGTCGGCATGATGCAGTATACGGAACTCGCTGTGCCCACCCTCACGGTGAAGGTCGAAATTGCCTTTCTCATCCTTATCGAAATCCACGCCCCAGTCAATCAGAGCCTTAATCTGCTCGGGGGCTTGCGTTACCACCTGCTCCACGGCCTTTGGGTCGCTAAGCCAGTCGCCTGCCACCATGGTGTCGTGGATGTGCTTCTCAAAATTATCGATCTCAAGATTGGTAACACTTGCCACGCCACCTTGAGCGAGGTCGGTATTGGCTTCATCAAGAGAACTCTTGCACACAAGAGCCACCTTGCCGGTACCAGCCACCTTGAGCGCAAAGCTCATTCCTGCCACTCCCGAGCCAATTATCAAATAATCATATTTGTAAGTCATATCGTTTCTTTTTTCGTTTATGGTTTATCTTTGGTTATTATCCGTTTAGTTGAAGAATTCGTTGTCTTCGGCGGGTTTGTCGATGTTGGGAACTTCATCTTCCTCATCGAGTTTGCGGCCTGTGCCTAGGTCGTCGCGCACCTTGTTGCGGATGTAGAAGGTGCTGTCGTAGCTGCCGTCGGCCGAATTTTGGGGCGTGATGCTGTCGTTGTAAGGCTGATAGGCATTGGTGTTCTCTTCGCCACCAGCACTATTGCTACACGCCATGATATAACGGTCAAGCTCATAGTCAACGGGGAATTCCTTGTGCAGATATCTGAATGTTGAATTCGAAAGCACCTTTTGCAGGAACAGCCCCACCAATGGCAATGCCGCTCGGCTGCCCTGTCCGTTGGCCGAACGGAAGTGAATCTGCCGGTACTGTCCTCCCACCCAGGCACCACACACAAGCCTAGGTGTAATAGCTACAAACCAAGCATCAGTGTAGTTATTGCTAGTGCCCGTCTTGCCACCAATGCCCACGTTGCTCACGTAGTTGTTGATAGCTAATCCGGTGCCATCAGCATCGGAGCACACAGCCTCGAGCATGCGCCGCACGCTGTAGGCCTGAGTGTGAGAGAGAGCACGGCTAGGATCGTCGAGCACCTTGCTGTTGTAGATTTCCTCTTTCTCACCGTTCTTGTTAGTGCGATAGATGCGAGTGACAAGCACAGGCTGCTTGGGCTGACCATCGTTGACAATGGTGCCATAGCAACTAACCAGCTCGAGTAGGTTCACGTCGCTCGAGCCCAAGCACAGCGATGGTGTCTCCTCAAGGGTTGATGAGAGGCCCATGTCGTAGGCCACCTGAGCCACCTTGTTGATACCCACCTCGTTGCCAACTTTCACAGCTATGATATTGTTGCTGCGCGCAATGGCTGCCCGCATAGTCATGTTCTGGTTAGAGAAACGGCCATTGGCATTGCTGGGTTGCCACAACTTGGTGCCACCAGTCTTGGCATCGCGGTCGATGAGAGGCGTACTGAGCGGCGAGTCCATATACTGATCGCAGGGGCGACGTCCGTCTTTAATCGCGGCACTATAGACAAAGAGCTTAAAGGTGCTGCCAGGCTGGTGCTGGGCGCGCACATTGTCATATTGCCACGTCTTGTAATCAACATCCCCCACCCAAGCCTTTACCTCGCCAGTAATGGGGTCGATTGCCACAAAACCACAGTGCATCTTGTGAAGCATGTGTCGGATGGAGTCGAGTGGACTCATTTCGGCATAATGGCCCCCATTGTAATCAAAGAGCTTCGTGCGATGCTTCTTGTTCATGTAGTAGTCGACCGAGTCAAGGTTCTCGTTGTAACGAGCCATGAGTTGTTTGTAAATATCGCTGCGTTCGGCCTTGTCGGCGACAAAACCTTCAATTACCTTGCCGTCGGCATCGACCCAGCATGCTCGGTCGCCCCACTCTCGGTCGAAGCTCTGCTGCACCACGCGCATCTGCTCCTTTACTGCTTGCTCGGCATATCGCTGCATGCGAGTGTCGATTGAAGTGTGTATCTCCAGACCGTCGCGGTAGAAGTCCACATCGTGGTCCTCACACCAGTTGCGCATTTCCTCCACCACCGCCATGCGGAAATAGGGGCACTGCGAGTCCATCTCGGTCTCGGGAGTGTATTTGATGTTCAAGTTGGTTTGCGACAAGCGGTCATACTGCTCCTGCGTGATGTCCTGATGCTCGAGAGCATTGTTGAGCACCGTGTTGCGACGCTCCAGGCAACGCTTGGGGTGACGCAGCGGGTTGTAGACCGAGGTGCCCTTAAGGATACCCACAAGCATGGCACTCTGTTCTATCTTGAGTTTGTCGGGAGAAGTGTCGAAGTAGGTCTTCGCGGCAGTCTTGATACCGAACGCCTGGTTGCCGAAGTCAACGGTATTGGCATACATCTCGAGGATTCTCTCCTTGTCGTAGAACGCCTCAATCTCGGTTGCGAGAATCCACTCCTTCATCTTCATGATAATCATTTTCACGCCAGGGATGCGGCACAATAGGCCACCGGTGTATTCACGTGTGCGCATCCTGAACATGTTCTTCACCAGCTGTTGAGTAATGGTAGAGGCTCCACGGGCGCGACGGTGCACGATGAAGTCCTTGGCTGCACCTGCCATGCCGTGGAAATCAATGCCCCAATGGCTGTAGAAGCGCTCGTCCTCGGTGTCGATTAGCAGGCGGTAGAACATGGAGTCGACCTGCTCATACTTAACTGGGGTGCGATTTTCCTTGTAATACTTTCCTATCTGTTTGCCGTCGGCACTATAGATAATCGACGCATTGTAGGGGCGCGGCTCCATGATCTCGCGAAGCGACGGCGACTTACCAAAGAGCCACAAGAAATTCATGTTCACTGCCACGAGCAGCAGCAAGAAGGTGATAAGGGTTGTGCACATGGCATAAAAAGCCTTTTTATACCATGGCTTGCCTGCATAGAGGCCCTTATACCAAGCGTTAAAGCGCTTGTAGCGACCCACTAGTGAGTGCCATAGGTCGGCTATTCGGCCTTGATTTCCTCGGTGTCGTGCCATTGCAGTTGTATTTTAATAATTAAATATCATTTATAATCAAACTGCAAAGTTAATAAATAACCTATTATCAACTGCCAAAAAAGTTTTAAAAATCGCTAATGCCGCTCTCGAGGGGGCTAAATCAAGCCCCAAAAGTACGGAACTCTTCAAGACAAAGCAAAAGTGAACAAAGAAGGCCTTCCTTGTTCACTCCTTTTTTTCAGGACAAAAAGTTATTTAGAGTTTTAGTTAGGGCATGAAACGCTTGATGTAGCTAGTTTTGAATGCCCAACAGGTGTTTTGCTCCATTTGGCGCGGCAATGGGGCTAGATTCTTAGTGTCGACATCGGCGCGGCCCATCGTTATCATGCCATAGACCCGTCCATCGCTGTCGAAGATTGGACATCCGCTACAACCGTGAGTGATGTGGTCGACAGTGGCGAAGCGCACGTGCCCTGCAAGGTCGGGATCCTTAATTACAAGCCCTTGAGTCGCCACCTGCTGCAAGCCACTTGGTTTGTATTGCCAACACAGCACATCGAGGTGTGCATTTGGCTCGGCATCGTCGGTGGCGAGCGACAACGGACTTTTCAAGCCAGGAACAGGATAGAATGCGATGTCGTAGCCCAAGCGGTCGTCGGAAGGCACGACCTCGGGTATCCACTTATTGCGAACCAGCGGATGAAAATCGTTGCCATTGCGCACATAGTATACAAGCTGGGTGTCGATGACATGACCAGCAGTGACCAGATAGTCGTCAATGCAAAAAGCTGTGCCAGCAAACGAACGTTCATTCCCCGGTTGGCGGAAAATGGGCATCACAAATGGAAGTATCTTGTCATTCATTATTATTGACGTTTTTCCCCTCGTTAGTTGCAAATTGTGTGCCACATTGTCGACATGTCATGTCAGCGCAGGCGGCGGCGCATGATAGAGCTCGTGACAAGCGAGGTGACAAAACCGATGGCGGCGACGAGTAGAAGCACTACCACAACGTCGGTCCACACCACCTGCACAGGATAGGCGTTGACGATAACCTGAGAAGGATCGGCGCTAAGCTTGAGCCACCCGAAGGTCTGCTGCCCCAAGCACAGCAATAGTCCCAAAATCACTCCAAGCACCGCACCGAGCATGGTGATGAGCCACCCCTCGGCGACAAAGATGCGTGTGATTTGTTGGCGTGTAGCACCTAGATTCTGGAATGTGGCGATGCTCTCATCCTTCTCGATGATGAGCAACGACAAGGTGCTGATGACGTTGAATGTGGCAATAATCATGATGAACGCCAGTAGCAGGAAAGTGACCCACTTCTCGACATTCACCATGCGGAATGATTCGGACTGCTGCATCAACCGGTCCTTGACCTCATAACTTGGGCCCAGCAACTGACTCACCTGACGCATCACTGCCTGAGGATTAGATCCAGGTCGCAATTTGAGCTCGATTTGCGATGCCTCGCTCTCGTAGTCGAAAAGATTGCGGGCAAAGTCGAGCGGCACAAAAATAAGGTCTTGGTCGTAGGAGTTTTGCTGAACCTGAAAAATCGATGACACAAACAGCGAGTCGCTCATGAAAGCGTCGATTGGGTTAGCCACATTGACACGACCAACACGTCGCGGAGCATAAAGCTGAAGCATGAGCAGGCTCCCTGCCCGCAGTCGCAGGTTCATGGCAGGCCCAATGCCTACCACGGCAAAGCGTGATACCTCGTCGGTGAGAGCATAGTACCCGTCGATGATAGTGCTATCGAGAGCATTAATCTCGTGGTAATTAACAGGCACACCCTTGAGGCGCACTGGCATCTGATAATCGGCATAGACGGCAAGAGCTTGGTCTTCAAGCACTGGCATTGCCTTATCAATGCCATCGATTGAGCCGATAACGGTGAGAACACTATCGGCATCGGGCATCACCTTACCCTTAGCTGGTGTGATGGCGACCTCAGGGTCAAGACGCGCCAACCTATCCTGAATCACCCCCCGGAAACCGTTGAACACACTCAGCACACACACCAATGCGGCAGTGGTCACCACCACTCCGCATATCGAGATGATGCTGATGATGTTTACCGCATTGTGGGCCTTCTTCGACTTCAAGTAGCGGAATGCTATTTTCAACGGCAGGGACACGGGAATAAGTTATAAGTTGAGAGTTATATAGAAAAATTGCTAACTACTAACTACTTCTTGAGCAGTTCGTCAATGTGCTCAATATAATCGAGCGAATCGTCAACGTAGAACACCAACTCGGGTGTCTTGCGCAGCTGATTCCTAACGCGTTGTGCCAGAGCGTAGCGAATGGTCTTAACATTCTGGTTCACGCCATCCACAATCTCCTGTGCACGCTCGCTGGGGAACACGCTCAGATGCACGCGGGCTATGCTCAGGTCGGGCGACACGCGCACATTGCTCACACTCACTATCACACCGCGCATCTTGGCGGTATCCTCGCGGAAAATCTCGCTTAGGTCTTTCTGAATTTGTCGCTGAATCTTCTGTATTCTTGTTGATTCCATAATTATCTAATTCTTTATTAGATGCAAAATTAATACTTTTTCCTGAATATGTGTAACATAATGCCACACATTTTCGTAGTGTTCACGATTGTGGTTGTCATGAACAAGTTTTTTTGTAACTTTGCAGTAGATATCACTTTCTTATGCAAACTACTCATCAATATTATTATCGCCAAGGCAAAGCCACAACCAAGGCAGTAATCTACACAATCTTGTCGGTGCTATTGGTCGCTTTCGCTGTGTTTAGCTTCGTCCATTGGGAGCTCTCGTTTATGTTCACCGATTGGCATGGCTATGTGATAATCATCCCTTATTTCTTGATAACATTGGGCATCATCCTCTCGGTATTTGAGGAGTTTAAGAAAGCCAGCATGACTAGTCGCGGAATCCCAGCATTTGCTGTTGGCGATGATATTTTTGTTATCTATGACAAAGGTTTGGCCAATGTGATACTTTTTGAAAATTGTAACAAGGTTAGATTCAAGCATACCTACAGCCGAATTCGTGGCACGCAGCTCTACCTCATCATCAAATACCATGACAAGATGGATGTTCCAAGCACCTTTAAGGTTGACCTAAGCGAACTCGACCAACCTCAAAGCGTAATTGACAAGCAACTGAAAAAGATTTATAACAATTACATGAAAGAACATAACACTCAATAAAATTAATGAGACAAAGGGTTTTGTTCTCTTTGTCTCATTCTTTTCTTTATTCCTGATACGCTACTCTGTCACTTCAGGTGCACTTTCTTGAATCTTGAAGGTGATAGGCATGGTGTACCATACTCTCTGAGGTTCCCCATAAGCGTTACGGCCAGGAGAGAACTTGGGTAGTGACTTGCACACTCGCACTGCCTCGGCATCAAGTTCTTTGTCCACACCACGAGCAACCTTAACCTCACCGACACTGCCATCTTTTTCAACAATGAACTGCACAATCACCTTGCCCTCAATTTTATTCTTGGCAGCCTCTTCGGGATATACCACATGTTCGCTTAAAAATCTCATTAGAGCAGCATCCCCACCAGGGAAGCTGGGCATATGAGCTGCGCTGCCAAAGACCTCGTTACCACTTCTTGTAACTTGGTTTTCAATGCCACTTGAAAAAGCGGTCGCGGTATTACTTGATGTGCTGCCCACTGCTGTGAGGCTTGTTAGTCCAATACCAACAATCAGCACAGCTTTACCCAAAGAATGCCTGCGGGCAATCTCTTTCTCGAGGTATTCCACCTCTCTCTCACAAGCAGGGCAAGTGCCAGCGCAATCGCCCTTGTGGTTGCATGGAGCAGGAACATAATCAATGCCATTGGCACGTGCAACGTCAAGCCTGATTTGCTTGAGCGTGTTGCATACTGATTTCCCGTGTTTCATAATTGCCAAGTTCTTAAGGGTTAAAGTTTTCTATCACAAGTATATACTATAAAACGAAAAAAAACATTATATTATTGCATCTTCTAAAATCAAGGCTTTTTATAGAGGATGGTTAGGCCGTCGCGCAGTGGCAGGATCACGGTCTCTACTCTTGGGTCGCGTGCCACGAGGTCGTTGAAGTCGAGAATGCCTTGAGTCTGGTCGTCAATCTTTTTGCCGTGGAGATCGGTTACCTTGCCGTCCCACAGAGTGTTGTCGGCGATGATGAAGCCGCCGGGCTTCACGTGGTCGATGACGAGGTTGAAATAATCGACATACTGCCGCTTGTTGGCATCGATAAACACCAAGTCGAAGTCACCGCCAAGCTGTGGCACAATCTCGTTGCAGTCGCCAATGTGCAGCGTGATGCGGTTGCCTACTGGCGATTTGGCAAAATGCTCGCGCAAGAAGTCTTCTAGCTCATCCTCCACCTCGATGGTGTGTACTATCGCATCGTCATCGAGCAGCCCCTCGGCCAGGCACTGTGACGCATAACCCGAATAGGTGCCGAGTTCGAGCACTCGCTTGGGGCGAATCATGCGCACGAGCATCTTCAACACTCTGCCCTGCAGATGCCCCGAGCACATGCGCGAATAGAGCAGCTGGATGTGGGTGTCACGATCAAGCTGATGCAGATGCTCAGGCTCAGCATCGATGTGCGCAAGTATGTAATCTTCCAGTTCTTGAGTCATAATTGATTAGGTGAGAGGTGAGAGGAAAGAGGTGAGAGAATTATGAATTGTGCATTGAATCGAGGGCTTCGACTGCGAGGCGGTAGCTGTCGGGGCCGAAGCCGGCTATCATGCCCACGCAGGCGGGAGCAATCGCCGAGTGGTGGCGCTCAGGCTCACGGCTGTAAACATTGCTCAAGTGCACCTCCACTGCTGGTGCCGGCGTGGCTCGCAGAGCGTCGGCAATCGCCAGGCTATAGTGACTATAGGCGCCCGCGTTAATCACAATACCGTCGGAATCAAATCCCACACGCTGTATCTCATCGACTATCTCTCCCTCAATGTTACTCTGAAAGAATGTGAACTCAAAATCAGGATAGGCAGCGGCAAGAAATTGGAAATAACTTTCGAGCGACTGAGTGCCGTAAATTTCGGGCTCTCGCCGTCCTGTCAGGTTCAGGTTTGGACCGTTAATAATCGAAATTTTCATGACAAATAATATTTTTCAATGCTGCAAATTTACCACAAAGCACAAAAAAACGCAAAACGAAAGATAAAAAAACACCAATTTCAATCATTTTTTTCACTACCTTTCTCGCTTTCATCTAAAATGCTGGCAACTAATGATTTGATGCACAACATTGTCCTTCCTGTTATAAAAAACGCCTGATTTTTTACAAAAGATGTCCAAATTGTTACAATTAATGTCCACACAGTTATAGTGCGTCTCTTCAAATGTGACTTACTTTGCAGTGTCAAGAGTGACCAACTTTAGATTTGCGGGTAGAAAATGTGTAAAAGGGTAGCCCGCACACGGCACAGCAATGCCGCCGCGACTACCCTCCCAAAAGAAAAAAGCCCTTCACAAGGCACACATATATATAGAACCCTTACAGGCCGAGACGGCGCCTCAAGCCTGCCAACACAAGACATTCAATTTTTTATTTACTTACAATATTCATTGTTGAGATTGGATAGCGCTGATCTGAAATCGCAATGAGTTAAAAACCAAAACAAAATTATTATTATGAAAAAGTTTTTATTGATGATTGCCGCAGTTGCAATGATGGTTTCTTGCACTGGCAACGCTAATCAAGGTAGTGGTAGTGCAGCAAGTGGTAACGACGAGCAGGGTTACACTTTCTCGGTTCAGAACGGTATCAGCGGCACAACTGGTAGCAAGAACTGCTTCATCCCCGAACTTGGTGCTCCCATCACATTTGAGGTAGCTGGCGAGGGTGACATTCTTGATGTTACAGCCACTGTAAAACTCAAACACAAAGACAAAACTGAGATTGAGGACCTGACCGAGCCTGTTAAGCTGTGGATTAGCGGCCGCGACGAGGACAACGGTGACGTTAAGCTCACTCTTACTGCCGATGAGGATAGCCAAGCAAAAATTGCTGAGTGGCTCAAGGCAGCTCCAGGTGAGGAAGTTGAAGTTGTATTCAAGGCTAACCTCCCCAAGGCCGACATGGACAAGCTCAATGCTAAGGAGTGCACCAACACCTTGGTATTCTAATCCTAGAAACGTTTAAGCTTTAAAGCCACTCAGCCCATATCGCTGGGTGGCTTTATTTTCTTTGGGAATGAGATTTCCTTTCTCATTTGTTGGTGAAATAGATGAAAAATGCCTATTTTTGTAAATCATTTAAGACTCGTCGAAATTAAACCTTTAATAACATATAAATCTAAATTAGCAATACAATGAACACCAAGATTATCAGACTCATAGCAATAGCTACAGTTACTGTTTTGATGGTAGGGACAGTTTTTACTGCCAGCGCCAAGAAACGCACGAGCAAGGTAAAATCGGTAACATCGATAGTGCAGGATATCAGAAATCTGGAGAATACCCCCGTGACTTCACGTGCCGACTGCAAGACTTTAAAGGGTAAAATTGAGGCTGTGGCTTTGCCTTGTTTCAAAAAAACGATGGATAAGAGTGCCGTTACTAAGGTACAGAAGACCAAGGCAGTATTGTCACAACTCGACGAATACGCAGCACAAGTGCTGGAATCATCATCTAATTTTGACATGGCCGATGCAGGCTATATCCACAAGATGTCGAACAGTTACTTTACATTCGACACTTATGACCAAATGCTCAGCAAAGCTTCATCAAGCGATGAGCGCAAGGCAATTGAAAGTGAGATTGACGCATGGGTGATGTTGCAGAATGCTCTGCAAGACTATTGCACCAATGCAAGTTATCTCGAGAGCTATGGAGGTTCGATGGCTCTTTTGGGAGTAGCAGGCAGTGGATGGACCCTATCGCAGATTCGTCTTAATGACTCAGGTGAACTGTTAAGAATAGGCACAAAAGCGACAGCATCAAAGCAATCGTTAGGCAACATAGATATTGATATGGCTACAAGCATTATCCAAAACATAGGAAATAATGCCAATAGTTTAAAGGAAAGCGTCGACGATGATTTCAAGAAGAGTGAACCTGAGTACTACAACACTTTTGCCCGGGGAATAACCGATGCTGTAAAGAAAGTTACTGAGGCTATGCCCAAGTGGCTTGAGGCACGCAATAAAATGCTACAATACACAGCCAATCCTAAAGAAGCTGTAGAAGCCACAAAATCCCTTCTTGAGGACATCAAGAAATTAACAAACAATGAATTATAATTAGTGGTCATTAAATTACACGCATTTGGATTATGAAAACAAGACTAACAGCAATGTTGAGGCTGACTTTTATCGCAATGATGATAATAGGTTTTTCGGTCAATGCCTCGGCCAAAACAGGAATAAGCAAGAGAATTAGTCACACCCGATGGGTGGGCGACAAGAAGACATCAGTTGAATTTGATGCCTTCCCAACCACTCTCGACGAGTGGAAGGCAATGCAGCAGCAGCTTGGTAGCGAGCCACAAGGTGCTGTAGCACTACAGGTTATGGCATTTGAACTCTACCGCAATAATCGCATCGATGGTGAGCAGGCTCTCAAGCTCAACAACACCTCAACCAACTACAATAGCACTGTTGAGCGCCTGCGCGAGATAATGGGCAAAGACCAATACTATGCCCGACCCTATATAGCTTGGGCTATGCTCAAGGGTGCTACCCCCGAGAACGGATACACCGTGCGTGCTCCCTATAAGATTGAGATGAAGGTTGACCCCAACAAGAAATATCAACAGAGTCAACTGCTGCATGGCACCGTCATCTACCTGCTCATCGACAGCAAGGGCTGGGACACCAACTGGCGTGGCGTTGAAGTAGTGAAACCTAGAGGCTGCAAATATTTTGTTGTGAGTAACTGTCCAGCCATGTACACCCAGTGCAAGGAAGCTGTGCAGTGATAGATCTCACATAAATGACAACAAAGGCTGGAGTGGCTTAAACCATTCCAGCTATTTTTTATAGTTAAAATTTCACAAAGTGTTGACATTTTTAAGAAAAACACATATTTTTGTGGTCAAAATTAGAACAAACCAAAAAAATATGACCCGATTAGAATTAATTGAAAAATATGGCTATTGTGTTTTTGACTTAGTAAAACACATTGATGTCGATTCCACAACACCGGTGAGCTCGAAGTATCAGCTCATCATGATCTGCTGTGATGGAGAAGCTACTTTTGAAGCCAACATGCAACAAGTGACGATGAGCAAGGGCGACTGCCTGTGCTTTAACAACATTCTCTACAAGAAAACTCTAGCAATGAGCAAAGACTTCAGTGCACAGGTGCTGATATGCGACCGCTCGTTTGCGCTCGAGGCATCGGTGGGCATTCCCACTGGCTATATTGAGGCCCTTTACACCATGCCCATTATCAAAATTGATAATCCTATTGACTGGCAACTTGTAGTTAACCAATTTGACAATTTGATTTTACTGCAACGCAAGCATTTTAATCTGAGGCACAAAGAGATTGTTAAGAGCTCATTGCGCTCTTTAATAATCCTGATGTCGGGTCTAAGAGGCGGTAGCGATGCCCAAAACCTAATTTTCAGCCACGGAGACATCTACTTCAGGAACTTTATGGAACTGATTGATGAAAAAATCAAGCAGCAGCATGAAGTCGCTTACTATGCCAACCAGCTTCACATCACCGCTAAGTACTTGAGTGAGGTGTGCAAGCAGAAGAGCGGGCACAAGGCCAAGGAAATCATCTCCACATTCCTGATCTCAAAAATCAAGCAAGAGATGATCATGTCGGGGAAAACGATTAAGGACATCGCCTATGAATATGGCTTTGCCGACCAGTCGAGTATGGGAAAATTCTTCTATAAAATGACTGGCATGTCGCCACGCGATTTCAAGAAGTCGCAGGAGTCGAAATAAAGATTTATATTCAGAACAACTTTTTTCCGCGCAAATAATAATCAATCACTATATTGCGTTGAGCACCAGGGAAGGTCTTGAGCAGATTTTCCTGAGGTTGGCATGTGTATCGACTCTTGAGACGGCGATAGTCACGGTGAGCCTTGATGATTGCCTTAGCGTCGCCCCAGTGCAGCTTGGCAAGCGCCATGAAGAAGGCAAGAGTGTCGTAAAGCCGCCTAATGATTAACAATCGCTTGCCATCGCTCACAGGCAAATTCTTATAGAGCAAAAACAGGCTATTACGGAAGTTAAGGTAAGTCTTGCGGGGATTACCCTGAGGCAAGCTACCGCCACCCAAATGGAACACCTTGCTGGCAGTAACAATGCGCACAGAGTGTCCACTCAAGTGAATTCGCCAGCACAGGTCAATCTCCTCCATGTGGGCGAAGAAATCCTCATCAAGACCACCCACCGTGCGATACAACTCGCTGCGCACCATCAGACAAGCCCCTGTTGCCCAGAAGATGTCGATATCATTTCCATCGTACTGACCATGGTCGTCCTCGACAGCCTCAAACACGCGTCCTCGACAATAGGGGTAGCCATGCCTGTCGATGAATCCACCGGCAGCACCAGCATACTCAAACATCACTTTATCATCATCTCTATCGTGAAGTAGCTTGGGCTGAACGGCTCCCACATTGGGATTTGCCTCCAAGTAGTCATATAAGGGCTCGAGCCACCCACTTGGAGTGCGCACATCGCTGTTGAGCAGCACCGTGTAGCGATAGCCCGTCGCCTGCTCTATTGCCTTGTTGTAGCCACCGGCAAAGCCATAGTTCTTGTCGAAGACAATAGTCTTGACCTGTGGGAACTCCTGCTTTAGCACAGTGAGACTGTCGTCACTGCTACCATTATCGGCAACTATAACGTCGGCTATGTCGGCATTGGTTCCGGCAAGCACAGTGGGCAAGTAGCGACGCAACAGCTTCGCACCATTCCAGTTCAATATTATCACCGCTACAGGTTTCATGTCAGTTGTTAGATGTTGAAGGGGTGTTCTTCTTTCTTGTATAAAACTCAAGTTCGTTCTCTTTATTGTATCCGTCGGGAAAAGTGACAGGACGTTTCCAGCGTTTATGTGTCCATAGCCAGTAGGCTGGTTCGGCTTCGATGCGTCGCTCAAGAAGGCGAGCATAGCGTGTAGTGACCGAGCCATGAGGCTCGGCTGCGATGTCATCGCTCAGGGGCACCAAGGTGCACTCGTAATGTCCACGGCTGAGCTTGCGCACGTCGAAGAAGGCAGCACGGCAATGCAGCTTGCGCCCTATCGCCTCGGGCCCGGTGATGAACGCCGTGGGATGATGCAGAAAGTCGAGCACATGCCCCTCATCGTTTGACAATGGATGCTGATCGGCTATAAATCCAATACCCAAATGACGTTCCTCACGCTCTCGCGATATCATCTCACGCAAGATTACACGTTGACTGATGCACACTGTATTGAAGCGCTGACGCAACCGCAGGAAGAATCTATCGAACCACTCATTCTCCAGTGGCTGATATACCTGACCCTGCACGGCATCGCGATGAGCAGCACTATTGAACCACAAAGTTACCGATGTCACCCACTCCCAGTTGCCATAGTGAGCAGCATAAAGAACAATGCTCTGACCATTGTTAAAAGCATCTTCGATAATCCCGGCATTGTGGAACACCATGCGACGACGCATATCGTCATCGCTAATGTGCAATAGCTTCAGCGTCTCGGCCACATAGTCGGTGAAGTGGTGATAAAACTCCTTCTCAATGACTTTGCGCTCCTTGGCACTCTTGTCGGGAAAACACTCAGCGAGATTTTGACGCACTACCTTTTTGCGATAGCCTATAACATAGTAGGCCACGAAATAAAGCAGGTCGGCATGCAGATAGATCACCCACCACGGCATTATTGCCAGTAGGTGCAAAGCCCAACCCAGGAGCGAATACAATATTTTAGAATACCACTTCAATGCTTGTCATGAATTGTGGGTTTCCGATACAATTGATGATTCAAGTCGCACCATCGACACCCTATTGACTAGTTCTTCGCGATAAGGCACTGTTACACGTATGTAATTGTCGGTAAAGCCATGCATCACTTTACTGCCGGCAGGAGGTTGCTCAAAGAGCACGGGGCGCTCCGTGCCAAGCTGACGCTCAATAAACTCCCGCTGCTGGCGGTCGCTGAGTTCCATCATGCGCGCCACACGCTCGTCACGCACCGCCTTGGGAACAATATAGGGAATGCGCAGAGCCATAGTGCCTGGTCGCTCACTGTAGGGGAACACATGCAGGTGCTGCACCCCAAGCGAGGCTATGAACTGCAACGAGTCGTCAAATCGCTCGGGAGTCTCACCACGTGTGCCAACCATCACGTCAACACCAATAAAGCAATGCGGAATCGTGCTGTGGATACGCTCCACCTTGCGCGCAAAGAGGTCGCGGTCGTAGTGACGGCGCATGAGCTGCAACACCTCATCATTGCCACTCTGCAGCGGAATGTGGAAGTGGGGCATGAAAGCTCGCGATGATGCACAATAATCTATCACGTCATCACCCAAAAGGTCGGGTTCTATCGACGAGATGCGGTAACGTTCAATACCCTCGACCTGGTCAAGAGCCTTAATCAAGTCAAGGAAACTCTCTCCAGTATTCTTGCCAAAGTCACCTATATTGACTCCAGTAATCACAATCTCCTTGCCACCGCGCGACGCAACATCCTGAGCTTGATCCACCAACGAGGATATAGAGCCACTGCGACTACGGCCACGTGCCAGAGGTATGGTACAATAGCTGCAATAATAGTCGCAACCGTCTTGAACCTTGAGAAAATAGCGCGTGCGATCGCCACACTCACACGAAGGCGAGAATCGGCGTATATCCTTGTGAGGAGTGACGGCAATAGCCTTATTGTGGTCATTGAGCCATTGCTCGATGTAGTCGACCACCTCACCTTTCTGCTCGTTGCCCAGCACAATGTCGACACCGTCAATCTCGGCAATGTTCTTGCCTTGCAGCTGCGCATAGCAACCGGTAACCACCACCAAAGCCTCGGGATAAGAACGGATGAGGCTGCGAATGTGCTGGCGGCACTTGCGGTCGGCGAGCGAAGTGACGCTGCAAGTGTTCACCACGCAAATGTCGGGCACCTCATTGCCTTTCACTACGCGTGCTATGCCTCTTTCCTGCAGCTGCTGCCCAATGGTTGCACTCTCCGAGAAATTCAACTTGCATCCCAGAGTCACAAATTTTACCCTATGTAAAAACTCACTCGCCATACTACATAACGAAAAAACATGCAAAGTTACACATTTTCTTGCTAAAACCCTAACTATGTGGCAAGTTTCCACTGCAACCAAACTAAAAAAAATAAAAACGGGGACTTATTATTATATTTTAGCGACGACATGTGCATAAAACATGAAAATTAGTGCCGTTTAAGTGAAAATTTCAACAAGGGTTTGGTGGTTTCAAATTTTTGACGTAATTTTGCAGTCGCTTTTCGGCTCACGTGGCCGTGAGCGGTCCCATAGCTCAGTTGGTTAGAGCACCTGACTCATAATCAGGGAGTCCTTGGTTCAAGCCCAAGTGGGACCACAAGAAAAAGCACCTACAACGTTTTTTGTGGGTGCTTTTCTTTTTATGATTAATGTTATGGTTATACCGAGAAGTAGTTGAAGCCGACGATGGTGTCGACGAAGCGGTGGACATATTGCGTGGCTGTGGGCGACCACTGGAATCCGAATCGGTACAGGACCTGTGTGGTGTAGTCGTTGGTTGCCTCAATCCATCGCATTTCGTGGCTACTGCTCAGGTTGTAGGCCATGAGTGGACGCAGCAGGGTCACCAATTCGGGATTCTCCATCATGCGATCGAGTGCTTGCTGGAATTCTTCGGTCTCAACGCGCTTCATGGTGATGCCAGCATCGGCAAAACCGTTGAGGATGTCGGCCAAATACTGGCGGTGAACATTGTAGGGATGGAACACAATACACTCGCGTGGAGTGGTTGCCAGCAGCATGATGGCGTGTGCCACCTCATCGATGGGCGAGAACTCGAAGACGTTGTTCAAGGCTTCGTATGGCACCATTCCGATAACTACATAGGCTCGTAACAGGGCTAGGAAGTTATTGGTTTGGAAATTGATCTGGAACTCACCGTCGCGCTGTCGTGCCGAGAGGTTGCCCACTCGCATGATTTTGGCATTAAGCCCGTGATGTGCAATGGCTTCGAGCACGAGGTCTTCGGCAACGAACTTGGAATAAACATATTTGTTCTCATCGATGTTCTGTCCCAGCCACAGGTCTTGTTCGGTGAGTTTCACATCGGGACCTGGTACGTTGTCGATGCTCAATCCTGCGATGCTCGTCGTTGAGATGTGAATCAGTTGTGACTTGGTGCGCAGACAGAAGGCGATAAGGTTCCTTACCGACTCGATGTTAACCATTTCTATGTCGTTGTCGGCCGAGAAATGTTTCACATTGGCCACGCAGTTGACTACAGTCAACCCCTCGAGGTTGATGCTGTCGAGAGCATTGGGCTGAGTCACCTCGGCGGCGATAGCTGTCACACGGCTATCGATTAGCTCAAACGCTTTGCACCTGCCAAAGTAGTAGAAGAAAAGTGTCTTGAGGCGGTTCATTGCGTCCTCGCTTGTCTTGCCACGCATAGGGCAAGTAATGTGACCGTCGTAACATGAGAGAAGTTCGTTGAGAACATGCATGCCCAGATATCCTGTGGCGCCAGTGAGAAGCACATCGCCGATGGTTTGTCGGTCTCCCTTGCGGAAAGCGTCGAGATTATTGGCCTTGAGAATAGGTGTGTAGGCGTCATAGCGTGTATTCTCAACTCTATTGGCAGGTTTTTCTTTTGGAGTGATTTCAGTGGCAACAGGCGCTTGCGTCTGCTTCTGTGCTACAAACTCGGCAAGAGCTCTAGGTGTCTTTTGATTGAAGAGGTCGTTGAAGACAATCTGTATACCGTGCTTGCTCGCCTCGACAATCACCTTTATGGCATTGATACTGGTACCGCCAATCTCAAAGAAATTGTCAAGCGCACCCACTTGCTCGATTTGTAGAATCTCGGAGAAAATGTTACAGAAGAGTTGCTCTGTCTCGCCCTCTGGTGCAACAAAGTCGGAGTTGCGCTTGAGTTCTGGTACAGGAAGCACTTTGCGATTAATCTTACCGTTAGGAGTCATAGGCATGGCATCCAGGCGCATATAGGTATCGGGCACCATGTACTCGGCGAGCGACGAAGCAGCGAGAGCCTTGTTGATGTCGTCGTCGGTGATGCTAGAATCCCGGTCAACGGTGTAGTAAAGCACTAAATGCTCATTGCCACCCACCTTGCGTACCTCGGCAGCTGCCTGCCTTATACCATCGATGTTGAGCGCTTTGCTCTCAATTTCACCAAGCTCGATGCGGAAACCGCGCAGCTTCACCTGGGTGTCGATGCGTCCCAGATATTCGATATCCCCATCTTCATTCCAGCGGCACAAGTCACCAGTATGGTACATCCTCACAGGGCGTCCCCAGCGGTCGGCCTTAACAAATGGACAATCTACAAACGACTTGGCGGTGCGCTCTGGCAATCGCCAGTAGCCGCGTCCCACCTGTATACCGGCAAAGCACAACTCGCCTGCAACGCCTTGGGGCACTAGGTTACCTGCGGTATCGACGATGAAGTTCCAGTTGTTTGCCACGCTCTTGCCAATGGGAATGTTCTCTACACGCTTGCCGGGAGCGATGCTATAATAAGAAGTATCGTCGGTACACTCAGTTGGGCCGTACACATTGATAATCTCGATGTGGTCGCTATAGACGCCATCCATCTTCTCGCCTCCACCTGTGGTGAAACGAATGGGCAGGTCGTCGAAGGTATTGAGCAGCAATCCCGTCATTGCAGTTGAATATCCGCCACCAGTGATGCGGTGGTCGATGAGGAACTGACGAATGGCTGCAAGGTCCTTGCGTATCTCGGTGGGCATCACATGGAATGAGCCGCCGAGCGTGAGCACTGGATACATGTCTTCGATGTGAGCGTCGAACGAGAATGAGCGGTGACCACTGATGCGGTCGTCGGCCGTGAGTTTCTCCATATCGATTACCACTGCGATGAAATTGCGCAAGCCTGCCTGATGCAGCATCGCGCCCTTGGGCTTGCCTGTCGAGCCAGAGGTGTAAATCATATAAGCCAGCCCGTCGGGGCGAGAGCGGTCGATGGGCGCTGCTGTGGTGAGATCGGCCTCGGCCATGAAGTCATCGATGAAGAAAACCTGAGCGGCGGCGGTGTCGAAGTTGCCCTCGGCCTGCTTGGCAGCAAGAACGTCGTGGCTGGTGATGAGTATTTTAGACTCGGAATTCTCAAGCATATAACTCAGACGCTCGTTAGGATACTCAAAGTCAAGCGGAGTATAGGCGGCTCCTGCTTTGTGAATGGCTAGCACTGCCAATGGGAATTCCTTGGTGCGGTCGAGCATGACGCACACAAAGTCGTCGCGTTGCACATTGTGGTCGATGAGTTGCCGTGCCAATGCGTTGGCATATCCATCCATCTCCTTGTAGGTGAGTTGGCTGTCTTTGTCGACCACTGCAGGAGCATCGGGTGTGCGTTGGGCTTGCTCGGTGAACAGATTGGCAAATGTCTTGCTGATATCCACTTCGATATCCTTGCCCGAACCAATCTTGATGAGGCTCTGGGCCTGCTCGTCGCTCACGATGGCTATACTGTTGATGCCGCCGTCGGGGCATGCCATCATGTTGTTCATTGTTGCTTTGATAGCATCGGCCATCATGCGCATGGTCTTGCGGCTGTTCATTGACAGACTCGACTCCATTCGGATGTCATAGTCGTCGCCAGCAAGGAAGATGTGAGCTAGCATATCGTAGAACACATCACCACGGTCCTGCTCCACAAGCGGGCAATGATTGTCACCGAAATAGTAAGCTTCTTCCCAACCTGGCAGTGCCGAGAAGTTGAACGAGATGCCTGGCTGAACGCCAAGGTCGCGGCAGAAATGTGTGAAAGGATAGGCTAGCTCGGCCAGCGTTGCCTTCATCTCGCTATGTACTGTTGCTATATACTCGCGTACACTTTGCCCTTTTTTAATTTCCATCATGAATGGAATCGTGCGCACAAACATGCCGTAGGCTTGTTTCACGCGCGAGTCACGACGACCGTGATAGACGGTGGTGTAAGCCACTTTTTCCTCTCGCAGCAATCTAGCAAGTGTGTAGCTGAACGCAGCCTGGAACAGCTGATAGGGGGCAAAACCGTTTTCTTTGCACCAGTTGTCGACAAGAGCACGGTTGATGTAGGCCGATTCCTGAGCCATCTCGCCAACGGGGTTCTCGGGACGCGCCGACAATGTGGCGAGATCAACACCAGCATAGCGCGACATCATCACCGACTTAGCCTTCAGGTAGTCCTCGTCGCCCAGTCGTGCGTGCTCGTCGACGGCGGCCTCCAGCATTCCGTATTCCTCTTTTGGAAGAGGCTTGCCATCGTAAGCCAAAGGCAGGTCACGCTGTGGGAATACTGTTAGATAGCTCGTGCCATCGGTCACCAGGTGGTGGATATCCATGAGCATATATCTGCCAGATTCTGTTGTGATGAGTTCTACACGCAACAATGGTTCGTCGCCCATAATGTCAAAGGGGCGGCAAAAACCTTGATGGGCATAACGCTGGAAATCCTCTTCGGTCATCGAGCGGCGCTGAATTTCAAGATGCTTATTGTCGTCAACAAATTGTTGTGGTTCTCCTTGTTCATCAATGAGAAAACGCAGTCGCAACACTGGGCGTTCGGCGAAAATCGCTTGAAACGCAGCTTCAACACGGTCAAAATCCACACCGTCGCTTAGTGGAGTAATGCTGGGAACATTATACTGCATCACATGTGGATACTTCAAGCACTCGTAAAATACTCCCAATTGAGATTGGAGCAAAGGATAGGTCTTCATCTTTATTTTATTTTGAATATAGTTCTAATTTTGTGTCGCTGCATGGCTTTTTCATGGAGTTGCAATAGCCGTAGTAATGGCTAGGCACCGACAAATGCCTTTATTGGGCACTACAAAAGTATAAATAAATCCTCAAAATCAAGCTGTTTTTCTCCCTAAAAAATGATAACAGCATCACATGCGTGATTTTTAGTCACCACTAGCTGCCGCTTGGCATTCCTCCTTGCTCAAGCTCAAGCGGCGCTGCTATTTAGTGCACACGACGAGCCGACAACCAGCGGGGCGACAAACTTGCCTTCTATCTAAACATGGTGCAGTTTGGTTGATTTATTTTTTTTGTAATTTCATTTGTACAGGTCAAGATTTTTGTCGAAATTTGCGAAGCCCAATCCCACTTGTGCTGCCCACTTAATTGCACAGCTTTAAAATTTAATATTCATATATTATATTCACTTTAAAATTTCAAGACAGAATGAAAGATCTAAAAGGCACAAAAACTGAGAAAAACCTGCTCGAGGCATTTGCTGGTGAGTCGATGGCTCGCAACAAGTACGACTACTTTGCAAGCAAGGCCAAGAAGGACGGCTATGTGCAGATAGCCGCTATCTTTGAGGAGACTGCAAAGAACGAGAAAGAGCACGCCAAACTGTGGTTCAAGTATCTCGAGGGAGGAGCCATAAAAGCCACTACCGAAAACCTGGCAGCTGCAGCTGCTGGCGAGAACTTTGAGTGGACCAACATGTATGACCGCATGGCACGCGAGGCCGAGGAAGAAGGCTTCACCGAGATTGCCGAGCGCATGCGTGGCGTGGCAGCCATCGAGAAGGAGCACGAGGAGCGCTATCGCAAGCTCTTGAAGAACATCGAGGATGAGGTGGTGTTCTCACGCGACGGCGACGTGATTTGGCACTGCAGCAACTGCGGCCACATCGTTGTGGGCAAGAAAGCTCCCGAGATGTGCCCCGTGTGCAACCATCCACAGTCTTACTTCCAAATCAAGGCCGAGAACTATTAATAGGTTTTCTCTCTTTTCAAACAAAATCCCGCCCAGGTTCAAATTTCCTGTGGCGGGATTTTTTAGCTCATTATTTGACTACTTACTATAAAAACTGTATCTTTGCAGTCAATAAGAAATAAAACGGAAAGATTATGGCAGTAGAAATCAGAAAAATAGAACCTACCAAGAAGGAGCTTACCAAATATGTGAAGTTTCCAATCGATGACCTATACCGCGATAGCAAGTGCTATGTTCCTGCACTAATCAGCGACGAAATCGGCACTCTCATGCCCGAGAAGAACCCTGCATTTGAGTTCTGCGAGAGCGCCTATTTTATGGCCTATCGCGATGGCAAGCCCGTGGGTCGCATTGCCGCCATCATCAATCACCGCTTCAACGAGAGCCACAACAAGAAAGAAGGCCGTTTCGGGTGGGTCGACTTTATCGACGATGACGAGGTGGTCGACGCTCTCTTCGATGCTGCAAAGCAATGGAACAAAGAGAAAGGCATGACCGAATTCACCGGTCCTCTTGGCTTCACCGATATGGACCCCGAGGGATGTCTGGTGATGGGATTTGACGAGGTGGGCACCAATGCCACTATCTATAACTATGACTACTACCCCAAGCAACTCGAGCGCATGGGCTTTGTCAAAGACGTTGACTGGGTGGAATTCCACATCAAGGTACCCGATGAGATACCCGAAAAGATGCAGCGCATCAGCGACATCGTGAAAAAGCGCTTCAACGTCGACAATATCAAGTACACCAACCGCAAGCAGCTCGTTGCCGACTATGGCCAGGCAATTTTTAAGCTTATCAACGAGGCGTTTGAGCACCTCTTCGGCTACTCGCAACTGAGCGAGAAGCAGATTGAGCATTACATCAAAATGTACTTGCCCTATCTGCCACTCGAGGACCTGTCACTCATCATCAAGAACGACACTCGCGAGCTGATAGGTGTGGGCATTGCAATTCCATCGCTCTCAAAGGCGCTCATCAAGAACCGCGGACGCATGTTCCCCTTTGGCTGGTATCACTTGTACAAAGCGTTCAAGAAGAACGACACCGTCGACTTGCTGCTCGTGGCAGTAAAACCTGAATACCAGAGCAAGGGTGTGAACTCGCTGCTCTTCACCGACCTTCTTCCCTGCTTCTTCAAGTTGGGCTACAAATGGGCCGAGAGTAGTCACGAACTTGAGCACAATGAAATGGTGCAGAAACAATGGCAATACTTCGACACCACGCTTAACAAGCGTCGCCGTGCCTACACAATGCCCATTTAGTGGAGAGGAAAGAGGAAAGAGAGTTGTGCATTGATTAAGCCCCTCTCGACTCTTCACTCCCAACTCCTCACTCCCAACAAACTAAAAACTATAAACTATAAACTAAGAACTATATATAATGATTAGCATTTGCAACAAGTCGGTCCTTGGGACTGTTAGTGAGAAAGACATTGAAGCGTTAAAACCACAGGCACTCGCTGCCGCCGAGACTCTTGAGAAGGGCGACGGTGCGGGCAACGACTTCCTGGGATGGCTTCACCTTCCAAGTGAGATAACCGCTGACGAGCTCGACGACATCAACGCCACAGCCCGCCAGCTACGTCAAGAGTGCGAATACGTGGTAGTAATTGGCATTGGCGGCAGCTATCTGGGCGCAAAAGCAGTAATTGAGGCTCTGAGCGATAATTTTGCTGCTTTCAAGCAGAACGAGGGAGCCAAGGTGGTGTTTGCCGGCAACAACATCGGTGAGGATTATTTGAGCGACCTCATGCGTCTACTCGAGGGCAAGCGCTTCGGCATCGTGGTAATCTCTAAGTCGGGAACCACTACCGAGCCAGCTATAGCCTTCCGTCTCTTGAAGAATATGCTCGAGAAGCAGGTGGGCAAAGAGGTAGCTGCTAAGCGCATCGTGGCTATCACCGATGCCAAGCGTGGCGCACTGCGCAGCCTCGCCACTCAAGAAGGCTACAAGACTTATGTCATCGCCGACAACGTGGGCGGCCGCTTCTCTGTGCTCACCCCAGTGGGCTTGCTCCCAGTTGCTATTGCTGGTTTCGATATCAATGCCCTGGTTGCTGGTGCCGTTGAGATGGAGAAGGCTCCTGCCGACATGATGGTCGACTATGCCGCCACCCGCAACGCCTTGTATCAAGCAGGCAAGAAGATTGAGATTCTAGTGAACTACAATCCAAACCTGCACTTCCTCGCCGAGTGGTGGAAGCAGCTCTACGGCGAGAGCGAGGGTAAGGACGGCAAGGGCATTTTCCCTGCCAGCGTTGACTTTACCACCGACCTGCACTCGATGGGACAATGGATTCAGGATGGCGAGCGCACCATCTTCGAGACCGTCATCACTGTTGAGAAGCAACGCAACGAGGTGGTTATCCCTACCGACGATGCCGACCTTGACGGCCTCAACTACATCGCTGGCAAGCGCGTTGACGAGGTAAACAAAATGGCAGAACTCGGCACCCGTCTGGCTCACGTGGACGGTGGCGTGCCCTGCATGCTCATCACACTGCCAGCACTCACCGAGAAGTACTTGGGCCAACTCATCTACTTCTTTGAGAAAGCTTGCGGCATGAGCGGATACATGCTCGGCGTGAACCCATTCAACCAGCCCGGCGTGGAGGCCTACAAGAAGAATATGTTTGCTCTACTCAACAAGCCCGGCTACGAAGAGCAAAGCGCCGAACTCGCCAAGCGCCTGTAAATAAAACCTATCATATCTAGAATTTCTAGAGAATCTAGTATATCTAGACAATCTAGAAATTCTAGTTTTTAATAGTCTAATTATGCTGAAGAAATCAATGCTTGACCTGCATCGCGTGAGCGCTGAGGAGTTCAAGCAAGCGGAGAAAATACCGGTTGCTATGGTGCTCGATGACGTGCGCAGCGAGATGAATGTGGGCAGTGTGTTTCGCACGGCCGATGCCTTTGTCATCGAGCGAATCGCTCTATGTGGCATAACTGGCAAACCGCCCAGTCACGAAATACACAAGACAGCCCTTGGTGCCGAAGACTCAGTGGAATGGACCTACTACAAGACTGCTGTTGAGGCGGTGGAGCGCCTGCGCGAGCAGGGCTACACCATATGCTCCATTGAGCAGGTGCACGGTAGCGTGAGTCTTGAGGAATTTACTATTGACAGTGGCAAAAAATACGCCCTAGTCCTCGGCAATGAGGTCAAGGGCGTGAGTCAAGCGGTCGTCGACCTGAGCGACTGCTGCATCGAGATCCCCCAGCTCGGCACCAAGCACTCGCTAAACGTTGCCTGCTCGGCCGCAATAGTGATGTGGCACTTCTTTAATGCCCTGAAACAATAATTTCAAATCACTCATTTGTCACTGCGCGGGGCAGGATGACGAACGACGAGTCGAGGGTGACTCTATAAGGCTCACCACGCTTACCAGTGATGCAGTAGTTATCGGCCAGTTTTTCATCAATTATACAAGTCTTGAAGCAACGCTTAATTTTCGAGATATACTCGTTCAGGGTGTTGCTCATAGGGTCAATGAGGTTATCAATAGCCTCACGAGCCTTTTCCTCGCTGCGACCAGGCATCACAATTGAATAGATGTTCTCAAGGTCGGCGCGATGGTCGGCAATGTTGCGCAACGCTATTCCCTCGGGATGCTTAAGGAACAGAATGTAGATGGCGCGGCACATGGCAGGCATCTTAACCTCAACCTCGTTATAGTAGGGCAACACAATTTTCATGTCCTGATTTACCACTAGAGGACTGAGCCTGTTATCGTTACCAATCACAATCTTGCCATCTAGTAATGTATGGATGAGTTGCGATGGGTCGGCTTGATACTTTGTTACATAATCAAGAATCTGTGCCTGAATGGCTTTCAGTGCGGCTTCCTGTTGCTGCTCTATGGTGAGGAGCTCTTCTTCCTCCAGGTCAACCTCGGCTGGTGCCGAAGGCTCTATCATGCTATATCCACACTCATCGAAAACGCATTCCTCAGCTGGCATCGCAGCATGAGCCTCGTCTTTCTTCTCACGATATTGGAACTTGTTTAACCATGAGCGATTATTTTTTACTTCTGTCATTCGCTCACGACTAAGTGAGTCTAAGTCAATCGAAACACTTGCATCAGGACAACTCTCAATTATAACCTCAGGCGACAGCATCTGATCGCCATGGTCGGTGCTCAGCACATCGGTAGCACTATTAACAAAGCGGCGAACGTCGCTGAAAGAATTATTAATTAGCGGCATTTCAACCACAGCATCGCTGCCAGCATTTCCCACATTGATGCGACGCGCCACTAGCGTTGTACCTCGAGCCTCAGGTGATTCTACAACCTCGACTTCGAAACCTGTCAAACGCCCTAGCCACTCCATCAGTCTGGTCGGCAACTGACGAGTTATAATCTCGTCACCATTACTATAGCGACCAAGAGATGTGACAACATATATCACACCGTAGCGCAATTCCCTATTAATTCTTTTGAAGTTACTTATTATAGCTGCCATGGTTTATGATTTGATTTGCAATAATAAAGAAAAAACAGCAAAAAGTGTGCCATCATTTTTCAGGTGACACACTAGTTGCTCAAAACGCATTCTCATTATACTTCATCAAAGAAATTCTTTGAACGCTTGCGCAATACATCCCTCTTTTGGTCGGCGTCTATACTATTATCACACATCACTGAAGCTACATCTACCATATATTTATTGCGACATGACTGAAAGTTGTTGAACATCCTCACGGTGTCCTCCTCACTTTTCTCGAATGCCATGTGGTTGTCGATTGACAACGAGAACGAAACAGCCTCGACGTCGTGGTCGGCACCGATATAGGCAAAAAGCCATCCTTCACTCTTGTAGGCCTCTATAAGGCTCCTGATAGCTGTGTGGGTATATTCCTTCGAAGCATTCTCATAGCCATCGGTGATAATAGTCACACTAGCTATGGCATTTCTATCGTGTTCCATCATGCGATGTACAGCAGTGATTGTATTGCCAATGGCATCATACAGAGGTGTCATGCAACAAGGCCTGTAGTCACGAGTTGTAATTGGTCTAACCTCACCAATTGGTGTCTGTTCATAGATTTTGCGTAGCTCACATCCGCAAAATGCCACCAGCGTCAACTGGTTATCTTGCTCAGGATGTAGCTCCTGCCCACGCTTAATAGAAGCAATTGTCTCATTCACGCCGTCAATGGCCTGCTTGGCAATGCTGCTCATCGACCCACTCTTGTCAAGAATAATAACGTTGTAGACTTTAGTACGATTTTTAGTTTCCATAATTACTGTAATTAAAAGTGAATAAAATGCGTTAACTCGTTTTTACACCGCAAAATTACAGTCAAAAAACACGCTTAAATGAAAACGACAACCTTGCAGTTTGCATCTGCAAGGTTGTCGCAAGAAAAATCTATATAATTAGTTGTTCTGAATCGTTGCAACAATTATTCTGTGACAACTAAACGAGCCTATCAATTCTTAGAAGTCTCGAAGAACATGCCATTAAGAAAGAAGTCAGGATATTCTCCAAGGTTTATCTCGGTGCAAGTATTGTTAAGCACTTGACTGAGAGAGCCAAAGAAGAAGTAGTGAATTAATTTACCCGACTCATTCACGCGGCGCAAGCCATAGACATATCCGTCCTTGTAGCCAATTTTATAGATATTCTTTTTGTTGGTAGTTATAGTGCTAACGTTATTCCCCACGGTAGTAGTGATCTGCCCAAGCGTTCCATTAGAGACATAGAATAACGTGTTGCCGTCATATAACACTGAACTACCAAATCCATTATAGTTGAACGTGGGCGATGACAATTGCTGACCGAGGGAGTTGTAGGTGTAGACATAGTAGTTGTTGGTATATATCATCTCATTGTCGTTTTGTCCAAATTGGGTTGTTTGACGGTGTACCCTAAGAATCAGGCGGTCGTTACTGAAGGCATAATTATAGCTATAAGTAACCCTTTCGCCGGTGCTGGTGCCATTTGGTCCCCAATGCAAGTTGTCATAGCCATAATCGCTTCTCACTAAGCCTACACCCAAGATATAAAGCTCAGAACTATTGCTAAAACTGTTCACGCAAGCGATTTTGCCAGTGGTGTAGTCAACTTTGAAACTGGTAAACGGGCGGTCTTTATTAGAGTTTGATAGCACTACTGAGTTATTTTTCATAACATAATAATAACCTACCGACTCCTTGTCGTAATAAATGTTCTCATCATGATCCATATATGCCCATTTTGCAATGGGCGACCCAATGTCGTATCTCTCGGTATAGCTTCCGTAGTAATAGGGCGAACCAGCATTTTTGAACAATTTGCAAGTGCTAGAACCCTTAACAATGGCTGCGGCATGGCCCTTGCTCATCGAGAATCCCGACACTTCCTGGTTGCCTGTGTCATCGCTGATTTTAGGAGCCGAAGTGCCTTTCATGTTATAGTAGATGGTAGGCACACTTTTGTTGTTTTTTATAGTATATCCATAAAGCCAGAGGGAGGGATTTACGGCGACTTTAATTGAGTAGGTGAAAGTATCTCCATAGGGGGTTGTGTATTTGAAATAAACATAAGAGGTTCCTACTTCTTGGGCACAAATGGTGGGCGTGGCAAACACATTGTTGTAGGTGGTGACGCATGTGGTGTTAGAAACCTGAAGATTTTGGACAGTTCCGCCATATATCGTCATTCCTCCCTCCTTAGGCACGAGATTATATTCGGTTCCCACAGGAATTGTCACTTGATTAGTATATCCGTTATCGTTAAGTGCTATAAAGCTGTTATTGGGGTCATAAGCCGAATCGTAATACCCTATTACAAAGTCGCGCGTCCATCCCGTGCCAGGGCCAGGATTCATAAGGGTGTAGACTTGCCCTGGTTTAAACTCAAAGTTGGCGGTGTACCTAAAACTGCGGGTGTCGGGCAACGTTACATGGAACACGGTATTACCTGAGCTGTTGACATCCACGTGACGCGCATAAATCACATATTGACCATTTATCAGCTGAGCCTTAGGTGAAACGGTGGCATATTCGTTATCCGTGCCACTGCCGTTGATATAATCGTTGATGCTCTGCAGGCTTGTTATGTGTCGGCAATAAGTCATGCTTGTGGATGTGTTGACATTGGTTCCACCAAGGATGATTTTGCTCTCATATAGCTCAAGTGCTAAGTTGATGACTACTGTCTTGTTGCTGCAGGAGTATGTACCAGAGCCAAATGCCAAGTCTTGCGGGATGTTGAGGTCGCCCACTTGATCGCTAGACCAGTTGGCACTACGCACCCACATGGCCTTGATTGTTCCACTGGTTTTAAAACCAGCCTTGTTGCTGCCGGTGATATCCCTGAGCGTCCACTTGCCGCCGCTACGCACTAGCACATACATGTTCTCTTCCACACCGTCGAGTGTAATGTAGATTACATCTTCGGTGTTTTTCCAAGTGTGCTGGGTTGGTGTGCCCGATGAGGTAGCGCTGATGTATTCGTTCATCGTAATTTTAGTTGATGATGACGAACCGCTGCCGTTAAGTAAAACATTATAAACAGCAGTCACATCGGCACTAGTCACTGAGCCGTCAGCATTCACGTCACTTGTACTATAATAAGTAGTGGTGCCGTTGAGCAGGTAGTTATAAAGCGCCGTGACATCAGCACTGGTCACCGCCCCATCGCCGTTCACGTCACCCACTTGCGTACCGCCTTCAGTTGCTATTGTATAATAGCTAGCTGGATAAGTTGCCGCGAGCGCAGTAGCTGTAAGCGACAAAAACAATGAAATAAGTAATGATTTCTTCATAATAGTATTGTTTTAGATTATGATTCAGAGTATTTTTGCAAATATAAAAAAAACAATTGATAACACAAACCGAAAGGAATTATTTGTTACTTTTGCAGTTGAAATACATTGATTATTCTATTGCAATGAAGAAAATATTATTTACCTCATTGATGATATTTTTTATCGGTTTTGCCGCCAGCGCATTGTCGTTCTCAGGAAAGTGGGAAGGAACATTAAAAGCTGGCTTGGTTAAGTTGAGACTGGTATTCAATATTCAAGAGTTACAAGACGGCACACTCAGTGCCACGCTTGATTCTCCTGACCAAGGCGCTACCGACATACCCTGCGAGGCGACACTAGCGCCTGGCAACGATAAGATTGAAATAAACGTGCCGTTGTACCACGCCAAGTTCACTGGTGCTCTTAATAATGGCAAGATAGAAGGCACATTCTCACAAAACGGCCTCAACTTGCCATTAACTATGGAAAAAGTGGAAAAAGAAAACAGCAATCCCGACTTGCCACAAGAAACGTCCAACCAAGAGTCTTATGATTATCTTTTCAAGCACGATGGAGTAACACTAGCAGGGCAATTAGACATGCCACCGGCCAGCTTTAGCCGTCCTTGTCCAGCAGTAATACTGATATCGGGTAGCGGTACGCAGGATCGCAATGAGGCGTTATTGGGGCTTAAGCCATTCAAAGTCATTAGCGACTACCTCATTAGCCATGGCATAGCAGTGTTCCGTTACGATGACCGTGGGGCCGGTGAGTCGAGCCCCCTTAATGGCAACGAGACTACCCTTGATTTTGCCAAGGATGCTCAAGCTGCTTTCGATCTCGTGTGTGATCAATACGAAATGATTGACCCCACACGCATTGGATATATAGGTCACAGCGAAGGTGGCCAGATAGCATTTGTCAATGCTGCCAGCGACAAGCGCGTGGCATTTGTCGTCTCGCTCGCAGGTCCAGCAGCCAGCGGTCGCGAAGTGATGGTGAAGCAAAATCTCTCTTTACTCGACATGATGGGCGTTCCCTACACCCAGTCACAAGTGGATGAAGTTTCGGCCATCTTTGACGACATCGTCAACATTGCCGACACTGTAGCCCTGCGCGAGTCGCTAAGAAAACGCCTCACAGCATCAACATTGCAACATTACACCGACGAACAGATTGAACAAAATGTAGCTGCGATGACATCGCCATGGTACATAGCTTACATCCGTTTCAATCCTAAGCCATATCTGGAGAGAATCACCTGCCCAGTGCTTGCACTAAACGGTGAATGGGACTTCCAAGTGGATGCAAAACAAACTTTAGATGCTCTCAAGACAAGTGTCAAGAACGTGCAGTGCAAACTCCTGCCCAAGCACAATCATCTGTTTCAGGAGTGTGCATCAAAATTTGAGAGTATGAATTATGCCACTCAAGGCAACATTTCCTCAATTACACTAGACTATATCAAGGATTTCATAAAATGCGTAAACTCTAAACAATAACAACACGATGAAACGATATTTATTAACTTTAATTTGTATTGCAATTGCCACGACGTCGCTCATGGCACAGCAGCGCAAAACGTTGCGCGAGTGGGGATTCCCCACTGGAATTTTTGAGACTGGAAAGTATAACGCTATCACCGATGTACCAGGCGTTATGGTTGGTCATGTGACCTGTATCGAAGGTGACAGCATACGCACTGGAGTGACTGCTATTGTGCCACATCAGGGCAACATCTTCCAAAATAAGGTGCCTGCTGCAATTTATGTGGGCAACGGATTTGGCAAACTCGCCGGCATGACACAGGTGCAAGAATTAGGCAATATCGAAACACCTGTAATCCTTACCAACACATTGAGTGTGCCTGCAGGCATAGAGGGTGCTGTGCGCTACACCATGATGCAGCCTGGTTGCGAGTATGAGAATTCGGTCAATGCTGTAGTGGGCGAGACCAATGATGGACGTCTAAACAAGATTCGCCAGATGTATATCACGCCCGAAATGGTGATTCAAGCAATTAAAAATGCTCATGGTGGAGCAGTAGAGCAAGGCAATGTGGGAGCCGGAACAGGCACTATATGCTTTGGATATAAGGGAGGTATCGGCACCTCGTCTAGAGTTCTGCCCACTTCGCTTGGAGGATACACTATAGGTGTGCTGGTGCAGACCAACTACGGCGGCATACTCGAGATTGACGGTGTGCAGGTGGGACAGCAACTACACAAGCACGACTTCATCGACCATGTGCGCCGCACCGAGAACGTTGATGGTTCATGCATGATGGTGGTAATCACCGATGCGCCACTCGACAGCCGCAACCTTGAACGCGTTGCTAAGCGTGCCATGATGGGCCTTGCCAAGACAGGTGGTATTGCCAGCAATGGTAGCGGCGACTATGTAATCGCCCTATCAGTAGCTCCACAAAACCTCATCAACTACAAGGAGAACAAAATCACTACCACAGTGCTTGCCAACAACATGATGTCGCCAATTTTTGCCGCTACTATCGAGGCTACCGCCGAGGCGCTGTGGAACTCAATGTTCATGGCCGAGAGCATGACAGGACGTAACGGCAACCACGTCGACACCCTGCCCGTTGAACAAGTGCTCGACATGCTACGCAACCGATAAGGCAAAAATCAATCAATACATAGTAGACACAAAAAAACGGCCCGGACAACTCGTCCAGGCCGTTTCACATTATTGAGAATTAAAAAAATTGTGAAGAGTCTATTTTAGTATATCACCTTGCTGGTGGTTGTTGCTCCATTGCTGTAGCGCTTCTCCACGATGTTGATACCTGGATAAGGACGGTCGCTTGCCACGCCCATCACATTGTAGTAGGTCACGTTCACAACCTGGACCTCAGCATTGACAGTGCCAATGGCTGTTGGGGTGCTGTTGTTGAAGGTAACAGTTTTTTTGTCCTCGGCAATGAAATAAACCTTGCCTGAGCCACCTTCGGTTGCACCCTTAGCACCCTGGTCTAAACCTGGCCCTCCATCATCGCCAGGAACTGATGTGGCATAGAGACGCACGATATAGGTCACTTTTTTAGAACCATCATAAGCAAAGTCCACAAATATGTCATCCACTTCAACAGCGCCGTCTTGGTCGTCGCCGTCGACTTGGCGAGGATAGGTGACATGGAGGCAGTCATAATCGCTTGCCCAATAATCAGTGCTGCCCGGTGAGCCACCGCTCTGGTTCTCCTCATGATTGAGCATCCTCTCACCCTCGATGCGTGTAGGACTGACTGTGCCGTCAATCTCGCGCCAAACGCGGTAGTAGTAAACATAGTTGATGTTGCTCACATTGGCTGAAGGCAATTTTGGGGTAATTATCAATTTAACAAGATATCCCATCAAAGGACCATCATTGCCATAGAATGGATCCGTCTTCGCCATACCACCCTCTTTAGGAATACTAAGTTCTACACCAGGGTAACCGGTACGCTGGATGTCGCAACCATAGGAATTGGGTTTTGAGGCATCACCGTTGTATAGGGTGTTGATAACGGGCACATAACTGCTTGTCAAGTTGTCGCTTGAACTGTTGATATCGTGAGTGGTGATGTTGCCACCCTCGGTGCCTACGCTCTCGATGTTCACCAGTTCGTTAAGCTGTCCTGCATCGTTAAGGGCATAGATATAATATTGTCCGCTATTGTTATAGTTCTCAGCCTTGCCAATTTTGGTGAAGTTTTTGAAGTTGTTCTGCATGAGTCGACGAATTTCATAATCCACAAGGTTGGCGGCAGGATCGTTGATTACCTTGAAGGTAATGGTGTTGTCAGGAGTTGCCTTTGCGCTGTGGTCAACGTCGGCAACCACCTCATCATGAGTGCGGCCTTCGCCCGAGACAATGTTCTCAGTCTTATACACTGGCACGTTGAATCGGTTGCTTCGCTCAATATAATTTACATTAACAAGTCCTTTCAGATAATAGACGTAACCTTCATCCTGAAGGTTAGAAACTGTTGACTCTTTAAAGCGGTCATAAAGTACAATAACTGGATTATCGATAGTGATAGTACCATTGACCTCAAGGTCGGTGGAAGTGTTTTCGTCAAACAGATAAACTGGAGTCACTTCCTGAGTGACTTTATCATCTAAATCCTTATAAATTATTGAATAAGCGTAGGCGGTAACAACGTTGTTATCATAAGCTGACGGAGTAAAAGTGATTTGAGCTATTATTCTCTCGCTTGATTCACTCACATTGCCGTCCTTTATTAACTTGCGGCACAATCTGTAAGCCTTGTCGGCAGTATTAATCTTACCAAACTCAAGGGTGTTGGTGGGGTTAATCGACACGGTGTTCCTGTATATATTATACTGCTTGCTTGCATTCTCAACATAATAGCGACTGCGATATTCCGTAAGCTCGGTGAAGAAAGCATTCCTTAGCCCTGGTATTATAACAGTGCGCACAGGACTCTCGGCGCTGAGAGTGATATAGGGGTTGCCATCTTCTTTGATAACGCTCCCGTCATTGTCATAGTTGATGGGGTGAGCGGTGATAACATATCTTAAGGTCTGGGTCTCATCGGTTTGCTCCACAAGATAGCTATGATTTTGAACACGCACCAAGTCAGTCTCTTCATCCTTCTGAACATCTTGAATGAGTGTGCGTGAGCCATCTTCATTAACAATATAAACATAGAAATGCTGTGGAACTTCAACACCAAGTTTTTCTTGAGTGAATGAGGTGCTCCAATCAAGATTTACTTGATAGTAGGATTTGTCATCGCCAGTGCTATAGTCCGATGGTGTTGCTGTGGCATTAAGGTCGGCTGTGTACATGAGCACTTTGGGGGCAATCTCGGGATGAAATTCGCCATTGTCATTCTGACCCCTTCCATAGTTTTTAAATACCTCGCCAGTAGAGCTATCTGTATCATCTGCTGTATTGGCATGATAATTTTGGTAGTCCATATTGTACTCAAAGCGACGGTCAGGCATAAAGATGGTGAGGTTAGACAGGCTGTAGTTCTCTCCACTTTGGTCGATGGTGAACCAGTGGGCTGGATTATATCCAATCACATTACCACAGTCATGAATACAGGGATAAGAATGACCTGCCTTAATCTCGTTGATGAAGTTGGTGGTTTCCGAAGCCGTGGCATAGTTCACAGGGCTAACTTGCTCATAGGTCATGTAAAGAGGCGCGGCTTTAGATGCCCTGGACTTGCCCTTCGACAGGAAGAAAAAGCGGTTGGTGCTGATGCCGTCAACCGACATTAAATAGCCTGGATTATTAGAGTCATGGACACGTGTAAAGTTCTTGACCAGCTTAATCGACTGGAATGCGGCATCAATAGTGTTTCCCTGGCTATTTTTATAGCTGTCTTTAACCTGAACAAGAAACATGGTCATTCCATCATCATTGGGATTGGCGATAGTTCCTTCATTATTGCTCTTGACCCAGGGTGTGCCGTGGCTAGCATTGACGTCATAGTTAAGTTTCTTGTACTGAATGGGATTGCCCTCATTGTCCTTGTAATCATAGGCATAATGAATGCCAGGGATTGTAGGATCAGTATAGACTTTCTTCAGCAAAGCTTTAATCTGATTGGGGGTTGTGGCCTCATCGATGAGGTTTGCGGTTTGTTCTACACCATTAGCATCTATATAAGTATAGGTGTAGGTACTATAGTTAAAATGGGTGACTTTTGATGTCACATCGTGATGCACTTTAGCATTTGCGGCAAAACAACCTACCAGTGCAATTAATACTGCTAATAATTTCTCAGTTTTTTTCATAGCTATATTCTCAATAATTAATAATTTTCTTGGAGCTAATTTTTTTCAAAGGATTAGATTTTCCTTTATAAATAATACCGGGCGCAAATTTATAACTATTGAAAATAGTATGCAATAGCTACACCACTAAATTTAGTGAACTAAAGTGAAATTTATGTTAAAATTTGCACTTAATATGGTAGTTTTCTTTATTGTAATATATAGTCTGATTGTGAAAATATGCAAAAAAACAACTCCTTTTCAGAATTTAGAAAAGGAATATTTATGCACAATCACACCAAATGGTCACTTGCGTAAATTACTTATTGCGGATGCATTTAGGACTCGACTGTTTGTCGTGCAATCACGGGGTCATTGCCTCGGTATTGCTGACGTCCCAGCGAGTCGGTGACAATGATGGTTGGAGTTGAGGTGATTTGTAGTTTTAAGAGTTCGCTGTTCATAATTGAACCAGGTACCCAATAGTGCTTTCCTACAGCCTGTGCCTCGGTCACCATACTGCGCCAACGGGTGGAGTCGCTATCGATGTTTATGTCAACGACATTGACGCGAGTGGTGTCGAGCATTTTAAGCTCTTCAAAAGCACTACGGCGCTTGTCGCTTTCCATATCTTTATCCCAGAATAATATGACACTTGGCTTGGTGCCTTTAAATTGGGCAGCTTTAAAATCATCACTCTCCATTTCGAGCAGATTAAGACTGGTGAGAGTGGTGACAGCGTTCTTGCCCTTTTGGGTGATGAGGTCATAGCTCTCCATGAGACTCTCAGGCTTCGCGCTGTTGTCGATGCCTTTTAGCAGCTGTGCCACTTTGCTAACGTTAGCTGGAGCATAGTCAATTAGCACCAGCAGCGTGGATACCACACTCCGAGGATTATCTTTTACATATTTCTCGATAGCAGCATTAAGAGCTGGAGTGTTCGACATATCATATTCGTTCTTGTGCTTGAAAACGAAGTCGTTCCATTGCTTCATCACATCCGAGCCCTTGACCTCAAGCTGGTTTGGTTCGGTGACATTACCTTTTACTTCTAGTTCATCGTCAGCATCCACCACGAGACGAAACATTGGAACACTCATGCTATTATACACCATGAGCAGTGTGGGACCAGCACACTTACCCTCGATGAGCAAAGCGTCATTCTGTGCAGTGAGCCATGAGTCGACTATACCACCGTCGGCGCCACGATAAACTACCCTCACATTCTGGTTGCCAAGCCCATTGAGTTCAACATTTACCTTAAAATCATCATTTATGCAACTGTGCAGGCAACATGCCACTGCCAGCACCAGCATTATTGCAACTTTGTCTAATATCTTTTTTGCCATAGAATCTTCTTACCTTATTTCAATGCAGTGACAAAAGTAGATAAAAGCACGAAAACGACAAAATAGTTTGTGCGTTTTTTCGTGCGCCCCCAATCGATGCTGCGTTTTTTGAGAATGATGCACATGAAGTGTTGCAGAAAATCATTTTTATGTCTAACTTTGCATATAACTAAAAATCGCAACAATATGCTAAGCAAGATACTGGGAGCGGCTCTGCAAGGAATTGATGCCATTGCCGTCGAGATTGAGGTCTCGGTGGAGTGGGGCAGTGGATATGTGATGGTGGGCCTGCCCGACACCGCAGTGAAAGAGAGTGCCGAACGAGTGCGCTGCGCCATGGGTAATGCTGGTTTTAAGTTCCCTCGCAAGGCGGTGGTAATCAACATGTCGCCAGCCGACATCAAGAAGGAAGGCTCGGCCTACGATCTGCCCATCGCCATTGGTATTCTTGCAAGCAATGAGGATGTGAGTGCCGACAAGTTGGGACACTACATGCTCATGGGCGAGCTATCGCTCGATGGCACGGTGAAACCCATTAAGGGTGCATTGCCAATGGCTATACTGGCGCGAGAGATGCAACTCGATGGTTTTATTCTGCCCAAGCAGAATGCTACCGAGGCTGCCGTGGTAAATAACCTTAACGTGTATGGCGTGGAAACTATTACCGAAGTCATACAGTTTTTCAACAACGAGATAATACTTGAGCCAACGGTAGTTGACACACGTGCCGAATTTGCACGCGCGCAAGGCTCGTTTCCTTTTGATTTCAGCGAAGTTAAAGGCCAAGAAATGGTTAAGCGCGCCTTCGAGGTGGCTTGTGCCGGTGGACACAACATCCTGCTTATTGGCTCTCCTGGCAGCGGCAAGTCGATGATGGCAAAGCGTCTACCGTCAATCCTGCCACCACTTACCCTCGGCGAGGCACTAGAAACCACAAAGATTCACAGCGTGGCAGGCAAACTCTCGCAAGGCACTACCCTACTATCAGTGCGTCCCTACCGCGCTCCACACCACACGATCTCGCCAGTTGCCCTAGTTGGTGGAGGCACTTATCCCACGCCGGGGGAAATATCACTTGCGCATAATGGTGTGCTCTTTCTTGATGAGCTCCCAGAGTTCAATCGCAGCGTTTTAGAGGTTATGCGTCAGCCACTTGAGGACAGGCACATCAGCATCAGCCGTGCGAAATATAGTATTGATTATCCCGCCTCGTTCATGCTTGTGGCTTCAATGAATCCATGCCCTTGCGGTTACTATGGACACCCAACAAAGCAGTGCATCTGCACCCCGCATCAGCGGCATCAATATATGAGCAAGATTAGTGGGCCTTTGTTGGATAGAATTGACCTGCAGGTGGAGGTTCAGCCGGTGAATTTTGAACAAATGTCAAGCAAACAGCCAGGCGAACCGAGTGCGGCAATCAGGGAGAGAGTCATCAAAGCGCGCGCCATCCAGAGCCTGCGCTTCAAGAACCACCCAGGTGTGCACTGCAACGCCCAGATGACGACAGCACTGCTGCACAAATACGCCGAACCCGACGCCGAAGGCATGGAAAAGTTGCGCGAAGCCATCACCAAGATGAACATGAGCGCGAGAGCCTACGACCGCATCCTCAAGGTCGCCCGCACCATCGCCGACCTCGACGGCAGCGTCCAAGTCCGCCAGCACCACATCATGGAAGCCATCGGCTACCGCAACCTCGACCGCAGCAACTACTTCAATTTGTGATATTTTGCGCATCCAATGGAGTGATGGATTGAGAATTGACAGCAATTGCGCAGAAATACAATCACTTATAAAATGATACCTTATCGATATTATATAAAATAATATGAACAATGATTACAAAGAATTGCAAAAGTTCTTGCAGCAGGAAATTGAAAACGCGAAAAAGAATTTTTGGCAAATGTGTGGCTTGAATTATGAGCACATCTCAAATGAAAAGCATATTTGTTCACAAGAAGAATTATATAAGAAATACGGACAGTACGATAATAATTCAGTAGAACTTGAATTGAAAGAAGATAGTGAGTCATATAGAAAATATGGAGAACTTCTTCACGGTACGTTAAAATACTCTTGTGAAGAGCGAGCCATGTTACAGGCAGCAATTGAAATGAATCCTATGCCTAAAACATACGGTAATGTAAAATTTGAATTATCAAGTTTAAATCCAAACCTAGATGATCAGTTAATAATCGAACTTGATCGTGATGGTCTTCCCATATCAGATATAGAAGCTATTGTTTCAGTTCCTATCAATTTAAAAAATGCATTTGTAGAAACTGGACAAAAACAAATTACAAATGTTTTAAAAATTGAGACAGATATTTCAGCTGAAGATGAGTTGAACTTTATGTATGGAATCTATGAAAAACTAATTGAACATGGAAGAAAGTTACAATTATGGGAAGCAGTAGAACTCATAGCACTAATAAAATATAAGCAACTAGAAACATTGACTGGTCAACTAAAAGAATTGTCAATTAATCCTCAATTACAAGCAATTATACGCTTTAAGTTTCTACAATTTAAGAAACAAGTTGAAGGATTGACTGAACAAGAAAATAATGAGTATTTAAGTCTTCAATTAGCAAGAGGTCGAAAGCGCTTTAATTTACTTGAAAAAGAATTGCAAAGATCTGGAGTAAAATTTAGAAATCTGCCAGACAAACTTAAAGGTATTTATTCTAACTTTCTCATGTTTTTTGAATGCCAACACATCCGAATATATCCTCCAATTGTATGGATTGATTTTGAACGAGCCATGCATATAGTTGTTAGGCATATGCAAGGTATGCAGGCAAAAGGGAAATTTGAATCAAAAACCCCTATTCGCTACGACTATAAAGATTTGATTAACCTGATACGTATAGTAGTAAACAAAGTAGAAGATCAAATTGAACTCGAATTTAGAACTAAACCTGATAAAACTTTTATTCGCAAGAACGCACGAGCTATTGAATATAATGGCAACTACTACAGATTAGAAATTGAAGCTAATGGCAGATTGTTGACATTTCATCCTTATAATTGACAAAAGCATGAATTTTAGTCGATTCATCTTGATGTTATAACACATTTCTTAAATTCCTTTCTACGGTTGACACGTCTTTGAATATCCCGTATTTATAATCAATCTCCAATTTGTCTGATATGCGAAGGAGATTAAATCCCGTGGCATAGTAATATTTGCGTCCGACAGTGTATAACCATTTCGCATCAGACAGGTTGAAGTTTCCAAAATGCCGATACAGACAATATTCTATATAGCGGGCGGAACCTTCCATCGTTTCATACAACTGCTCCAAGGCTACAATGTCTATATCCAGTTCTTTTTTCACCCTTTCCCTACGTTCATCACGCAACTTAAAGAACGACTGGATATAGGCTCTTGACGCCTCATTATCGTTGGTGTCAATTGCTTTTAGCAGCAAGTCGTTCTCCTGGGTGATGCTTTCTCTGTACCAATCATAACAGGCGGCTAATGCGGGTAGAGTATCTGGCAAGACCGCATTAGTGATTGCTTCGTAAATATCCAGATAACCATCGTTCTTAAACTGGAATCCATGAAAATACTCATGCATTACCATCGTAGCCCATTCGTTGACTGAAGTGACATCTGGAATAATCCTACTCGTCTGTTCCAGACTGCTGCATCTCATGATGGGTGTGCGATAGTCGATGTCGCTTTCCTCATCTGTGAATGTCACGTGCATATGGAATGGTTTATCATCGACTTTCTGAGTCTGGTAAATCTGGACGTCGTTGTCGTTGTGTACTAAGACTGACGGATACTTGGCCAAGAACTTCTCCGTAGGATTCACGACATAGCAACAAGTATCGCCATAATATAAAAGAGGTACATCATTTTGTTTGTCAGCAAATCCACTCCAGACGCTATCGTTGATGACCGCTTTCAGGGCATAAACGTATTGTAGCCTCTCAACATCTTTGTTGAGACTCTGAGCTCCGGCTGACATTGCGATAAAGGCCAGCAGCGCTGTAATGATGGTTTGCTTATTCATTACTTGTTATAGCTATTCTGCGTCAGCCTCTTTAATCTTTGTCAGCAGTTCTGCACGTTTGTCTTCGCTCGTGCCGTGTACGGCGTGGCGGACGACACCCTGCTTATCGACAACGACGGTGAAGGGAAAGCCTTCGGCACCAATCCACGACATCATATCTTTAGCTTCAACGAGATGCGTCCATGTGAAATGATGTTTATCGGTAATCTTCTTGACTATCTCGGCATCATGGTAAGTTGCTGAGAAGAACATCACGTTGGGCAACTGCTCCTTCCATGTGGAGAGTTCGGGCATTTCGGCTCGGCAAGGGCCGCAGCCTGAGTACCATAGGTTCAGAACCATAACATGGCCTCGGACACTATCATTCGTCCATGTGTGCCCATCCATATCCTTCTCGCTGAACTGTGGGAACAGCTCACCAGTCTTGGGCGAGTAGAATGTGCCGTCGGACTTTACATTTGCCTGTGTCAGCTCTTGCATCGTTGCAATCATGTTAACACCATTAAGAAACTGATCAGCATTATGGACCAACTCACGTGGAATGGCCTGCTTAATAACAGACTGAGGCAAGTCGACATTAAGCCCGATGGCCACTAGACTATTTCCTTCTTTGTCCTTCAATCGTGTCATGCTTGGCGTGGCATCAGGAAGTTTCGGCATTTCACGGAAGAAATAGCCGTTGATTAAGAACTTGGGGATAACTGTGTCGATTCTTTCTTCTTGTGCCATCACCCCGAGTGACACGATAGCTGCGAGGGCGAGGATAGCATATCTTAGATGTTTCATTTCTTAATTTTTCCGATGCTTTCCAAATAGTTGACGAATGCTTTCCATTGCTTGGCATTCAGTTTAATATTGGCCTGCACTTGTTCATCGTTAATGAACTGTAGAGGGTAGCAGTCTTGTAGATAGAAGTGGCCTTGTTCGGAGTTGGATATCACATCATAATGAAGGACAAGGTCTTTGAAGATTCTGCTGTCCCAGTCACCTACAAAACGGCTTACCTTAAGCACAACATCATTGCCAAGACGGAACTCCAATTCGCCATCGGTCTTCCGTAGTCTCTGACTGAGCGATTCTTCCTGTGCATAGAATTTCATTTCGCGGGTGATAGGGTTGAACCACTTGATGTCTGACTCAGTGAACACAGCATTTTCCAAAGGGTCAGTAGTATATGGTTTTTCTAGCTCGTTGTCGCTGCTGCAAGAGGCGAGGGAGAAGGCAACAAGCATCATAAACATGATTCTCCAAATATTCATTGTTTTCTTTTTCGTTATCATTTTGATGTTATTGTTTCTATCTGATTAAACGCCGAAAGCCAGAAATCTTGCACCGCAGGGCGTTAAACTTTCCTAATCGCGACGAGGGTGAGCAATGCGGTGATGATGGTTTTCTTGTTCATTTTCTATTTAAGTTTGATACCAAGGACGTAGTAGTGCGGAATATATTTCAAGATGTCCGACGAGAGGTCGGGTTTGATTTCATTGTCACCGCAAAAACGGCATCCACCATTTTCGGGTTCGTACCAATATGAGCCATAAAGGACGAGCGGGATAAACTTCCCCTTCTCGAATGGCGCAACAAGTTCGAAGGGACGCGATTCGTACATGTACCACTTGTCGGCAGGATGATCGGGATTACATATCGGCATCAGCGGGAGGCGACTGTTAAAGCCTCTGCTCTCAGAAAAACGGAAAGCATAGGTGGCTGTTGAGTCATTGTCCGAAGGTACGAAGCCAATGATGAGTTTCTCATCTAAACTCATAGTAACGCTGAAGATTATCCTCGGCTCTTTGCCTTTCACATATTCCATGACGATTGGCTCGACCATTGCGTCCTTAAAGTCCTTAGTGTCGAAGCTGTAGGCGATGTAGCCCTTGGACTTTAGCAATGGCAGATAATCGCTGATTGATGAGTCATTCATTTTGATCTCTTGCCCCAGCCCCGACATTGCGACGAGGGCGAGTAATGCGGTAATGATGATTTGCTTTTTCATAATTCTTTGGTTTTTATACGATTTTTGCATCGAAGTTACAAAAAGGCACACAAAGAAACCCTCGGCGAACCCAAAAAGTGGGTGCCGAGGGTGAAAGTCTCAACTTAGGTTGAGAGTTTTTGGTGTTTATGATTATTTTCTGCCAGCGAACGTGTCGCGGCGAATCTTGCTGATTATATTACTAAACCTTAGTATCTCTTAGTAAAATATCGTATGACAAAAAGGTTGTTTGTGTGAAATATCGTATTCAAAATACATTATTTTATGTGAAATATCGTATTTAGAGGTAATATTTTTATGTAAAATATCGCGTTTTACAATATTTCTTTATATCTTTGTCCACCAAAACGTACATATATGATCGACAAAAGAACATTGGAATTCATTCTCACAGACCAACAAGAAGAACTGGAAGCGAGAGCAGACGAAGTGTTGTGCCACAGACAAGAAGAGCGATTTATAGATTTCAATAGTACCCAGGCCCAAGTAGTAATTGGCGTAAGAAGAAGCGGAAAGTCCACCCTATGCTATCAGGCATTAAAAAGCCTGGGTGTAAAATTCGCTTATGCTGACTTCGACGATGAACGGCTAATAGACCTTAAGGCTAACCAACTGAACGATGTTCTGGAAATATTGTATAAGATATATGGCGATTTCCATTACCTGTTCATTGACGAGATACAGAACGTAGATGGTTGGCATCTGTTTGTTAACCGTTTGCTCAGAAAAAAGATGCATGTCATTATCACGGGTTCTAATGCCAAGTTACTAAGCGGCGAGTTGGCCACGCACCTTTCAGGTCGTAACAAGGAGATACCTCTTTATCCCTTCTCATTCATGGAATTTTGCATTATGAAAGAGGTAGACACAAACAGGCATACAACAAAGGCAGAAGCTTTCCGCAGGGCTGCTTTCGACGAATATTTGAAACAAGGCGGATTTCCTGAACTGCTAGCCATAGATGATAATAAAAGCTATGTCAGCTATCTTGTCGAAAACATTTTGGTTCGTGACATTGAACAAAGATACAAGATAGCCTACAAGGCGGCTTTTAAGCAACTCTCATACCATCTACTCAACGTGTCTCCTACTATTGTGGTATCCACAGACTTGGCCAACATGTTCCATTTCAAGTCAGAGCATACTGCAAAAAATTACGTGAACTATCTCAAGCAGGCATATATATTGATTGGCATACCAAAGTATTCACAAAAGAGCAAACAGAGAACTGTGCAGGAGAAGGTCTATGCAGTTGATGTGGCAATGATGGACCAGCGTGAGAATGCGTTCGCTGGTGAAAACCTTGGGCATCGCCTTGAGACCATAGTGGCCATACACCTCATAAGGAAATGCAAGACAGAGGGATTAGATGTTTACTATCTAAATGACCGTTCTGGCGAATGTGATTTTATAGTCTGCAAAGGCAATAAGATTATACAGGCGATACAAGTCTCTTACGACATTTCTACTGAAAAGACCCGTAAGCGAGAAATAAATGGCCTGCTTCTTGCAGCCAGACAAACGAAGTGCGAAAATTTATTGTTGCTTACCGACCATGAAAGTGAAGATATTGAAAAAAACGGCTGTCGAATTAAAGTTCAACCTGTCTATGAATGGTGTATTGAATTAGGTCTATAAATTCACAAATAATCTCGGTCCCCACTTATGAGGGTGTCGAGGTTAAAAGTCTCAACCAAGTTGAGACTTTTTGGTACTATTGGCGGTTATCTGCCGTCAAACGTGATGTCGCGGCGAATCTTGCTGACGGTGTTGGGGTGGACGTTGAGGAACGAGGCAATGTCCTGCAAGTTTAGAAGATTCACGATGCCGGGGCAACGCTGCATAAGCTGGTCGTAACGTTCGCGTGGTGTAGAGCAGTGGAGGTCTATATAGCGTAAACGAAATTGACTGAGGATGTGTTCAGCGACGACAGCACGCAACTTCACTGTCTCCTTGCTCTGGTCGAAGAAATGCTCCAGTTGTTGGGCTGTGACCCTGAACACACGGCTAGGCATCATCGCCTCAATAGTAGTCTGCGAGGGACGTCCATACAGAAATGTCGGGTAGTCAACCACAAACTCTCCTTCAAATGAAAACCATGTGATGTGTGCCTTATCGTCACTTAAACCATAGTTCACATACTTGAAACATCCCTCTGTGACAAATGCAAACCACCGTGCTGGGTCACCTTCGCGCTCTATCTGCTCGCCCTTGCGGTAAGTGACCGCCTCACCCTCCCGCTCGCAGAACTCCCGCAGCATCTCGAGGTCTAAACTGTTATTGCTGAATCTTTGTTCCATCGTCCTATAGATTTGCGGGTACAAAGGTATGGAATCTATTTGAAATTTAACTGCCAAAGAAAGATTTTCTTCCTAGCTCCACGTTCTCTTATCTACGAGGGAAGGCCATTGCAGCGGTATCAATATAGAAATGGAGATAAATAATATGTGCTATGAAATTACACCCCAAGAAACCCAAGTATTGTTTCTTTATGGTTCATAACCGCATTCTTGAATCCGTTTATACACATCATCAATTTCCCATTCGTTGAAACCACAGGTACACCATATTCTCTAACAATAAGCGGAAACTTCTTCTGTCCAACTTCAACAAACAATCTATCCTTAACGAGCCTTGATACAAAAGTGTATTCTTGCGGATTGCATTCATGAATCAGATGATGAAACCATGAGATATATGAGTTTATATATAAAGGGAACTTGTCGATAATCACTACCTTGAAATCATCCCCATGTGCAGCCATGCCCAATCCCAGAATTTCATTCAGATACAAATCTCCAAATGAATAGCCAATGACCATCAATCGGTTGTTTTCAATCACCTTTCTCGCCAGGTCCGACAGGTAGACATTATTGGGAGCGAACGTCATCTTCTCTGTTTTCCTCGAACCAGACACAATGACCGGTTGTAAATATTCTTCTTTCGCCTGATTAGAAGGCGGGAACTGCCCACCAATCCTATTCTTACATGCGGTCTGATAATCTTTGTTCTTTACCAAATCCCGAATGCTATAATCAAACGGGAACAATCTTGCCTCGCTGAATAATATTTGGCCATGTAAATGTGCTATAGTTGAAACACCTCTTGGGTTCTCATAATATCGTCTCGCTGAAAAACGACTATATTCCTCACCATCTTTGACTGGCGGGAATCCATCCTCATACTCACCACCTAGAGTATACTCTATTGTATTGTCATAATTTAGATTAAAGATATTCGATTTCCCAGACAAGGACTTCCAGAAATCTCTATACCATTGTTCCGCTAACTTATCCTCTCTGAAAGCTATATCGTATTGGTTAACAATACCCATTACTGTCTTTTGCAGCTCGTATGCCGCCCTGATGTAATCATACGTATGAATATCTTTCAAGAACTTGACAGGTTGAATCAAGGTTCCGAACTCAGGGTATGCAAGCCAGGAAATGTATTTCTTACTCCAACAGCCACTATAAGCAATACACATCTCGATGACATGTAATATGTTCTCAAAGTTTAATTGTGTTGGCATAATGTGGTTAGTCTCTAACACTCTGTTCAATTTCCTAACAACATGGTTATATAACTCACGCAAGAATGGTCTTTCACCTCCATCAACCTTCTGGATATTCAGTTTAAGAACCTCGTCTGTTATATTTTTCACTGACGGAAAAATGCCCTTATGGTCCAAGTCCAAAACGGCACCAGCCCCCACAATAATCGTTACTGCATCATTCATCTTTCTTTGTAGGCTTAAACACACTCTATCACTTCTGTTATCAACTTTTTATGTCAGTTATTTCGTCAATGGCTCCGCCTCCTCCCGATTGCAGAACTCCCACAGCATTTCGAGATTTAAACTGTTATTGCTAAATCTTTGTTCCATATTATCGTTTCATCTTTATAATTAGTCAGACACTTCATTAAGTTCTATGCAGTACTGCCAAGTAACCTTAGATGATTTAATCTCAGCGTCAAGGTCATCAAGTTACTTGGCTCCTTGAGCAATTCGTTGTAACTTGCTTCCACAAACTATGATTTATATAAAACAATAATAATCTTACTTTAAATTCTAAAAATATATTATTGTAAATCAGCCCAATATATATTGTGCGCCAAATAAGCACAATTTCTTATGCTTATTTGGCATTGTTTTATAATCCATAAATCATGCGTGTTTTTCTTAACGTGTTTGCTGCAACGGTATATGCATAGCAAGCGACAGGCATAAAGTGAAGGGTTACACTATCCATTTCTTTTGTAAGGGTTTTCGTTTCACTGGTTACAAGAGCATCTGTCAAACCATTTTTGGGCATATACCACAGAAGAGACATTAGTTCACCAGGGTGCTGGGCATATCGGTCACTCCACTTGATTTCAACTGCCCATTGTGGTTTTTGTCTGCCAGCATCTATGCCAACAATGTCCACCTCTCCCTGCTGTTTGTTGCTTAATCTCCAATTTGCAAACGAGATGTCAACACCTTGGCGTGGAATCCACTGGGCAAAGACGGCAGTTTCTACCATATTACCAATCTCTTCATCACTCACCTTAATGGGTTGGAATAGAGCACATCGCAGTGATGGATTAGTAAGATATATTTTGAAGCTTGTTTCCCTTTGGTATCTTTTGGCATTATCATCTGTTCTGTGTATCTTACGAATGAGAAAAGCTGCTTCCAAATAACTGATATACTGTCTCAACAAATCCTTCCTAACACCAGACTCTTTCGACATTGACTCGTATGAGAACTGACCTCCTGAATGATAAGCAATCATAGTAAAAAGCGAGTTAAGTTCTTGAACATCATGAATGCCATAAAGACTTGGCAAATCCCTCAGTAAAACTTTGTCAATAATATCGTGTCTTATGAATTGCCCTGGATTTTCTTGGATTTTTTCAGAGAAGACAACTTCGGGATAGCCGCCATAATTGATATAATCAATAAATAGCGTGTTTAGTTTATCTATATCAATAGTATTGTAATGGTCAATCTCTGTTCCCATCCATTGCATCTTCTGTTGAAACATGAGTTGATCATAGCCTTTCATGTGAATATATTCACAGAATGTCAATGGAGGCAAGTTGAAATCTGTAAATCGGCCCGCACCACTTTCATTGCTGCGTTTTTTTAATTCGGCAGCAGCCGAACCACTAGCAATGAATTTAACATTCTTATAAGTGTCAACAAGCGATTTCAGATTCACTTCCCAGTCCTTTAGATACTGAATCTCATCAAAGAAAACATAATATTGGTCTTTGTCATTTTCAGGTTTACCTAAAGTCTTTTTTGATAGATTGAACAATTGCTCAAGATATATCTTATTATAGATTGGTGTCTCTACCGAAATATAAATAATATTTTGTTGAGGCACACCATCAGTCAGCAGTCGAGCTATAGTGTGAAACAGCATTACCGTCTTGCCTACGCGCCTCGGTCCCATTAAAACCACCGCCCGCTGCAAGCCAACATCGGTGACCAAAGAATAAAACATGTCAATATACAACCTTGGTTTCATGTCTTTATAAAAAGTAGGTATGCTGCCTTCACTCCACCAAGGGTTATCAACTCTAAGCCTTCCTATTATCTGTTTTTCTAACAATTCAGTATATTCCATGATGCAAATTATATATTGATTTTTTGTGCAAAGATATAGAAAATACCCCAAATAAACAATATATTTAATGCTTATTTGGCAAAAATTAAGAAAATAAGCAAAATTTACAGAAAAAACCTCCTTATTTTCACGGACCAAACGAAGAAGTACCCCACCACCTAATCGTATACTTGTGCCGTTGCCCTATGTGGTGGCTCGTCATATCCTACCCCTGGGGAAATCAGTTTGGCGCACAATGGCGTGCTCTTTCTTGATGAATTACCAGAGTTTCCTCGTTCGGTGCTTGAGGTGATGCGACAGCTCGCTGGCGGAGTGGTGGTTGAGCCTGCTCATCAACTGCCATAGAGCTATAACTTGTGACTTGTCGCCAAAGGCTTGCACGCGGTTATGTGCCAGATATGACATTAATCCTCAATATCATGAATATTCACGGCAGATATACTCTGCTATGGATATTATCAATGCATCAGTCGCTATGTCATCATTCTTCCACTCATAAACGAGGTCGTCGTAGTGATAAAAGCCGATGTGTCGATTTTTATGGTCACGATAGTCAATTGTCACCTTAGTGTTCTTTGCCCATATATTTGGATTTTTTTAAGCACTAAATATTTATGTGCAAAAATAGTAATCTATTGACAAAATAGCAAATCACTTGCACCACATCATGGAAGCCATCGGCTACCGCAACCTCGACCGCAGCAACTACTTTAACCTGTGAGGATATAACAAGAGCTGGCGCGAAACCAGCTATTGTTGAATTATCATGCTTTAAATCGGTAATTTCTTTATTGGATTTGGCCGAGTTTTTTGACGTTTTGCTCAAATTGCTCACGACTTGCGATGGCACCGTTCTTGATGCGTGCACGATAATTGTAGATCGTGTTGACGCTATAGTGCAGGAACTCAGCAATCTTCGATGAGTCCTCAATGCCCAGACGTATGAGGGCGAAAATGCGTAATTCTGTTGTCAAACGGTTCTCCTCTTTAGGATGCACCTGCGCTTCGGGTTGGAGCAAGGCATTGAAATCCTCAACAAAGTGGGGAAACAGATGCAAGAACACACTGTCGAAATTCTCATAGAGTTCTTCAAGCTCTGTCTCCTTAAGCTCGGTTGATTTCGTGATTCGGAATAGTTCATCAAGTTCCTTGTTCCTCATCTTCTTGTTTACCATTCTGCGGTAAGCATCGAGTTTGTCGATATATTGTGAGCACAGGCTCATGAATCGTCCGATGTACTCCTCTTTCACACGGTTGCTCTCCGAGAGCTGTGCGTTAAGTTCCGAGAACTGCACGTTCTTTTCCGACAGTTGTTCGTTGGCAGTTTTCAACTCCTCATTGAGTGTCGCCAGCTGGCTGTTGGTGGCATGCAGTTCGTTTCTTGCTGCTGTTAATTGCTTGTGACGGCGATGCAAGAAGAGCAAAGCGCCCAGCAGCAACAAGGCAAGCACACTGATGAGAGCGATGGTGATGCGCAGTTGTGTGGTAACGCGTTCACTATTAGTTTTGTAATTCTTTGATATAGCTGTAAGAAGTGGGGCAATTTGCCAGTTTCGTTGTCGAGAACCGTAGCGATTGGCGCAGTCGCTGGTGAAACTAATGTAACGTGATGCGCGCTCAATGTCACCCTGTATCATCAGTTCATTGGCAAGTTCCCACATCGAACCTTGATCCATTGTTGCATTTTTGATGTCGGTCAACACCGACTCCACGAGCCAATGCATCATTTCCTTGTTGTCGCCTTGGAGTTTGAATTCGATGTATCGGTAAAGCGCCACCAAAGCATAGGGGTGCGAGCCTGGCTCCACCGTAGCGAGCCAATCATTGTTGATTCTCATCGATTCATCGAAGCGCCCTTCGCCCTGTGCACTCAATTCACGACGCAAAAAGCAAGCCTCACTCGTGGGAGCCAAATGCTTCATCATCAGTTGTTCGTAGTAGTGAGCCTTGTCAAGGTAGATTTTGCGCATATTGTCAAGTCGCGTGTAGTAGGAAAGCTCACTGTAAACATTGTTGTAGGCCTCATAGTAAGTTCCCAGTGCAAGGGTGTCGGCACCCTCGGTATTGATGGAATCCAGCATGCATAGTGCTTCATCATACATGCCGATGTTAGCACTTCTTATGGCGAGCAGCGACGTACAACGCACCAATGACGATGGGTCGTTCATTTGCTTAGCGAGCGCAATGCACTGGTCTAGGAAATAAATCGCCGAATCACTCACGAAGGGCTTATAGAGTTCATATAGCCGAAAATTACATTGAAACTTCCCGCTTGGGGTCGTTTCCCGTTTTAGAGCCTGGCGTTGTAGCCCTATCTTTATCTCATGCTTAGCCACATATTCTGGCGAATGATTGATAGCCTCATCAATCTGCAAATAATAATTCTGCAAATTGATATCTTGAGCCACCGACATCTTTGTCCCCAAAAGCAGCAACCAACAAAGTAAAACTAGTGTCTTTTTCATTTTGTCTTAAAAGTTATGGTGACAAAGGTAAAAAAAAAGTCTGAGACAAAGATTACTTTTCTCAGACTCTTTTCAATCAATTTAATTTTTACAGTGCGTATATTCCTATTTTAATTCAAAGATGCATTTCGTGGGAAGATTGTCGGAAGCTGTGCCAATCAACGCCTCAAAAGTGCCTGGCTCGACTTTCCACTGTCCAGATACTTCATCATAGAAACTCAAGGC
>CADAAI010000010.1 GCA_902785925.1 uncultured Bacteroidales bacterium
CATCGTTGAGTTAACTCGACGTACGGTTCCTACGCGCCCAACATTCACGGGTCTGATGGGAACTTTAGTGCTCTGCACGAGGTTCAGATCCACTCCTGTCAACCCCAAGGCATTGAGTCCTCGCCACTGCATGATGGCGACAAGTCGCTTGTTGACGAGTCCGCCATATACCATTGTGACAAGGTCCATCACTCGATCGTCGATAATGTCGCGTCCGTCACTGGCCTGGCGAATGGTGATGCCCATCTTCTCGGCAACCATTGTCGCCATCGTGCCCTCGCCGTGCACAAAGAGCTTAAGGCCCTTGATGGCGGCAAAGTCACGAATCAGGGCACGCAGGTTCTCTGGGTCCTCAACTACAACCCCCTCCACGTTCACTATAGTAAGTTTCTTCCTCATATTTTATCAGACAATTAAGGTATTATTCGTCGGTAGAGAACTCCATTAGGTAGGCTTTGATGAAGTTGTCGATGTCACCGTCCATAACGGCACCCACGTTGCTGGTCTGGTAATTTGTGCGATGATCCTTGACGCGTCGGTCGTCGAAGACGTAGCTGCGAATCTGGCTACCCCACTCTATCTTCATCTTGCTGTCCTCGATTTTGCGCTGCTCCTCGCGACGGTGCTCGAGTTCCTTGTTATAGAGGATAGACTTAAGATTTCGCAATGCGTTCTCACGGTTCTTTGGCTGGTCACGGGTCTCGGTGTTCTCAACGAGGATTTCCTCCTCCTCACCAGTGTAGGGGTCCTTGTACTGGTATCGCACACGCACACCACTCTCCACCTTGTTCACGTTCTGGCCTCCAGCACCTCCACTGCGGAAAGTGTCCCACGAGATGCGTGCCGGGTCAAGAACAATCTCGATGGTGTCGTCGACCATTGGGCTGACAAATACCGAGGCAAACGAGGTCATGCGCTTGCCCTGGGCGTTGTAAGGCGACACGCGCACCAAGCGATGCACACCATTCTCGCTCTTGAGGTATCCGTAGGCAAAATCGCCTTCGATGCCTATTGTAACACTCTTGATTCCTGCCTCATCGCCATCAACCATGTGCTGGATTGCAGTCTTGTAACCATGCTTTTCACACCAGCGCAGGTACATGCGCATAAGCATCGATGCCCAGTCCTGGCTCTCGGTGCCACCAGCTCCCGAGTTAATCTTCATGATGGCGCTTAGCTTGTCTTCTTCGCGACGAAGCATGTTGCGCAATTCGAGTTTCTCAATTTTGTCGAGAGCTTCGGCATAGAGTGCATCTAGTTCATCCTCGGTGAGCACTCCTTCTTTCACGAAGTCAAAGCCCACTTCCACTTCACCCACTGCGTCCTCCACTTCGGCGCATTTCTCAATCCACATTTTCAGTGTCTTGATTTTGCGCATCTGCTGTTCGGCTTTCTTTTGGTCACTCCAGAAATCGGGCACATGTGTGCGCAATTCCTCTTCTTCTAGTTGGATTTTCTTGTTATCGACGTCAAAGATACCTCCTCAACGCATCCTTGCGTTCTTGTATCTCTTTTAGTTGGTCGGTTGTAATCATCTGAGCTCAATGATTAAGGGGTTAATAAATAAGTTTTCTAATTTAAGAGCCTCAAAATTCCTCAGAAATTCCAGAAGCTCCAGAATGTGCATTTTGAATTGTGAATCGATTAAATTCTTATGTCAACCTCAAGTTTCTCGTCTTTCTTACCCTTGGGGCGATAGTCGACGGCATACATCGCGTCAATCAGCTTAGCGTAACGCTTATTGACTACTGCGCGCCTGATTTTGAGGGTATTGGTAAGCTCTCCACTCTCCATTGTGAATGGACGTGGCAACAGCACGAATCGCTTGATTTGCTCATAGCTTGCAAGATTCTTTTGATACTCGTTGATGAGTTTCTCGAGCATAGCATGAACCTTAGGATCGTTAACGAGCTCCTCGTTATTGCGGAACTTGATTTTATGCTTTGCTGCCCATATTCCAAGCTCCTCAAAGTCGGGCACGATAAGGGCACTCACATATTTTCGCCCATCGCCAATCACAGCGACCTGAGCCATGAATTTATCCTGGGCAAGCAATGTCTCAAGCATCTGGGGAGCGATATATTTTCCATTGCTGGTCTTATAAAGGTCCTTAAGACGCTCGGTCATGATGAGGTGACCTTTCTCGGTGAGCTCGCCGCAGTCGCCAGTGTGGAACCATCCATCAGCATCAATAGCCTTGGCTGTTTCCTTTGGCATATTATAGTAGCCACGCATCACCGTTGGCCCCTTGACTAATATCTCGTTTTGCTCACCAATCTTCACTTTTACACCTGGAATTGGCTCACCTATGGTACCTAGCTCCCAACCAGTATTAGGATAGAAACAAACCGAAGCGTTGGTCTCGCTCAAGCCGTAGCCAATCACAATGTTAATTCCCACGGCATGGAGTAGCTCGGTAATGTTGTCGCTGAGCATTGCACCAGCAGTAGGGAAGAGTTTGCCGTTCTCCACGCCAATTGCCCTGCGCAGGCGCGAATAAACTTTCTTCTCAAAGTATTGATACTGCTTTTCAATAAGATATGGGGCTTTCTGACCATTGCGGACATACTTGATATTGCGCGCCTTTCCAATCCTGATGGCAGTCTTGAACAATGTCTTGACAACGGGTTTTGCTCCGCTGACGTTGTCCATGATGGCAGTATAGACCTTCTCCCAGAAACGTGGCACGCTGCACATACAATTAGGGCTAACCTCTTTAACAGTGCGTTGAATGTCGCGAGGATCGTAGTTGATAGCCACCACCAAACCATGAATAAGGCAATACATCGTCCAGCCCAACTCAAAGATGTGGCTCAACGGCAAGAAGCTAAGTGACACATCGTTGTCATCGACGTAAGTCAATCTCATGCCATGCGCCATCATCGCCGCGCTGAAGTTGCTGTGGGTGAGCATAACGCCCTTGGGCTGCCCTGTGGTTCCTGAGGTGTAGATGAGATACATCAAGTCATCAGGACGTCCCTCGTCCATACGCTTAGCAAGAGCACTGCGTGCCAGCTCGCCCGCCTGTCCGCCGTCGCTCAAGAACTTGCGCCAGGTTGTCACACGCTTCGAGAGTTCTACCTCGACCTTGGTGTTCATCACCACAACAAGTTTGAGATTTGGACATACATCAAAAAGTTGCAGAGCGATGTCATATTGTGCCTGATCGCCCACCACGAGCACTGTGGCGCCAGAGTCGTTGATGATATAAGCAGCCTCATCCTTGCTGCTAGTGGCATAGATGGGCACAGGGATTGCACGGTTATAGAACGATGCAAAATGAGTGATCAATATCTCGGGACAGTTCTGAGAGAACACACCCACCTTGCCCTGTGGCTCCACGCCAGCAAGTAGCAGTGCATTTGCACAACGCTCAATGTCTTGCTTGAAACTGTTCCACGACATCGAAGTCCACTGGTCGGTAAGATAGTCACGGTAGCGCAACGCCTCGCGGTTGCCATATTTCTTGGCCTGGTTGCTTATCAGGCTCACAAATTCGTTCTGCATAGTTTTTCTTGTATTTGAATTTGCAAAAATAGTGAAAATATCACGACTTTGCAACGATACTACCACATTTTTAATACACTATATAATTTTAAGTATAAATAATTCGTTATTACTTAAAATAATACAATTCAAGATATGACACGAGAAATATATTTGGCAGGAGGATGTTTTTGGGGCACCGAGCATTTCTTCAAGTTGATTGACGGCGTGGTTGAAACGCAAGTGGGATATGCCAACGGCACTGTCGAGAACCCTTCTTACGAACAAGTGTGCTCCCATAAGACTGGGCACGCTGAGACCGTGAAGGTGGTTTATGACCCCGAAAAAATCGGACTCGAGTTCCTACTCGACATGTATTTCAAAGCTATTGACCCCACTCTCCAAGATCAGCAAGGGCTCGACGTGGGGCCACAATACCGCACAGGCATCTACTACACCGACCCCTCTGACCTTCCTGTCATCGAGAAGCGTGTAGCCAATGAGGCCGAACGCTACTTCAAGCCCATTGTCACCGAGGTTTTGCCCCTCAACTGCTTCTACCCCGCCGAGGAATACCACCAAGACTACCTCGACAAGAACCCCGACGGCTACTGCCACCTGCCACTGGGTCTCTTTGAGCTCGCTCGCCGCGCGAAGCCCTCGCGATAAAAACACAACAATGAAGAGCATCAAGAAATTATTATTCTTTTTCATCGTTCTGTTGCTTGGTTTCCAAGCCCAAGCTCAGCGATGTGGTGCCCACATCATTAAGGGAGACCTTTATATCAGTTATGAGTGTACTGCCGATAGACGCTATGAGATGAACAGCGTGATGAAGTTTCCGCAGGCCATCTATGTCGCCCACTATCTTGACTCGTGCGGCATAAGTCTCGACCAGCGAGTGACGGTGAAAAAGCAAGATTTAGAGCAGAACACTTGGTCGCCAATGCTCAAGATGATTGACGTGGAGCGAGAGTTCAGCTATGGCGAACTGCTTGCCCTGTCGTTGCAACAGAGCGACAACAACGCCTGCGACCTGCTGTTCAAGTTGTGTGGTGGACCACGAGATGTCCAGAACTATTTGCGTAGCCTGGAATTCAAAAATATACGCATAAAATGGACCGAAAAGCAGATGCATAGCAAGCCGCGACGTTCACGTGACAATTGGTGCACTCCTCGCGACATGGCCGAACTGCTCAATTGGTTCTACTGCGAGCGACAATCAAGCCCTGTGTTGATGTATATTTGGGACTTGATGCTCAACTGCGAGACTGGAAACAACCGCATCAAAGCCGCACTCCCACCAGGCGCTAAACTCGCCCACAAGACCGGAACTGGTTTTTCTAAAGGCAAAACGCTTAAAGGTATAAACGACGTGGGCATTGTTGTCATGCCCGATGGCGACTTCTACCCCATCGCCATCTTCATCAAGCACACTAAACGTGAGGAGGAAGTCGCTGAGATTGCAAGGATCCTACTCTCGCCTTAGCTACAAATTTTGTAAAATCCACAAACAATATTTTTCTTATTCTTCAACTTATGAAAAACTTTTTACTATCCCTTTTGCTGCTGCTTGCTGCTGCAACAACCTGTGCTGGCACTCATGACAATGACAGCATCCCTTTCATGTATCGTGGGAATCTTTACCTTGATGCGACAATAAACAACACTATTCCATGCAGAGTGATATTTGACACTGGTGGGGCCGACATATTTGGTATCGACAGTGTGTTCCTAGCCCACTCCGTCTGGAAGCCCCAAAAGTTAGGGCAGGCAATGGCAGGAGGTGCTGCCGGCAAAACCAAAGTGCGCGTCATATTTGAACCTGCAACAGTCAAGATAAGCAACCACACTGAAAAATTTGAGTATGTACCCATTTTCAAGCTACGCGATGTGTTGGATTGTCATGTCGATGGCATTATCGGTATAAAAGACATTATGAATCACCCATTTGAGATAAATTTTGAACACGGCTACATCAAGCAGCACATTGTTGACAAGCCACAAGTTGATGGATACATAAAAGTCCCTATCATTTACAAGGATAAACGAATATTGCTTCAGGCCGAAACTGTTATTGCTGGTAAGAGCATAAAAGGTACCTACTTGATGGACACTGGCGGTGGTGGCACAATTAATTTCACAGCTGCAACAACCCGTCAAAACTCACTTGAAACTATCGAGGGAAAGAGAATTGTCACCGACTGCACCCAATTCGGCCTTGGCGCTAAGGAACAAGAAACGATTGTTACAATGAAATCACAGCAATTCATTATTGGCAATGACACTATAACCAACAAAGAATTTGATTATCTTCCTAATGGTGTAGGGGCATTTAGCGACCGAGAATACCTAGGAACAATTGGCAACAACATCTGGTCAAAATACAACATCATAATTGACGCCAACGATGGATTCATGTACCTCAAGCGATTCAAGCCAAGCAAAGAATACAGTGAATCTTACGGCTACAATTTCCGCAACCGTACCGACATTTGGAAGGGATGGATTGTTAGCAGCCTTGAGCGTGAAGGAGCTGCTGCAATAGCAGGATTGGAACTCAACGATATTATCATCACAGTCAACGGAAAAAACGTGGAAGATTACACTTGGGAAGAAGAGCGCGAAATCGATGATCTGCCTTCGCAAGACCTCGTGGTCAAAGGACGCGACGGCACCACAAGACAAATCCATCTGGAACCAAAAGATCCTTGGAAGTAAAAAAAGACATTGGGAACGATTCTCAATGTCTTTTTTTCGGTTTAGTGATGTTGCTTACAGCTTCATCACGCGTTTCATTTCCAGGTTCTCGTAGCCCTCGGGGCAGTGAGTGGAAAGGTAAACGGTGGGATTGTTAGCAATAAACTCACGCACACGGTCGAGCGTGTCGCGAGCAGCAGCCAGATCCTCAAAGATGATGCTCAGTTTGTTGGCCTTGAGTGCAGCGTCGCAATAGGTCACGTCGCCGTGCATCATGTAGAAGAGGTCGCCATCCTCGGCAATCACGATGCTGTTACCGTTAGTGTGTCCTTTCGCCTTAATAAAGTAGACACCCTCGGCAACCTTCTGCGCAGCAGGGAAGTTGTGGTAAGCGCCATCGCCGTAGGTTGCGCGCACGATGTTGTCGCCCTCAAGCTTGAGAGCATCGGCGTCCTCGGGCGCGATGTAAATCTTGGCATTGGGGAAATACTGCAACGCTGCAGAGTGGTCGGGGTGCTTGTGGGTGACAAGAATCTTTTTCACCTGCTCTGGACGGTAGCCAGCAGCAGCAAACGCCTCCATAAAATCGGCTATCTTCTCGCCCATGTAGAGTGGCGCGCCAAGTTTCTTGGCAGGAGCGTCATAGTCATTTTGAAAGCCAGTGTCAACGAGAATCACCTCGCCACCAGTGTCAATTAAAAAGTTCTGCAGACTGCTGCGATAGATAATCTGCTCATCAAACGCGTCGCGACCTTCCTCGCCACCAAAGGCAAACGCCTGGTTCATGAAGCCGCCATCAAACATTTTTATTGCTTTAATTTCCATTTGGTGCATTAATTATTGGTTTGCTAATATTTTCTCAGACATGCGACGACCAGCATCGTAGGCGCGCTGCAGGTCGTTCTCCCAGTTCAGTTCGCGATACTCACGCTTTGCCTCCTCGCTGAATCCAGCGAGCTCGTAGCGGTCGTAGTTCTTCACCTGATAGGTGTTATGGGCATCCACATGCTCCACATCGCCCATCGCCCTGTCGAGACAACTCTCAATGATACCCATCGACTGATAAACGCCCTTGGCCTGTTCATCATTGGCATTCATAGTGTATGTGAGAATCACGGGGATGCGCTTGGGAGCAGTGAGGCTGTAGTCGTTATAAGACAGCCATGGGAATATCAGGCGCTCGAGGAAGGCGCGCAGTTGCGCTGTAACCTCGCTGAAGTAGATGGGAGACCCCATCACAAGTCCGTCGGCCTGAGCCACTTCTTCGAGTACAGGAGTGAGGTCGTCGCGGAACTTGCACACGTTGACTGCCTTGTCCTTAATCTTGCAGGCGAGACACGACATGCAGCCCTTGTAGTCCATGCCGTAGAGGCGCACGGTCTTCACTTCAATTTCTTCACTCACCGAGGCTGCTCCCTCGGCAATCTGTTGCAACATCGAGGCCGTGTTAAAAGTTTTGCGAGGGCCTCCGTCAATAATTATAATCTTCTTCATAATTTATCCTAACATTTCTTCTATGTCCTTAACTATTTTCTCTGGTGCTGTGATGGGAGCATAACGCTTGATTACCTCGCCGTCGCGCGAAATAAGGAACTTCGTAAAGTTCCACTTGATGGCACTTCCTAGCAAGCCTTTGGTTTTGCTCTTCAAGAACTTGAAGATGGGGTGAGCATTGTCGCCATTGACGTCGATTTTCTTCATGATTTGGAACGTCACGCCATAGTTAAGCTGGCAGAAACCCTCAATCTCGCTGTCGGTACCTGGGTCCTGATGGTTGAACTGGTTGCAGGGGAATCCTATCGTCACCAGTCCACGGTCCTTATACTTCTGGTTCAACTCCTCAAGCCCCTTGAACTGAGGAGTGAAGCCACACTTGCTAGCGGTGTTGACAATGAGCAACACTTTGCCTTTGAACTGAGCAAAGTCCAACTCCTGGCCCTTGCTCGTCAAGGCTTTGAAATCATATATTGTCTCCATACAAATTTCGTTTTTTCTTGATTTAGAAAAACAGGTTGGGCATTATGGTTGCAGCAATGCAATCACAATAACCCAACCATTAAACGTTTGTTTTTGTGAGCCTTACTTAGCAGGCTCCCACTTGCAGCGCACGGGCGATGTGATAGCACCCTCTTTTTTCAACTCGGCAAATGCCTTGTCAACAACCTTGCGGTCGAGACCTGTGAGCTCTGCCACCTTGCCTGCAGCCAAAGGCACACCTGCCTTGCGCATAGCTTCCAATACTTGCTCTTTAGCTTCCATATCTTTTTAAATTATATATGTTAATAAAATTGTGTTTGTTTTGATGCTGCAAAATTACAGCGTTTTTCTTCTATAAACACTATTTTTTCAAAACCAATGATTATCCCAAACGAAACAAATGATATTTTTTATTATCTTTGCAGCAAAAATCAATCAACATGCCAAATCTTAATGAAATCAGCCAAACCCACTTCAAGATGCTTGAGCGTGAGACTTGGGACAAAAAGCTCACTTGTGCACTTACCAACAAGCAGTTGACCATGATCTCCAACGAACTCTCGGGAGCCCTGAACTGGTACAGCTTCACACTTGTGACCGAGGGATACATTATACTTGACAACGGAGGTGGTGAGATGATCTTCACTCCCAATGAAATGTTTGTATTCTATCCAGGCAGCCCCATCTACATTCACGAGACGAGCGATGATTATAAGGGGATTTGCCTCATCATCGACGAGCAGATGGCACACGACACACAGGCATTTCGCAATCTCATCAAGGCCTCGGTGATACCTCTTTCTAATTATGGAAATTCCAAGGTCACTCTATTGCCCGACGACGCCCAGCGACTACAGTCGCTCATGCTCCTTATCAGGCAATATATCATGCAGCCTTTATCACTAAAAAGTGAGATTTTGGAGCATCTCTACTCGGTTTTCATCAACGATCTCATCAGCATCCAGTCATTTGAGAAAACAAGACTTTCCATGTCACGACAGAGCGAAGAGATTTTTGTCTCATTCTACACTCTACTCACAAACAACTACCTCGCGCATCGTGACCTGTCATTCTACGCCGACAGCCTCTTCATCACCACCACCTACCTATCAAGAATAGTGAAACAAATAACAGGCCGCACCGTGATGGAATGCATCAACGAACTGCTTGCTATGGAAGCCACTCGACTGCTCAAGTCAACAGCTCTCACCGTCGAGCAGATTGCCGACCAATTGCACTTCGCCACCAGCGCCTCGCTCGACAAGTTCTACAAACGAATGCGCGGCACAACCCCACTCTCGGTGCGACGCAATCTGTAAAGATTGGTCAGTTTAAGGGGCAAAAAACATGGGGAATCTGAATGCGTTCAAATCCCCCAAATAATTAAATGTCAAAAAAATAGTGCTTGCTACTTGCTCTGCTTGAAGAGCCAGTCACGCACGGCGGCGATTTTGTAGCCGTAGTCGAACGAAGCGTTATGTTCCATGCCGCCGCGGGCACCATCGGGCAACACGCTTCCCGTTTCCCACTTGACGAAATTGACGTTGCCACCTTTGGCAATAAGTTCTTGCGCAAGCCGCTCTTGTTCCTGTGCAGGCAGTTTTGCGCTCCACGATGCCGAGTCGACACGCGCATTATTTTGTGTGAGGACAGTAGCCAAATCTTTCATTCCGCCATAGGCCTTAGCATCACCACCAGCCACGATATAGAAGAACTTCTTGTTGCCAAAGTCCTGCATCTTCGACGTGTCCCACTGGCTGCTCACAAAGAGCGAAGCAGCAAACACATCGGGGTGAGTGATATTGAAATAGAACGACATCATGCCGCCCATCGACTGGCCGGTGGTGTAAAGTCTATTAGTGTCGACTGGATAGTCCTTGATAATCTGCTCGAGCAGACGCATTGTCATTTCAACCTCGTCGGTAGTGCTCCAATCGTCCTGCACTGCCCAGTCGGTATACTGTGGCACAAGCACGAAGCAAGGATGCTCGCGCTGATCGCGCGATGAGGCAAACTCCAGTGCCCCATATCCCTGGGTGAGAGGCGCCGTCACCTCCTTGCCTACTGTGCTGGCATCGGCCATGAAAAGCACTAACGGCAATTTGTGGTCGGCATCGCATCCTTCGGGAACCATTAAATTATACTCCATCGTCTTCCCTGTTTCTGGGTCTTTAAAGGTAAATTGCTTAAATTTGTCCAGAGCATCTTTTTTCAATGTGACAAACGCGCTGTCGGCATCTTTGTTTATTTGCATTCCTGCACCATGACGACCTCCACGCATTCCATTTTTCATTCCGCCCTGTTCACGCTGGGCACAAGCAGTCAAGCACATCAGCCCTATTGCCATAATTAACAATATCTTTCTCATGATTCAAAAGTTTGGTTCTATTAATTCTCTACTATCTCACCCAACTCAATTATTAGCCAAGTGAGCCATTGCAAAGATACTATTTTTTCCAATACCTATGTGGCAATGAGATTGATAAAAAAACCAACAACTGCATCAATCTTAAGTAATATTAGTTGTTGTGGGCCTATTTTTTGCTCATTTAGTGACTATTTTTGCAATAAAACAATTAACTATGGAAAAAGAAAATATTTATCTCAATCGCATCTTTAATAAGCACGAGAGGCAGGAGCGGGAGCAATATCCTTTTTCGATTCCTGTAATTGCAAACTTCAAAGAACTGGTTTTCAACAAGTCGGTCACCTACATCGTGGGGCCTAACGGTTCAGGAAAATCTACGTTGCTCGAAGCAATTGCCATGCTACTGGGAATGAATCCTGAAGGTGGCACTCGCAACTTTAACTTTCGCACAGTCGATTCCCACTCATCGCTATGGGAAGAACTAGGAAAAGGCATGGGAAGCCTCTCGTTTGAGGACACTTTCTTCTTCCGAGCCGAGAGTTATTACAACGTGATTTCCGAGATTGACCGCCTCGGAGTCACCAAATATTACGGTGGCAAGAGCATCCATGAGCGTTCGCATGGCGAGGGTTTTATGGCATTGATTCAGAATCGTTTGCAAGGTAGGGGCATTTATATCTTTGATGAGCCCGAAGCGGCACTCTCTTTTGTAAACCAACTCGCCTTCCTCTGCTGGATTAAAGAAGTTGTTCAGCAAGGAGCACAAATTATCATCTCGACCCACTCACCAGTAGTCCTATCCTACCCTGATGCCTGCATTTATGAGATAGAAGAAGGATATCTACATCACAAGAGCTATAACGATTGCAGCGTCTACCGCGACCTCCACAACTTTATCCTCAACCGTGAACTCTATCTCAAGCAACTAGGGCTTTAAGTGTGAGTCAAGTGAGTCAAGTGAGTCAAGTGAGTCAAGTGAGTCAAGTGAGTCAGGTGAGTCAGGCGAGTCCATGTTTTCACTAAAAACAAATGTAACTAAAGCAAAGGCATTTGTTTTCTGCATTGTGTTTTGCCTTTTGGATAAACCTTGTTAACAAGTTTTTCTTTATTTATAGATGTGTAAGTGCGCCGTAATTCAGGTTAAATTTGTATATTTGCAAATTATTTTAGGGACCAACCGTCTATAATTATGGATTATCAACTGATAGCCAACATATTACTAGCCTTTTCGAGCTTCTATGCACTGGTTGTGATGCTTAAAGGTGATTTGCTCACGCTAAAGGGCAAAGACTACAACAACAAGCAATTCATGGCCTGGTTGCAAGAGAGCGACGAAAGCTACAGTACAAAGCGTATAGTGCCCATGGCTGCTCTGGTAGCATGTGCCACACCCTGGGCGCGCGAATCGTGGATGGTAGTCCTGATTCTCGCCGTTGCAATGGCAACACTTGCATCGACAATCCTGCTCAGCAAGCGAAAGGATCTACTGCAATGCGACAAGCGCACCACCGCAATTCTGCTTACTATCATGGCTGTAGTTGCTGCTTGCGCCATCTCTCTATTCACAGCTCGCTTCTCGCTCGAGGCTGGCATGCTGCTGATGCTTTTCACAGCATTCTCCTATGTTCTCGTGTTAGGGGTTAACTGGATAGCGAACTTACTCACAAAGAAAAATCAATAAACTTACATTCTATAAAATCAAAATGAAGAAATTTAACGAATACAACAAGTTCAATCTTTCGGACATCAACAAGGAAGTCCTGAAGAAATGGGACGAAGAAAACGTGTTCAGAAAGAGTATCGAGGAACGCGACGGAGCACCTGCTTTTGTTTTCTATGAAGGTCCTCCCAGCGCCAACGGCATGCCTGGCATCCACCATGTGATGGCACGCACCATCAAGGACATCGTGTGCCGCTTCAAGACAATGCAGGGCTACCAAGTACTGCGCAAAGCCGGTTGGGACACCCACGGACTGCCAGTGGAGCTTGCCGTTGAGAAAGCTCTGGGTATTACCAAGGAAGATATTGGCAAGAAAGTTAGCGTCGATGAGTATAATGCCACCTGCCGCAAGGAGGTGATGAAATACACTAAGGAGTGGGAAGACCTTACCCACAAGATGGGCTACTGGGTTGACATGAAACACCCTTACATCACCTACAAGAACAGCTACATCGAGTCGCTGTGGTGGTTACTTAAGCAGCTATATAATAAAGGTTTGCTCTACAAGGGCTACACCATTCAGCCTTATTCTCCTGCTGCTGGAACAGGCTTGAGTTCTCACGAGCTCAACCAGCCCGGCTGCTACCGCGACGTGAAAGACCAGACAGTCACTGCCGAATTCACCGTTGTTGACAACGGCCATAAGGTGCTTGAGGCCATCAAGGATGCCGCCGACGAGAAGTTCCGCGACAACCTGCGCATCCTCGCTTGGACCACTACCCCTTGGACACTGCCAAGCAACACGGCGCTGTGTATCGGCCCCAAGATTGACTATGTTGCAATTGAGAGCTACAATCCATATAACGGAAACCCCGCCATCTACCTGATGGCAAAAGCACGTGTCGATGCCTATTTCAAACCCGAAGGCGCCGAGAAACCTCTCGACGAGTACACTCCTGGCGACAAGGTAATACCTTACAAGGTGATTGCCGAGTTCAAGGGTACCGACCTGCTCAACATTAAGTACAAGCAGCTCTTCCCATGGGTTAAGCCCGTTGACAAGATTGACGACAAAATTGTGGGCAACGACAACGGTTTCCGCGTAATCCCTGGCGACTACGTTACCACCGACGACGGTACTGGTATCGTGCACATCGCGCCTACCTTTGGTGCCGACGACGCCCATGTTGCTAAGGAAGCTGGCATCCCAGCTCTTTACATGATCAACAAGAAGCTTGAGACCCGCCCAATGGTTGACCTCACCGGTAAATACTACAACATCGAGGACCTCGATGAGGACTTCGTAAAGAACTTCGTAAACGTTGACCTCTACAAGGAGTATGCTGGAGCATGGGTTAAGAATGCCTACGACCCCAAGTTCACTGTAAATGGCAAGTACGATGAGGAAGCAGCCAGCAAGGCCGAGGACCTCAACATCTATATGTGCATCCGCATGAAGCAAGAAGGTACTGCCTTCAAGATTGAGAAGCATGTGCACAACTATCCACACTGCTGGCGTACCGACAAGCCAGTGCTCTACTACCCACTAGACAGCTGGTTCATCCGCTCTACCGCTCGTAAAGAGCGCATGGTGGAACTCAACAAGACCATCAAGTGGAAACCCGAGCACACTGGTACCGGACGCTTTGGCAAGTGGCTCGAGAACCTTAATGACTGGAACCTGAGCCGCAGCCGCTACTGGGGTACCCCACTGCCCATCTGGCGCAGCGAGGACGGTGAAGAAAAATGCATTGGTAGCATCGAGGAACTCTATAACGAGATTGACAAGGCCGTTGCAGCAGGCATTATGGGTGGCAACCCATTCAGGGACAAAGGTTTCGTGCCTGGCGACTACAGCGAGGAAAACTACAACAAGATTGACATCCATCGCCCCTATGTTGACTACATCACCCTCGTTAGTGACAGTGGCAAGCCCATGAAGCGCGAACTCGACCTCATCGACGTATGGTTCGACAGCGGTGCAATGCCTTATGCTCAACTGCACTATCCATTTGAGAACAAAGAGCTCGTTGAAGAGCGTAAATTCTATCCTGCCGACTTCATTGCCGAGGGTGTAGACCAGACCCGCGGATGGTTCTTCACATTGCACGCTATCGCCACTATGGTGTTCGACAGCGTAGCGTTCAAGGGTCTCATCTCCAACGGACTTGTACTCGACAAGAACGGAAACAAAATGAGCAAGCGCTTGGGCAATGCGGTCGATCCATTCAAGACTATCGAGGACTATGGAAGCGACCCATTGCGCTGGTACATGATTAGCAATTCGTCGCCCTGGGAGAACCTGAAGTTCGACACTGCAGGAGTTGAGGAGGTTGCACGCAAATTCTTCGGTACCCTCTACAACACCTACTCGTTCTTTGCACTCTATGCCAACGTTGACGGATTCGATCCCGCAGCACCTCAGGTGCCCATCGAGAAGCGTCCCGAGATTGACCGCTGGATAATCTCACTGCTCAACTCTCTAATTAAGGAGGTTATCGAGCAGTTCAACGATTACGAGCCCACTCGTGCAGCTCGCGCCATCAGCGAGTTTGTGAGCGAGAACTTGAGCAACTGGTATGTGCGCTTGAACCGCAAGCGCTTCTGGGGCGGAGAAATGAACGAAGACAAACTCGCCGCCTACCAGACTCTTTACCAGTGCCTTGAGACCATTGCTCGCCTCATGGCTCCAATCTCGCCATTCTACAGCGACATGCTCTATCGCGACCTTACCGGCAGCACCAAGTCGGTACACTTGATGCTTTATCCAACTGCTTGTGAGAGCGTTATTGACCGTGATCTTGAGCACCGAATGGCAATGGCTCAGAAGGTAACCTCAATGGTTCTGGCACTGCGTCGCAAGAAGAACCTCAAGGTGCGCCAGCCTCTTACCTCAATCATGATCCCTGTTACCGACGAAGCACAGCGCGCTGCTATCGAGGCCGTGAGTGACCTCATAACCAGTGAGGTGAATGTCAAGGGCATCAAGTTTGTTGGCAACGATGAGGGCATCCTTGTCAAAAAGGTGAAACCCGACTTCAAGAAGCTCGGCCCAAAATATGGCAAGATAATGAAGGCCCTTGCCGCACAACTCACCACCATGTCGCAAGCCGACATCCTCAAGCTTGAGCAGGATGGTAGCATCAAACTCATGGTTGGCGACCAAGAAGCCGTAGTTGATACCACCGACGTGGAAATCATCAGCGAAGATATCCCTGGATGGCTCGTTACCAACGAAGGTAACCTCACTGTGGCTCTCGACATAACAGTTACCGACGAGCTACGTCGCGAGGGTATGGCCCGCGAGCTGGTCAACCGCATTCAAAACGTGCGCAAGAGCAAGAACTTCGATATCACCGACAAGGTGATTGTTACCATCAATCCCGATGATCGCATCAACGATGCTATCGAAAGCTATGGCGACTACATCGCCCGCCAAGTGCTTGCCGTGGCAATCAATGTAGAGCCTGTGGAAGGGGACAATGCTATCACCCTCGACATGGACGGATGGGATCTCAACATTAAAGTAGAAAAAGCTTAATAACACCAAGGTTGGCAAGGCCTGCGCCGTTGCCAACCTTGACTACAACTGAACAACATAAATAACTTGATATTATGGCAAAAGAACAAGAAAAAACTCGCTACAGCGACGAGGAGCTACAAGAGTTCAAGAAATTGATTCTTGAGAAAATCGAGGTCGCAAAATCCAACTACGACCAGCTGATGGCAAGAATTCAAGCCGACGAGTCGAAAAACAGCTTTAACATGCTTGAGGAAGGTGCTGCAACTCTCGAGCAGGAAGAGGCTAGCCAGCGCGCAGCACGTCAACAGGACTTCATCAAGAAGCTACAGGCTGCTCTTGTGCGCATAGAAAACAAGACCTACGGTGTGTGCCGCGTTACCGGCAAACTCATTCCCAAGGGTCGCCTCATGGCAGTACCTCACGCCACTCTCTCGGTCGAGGGAAAGGAAATTGAGCAGGAGCTCAAGAAGAAACGTTAAGGCCGTTTAGCTAAAATGAAGAAAATATCAAACGGCTGGCTGGCAACTATAATTATCGCCTTAGCCATCATCATTGACCAAGTAACAAAAATCTGGGTCAAGACTCACTTCTTCTATGGCGAACAGGTCGAAGTGGCTTCGTGGTTCAAGATTGCGTTCATCGAGAACAACGGAATGGCCTTTGGCATGGAATTGGGCAGCAAAGCCATTCTCACATGGCTGCGCATCATTTTCTCGATTCTCTTTATCTACTATCTGGTTAAAATCAGAAAGAGAACCGACCTGCCAAAAGGCTTTGTAGCATGTGTCGCACTTATTACTGCCGGAGCAATAGGCAACGTTATTGACTGTATCGCTTACGGTCAGCTCTTCAACGACCCAATGCCACCCGAAGTGGCACAATTCTTGCCTAGCGAGGGAGGATATGCATCGCTGTTTAACGGGAAGGTGGTAGATATGCTCTACTTCCCACTTGCCGAGTGGGACTGGCCACAATGGATGCCAGGCATTGGAGGTAAGCACTTCCTTTTCTTTGAGCCTATCTTTAATGTGGCCGACGCTTGCCTCACCACCAGCATTCTCGTGCTCATCATCTTCTACAACAAGTTTATCACGAGCGACAAGAAAAACGACAAGACCGAAGACGATAAAGACGAAACTAACGAAGCACAAGAGTCTGACTCCACCAACATATAATCCTCTTATTATCACATGGCAAGAAAGGCTATAGCACTCACAATTATAGCCCTTGTGGCATCAATCTTTACAGGATGCGACAAGGCGCCACGAGGCGTCATTCCCGAGAGTGACATGGTGCATGTGCTTGCCGACTTCGCCAAGGCTGACTGCCTTATTAGCCAGTTCCCCAATAAGTTTCCCAACGACTCCTCGAAAATGGCGCTCAAGCAATCAATCCTCGATAAATATGACGCCAATATCGAGATGTATGATTCGTCGCTGGTGTGGTATTCCAAAAACCTAAAACTCTATACTGAGCTACATGACAAGGCCGTCGCTCTTCTTGAGAAAGAAGGCAACATCAAGCACGACAGCAAGAATAGCAACAACATCTGGCTAGACAACGCTGCAAGAACAGTAGCAAATGCTGGCGAACAAGTGAGACGAGTGTTTCCCACAGACGGTGACAGCGCAAACATATGGACCGAGCAGCAACAATGGATTCTTACCAGTGCATTGCGAAATGGATACATAACATTCGACTTTAAGCCCGATCGCGAATACAAACCAGGCGACATGTACTCGCTAAACCTAAAAGCCATTAATTCAAGTCAAAACTCAATCAAGCTGTTACTTGCAATCGACTATCTCGACAGCACAACAAGCTACGTAAACCGCACAGTAAACATCAACGGTTGGTCAAACTTTGACATTCAGGCCGACTCGATGCGCACTGTCAAGCGTATTTACGGGTTCCTGCAATACAACATAAAACCAATGCAGGTATCGTTTATCGACAGTATCTACATGTTGCGCACTCACCTCGACCCAACTATCTACAACCGCATCAGCACTCAGCGCATTGCTGGTCCAAAAGCCGCACTGAACAAAGAATCAGACAATGTGAACCAGCAGGAAGTCAATCAACCATTGCCAGGACGACTGCCACGTGATGTTGGCGGACCCGCCAAACCATTGCCCAGAAATGACGATTCTATCAGCAGTCCCAGACCAGGACTCAGCAAGCATGTAATTCCTAGCAACCGAAGATTGCGAGTACCTAACCCTAACGGCGACCACACACCCAAGCCACCCATCAGGTAAGTATGCGACGTTTTATTTCTAACTATACAATTCTCAGCAACGGCGATGAGGTTATCAATCACATCACCACCATCGATGACGACGGCAACCTCATTTCGATTAAGCCATTCGAACGCGAGTTAGGTAACACTGTTTATGTGCCTCAACCCTTGTGCATTGCCACAACAAGCGCATTGGATCAAGTAGAGAAAGCCTTCAACGAAAGTGCCTCGCGTCGGCAGCTGAGACAACGACTAGCCACAATTAACACTTCCAATGCACAACAGGGAGACCCCGTAGTTGTGCTGAGACTCAATTTTGCCCACAACACCCTAACCCAATTATAATGATGGAACAGATTGAAAGAATTAAATTAATGGAGGATCACCTCAACAAGGCCTCTGCTGCTGTGAAAGCTCTGAACGACGCTCTCGACCTCTATACCGAGGCTATGGAGTCGATTGAAATAATCGACGACTACCTTGCTAGCGATGAGTGGGAACAAGATTTCGCCGATAGCGAAGCCGGCAATCTGCCCAAGGACCTTAAATGTGGTGTCTTGAGTGAGGATGGCATTTGGAACGTGGTTGACACAAGCCGTGAACTCAACTGCCAAATGCTTGAAATCGTGAGCACTATGCTGCGAAATAGTTGATAACCCAGCTCCATCTATTACAACTATAGTTAAGGAATAGTTAAAGTGCCCTTCCGCTTCTGTATATTTAACACAAATTAACAAATGGGGGGGGGTAATTTGAGATTGTTTTACTATATTTGCAGGCAAGAAATAACCTTCCTACATATTAATATATTAATATATTAATAACATTTACTCACTTTATAGGATTTATTAAGTTTCGAGCATTACTAAAATTCAACAAAACGAAAACAATCATTACAGTTTTATTATTCATTGTGCTTGGAATGAGAGCTAAATATGGCTTTATAAACAAACCCAAAAATAGTTATGGAAACAAGGATTAGATTTCTGATTGTTATATGCATCTTCTCGCTAACGTCTTTTGTGTGCATGGCGCAGTTATTGAATGATCTCAGAAAGACCGATGTGACCATTATTCTCAAGGGCGACCATAAGCAGTCTGGACAATTGGTGAATTACGACCCAGGCAAGTCTATTACCATTGTGAAAAGCAATGGCGACACAGTTACCTATCAGCAAAGTGAGATTTACCAAATCAAGCGCAAGCGCCCCTACATAATGGCGTTTACAAAGGAATTTATTGAGACAGGTCCTCAGCACGGATATCACGGTGAATATAACTTTGAAAAAATAAGCAGATATCGTGGAGCCATGGGCTTCAGCACCATTCAGGGTTATCAGTTTCTGCCGTGGCTGCGAGCAGGTGTGGGGTATATTTATTTGCGAAACCCTGATGTGACTAAAAAGAATAGTGAAGGTTTTTACTTTCAAACCACCGATCACATCAATATACTCTTTGGTGATGCAAAGTTTTTCCTTACTCGTTCTCTGTTTAATCCGTTTTTTGACCTTCGACTAGGCAGTTCTCTCAACAACGGAGGTGACTTTTTCTACAATGCCTCGATTGGTTGTCGCTTTGGACTGCGCTCAAGCAAGAGGCTGGCATTCAACTTTGCCATGGGTGTTGATAATACTTACACTATTGATTCTAGAGTCTCAATTGTGTTCAGAGCCGGTTTTGAATTTTAAGAAAAAGACCCTACTCTTATCAAAAAGCACTCGGGCTATTGCTCGAGTGCTTAATATATTACTTGGCACTGTAATAGTTATTCCTATTACATGATTGGGAACAGACCGTAGAGCAGTCCGTCGATGCGCTCTGTTACCTTGGCGAAATCCTCGGGACGGTCGCCAAACTTGCAGTTGTCGCCGTCAATGATGATGAGTTTACCGTCATATCCCTCAATCCATTTCTCATAGAGACGTTCCAGGCCCTGCAGGTAGTCAAGACGGATTGTCTGCTCATACTCACGTCCACGCTTCTGAATTTGCCCTACCAGCGTCGAGATGCTTGAGCGTATGTAAATCATCAGGTCAGGCTTCTCAACCAGCGACATCATCAATTGGAACAGGTCTTGATAAGTCTCGAAGTCTCGGTCGCTCATCTTGCCCTGGTTGTGAAGATTGGGTGCAAAGATACACGCATCCTCAAAGATTGTGCGGTCCTGGATAATCACCTGACCACTCTTAGAGATTTCCACCACATCCTTAAAACGCTTGTTAAGGAAATAGATTTGAAGGTTAAACGACCATCGCTCCATGTCGTCGTAGAAGTCGGCAAGATAGGGATTGTTGGTCACTGATTCAAAGCGTGGCTCCCAGCCGTAGTGCTCGGCGAGCATTCGCGTGAGTGTGGTCTTGCCACAACCGATGTTTCCTGATATTGCTATATGCATGATTATAAGTTTTTAGTTTTCAGTTCTTAGTTTTTAGTTAAATACTCTCTTCCCTATTCAATTATTCAATTGGGAAGAGGCCATAGAGTAGGCTATCGATGCGGTTGGTGATGCCTATGAAGTCCTCTCGCCTATTCTCGAAGTCGAGGTTGTCTTTGTCAACTATCATCACACGGCCTTTATAGTGGTTGGTGATGAAGTCCTCATATCGACGGTTTAGATTGTCGAGATATTCGATTTGCATGGTCTGCTCATAGTCGCGCCCACGCTTCTGGATATTTGCCACCAAATGCTCTACCGACGAGCGCAAATAAATCATCAGGTCAGGAAGTTTCACAATGGAAAGCATATGCTCAAAGAGCTCCATATAGGTCTCAAAGTCGCGCTCCGATATGTTACCCATCGCACGGTTGTTGGCCACAAAGACATAGACCCCCTCAAAAATTGAGCGGTCTTGAAGAACAACATCGGTGGCTTGATTGATAGCTAGAAGGTCACGGAAACGTTCCTTGAGAAAATACACCTCAAGGTTGAATGACCAACGCTGGATGTCGTGATAATAATCTTCGAGATAAGGGTTATGTGCTACCGACTCATAACGTGGGGTCCACCCATAGTGCTGCGCCAGCAACTTGGTGAGCGTTGATTTTCCTGAGCCAATATTTCCGGCTATGACGATATGCATAAGGACTGGGGGTTTTCTTCGACGGCAAAGTTAAGAAATTCCCACAAACTTTCCTAACGAATAGACGATTTTTATAAGATTATTTGTTAGTGTAGTGATTATCAAAAAAACAAGAGTGCGAGACTAAAAAACCTCGCACTCTGTATATGCTAATCAAGAATGATTAATCTTTATTTTGCATAGAATGTCATCTCAGCACCAGTGCTATCGGCAAGAACGAGACGATGGTTGTCGAGAGAAACAATCTTCATGTTGCCCATGTTAGGAAGCACCTTAAACAATTCTTTCTTAGCCTCGGCTTTGCCTTTTTCAAGCTCTGGCTTTATCATTTGCATCAACATAGCCTTGGTTTGAGCGTCGATGCCTTCAAAATCAACGTCGATATCAATCTTGGCCTTACCCTTATCAAGGTTAACATTAAGGTTCTTACCATCGAGCTTGTAGGTTCCAGGAATAACAAGTTCCATCGCGACAGACATCTTCATGCCACTTTCTTTCATATCTTGGACAGCGGCAAGTTCGATTTCACAAGTACCATTGTTCTCAAATTTCATTTCAAGAGCAATCTGTTCTCCATCTTCATCAGGGACCATGGTACACCACTCTTTGCCGGTGAGGCTCTGAGCATTAATCACAAATGCCGACACAAGCATCAGCATCAATGTAAAAAGTGTTTTTCTCATAATAATGCTATTTGTTTCGATAACGATAAATCATCATTTGGCATAGAATGGCAACTCGACTCCCACGCTAAGTGTGACAACAAGCTTCTTGTTGTCGAGCGAAACAACCTTCATGTTATTAAGACTGGGCATGCCATCAAGTACCATTTTCTTTATCTCACCTTTCATGCCGTCGAGCTCAGGGCGAATCTGTTTATCCATCAACGCCTTGGTCTTGGCATCCATACCTTTGAATTCATAGTCGACTGTAACAGTGGCGTTACCCTTGTTGAGTTTCACGTCAAGGTTTTTGTCGTTATAAGTGTAATTGCCAGGGATATTGACGCCAAAGGCAATAGCATAGGGCACGCCATCTTCTTTTAACTGTTGCTCAGCCGCCATAATGACCTCACAAGACCCATTGCTTTCAAATTTCATTACCATAGTAATGGGCTCACCATCCTCATCATTAATAACGGTGCACCAATTCTTTCCTGTCAAAGTTTGAGCATTAATTACCAATGCAGATGCAATCATTAGCATCAATGCAAAAATTGATTTCTTCATAGTTGTAAAAAAATAGTAGAATGTAATGGTTTATAAAAAATTACTACTGTGTTATTCTTGTGCGATTGTAACCATGCTTGAGGCGGTATTTGCGAACGTCGGCGAAGAGGTCGGTTGCATAAACAAAGTTGTTCAGGTTGTCGTTGTCGACGTTATAAATCTCGTCTTTGTTACCAACCCACCCAACATGTCCCTTGTAGATAAACACAATGTTCTCGCCTATTCCCATCACCGAGTTCATGTCGTGAGTGTTGATGATGGTCGTGATACCAAACTCATGAGTGATATCGTATAGCAAGTCGTCAATCACAATCGAAGTCTTGGGGTCGAGTCCGGAGTTAGGCTCATCACAAAACAGATATTTCGGATTCAAGGCAATGGCACGAGCAATGGCGGCTCGCTTCTGCATGCCACCACTCAACTCGCTGGGATACTTATTTTCACTACCGGTGAGGTTCACACGGTCGATACAGAACTGAGCACGCTCGCGCTGCTCGGCTGGACTCATCTTGGAGAACATCTTCAACGGGAAGATAACATTTCCCATAACCGTCTCACTATCGAAAAGTGCTGAGCCCTGAAACAACATTCCAATTTCCTTACGCAGTTCCTTCATCGCCTTGTCATCTAGCTTTGTAATGTCGCGCCCGTCGTAAAGTATCTCGCCACTGTCGGGCTTGAAAAGTCCCACCAGGTTTTTGACCAGCACGGTCTTACCCGAACCACTCTGGCCTATTATAAGGTTTACCTTGCCGTCGTAGAACTTGGCATTAATGCCAAAGAGTACCTGACGCTTTCCGCCATCCTCGTCAAACGACTTCTCAACGTTCTTTACCTCTATCATATTAATCTAAAATTCAACGGTTCATACTATTACATCATCAGCAACTTGGTGAGGAGCACGTCGGTGAGAAGAATCATGATGTTGCTCATCACTACTGCATCGGTACTTGCTTTGCCCACCTCGATAGAGCCGCCCTGAACGGTGTATCCGTAGAACGACGAGATGCTCGAGATGATGAATGCGAAGAATAGCGACTTGATGAGCGCAAACCACACATACCACTCGATGAACAAGGTCTGGATACCGTAAACATAGGTGTCGGTATCGATGATTCCCGTTATCACACATATCAAATAACCACCAAATAGACTTGTCGCCATGCAAATTATCACCAAGAACGGCATGATGGTCACAAGGCCTGCTATCTTGGGCATAATCAGGTAGTTGGCGCTATTAATACCCATGATGTCAAGAGCGTCAATCTGCTCGGTAACTCGCATGGTGCCTATCTCGCTTGCGATGTTACTGCCTATCTTACCCGAGAGAATAAGACAAAGAATTGACGATGAAAACTCGAGCAAGATAATCTCGCGCGTGGTCAAGCCCACAGTGTAGCGCGGCAGCAATGGATTGCTGATGTTAAGCTTAATGAGCAGTGTACACAACGCACCAATGAACAGCGACACAATCAATATCAAAGGTATTGAGTCGATGCCCAACTTATATATCTCGGCCGTGTAACGCTTGAAAAACTCACGCCACTTGTCGGGAACTCCAATGCTGCGCCACATTAGCATGCAGTAAGAACCTAATTTCTGTATCGAATTAGTTAATGCCATATCAATCAAAATTATTTCATTTTTATTGAAATAACTTGCAAAGTTAGTAAATACTTTTAATTAATTCACCAACTCAACGGTATTTTTCGTTATTTACTGAGCTAGTTTCTGTTGCAGGCGCTCAGGGGCATTGGTGGTTATGAAGTCGACACCATAGTTGATGCACCAGTCCATGTCGCGGTCACTGTTCACCGTCCACACGTTCACTTTCATGCCCAGCGAATGAGCCTCATCAATCCATTGTGGATGGTCACGCATCACACCAATGCTGTAGTCGATTCCTGCTACTCCCAACTCGGCAAGCTGCTTAGGTGAAAGCTCACCGTTTAGGTAATAGACAGGCGTTCCCTCGGGAGCCATCTCCTTGAGGTTCTTCATCCCGGCATAGGAGAATGTGATGTATTCAATCCTATCCTCCAGCCCTTTTTGTTTCACCATCTTCACGATTTTGCGAGCCGCCTCTTTCTCTTGGCTTTTGCTAGTGTGAGGCTTCATCTCGAGAATCAGTTTGGTTTTAAGCTGTTTTCCACACTCCAGCATCTGGTCGAGCGTTGGCAACAACTCGCCATTCTTGAGGTGCATATCCTTGAGTTGTTTCCACTTAGCTGTCTCTATCGTTACTCCACCATAAGTCTCGTCATGATTTACCACAAGTACGCCGTCGGCGGTCATCCACACATCAAACTCAGATCCCCATGCCGAAATTGAGTCGGCCTTTACAAGCGAGCGAATAGAGTTCTGCGCCGATCCTTCGATATCCCAATATCCACGGTGACAAATTACTTCTTGCGCTCCTGCTGTGAACGCCATGGCAATCAATGCCATAAATAATACTTTTCTCATAATCATTTTTCGATTTTCTTTTTTCTCATAAATAACCAAACAACAACCATAGTTGCAAGCGCACTACCTACCGCGAGCAATGGCTGTTGACCTTTCTCGGGGACGCCCAAAGTTTCAATTAGATTGTCTTCGATATAGTGGTTGTTGGCAAGGAATGTGAATACCACGACGAGGCCATTGTTCAAAGAATGGGCTATAATGGGAGTCCACACCTCACCGCTCCAAAGCATCACATAGCCAAACCAAGCACCAAGTAGCAGTCGGGGCACAAAACCAAAGAACTGCAAGTGAATGCCACTGAATATCAATGCCACAACCCACACAGCAACATGGCGTTGCACCTTGCTAAAGTGCATCGAGCCAAGCATGCCTGCACGGAAGAACATCTCCTCACCCAAGCCTGTAAGCACACCCACAAGCAGGAACCTGACTATCATGCCGCCCCAAGTCTTGGTTGTGAGTAGGTCGCTAGTAACTCCTTGTGCCGAATCTTCCATCTCACGCAACATGTCCTCAAGACCACGCAACTCATGAGGTAGATGTAATCCCTGGTTCCACTCCACAATGTAATTCATAGCAGGCAATGCCACAATGTAGACGAGCACAATGAGTGCAATCGACTTGAATGTGGGGGCCTTATTCATCCACAACGTCTGCACCACTGGTCTTTTCTCGGTATAGCGACATATCAAAGCAAGTATTACCACTGGAGCCATGAAAATAAGCAAATTCTGCAATGCGATCATGGTCAACTGCGCATTCATACTTGTATAACGGCCACCAAAAGCCACCAAAGTGACAAGCGCCACTACAATGAGCATCATCATCGCGAAGGCCGCAAGCAGTAAAAACTTGACAAACCAAGACATCTGTTTCACGTTTTCCATAATAAATGCTGATTTTAGATAAATTAGGCTGCACCTCTGCACAAAAAACTTCGTTTCTTATTTTGTTCTGCTCTTGGCTTGCACTAATTTTGTGTGCAAAAATAACATTTTCTTGAAAAAAATCAGAAAATTGATGCAGTAAAATAGGGGGTAGTGCGTTTATAATATGTAAATTTGCAGAAAACGTTCAAAAAAATCATCAAATTATGAAAAAATCATATTTACTCTTAACCATTATCATGGCAGCAGTGATTATGCTGCCCAACTCGGTATTAGCTCAAAGCTATGACGACATTTATGTGATTGAAGAAACAGCTCCAATTCCTGCTAATGAGACCAAAAAGGAACGCAAGGAGCGTATCAAGAAAGACCACGAAATTGTCGACTCGGTGTTCCACCTCAAGGCACTGCGCGCTATCCAAGATGGTTATTTCGTGCTCCAAGCCACCGAGGTGAGCAACATGTATGGGAGGTATGAACTGGGACTCAACGATAACGCCAACTTCCTTTTGAGTCAAGGCGATAAGGGTATCTTCCAAGTAAGCTACAACACCACAGCTCCAGGCTTTAACGGACTTGGAGGCATCACCTTGCATGGTCGCATCAGTAACCTTAAGATCAAATCTGACAAAAAAGGCAACGCTATCGTGACCTACAACATGGTTGGTCGCAGCATGCATGCCTACGTTACTATTACTCTCTATAATGGTAGTGACCAAGCTTACGCAAGTATCGACCCTACACTGGGACGCGGACGCATTAACCTGCGTGGTCGTTTAGTGCCTTACCGCAACGACGACATCAACATTGAGCCCTGATGCAAAGTGACAACAACAGTCATTCAACCATTAATGACTGACTACAATAACCCGCAAAACGTCCATCTGACCGATGGACGTTTATTATTTGGGGTTATCAAAAATAATGTGTAACTTTGCACAATATTTAAAAGAGATAACGATATGGAAACCAAGAGCAAGAAACTCAAACCACTAGCTGGCATGAACCTGAATGAACTGCGTGAAGTAACAGCCAGTCTGGGTATGCCTAAGTTTGTAGCCACCCAACTCGCCGAGTGGATTTACGCCAAGCGGGTGAGCACGTTTGACGAGATGCGCAACATCTCTAAGGCCAATAAAGAGCTGCTTTCGCAGCAATATTGCGTGGGACTATATGGTCCTCAAAGTGCACAGGCCAGCGAAGATGGTACTGTTAAATACCTCTTTGATGCCGGTGGCGACAAAGCTATTGAGAGCGTTTTCATCCCCGAGGACGATCGCGCGACTCTGTGCATCTCGTCGCAGAAGGGGTGTCGCATGAACTGCTACTTCTGTATGACTGGCCGCCAGGGTTTCCACGGCAACCTCACTGCTAACCAAATCATCAACCAGGTGCTTAGCGTGCCACAAAGCGAGCAACTCACCAACGTCGTATTCATGGGTATGGGCGAGCCTCTCGACAACCTTGATAATGTGCTTAAGGTGATAGAGATTCTCACTGAGCCTTGGGGACTGGCATGGAGCCCCAAGCGCATCACCGTGTCGACCGTTGGCGTGAAAAATGCCCTCAAAGTGCTGTGCGAAACGACCAGCGTGCACATCGCCGTGAGCGTACACAATGCCATCGAGGATGAGCGCAGCCAGCTCATGCCTATCGAGAATGCTTTCCACATCAAAGAAGTGATGGACCTGTTGGGCAAGTATGATTTCGCACACCAGCGCCGACTCTCGGTTGAGTACATCATGTGGCAATGGTTCAACGACGATATTAAACATGCCGAAGCACTGCGTGAGGTATTACCAAACGAGCACGTGCGCGTCAACCTAATCCGCTACCATATGATACCCGGTGCCGCCAAACTCCGCACCTCTAGTGACGAGCGTATGGCCTACTTCCGCGACTACCTCAACAGCAAGGGCATTACTTGCACCATTCGCCGCAGCCGTGGCGAGGACATCAGTGCAGCATGTGGCATGCTCGCTGGTAAGGTGAAAGACGTTGAGAAAGAAGACGACAAGAAAAACAAAAAGAAACCTCAACAATAATGAAAACACGTAGCATCATCTTCCTTACTGCAGCCTTAATGGTATGCAACGTCTTGGCACAACCCATTATCCACCCCAAGGTGGGAGAGACTGCAACATCAAGCGATGGCAAGGTGAAAATAACTCTTGTCGCCAAGAAACAGAACTACAGCATGGCGATGAAAGATAGCCATGACCCAGACATTAACTCACCAAAATCGGTGAATGTTTCGCCCGACGGCAAGAAATTTTATGTAAACTCTTTAGAGGGAGGAAAAACGGTAGTTTATGAGATGGGAACTAACCGCAAACTCAAAACAATCAACCACAACTTCACCGACGAGGGTTCGAAGCATCTGTGGGCTCCTGCGAGTGGACTTTATAAGTGGCACAAACAATGGAACAGCCCAAACACCTTTATGGGCAAACCTGTAGAAGCTACTTTCTCGCACGCAGGACGCTACCTGTGGGTACCCTACTATCGCCGCACCTACGACAACAATGCTGTGGAGCCATCGGCAATGGCAGTCATCGACACGCAGAAAGATGAGATTGTTAAGCTTATGGAGACTGGACCGCTACCTAAAATGGTGGCCACTTCACACGACGGTAAAACGCTGGCAGTGACCCACTGGGGCAACAACACCGTTGGACTAATAGATATCTCTAGCTCTAACCCCGACGATTGGCACTACACAAAATTGCTCATCGTAGATTATGAGCTACCACTGAACTTCGGAAACCGCCACGTAAACCGTGATACCGAGAGTGGCTACTGCCTGCGCGGCACAGTGTTTACCCCCGATGACCAGTACCTGATTGTTTGCTGCATGGGTGGTGCTGGTGGTCTAGCCGTGATTGATGTGAAGAATCAGAAGTATCTGGGCCGTATGCTGGGAATGATGGCCAATGTGCGCCACATTGTGCTAAACAATGGCTACCTATATCTAAGTGTTAACAGCAGCGGTTTCGTACAGCGCATTAAGCTCGACACTTTCATGGAAGCTGCCAAGCAGATGACTAACGAGAAAGGCATCATCAATGGCTGGGAAAACTGCAAAGTGGGAGCTGGGGCACGCACTATCGAGATCTCGCCTAGCGGCAACTACATATTCGCTGCATGCAACAATGCCAGCCGCTTGTGCGTGGTCGACACCCGCACCATGAAGATGATTGCCGAGATTCCCGTTGACTCTTATCCAGTGGGACTTGACATCAGTAACGATGGGCAATATGTGCTTGTAACCTCGCAGGGACGCAAGAACGGTGGAGGAAATGCTGTGAATATCTACAAGGTTGACTATACCGAGCCTGAACCAGTGATTAAAGAGCCCACCCCTGTAGATAGCGACTCCATTGCGGCACCTGTTGCTGAAGGAGGAAATCCCATTTCTCAAAGCAGCATCATGAAGTGGCTCGGGACCACCACAGGACAAGTCACAGCAGGCGCCATCGCTGCAGTGCTCATCGCTGCCATAGCAGTTCCCGTGAGCATGAAACGCCGCAGAAAATAATCCACACCTCCAAAGAATACAAAATCAGCTCAAACGGAAAATCCCATTTGAGCTGATTTCTTTTACCCTTACGACTTGTTATCTTATTTTACTTTCCAACGGGAGCTGTTGGATTGAAGTAGTAATTGTCGTTCTTGTCGCCTTTTTCTAGCTCGTGGTCGATGTCCTCGTACTCACTGTGCATACTCTTATACTCAGGCACAAACAGCTTCATGCCCTTAACCATGTCGTGGACATTGCCACTTTGAGCGAGTTCAATTATGTTATCGATATTGTTGCAAACATCGAGATAATCATACTTGCGCACCTTCGCAATCATAATCTTCTCGTTGTCGGTCTTAACAGTATTCTCCTTGTCGTTGAGCAACTCCTCATAGAGCTTCTCGCCTGGACGCAAACCAATCTCCTCAATCTTGATGTCGATGTGAGGACGCAAACCGGCAAGTGAAATCATGCGAGTGGCGAGATCATAGATGCGCACAGGCTGACCCATATCAAAAATGTAAATCTCACCGCCATGACCCATACAACCAGCCTCAAGCACTAGCGAGCATGCCTCAGGGATAGTCATGAAGTAGCGGATTATGTCGCGATGTGTCACAGTCACAGGACCACCGCCCTCAATCTGCTTGCGGAACAAAGGAATCACCGAGCCATTGCTGCCCAGCACGTTACCAAATCGGGTGGTGATGAACTGGGTGTTCTTGCCTCTCTTCTGTGCATCAAAGAACAGTGACTGGCAATAGATCTCGGCAAGGCGCTTGGTGCAGCCCATGATATTACTTGGGTTCACCGCCTTGTCGGTCGAAACCATAACAAACTTATAAACACCATATTTCAAGGCTAAATCAGCAATATTCTTGGTACCTTCTACGTTAGTTAACACTGCCTCAGTAGGATTGAGCTCCATCATGGGCACATGCTTATAGGCAGCTGCATGGAAAACATACTTAGGCTGGAACTGCTTGAAAGCGGCCTCCATACGAGCGTGGTTGTGAACATCGCCCATATAAAGTACCACGTTGGCATCAGGGAACTCCTTCTTCATTTCCAAGCTCAAATCATGCATGGGTGTCTCGGCCTGGTCAACGAGCACGATGAGCTTAGCCTTGTAGGTAGCAACTTGACGCACAATCTCACTACCGATTGATCCACACGCACCAGTAATGAGTACCACCGAATCCTTGATGTGCGAACGCACCAAAGTGTTGTTGAGCACGATGGGATCACGACCTAGCAGGTCCTCAATCTGAACCTCCTTAATATAGGTCGAGATGTTGGAACCATCGCGTTCATCATCAAGCTCAAACTCCTCCACCTTATTAATTGCAAGCAGGGCAATATTGTTCTCGATAAATGCGTCGGCAAAACCATTGCGCATCAATTTGATTGCCGACGAGTCGAAAATCAAAGCATGAATACCACCTCCGACAAATATCTTTTGTACATCCTCGGGATTATATTTATAAACCTTGAAGCCATTAATCTCATCTTTGTCCTTTCCATTCTTGATACTAAGCAGTCCCACAGGTTCATACTTGCCGCCAATCTCGTTCTTCAACGCATTAGCAAGAATGAGTGAGTCGAGCGACGTTCCAAGCACCAGCACTTTGCGGCGCTTGCTGTCGGTTGCCGTGATGCGAGCGTACATATACTTGATTACCAGGCGTTCAATAGTAAGCATGGCAAACGAAAGCACCCCCACGTAAACTATACCCCAGTAACTAAATAGCACATTCTGGGTAAATGCTGCGTAAACAAGGTTTATTCCGATAAGAATGAGAGTGGAAACAAACACCACAATAAACTCACGATATAAATCTTCAATCACCGAGAGGCGGATAACGCAAGTATAGCTCTTTGACAAATAGGTCACCAGACCATATACTGCCACAACCAGCACTAGGTTGCGTATAAGTACAAAGGCGCTAGGAGTGATTTGAGGGTTCAGGCTTGATAGGACAAAAACGCCGTAGCTGCACGCCACTAGCACCATGTCGATAAGCAATATCATCCATCGGGGAACTGTATTGGTTTTCAGATTCTTAAACCACTTCAGTTCAAATAACTGTCGAATTAATCTATCTAGCATATCTTATAATAAGCTTCAAATAAAATGCTATGACATCTTCACCTCTTATCGAGCTAAAAAAGTGCCATAATCAAATTGCGGCGCAAATATACAATATTTATTTAAAATAATGAGAAATCAAACACATAAAAATTTTTTCCCAATATATAAATTATATTTTATAAAAAAAATGATTCTACTTTTAAAAAAAATTAGTACCTTTGCAGCTTGAATTGACGACTTTACAAAAAAACGATTTATTTGAAATGACTTTTTTAAATCATAAGATACTGGTTGCTTTTACACTTATTTCACTGACAGTAGTTTCCACGTCGTGTTTTAAGGATGAACCTCTCAATGCTGAATGTGACATCGAGCAAGCATGGGTGCACGTAAGCGACCTTGAAGCCAACTTCTATAATGCCAACGACACGCTTATCAGCGTGCTGAGCAACGAGGATAAGGTTGTGTTTACAATGCGTGACGATGCCGATGTTACGGCTTTTGCTCCTCAATTTAAAATCACTGCGGGCGCTACCATAACTCCTGAAAGTGGATCGGTGCATGACTTCAGCAATGGTCCTGTCACCTATACTGTAACCTCACAGGATGGTAAGTGGAGCCGCAAATACTTCGTTTCATGCAACCGCATGGCCCGATACTCAACATCGGTAATCGACTTTGACTTTGAGCACTTTGAGCTAGACAAAGATTACCACAAATTCTATGTATGGCACAACGTATTGCCCGATGGAAGCCTTGGCGACGACTGGGCTACAGGTAACTATGGTTTCTACATTGCAAATAGCAATGCTCCAGCCAACGATTATCCAACATTTGTTTTGGAGAATGGATATGAAGGACATGGCATTGAGTTTGTCACAAGAGACACAGGTCCTTGGGGAAGTGCTTTTGGCAAACCTATTGCAGCCGGCAACCTGTTCTTAGGAAAATTCAACATCGTTTCGGCATTGACGCAACCATTAAAGGCCACAGAATTTGGCATACCATTCACCCAAAAGCCAGTAAAACTCTCAGGATACTATCAGTACAGTCCTAGTGCCCCATTTACCGACAAAGATTTCAACGAGCATCCCGAGCGTACTGATGCTGGCGACATCTACTCGGTGCTATACATCAACCATGACCGCAATGGCAATCCACTGGTACTCTATGGCGACAACGTGCTGTCAAGCGATAATATAGTAGCTGTGGCACGCGTCAAAAATGTGAATGAGACTAACGGAGAATGGGTAAAATTTGATATCGATTTTGAATACAGGAAAGAGATTAACCCCACCATTCTCGCCAACCGAGGCTACAATCTCACTATCGTGTTCTCATCAAGCATTGATGGTGCAACATTCGAAGGTGCCATTGGCAGCACACTGAAAGTTGACTGTGTTAAACTCACCTGTGAAGAGAAAGAATAAGAAACCACACGATTATCTGTGAAACCAACTATATTAATGAGAATAAAAGCATTTATCATATCGGCTCTTATAGCATCCACAGCATGGGCGATCATGCCCAATGATGGAGGATGCCAAAACTTGAAAAACTTCTTCAGCAATGTAGAGGGCTATGGAAGAGTGGGATATTCTATTGGCGGAACCGCACCCCTAGGCATGCCTGCTGAGATTAGAAAACTCAACAAGTTCATTCTCCAGCCCAACGTGGCATTTGGCGCCGACCTCATTAAGCCCGCCAGCGAGCACTGGGGAGTGCTTGCCGGCATCCACTTCGAGAACAAGGCCATGCACATCGATGCCACCGTCAAGAACTACCACATGGAAGTAACCCAAGACGGGCAATCAATGGAAGGCGTGTTCACTGGCAAGAACGACAGCCATGCCTTTCAGTGGACTTTCTCCATTCCCATTCAAGCGGTTTACAAGTTCAACGAAAAGTGGAAACTCAAGTTTGGTCCTTATTTCTCTTACTTAACCAGTTGTGGTTTCGACGGATTTGCCTACGACGGATACATTCGCGTTAACGACCCAACAGGAGCTAAGGTGCTATTAGGAAACGAGGAGAAAGAGCGTGGCAACTATGACTTCAAAGATGAAGTTCGCAAGGTGCAGTGGGGCATGGGAATAGGCGTTGACTACTTCTTCACACGCAAGTTTGGAGTATATGCCGACCTCAACTGGGGCCTAAGTGGTTTTTTCAAGAGCAGCTTCAAAACTCTTGACCAAACCCTCTACCCCATCTATGGGACTATAGGTATCGCCTACCGATTTAAATAATTCACAAATGACAATTCAAAATTCATTAAATAAAACAATAATTTAAACGTTTAAATCATGAAGAAATTTTTTACTTTTTTTGGAGCAGCTGCACTTTCACTCGCAGCTATGGCTACCGACTACACTGGTGAAATTACCGTGTTAGTAAACAACGTAGGCAACACTCAAGATGCCACCATCAACATCGTTCAAAACGAAGATGAAACCTACAAGCTGAGCATCAACAACTTCACTCTTGACAATAACGGCACCCTAGTTGGCGTAGGCAACATCGTGCTTGATAACATGAAAGGCTACACCATCAATGGTGTTACTACTATAGTTGCCGACCAAACTATCACAATCGCCGAGGGTGACGATCCCAACATTAGTTTCTGGATGGGTCCATTAATAGGTAATGTCCCCATTATCCTGGCAGCCGAGTTTGACGGCACAAAGGCCAAGGCCAACATTGACATTGACATGAGAGATATTATGCAACAGTTCATCAATGTTAAGTTTGAGACCCCAGACTATAATGGCAAATATGGCGACGTTAACGGTGACGGCAATATTACTGCAGCCGACGTAACAGCTGTATACAATATTATGCTTGGCACACCAAGCAAGTAATCTCTTTAAGCATTCAATAGGTAATTCTTACCAAACATCTTAACATAATGAAAAAACTTCTTCCTACAATGCTCGCTGCAGTGACTGCACTGGCCGCATTGGCATCCACCGACTATCCTGGCACCGTCCATGTTGACGGCTTTAACTTGCCGGCAGCAGTAACCGTGAGCCAGAGTGGCGACAACTACACCGTCACCTTTGGCAACTTTAGCCAGCTGGGCACTGTTGTGATTACTGCTCCAGGCACTACCACCGATGGCGTGACCACTATCGTCACAAGCCAGCAGATAGATGGCGGCTTGGCAAGCGCCGTGATCGCCTTCAACCAATATGCTCTGGGAGCCAACATCGATATCTTGACTCCAGAAGGCATCACCAAGACCGTAACCTTCACCCAAGACGGCGAGGCTACTGGCTACCAAATCAAAAACAGCGGTTTCGAGAACTTCAAGAGCGATGGCGAGCCATTTGCTTGGCACGGCTTCGCGAGCGCAACTGGCACTTGGGCAAGTTTAGCCCCTGGTTCTCTAAACAAAAGCACCGACTCCCACTCAGGCACCTACAGCGCAATGATGACTTCGGGAAGTATGTTTGGAAAAGTAGGTAACGGCACTATGACTACTGGCCGCCTTAATGCTGGTAGCACTACTCCCAGCAGCACTGAGAACTGCAGCAAGATGGACATAAGCAACACCGCGACCGATGCTAATGGTGACCCCTTCTACACCATCATGCACGGCCGCCCCGACGCCATCAAGTTCTGGACTAAGTTCACTCCTAAGAATAGTTCCTACCGCGCTTCGATGAGTGCTATCATCACCAATGGCACCGCCTATCAAGACCCCGAGCCCGAGAACACGAATTACACCAACAAGCTCGCTACCGCTAAGGATCTTGAGAACATCGCCATGAGTGCAGGCTGGGTAGAGCACACTGTGGACTTTAATTATATCAACACCAGCCTCACCGGACGCGCTTTGCTGGTAACATTCTCGACAAGCAGCACTCCTGGTGGAGGCGCTGGTGGAGATGTTCTCTATGTTGACGACATCGCGCTGGTCTATAACGCTGCCATCACCGGCATCACCGTTAATGGCAAGGCGCTTGAAGGCTTCTCGCAGGATGTGCATGAGTACAATTGTAAGATTGCAGGAAAGATTACCGATGCCGATATCGATGCCACCTACGTTAGCCCTCATGCCTACTTGGTGAAGAAGGCTATCGAGACCGAGGACGGCTACAAGCTGATTGTGGCCGTGGTGAGCAACGACTTCAACACCGTGAAGATGTACACTATCAATGTTACAATCACACTCGATGGCGTGACCTTTGACGAAGGCCGCCAGTGGGCAACCTGGTATGGCGACCAAGACTTGGCACTGCCCGAGAACGTCACAGCCAGTGTGGTAGATGCCATAAACGGCAACAACGTCAGCATCAGCTCGGTGGACTATCTTCCCGCCAATGTGGGAGTGCTGCTGCACAGCACTACTGCCGCAAGCGAGATTACTACCACACCCTATAGTGGCACCACACAATCGGTGAGCAGCTTGCTGCTTGGCTCGGCAACCGAGCATACAGTGACCAACGCCTACTTGCTTTACAACAACCAGTTCATTCTGGCTCAAGATGGCACGACCGTGGCTGCCCACCGCTGCTATCTGCCCGTTGAAGGCGATGTGATGAATGCACCTCGCATGCTCATGATTGGCAACGACCAAGGCACAGTGACTGCTATTGACGACCTCACCACAAGTGGTCGCAGAATTGAGGCTATCTACAACGCCCAAGGCCAGCGTGTGAACGAGAATGCAACTGGCATTCTAATCATCCGCTACAGTGACGGCACCACCACAAAGGTTATTCGATAGCTATCGTATCCATAAGAAAAAGAAACAGCCATTACTCTAGGTAGTGGCTGTTTTTTTATGTGCATATATAAATCTGTTATTTTCTAGGATTGTTGACGACGTTGGTGGGGTTGCCTTCCATAAAGGTGCGCACGTTGTTTACCACCACGTCCATCAGACGCTGACGCGCTTCGGCGCTAGTCCAGCCAATGTGAGGTGTGAAGTAACAATTGTCGAGAGCTAACAGCGGATTGTCGGCTGCGGGAGGTTCCTGGCACAGCACATCGACAGCTGCTGCGGCTATCACACCCTTCTTCAAAGCCTCGGCGAGGTCTTCCTCAACGATTAGCGGTCCACGGCTGGTGTTAATCACCATAGAAGTAGGTCTCATCAGAGCCAAACGGCGAGCGTTAACTATACCTCGGGTTTCGGGAGTCAATGGACAATGCAGACTCACCACATCACATTCGCGGAATAAATCGTCGAGAGTGTCGACACGCGTCACATAGGGTGGCAACGCTTCTTGAGGTTTGCTGGTGAAAGCCAGTACGCGCATGCCCATGGCAGCAGTTATACGTGCCACTGTGCCGCCTATGTTTCCAAGACCAACAATTCCCATAATCTTGCCGTCAAGCTCAATGAATGGCGCGCTGCAATAGGTGTAGTCAATGCTGCGGCTCCACACACCGGCACGTGCCTCGCGAGTGTAGTGCTCGGCGTGAGTGGTCATGTTGAGCAGGTGGGCTATCGCCACTTGTGCTACCGAGGCTGTGCTGTAGGCAGGAACATTGGCAACAATAATGCCTCGCTCGTTGGCAGCCTCAATGTCCACGATGTTGAATCCAGTGGCTATCACACCAATATATTTTAGATTAGGTAAAGCCTCAATGAGTTTACGGTCAAAGACCACTTTGTTGGTCAACAACGCATCGGCAGGCAATGCCCTCTCGATAATCTCTTCAGGTTTGCTGCGTGGATAAACTATAACGTCACCCAATCTCTCCAGTGGTTCCCACGACAAATCACCGGGATTACCCACATATCCGTCAAGAACTACAATTTTCATGATTATATGTTAGTTGATATTAGTTCAATTAGTGTGCCTCAAGCGAGGCATGGAAAAGGCATATCAAAACTTAGTTGCGACGAGTGAAGCGAGCCCTATTGAAAATGCTGTCCCAGCGCAACTTGATGACACCAAAGAGTGCCTCACTAAAGATGCCGCCACTCATCTTGCTGGTGCCTAGTACACGGTTGATGAACACAATAGGAACTTCCTTGATGCGGAACCCCATCTGATAGGCAGTGAACTTCATCTCAATCTGGAAAGCATAGCCCTTAAACTCAATTGCGTCAAGGTTGATAGTCTCAAGCACCTCGCGCTTGTAGCACACGAAGCCAGCTGTGGTGTCGCGCACATTCATGCCAGTGACGATGCGCACATAGGCCGAGGCATAATAGCTCATCAACACGCGACCCATGGGCCAGTTCACAACATTCACACCTGTAATATAACGAGAACCTACGCTCACGTCGGCGCCCTCTTGGGCACAGGCGCGCTGCAATGGTATCAAGTCCTCAGGACGGTGCGAGAAATCGGCATCCATCTCAATGATGTAGCTGTAACCCTTCTCAAGAGCCCATTTGAAACCTGCGATGTAGGCAGTGCCCAATCCCAGCTTGCCACTGCGCTTCAGGATGTTGATGCGCTCGGGTATCTCCTCAATCATCTTCTCAACGATAGCTGCTGTGCCGTCGGGGCTATTGTCGTCGATTACCAGCACATCAAATTGGTGCTGGTCCTCAAGTGCCAAAACCGCACGGATTATTGCCTCGATGTTCTCCTTCTCGTTGTAGGTGGGTATAATAACTACGCTGTCGCTCATTGCTATTAGATATTTAAATTAACACCTCATCGTCTTAACCAATAAAAGATTGCTTTTATTGCACAAAAGTAATAATAAATTCACGATAATTCCACTTTTCAACATTTTTTTATGTCTAAAAACCTCTTTTCGCTAAAATCGCGCCTCTAATTTTGTCCGTTTCCCAAAAAAGCAGTAATTTTACCAACTTTTATTAAAATGGCTTGATGGGCATTATTGTGAACACCCGTTATGAGCCACACAACGAAACCATTAAATTAAAATGAGTAAAGACAGAAAAATACGCTTAGGCATCACCCATGGCGACACCAACGGTGTTGGTTATGAGGTTATCATGAAATGTTTTTCCAGCAACGATATTCTTGAGCTGTGCACACCCATTGTTTATGGGTCGAGCAAAATCATGAACTATCACCGCAAAGCGCTGGGACTGCAGACAACACAGGTCAACATTACCCGTAATGCAGGATATGTCAAGGACAGCACCCTCAATGTGGTGGATGTAATCAACGAGGATGTGAAAATTGAACTTGGCCAACCAGGCAAACAGGCCGGCAAGGCTGCGTTCATGGCTCTTGAGGCCGCCGTGAGTGACCTTAAGAAGGGCGTTATCGACGTCCTCGTCACCGCCCCAATCAACAAAGAGAATATCCACAGCGAAGAATTTGCTTTTCCTGGTCACACCGAGTATCTCGAGGCAAGTCTTGGCGACGGCGAAAAAGCATTAATGATACTGTGCAGCGACAAACTGCGAGTTGCACTCGTAACCACCCACTTGCCGATAGCTCAGGTGGCTGGTGCCATAACCAAGGAAATGATTGTTGAGAAACTCAAGGCATTTGACGCATCGCTGCAACAAGACTTCAATGTGCAGAAGCCACGCATTGCTGTGCTTGGCCTCAACCCACACTGCGGTGACAATGGCGTGATTGGCAACGAGGAGAAAACCATTATCGAGCCAGCCATCCAGGAAGCCAACGACAACAACGTGATGTGCTTCGGGCCATATGCTGCCGACGGATTCTTTGGCAATGCACAATATCTGCGCTTCGACGGCGTGCTTGCCATGTACCACGACCAAGGCCTTGCACCATTCAAGGTAATATCGATGAACGACGGAGTTAACGTCACGGCTGGATTGCCCTATGTGCGCACTAGCCCCGATCATGGCACAGGCTACGACATCGCCGGCCAGGGAATTGCAAACGAGCAATCGATGCGCCAAGCAATATATACTGCCATCGACATCTTCAGAAACCGAAAGAACTGGGATGAGATGTACCAAAACCCTCTCAAGAAGCAATACTTCGACAAGGGCAAGGACAACGTGGTGCTCGACCTCACCAAGATTGAAGATGAGGAACCGTTAGGATAATGTACAATACACAATACACAATACATAATTGATAATGCAGGATGAGGATCATCTTCAATAAACGATAAACGAATAACAAACAATGCACTACGCGATAATAGCAGCCGGCGAAGGCTCACGTCTGGCACAAGAGGGAGTGGCCAAGCCCAAACCCCTGGTAGAACTCAGCGGTGAGCCCATGATATTGCGACTAATGAACATCTTCAGGCGTTGTAATGCCGAGAGCATCTCGGTAATCATCAACGATTTCATGCCCGAGGTGCGAGAATTTCTCGACACCTTGAGCCTTGACGTGCCACTCAACGTAGTGGTCAAGTCCACACCCAGCTCAATGCACAGCTTCTGGGAGTTGAGCAAAGTGATGAAGTCTGGTAAGTTCTGCCTAACCACGGTTGATACCATCTTCCGCGAGGAGGACTTCGCCCGCTACATCGCCGCCTTTGAGGCCGACACCCGTCACGATGGCATGTGGGCAGTCACCCCATTCATCGAGGACGAGAAACCGCTCTATGTCGACGTTGACCGACGCATGAATATCAAGGCATTTTGCGACAAGCCTTTCGAGGGGGCCAAATATGTTTCGGGCGGAATCTATGCAATGAGCGACAAAGCGTTCCCGGTGCTCAACCAATGCATAGAGAATGGCATCTCGCGCATGCGCAATTTCCAGCGAGCGCTCATAGAGGCTGGTATGAAACTCAAGGCATTCAGCATCGACAAGATTATCGACGTGGACCACGCTAGCGACATCGCAGTGGCACAAGACTTCATTAACGGCAAATAATCACACATTAATATATATAATATGGCCGATATTAACATTGCGGGGGTGATGAGGGCTGGAGCCTACTCACCCAACCACATAGGCAACGACACAGCCATCTTCAATGCTGTAGCCGAGCAGCTGCGCAAGCGCGGTTGCATCGTCAACACTTATAGCGAAGAGCAGTTCAACAATGGCGACATCAAGGAGGACATCATCATGAATATGTGCCGTGAGCACACTTCTATCATGAAACTCCAAAAACTCGAGAACAACGGCAAACTTGTCATCAACTCGGGATTTGGCATTGAAAACTGCACCCGAGAGCGCATGACACGCATCTTGCTGGGCAATGGAATACCCTACCCCGACAGCCTCATTGTCAACACCGACGAGGTGGTAAAAGACCGACTTGAGCGTAGCGGTTTTCAGAGTTGCTGGATCAAGCGAGGCGACTTTCATGCCATGCACAAGGAAGACGTTTCCTACGTGCGTCACAGCGAGGAAGCCCAAGAGGTGCTGCAGGAGTACTTTCTGCGTGGAATCAAGCGTGCCGTCATCAACGTGCACTTAGTGGGCGACCTCATCAAGTTTTACGGAGTAAGAGGCACCAATTATTTCTTCTGGTTCTATCCATTCGATGAGGGACACAGCAAATATGGTCATGAAGCAATCAATGGCAAGTCTAAGGGTCTGAAGTTTGACGTCAAGAACCTTAAGCACATCTGCAACCGTGCCGCCGATGAGCTCAACGTCGAGATTTATGGTGGCGACTGCATCGTGGGCCCCGATGGCGATGTAAAGATTATCGATTTCAACGACTGGCCCAGCTTTGCGCCATGCCGAAACGACGCTGCTCCCCACATCGCTAAACGCATCATCAACATCATCAAGAACCGCTGATTCATAATTCAGCAACCCTTAGAATCTAGAACATCTAGATATTCCAGAAAAAAACAATCAACGAACAACGAACATCGAAAATAATGAATTTCAAGGAATTAAAAGAACAATATAACCAGTCGCTTAAGTCGATGGATACTGAGGAACACATCGACCTGTGGTTCTATAGACCACTTGGATTCGCATGGGCTACACTCTTCGCCAAACTTGGAATCTCACCAAATATTGTTACAATTGCATCTATCTTCTTAGGTGTGGGCGGCGGCATTTTGCTCTACTTTGGAGCACAGCCTTACATCTGGCTCAATTATGTGGGCATCTTCCTCATCATTTGGGCAAACACCTACGACAGTGCCGACGGACAGCTGGCACGACTCACCAAGCAGTATTCACAAATTGGACGCATCCTCGACGGAGTGAGCGGAGACCTGTGGTTCTTTGCCATTTACTTCGCCCTCGTGTTCCGTGAGCTGCACTTTGGCGACGCTTGGCTGCACGACTTCTTCATGCAGTCGCAAAACCACTGGATAATCTGGACAATGGCTATTGCAGCTGGCGTGAGTCACGCATTGCAGTGCGCCATGGCCGACTACTATCGCCAGTTCCACCTCTACTTCCTTAAGGGTGAGAGCGGCAGTGAACTCGAGAGTACCGAAAAGCTTGACGAGCAAATAAAGCAGTCTTCAGGCTTTAAGCGCATCACAATGTTCTTCTACCGCAACTACACTGCCAACCAAGAACGTTTGACTCCTAATATGCAACGATTGCGCCGCGAATTGAAGAAGCAGTTTGGCGACCAAATGGCACCACAGCAGTTCCGTGACGACTTCCGCAAACTGAGCTTGCCATTGATGAAGTACACTAACATGCTTACCTTCAACACGCGCACCATCGCTATGTTCATCTCGGTAATCATCTGCATTCCTTGGCTCTACTTTGCATTCGAGCTCATCGTGCTCAACACAATGCTCATATATATGATTTGTCGCCACGAGCGCATCTGCAAGCGACTTACCGCCGACCTCCAAGCCGGCAAATACAATGCTAAGTAACAAGTGTTAAGCAGTAAGAACTATGAACTCTGAACTGATAAAGGGCATCATCTTCGACTACGGCGGCACTATAGACAGCCGTGGCATCCACTGGAGCGAGGTGATTTGGGACGGTTACTGTGATGCCGGTATCCCCGTCACCAAGGAGCAGTTCCGCGACAGCTACGTAATGGCCGAGCGTGAACTCGCACGAGTGCGCCACATACTCCCCAATGACAACTTCCATGACCTCTTGCTCAAGAAGATGCGCATAGAGCTCCAGGATCTTGTTGACAAGGGGCATTTACAATGCGACGACATCGAGCCCTTGGCAGAGCAAGTAGCGCAATATTGCTACGATGCTGCACGCTCTTCAATCGAGGAGGCACGCCCAACGCTTGAGCTCCTGAGCCAACACTATCCAATGATGCTTGTGAGCAACTTCTACGGCAACGTTGACAGCGTGCTACGCGACTTCGACCTGCGCAAATATTTTCGTGGTGTCATCGAGAGCGCTGTCGTGGGAGTGAGAAAGCCAAATCCTGTGATTTTCAAGCTTGGTGTCGATGTCCTTGAGATGGAGCCCAGCGAGGTTCTCGTCGTGGGCGACAGCCTAAAGAAAGACATACTTCCTGCCGAGTCTATAGGCTGCCAAACCCTATGGCTAAAAGGCAAAGGATGGACTGCCGACGAAGACGCACAAACCCACCCCAACACAATCAAGACACTATCTGAAGTGATTCAAGTACTTAACCTGTAAAGCACATGAACATCAAGCTCCACACCCCTAAGAGCCTGCAAACTGGTAGCGGCATGTCTTCAATCAAACAGTTTTTGCTTGCACTTCTTGCCACGACCATTTCGATTGTACTCACTTTTGGTACTGCTGCCATCATCGAGAACCACAAGAAAAAAACAGCCAAGAAAGAAATGGTGATGATGGTCTTAAACGACTTCGACAAGACAATAGAGATTGTAGAGAGTATAGACTCCGGGCTGTGCGAATGTAGACGTTTGCAACAGGAAATTGCGATTCATCCCGAGCAGTATGATAGCCTAAGCAAATATCTTATTCAAGAGATGAAAGATTGGAATATTGTGGAATTTATTGAGACTACCGAAAGAATCTTCTCTACCAGCATTGAGACATTCAATACGATTGGCGATGTCAACTTTGTCAATGAAGTCTCCGATTTCTATTTTTGCCGACGTAAGTATAAAGAAGAGGTGATAGACCATCTCAAAGAGAACGTGACTTATAAGGATATTAGCTTATCATTAAAGTCACTCATGAGTGTCGAATTTCCAGAATATGCTTACATGAATAGCGTTTTCTTGTCGGACATGAAGGCATACCGTGACAGGTGTATGCTAATGATGAACATTAGTCAAGAAGACTTGGCTAAATTCAGCGAGCAACATACGAGCAAAAAAGCAGACGCTGACCAAACTGCAATTAGAGAAAAGTTGATGAAAGATTATTTAGAACATCAAGAGGTACTTAATCAAGCAAGGGAAAAGCTTAACGACTAAAGGCCTATCCTTAAAAGAAGGGCATTGACGATATTATATTTATCAAACAAAGCCAAACAAAAATAACAAAGACAACATTATGTCTTTGTTATTTTTGTTCTGCCCAATTACTGTGAATTATGCATTGCTTTAAACCTTTTATATAGTCACACGTCTAAAAGGTATTGCAATACACAATTAATTTAGAGAGTAAGAAATTTTCAATCGATTGACTAGCCACTAACCCATATTGGGTTCAAAAAACCAGCATTTTTGCTGAAGAAACTGCGAGGTAGCATTATATTTCATTAACTAAAATTTAAAGCCTATAGATTAAATTTAGGTTAAATTTGCAAAACCGCAGCATCGTTTTGTATATTTAACTATTAAAGTTACTTAAATGCTTTTGTGGTTTAGAAAAAGGTAGTACTTTTACACGCTTTTTTTCACAAAACGCAATAAAAAGAGACAATTAACTAAATCAAAAAGATAACATTAATTAATTTACTATGAGTAATTCAAATGTAAAACCAGCTACCGGCAAATTAGGAATTATGGTAGTAGGATTGGGTGCAGTGAGCACCACTTTCATGACTGGTGTCATGATGGCACGCAAGGGTCTGGCTAAGCCTGTTGGCTCAATGACTCAGTACGACAAAATCCGCGTTGGTCGCGGCGAAAACAAGAAGTATCTACACTATAAAGATATTGTGCCTCTGGCAAAGCTCGACGACATCGTATTTGCCGCATGGGACGTATATCCTGCAAATGCCTATGAGAGCGCCATCAATGCCGAGGTACTCAAAGAGAAAGACATTGAGCCCGTTAAGGACGAACTGCTCAAGATTAAGCCCCTCAAGGCTGCCTTCGACAAAAACTACGCTAAGCGCCTCGATGGTGATAACGTAAAGCAGTGCAAGGACCGCTGGGACATGATGGAGCAAGTGCGTGAGGACATCCGCAACTTCAAGAAAGAAAGTGGCGTTGACCGCGTTGTAGTGCTCTGGGCAGCATCAACCGAGATTTACGTTGCTCCCGACAAGAACGTACATTATAAACTTGACCAGCTCGAGGCAGCCATGAAGGCTAACGATGTTGACCACATCTCACCTTCAATGTGCTATGCTTATGCAGCACTCAAGGAGGACTGCCCATTCATCATGGGTGCTCCTAACACTACAGTCGACATCCCAGCAATGTGGCAACTGAGCGACGAGACTAAGGTGCCCATCGCAGGTAAGGACTTTAAGACTGGCCAAACTCTCGTTAAGAGTGGTTTCGCTCCTATCATCGGCGCCCGCATGCTCGGTATGAGTGGTTGGTTCTCTACCAACATCCTGGGTAACCGCGACGGTCTCGTACTCGACGAGCCAGCCAACTTCCGCACCAAGGAGGTTAGTAAGCTCTCTACCCTCGAGTCGATTCTCGTGGCCGACGATCAGCCCGACCTCTACAGCGACATCTTCCACAAGGTTCGCATCAACTACTATCCACCTCGCAATGACAACAAGGAAGGCTGGGACAACATCGACATCTTCGGTTGGATGGGCTATCCAATGCAGATTAAGATCAACTTCCTGTGCCGCGACTCTATCCTCGCAGCTCCTCTGTGTCTCGACCTGTGCTTGCTCATGGACCTCGCTCACCGTGCCGGCCGTTATGGCACTCAGCGCTTCCTGAGCTTCTTCCTCAAGAGCCCTATGCACGACTACACTGTCGACGAGGTTCCTGTTAACCACCTGTTCCAGCAGCACACAATGCTCAAGAACGCCATCCGCGAGATGGGCGGTTACGAGGCCGACGAGGAAATCGATTAATCAACCGGTTTAGACTAGAAAAACTAACTTCCTAAATATTTGGGTGAGCCTCCCACTCCACAGTGCGAGGCTCACTTTTTCAAAACAACTTACATCTAAAATGCCTTTTTCCGACCAAGAAAAAATTGCCCTCTTGAGCCTGCTCATCGAAATGGCGAATGCCGACACAAAAATTGTCTATGAGGAAATGATTACTCTCAACCTCATTTGTCGCAGACTCGAGATTGACCACAACTCATTTGTTGTGGCAATGGGCCTCAAGTGCGAGCATGCCATCGAGGTGCTCAAGACCATGAGCGACGAGAAAAAACTTCAACTTGCCAACATGATGATTGAAATCATCGATAGTGACAACCAGGTGGATGACAACGAAATTGCGCTACTCAACCATGCATGCAGCAAAATTGGCATAGACAACCTGCTCAAATAAGAGGTCGCATTGTTTTAATCTTTTTGCAAAATTATGACAGCTATTTTTTGACAATCTCAACAAAAAGCAATAATTTTGCACACTGAAAAAAAGAAAAGTAAAATGAGGAAAATACTACTGGCCATATTGTCGCTCGTGATTGTCTCGACAGCAACATCCACATTCACCAGCTGTACCGAGGAGAAAAAACACACCGACACTCTGCTCGACACAACAGTAATCATGCCACAGACGCCTGCTCCAGGCGACAGCACTGAAGGCACTCTCACCGTTACCGGCAAGGTGGTTGACGGCGCTATGAACAGCGTCTTCATCGAGGTGCAACCCGACAGTGCCGTAGAATTCTCATATCCTCAACTCGACCGCAACGACAGCGAGGTATTCTACAACTGGTCGATCGACGACGAGGTCACCATCAAGTACGTTCACACCAACCGCAACGGCGAGGAGATTGACAGCGTGATAAGCATACAGAAGGCCGAGTAGCAAACCTCTCGTCTAAGAGTACCAACACGATTAATGCGGTAGTAGCTCAGTTGGTAGAGCATCAGCTTCCCAAGCTGAGGGTCGCGGGTTCGAGTCCCGTCTACCGCTCAAAAAAACACTGAATGTCATAAAAAACTGACAGTTTCCATAGCTTTAAAAACTTGGCGCAAGCGCAAGAAAAACACACACTTACTACTAACCACGACATGAAAACTAAGAAAAAAATATCCTTGATTGGTCTGTTCATCGCATTTTTAGCGATAGCCGTAATGCCTGCTGCCACTAGTTGCAATCGCAGCATCACCTATGAGGACGGCATGTTTGATTACGATGACATCTATACCAATGATGCCAACAACGATACATTCCAGTTGAATAGTGAGATTGAAAACGACGACCAGGAACGTTACTAAATCACAACAATAGCTATTTCTTAGCAGAACAAATGGTGAGGTAGTTGCAGTGAAGCATCTCGCCCTCATCGCCACGTAAGTGGAAAGGTCCACCAGCGCACCAGTCCCATGCCTTGCAACGTGCGCATTCATCATGCTTGAGCCAGCGACGGTTACGCATTACTTCAAAACGGTTGTTCCACACATCGCTGAAGCGGTCGTGGTAGATATTGCCCTGTGCGTAATGAGCACGAATGCTCATGCACCCACTAATGTCGCCATTAGCAAGCACCGATGCAGTCATAGTTCCGGCATCGCACCGGTAAAAATGACTTCTCACCTCGCCTTCGTAGTCGCCCAGAAAGCCCTCACAACTATAGGACAAGTCAATCATGCCCTGCTTGCGGGTCTCGACGATAAAATCCATCAGTTCAACATATTGCTCTGGACTTAGGAAGAGTTCTGGATTAAGCTTTGCTCTGCCTTGTGGGAAGATTGTGAAGATGCGCCACTTTCTCACGCCAGCATCAATGAGAAACTGCTTGAACTGTGGTAGAGTAGAGAAATTGCGCTGGCTCACACATGTAATCACGTCCCACAGCAAATTGGGCGTGCGCACCAGCAAATTCACGGCTTTCATGGTGGCATCAAACGAGTTGCCACGCAACCAGTTGTGCTCGGTTTCCATTCCGTCAAGACTAACAGCCATCGTACACAACCCAGCATCAAGTAGCCTACCCAGCATCGTCTCATCTAGCAACACGCCATTGGTCACGGTTCCCCACAAGAAACCACGATCGGTAATCGCCTTGCCACATTCCACAATGTCGGGGCGCACCAGCGGTTCACCGCCCACGGTGTTGACAAGCACACGACCAGGGGATGTCATCGTTGCCACATCGTCAAGCACTGTAAGAAAGTGCTCAAGAGGCATATCGGGAGTTGCCGAAATCTTACGGCAGTCACTTCCACAATGACGGCACGAAAGGTTGCAGCGCAATGTGCATTCCCAAAACAGCTGTCGTAAAGGGTGGTTCTTTTCTATCCACCGGCGTTCACGTCGCGTGTTCTCTAAGTCGATGAGCTTGCGTGTTTTCATAGAACTCTATCAGTTTTATGTTCTGCTTCGACATTATTGACCGCAGAGTCACCAGCAACGGGAGGACCATAAACGTCTTCCACCACTTCAGGACCTCTTGGTGGTGGTCCATAAACTTTTGGAGAATTGAAGACTCCACCACATGACGACAAGCCCAGCATGGCGCCTACCGCAACCAAAGCCCTAACGCTCCATTTCTTTATTACAAATGCAGATTTCTTCATTGCCCTATTTTTTTGGTTACAGCGCAAATATACAACATTTGAAACACACTTGCAAATGTAAGGAAACTAAAGGTTTTCCAAAATCACCCTAAAAACCACTGCAAGTAGAGAAATTATCACTACCTTTGCACATCAAAACAGATAAATATGGACACACTTGCCTCATTTGCTAAAGAAAATTTTGAACTGATAACTCTGTTAGTTGGCTTACTTGGTGTGCTGGTGAGCATTTGGGCCGTTTATTATGAGATAAAGAAAAAACGCAAGCAGAAAGGCAAGCAGGAAAAAAGCGAAGACGAAGAATAAATCGACTGTAAAATGGCAAGCAATCCAAGTTTTGTTCAATATATAGCCGACCAATGCAGCGGTGCTGGAGAAATCATTACCAAGAAGATGTTTGGCGATTATGGCATATATTGCGACGGCAAGATCTTCGGTCTCATTTGCGACGATTGTTTCTACCTGAAACCCACCAATGCCGCAAAACCATTGCTGCGCACTGTTGAGATGCGACCACCATATGAGGGAGCCAAGAACTACTTCTTCATTTCCGAAGTCGATGACCACGATTATCTGTCAATGCTGGTGCGGGAAACCTGCAAGGCATTGCCCGAGCCAAAACCCAAGAAAAGAAAAAACTCATCATTAATATAGAACTGAGTAATGGATTTAAAATGGGATGACGGTTTCTCAATAGCCGTTAGCATTAAAGACAACACAGTGATCCTGAGCGCCAATCGCGAAGGACTATTGTCACTCGCCAATCACCTTATGACTCTGGCACAGGACCCTTGTCAAGGAGCACACATGCACCTCGACCAGTACAACTCCCTTGAAAAAAACTCAGCCGAACTGATTATAGAGAAAATAAACAACTAAAACAATAATATCTAATATGCTAGATCTCGACAAAAAGAAGAAACTCAAACGTGAGATTATCGCCTACTTCCTGCTTGTTATGGGAAGCGCACTGTTTGCCATCGGCGATGTAATGTTTGTAAACCCCTACCTCATGGCTCCTGGCGGAACCTACGGCCTTAGTAACGTGTTCAACACCGTGTGGCCGTGGAAGATTTCGTATTACGCCATCTGTATGGATGTGCCCCTACTCATTATTGGCACTTGGATACTGGGTCCCAAATTCGGTATCAAGACAATTATCTCCACTGCCTTGATTTTCGTCTTCACTTTCATCCTTGAGAGCTGGTGGGGCTACAACCCAGTAATCCACGATGGCGAAATCGTGAAACAGGCTGCCGGTTCTTCGATGGTACCCATCCCTCACGACGGTGGTTGGTTCTCACCCGACTATTTCCTCAACACTGTGGTAGCCGGCCTCATCTACGGTGTGGCAATAGGCCTCATCTTCCGCTCGGGAGCCACCAGTGGCGGCAGCGACATCATCTCGATGATTCTGCACAAGTACACCAAGATATCGCTTGGCACACTCGTTATGATTGTCGACGGCATCATCACCTTGAGCACTCTCATCGCATTTGGCGACATTCGTCTACCCATCTATTCGGTCATCATCATCTTTATCGAGGGTAAGGTTATCGACCTCGTTGTTGACGGTATGAAGAGCTACAAGACCATGTTCATCATCACCGACAATCCAGAGCCAGTGCGCGACTTTATCATCAACGACCTGAAGCGCGGCGGCACTTGCATCACTGGCAGTGGCCTCTACAAGGGCAACGAACGCAAGATGGTGTATGTAACTCTTGACCGTGCCGACATGATTAAGCTGCGCTCGGTGCTCTACCGCATCGATCCTAAGGCGTTTGTCAACATTATGGAGAGCAGCGAAATCCTTGGCCAAGGCTTCCGTCGTCTGCCACAAGAGTAAATATTATTTGAATATAAGACTAGATGCGTTTCACATTTTGTGTAATAATTGTTTCACATTTTGCGAAACGCATTTTAGCAAATCTATAAATCATAATACTATGCAACAAAAAAAAGACAACAAAAGAGAACGTGACATCAGGCGATTGGCAAACTGCTATGGCAGAGCAGGCATTGGTGCCCTGATAGTGACAATACTTTTCACCATTTTAGGAATGGACGAAAATTTCGTTATTTGCTCAGCCATCGGGGTGCTGTGTGGAGGACTCATCACCCCAATGATTCCAAGATTCTGGAAATCATAGCACCCAAACAAGAAACTGGACTTAAAAATAATCAACAGCCACACCAACGTTGGTGTGGCTGTTATTTAATGCCTCTTTTCCTAACGAAAAGAATGGGTTTAACTTTAATGATGTTAAAATTACACTAGATTTAACATTTATAACACAAAAACATTATTAATTAACGATGAATATTATGATATATAATTATCAAAATGATAATTTTGCACATAGAAAAAACAAAAAACAAAAATGATATTATGAATGATCCAGTAAACATTCGTGAATTGAACGAAATCATTGCTTCAAAGAGCAGTTTCGTTAACACTATCACTCAGGGAATGAACCAAACAATCGTGGGCCAGAAACACCTTATCGACTCGCTGCTTATAGCACTGCTAGCCAACGGGCACGTGCTTCTAGAGGGTGTGCCAGGACTTGCCAAAACACTGGCAATCAAGACCCTGTCACAACTCATCGATGCAAAATACAGTCGCATCCAGTTCACCCCCGACCTGCTGCCTGCCGACGTTATTGGCACAATGGTCTACAGCATACAGAAAGAGAAATTTGAGGTCAAACGTGGCCCTGTATTTGCCAACTTCGTGCTTGCCGACGAAATTAACCGCGCGCCAGCCAAGGTTCAGAGTGCATTGCTCGAGGCCATGCAGGAGCGCCAGGTGACCATTGGCGAAAACACCTTTGCCCTCGATGAGCCTTTCCTTGTTATGGCAACCCAAAACCCCATCGAACAAGAAGGCACCTATCCATTGCCTGAGGCCCAAGTCGACCGTTTTCTAATGAAGGTTGTGATAGGTTATCCCAACCGTCAGGAAGAGAAAGATATCATCAGAATGAACATTGGGCAGTCGATGCCCGAGATTCGTCCGCTGGTGACACCCGCCGACATCGTTGACGTGCGCAACGTGGTAAAACAAATCTACATCGACGAAAAGATTGAGCGCTACATCGTAGACATAGTCTTCGCAACCCGCTTCCCCGACGACTACGGTCTTGCCGACCTTAAGAGCATAATCTCGTTCGGTTCTTCACCACGCGCATCTATCAGCATGGCACTGGCAGCTAGAGCCTACGCCTTCCTGCGTGGACGCGGCTACGTGATTCCTGAGGACGTACGCGCCGTATGCCACGACGTGATGCGCCATCGCATGGGCCTAAGCTATGAAGCCGAGGCCAACAACATCACTGCCGACGAAATAATAAGCAACATCCTCGACAAGATTGCAGTACCCTAACCAATTCAATTGCATAACACTTAGAATGGTTAATGGAACGAAGTGAATTGTTGAAGAAGGTACGCAAGATTGAGATAAAAGCCAAAGGGCTGTCTCAAAACATCTTTGCAGGCGAATACCACACCGCATTTAAGGGGCGTGGTATGACCTTTAGCGAGGTGCGTGAGTACCAATATGGTGACGATGTGCGCGACATTGACTGGAATGTTACCGCACGCCAGAACCACCCCTACGTCAAAGTCTACGAGGAAGAGCGTGAGCTCACCGTTATGCTAGTGGTTGACGTGAGTGGCAGCAAGAACTTTGGAGCCGTGGGAGAGTCGAAGCAGGACGTGATGACCGAGATTGCCGCTACACTTGCCTTCTCGGCCATCGAGAACAACGACAAAGTGGGCGTACTGCTTTTCAGCGACAAGATAGAGAAATTCATCCCGCCACAGAAAGGGCGCAAGCACATCTTGCGCGTGATAAGCGAGCTGCTCAACTTCAAGGCCGAGAACCGTGGCACCAACCTCAACCTTGCTCTCGAATACCTGACCAGCGGTATCAAGAAACGCTGCACAGCATTCCTCATAAGCGACTTCCTTGACTCGCAAGACTATTACAAGAGCCTGTCGATAGCCAACCACAAGCACGACGTGATAGCTGTACAGGTCTATGACAAGCGTGAGGCACATTTGCCCAACGTAGGTCTCATCAGGGTTAAAGACGCCGAGCGCGACACCGAGCGTTGGATTGACACTAGCAGTCGCCGTGTGCGTCAAGCCTACGACCGATGGTGGTATGAACGCCAGCAAGCAATGAGCGACACCCTCACCCGCAGCAATGTCGACCTTGCGCAGGTAGCCACCGACGAGGACTATGTGAAGTCGCTCATGGCACTTTTAAAGAGAAGAGGTTAGGGATAGATTATAAATAAGAAATGAGTTTTAAACGACACATAATAAACACATTACTGCTACTGGCACCACTCATGGCAAGTGCCGGCAACACCACCATAGGCACAAAGCTCGATTCGGCACGAGTGACAATGGGCAAGACTATCACCCTGCACATCGACATTACTCAAGACAAGAATGTGAACGGTCTGCTAGTCACCCTTCTTGCCGACACACTGTCCAATAAGGTGGAGATTGCCGACAAGGGACATGCCGACACCACCATACTCGACAACAACCGCATGGAGATAAAGCGCGATGTGGCATTACAAGCCTTCGACCCTGGCACCTATCAACTGCCGCCCATCGCTTATCTTGTGGGTAGCGACACAATCAAGAGTCAGCCTCTCACACTGACAGTAGACTCAATTCAGGTTGACCCCAATGGCAAAATCAAAGACTTCAAACCCGTTGCCGAGGTGCCGTTCAAACTGATGGACTGGGTCCCAGACTTCATCAGCAACTACTGGTGGATTTGGTTGTTGGGCATCGCTCTCATTGCTGCAGCGATCTATGCTTACTATAAGTGGTTCAAGAAGGGTATCAACCCACTGAAACCAATCAAAAAGCGCTTGCCACCATATGAAGAGGCAATGCTCGCCCTACAGCAACTCAAGGAGCGCAACCTATGGCAAAATGGTCAAGAGAAAGAATACTACACGCAACTTACCGATATCTTGCGTGTGTATATCGACCGCCGCTTCGGCATCAACGCCGTAGAGATGACTTCTACCCAAATCATGGAGAAGATTAAGCAAAACAAGGAGGCACACATCGCCAACAATCAGCTCAACAACGTACTTGAGATTGCCGACTTTGTGAAGTTTGCCAACATGCACACTCTTGCCGACGACAACGAGATAGCATTCCAACGCTCACTCAACTTTGTGGAACAGACTAAGCCATTGCCTGTTAGCGACGAGGAGGAAGGAAAGGAGGCACAGCAATGATTAACGACATGCACTTCATGCATCCTGGCCTACTGTGGCTATTGCTACTCATCATACCACTTACTGTGTGGCACGTACTCAAGGACCACAAGAGCGATCCTTCACTGCGACTTCCCACCACGCAAGCATTTGACACAATGCCTCGCAGCTGGAAGGAGTGGATGCGCCATGTGCTCTTTGCCCTCGAGATGCTTGCTCTGGCATGCCTGGTAATAATTTTAGCACGACCACAATCCTCAAACAGTTGGTCGAAGACCGACATTGAGGGCACCGACATCGTCCTGTCACTCGACGTGAGCGGCAGTATGCTCGCACGTGACTTTAGCCCTAACCGCCTTGAGGCAGCCAAAGACGTGGCGACGAAATTTGTGAGCAACCGCACCAGCGACAACATTGGTTTAGTAGTATTTGCCGGTGAGGCTTTTACTCAGGTGCCTATGACCAATGACATTGCCACTCTTGTTAACCACATTGGTGAGTTGCAAATTGGCATGCTAGAGGACGGAACAGCCGTTGGCGATGGCTTAGCAACTGCCATTAACCGCATTAAAGACGGCAAGGCCAAGTCTAAAAGCATCATTCTGCTCACCGACGGCAGCAACAACACCGGCGTCGTGGGGCCACTCACTGCAGCCAAGATTGCCGCAAAATATGGCATCAAGGTTTATGCCATTGGCGTGGGAACAATGGGCGAAGCACCCTACCCCACCATGGATTTTGCAGGAAACATCACCTATACTCGTCAAAAGGTTGAGATTGACGAGAAATCACTTCAAGAAATAGCACGCACCACTGGCGGCAAATACTTCCGCGCAACCAGCAAGAGTGTGCTCAAAGATATTTTTAGCGAGATTGACACTTTAGAGAAAACACGCATGGACGTGCAGCGTCACAGCCAAATGGATGACAATTACCAGCCATGGGCTCTTGCCCTGCTATTACTGCTGACTCTATGCGCACTAATACGTTACACCGTGCTCAGGGCCATTCCCTAATGGCACATAAAGATACAACACTATAACAGTCATGTTTAGTTTTGCAAATCCCGAATTCCTTTACTTGCTACTGCTGCTACCCGCAATAGCAGGACTGTTCCTGCTTGAAAGGATAGCACGCCGACGCAAACTCGCTGACTTTGGCCGCGACGATCAGGTCAGGCAACTCATGCCAGACGTGTCGCCACGCAAGCCACTAGTGAGGCTTATCATCATCTTGTTGCTGCTCGCCATGGCAATCATCATCTTGGCAAGACCACGAGCCGGAGCTGCTAAGAAGCAAACTGGCAATGTTAACGGCATCGAGGTAGTAGTAGCAATGGACGTTTCAAACTCGATGAATGCCAGCAGTACCAGCGACCCACAAGGAATGTCGAGGCTTCAACGCTCCAAGATGATTATGGAGAAACTCATCGATCGCTTGCGCAACGACAAGGTGGCGCTGGTGGTCTTTGCAGGTAAGTCTTATATGCAGATGCCGATGACCATTGACGGACAGAGCGCCAAGATGTTCCTGAGTGGCATTAAGACGAGCATGGTGCCAATGCAGGGAACAGCAATAGGTTCGGCCATCGACTTGTCAATGACGGCTTTCTCTAAAGAAAGCAAAGCCTCTAAGGCGATAATTCTCATCACCGATGCCGAGAACTTTGAGGATGATGCTGTGGATGCCGCAAAACGCGCAAGCCACAACGATGTGCAGGTCAATGTGATTGGAATAGGCACTAACGAGGGAGCGCCAATACCTACTGGCAACGGTGACTACATGGTCGATGATAGCGGTCAGACTATTGTTACTCGCCTCGATGAGGAAAAAGCTCAGCAAATTGCCAAGGCTGGCCATGGCACCTATGTGCAAGGCAATGCAACCGATGCCGTCGAAGTGCTCGACGACACTCTCAAGAAGCTCGCCACAACAAGCCTCTCACAAGTGACATTCACCAAGAATGACGAGCAATTTCCAGTCTTTGCATGGATAGCACTTGTGTTGCTCATTGCCAATGTGTTGCTACTCAACCGTAAGAACCCTTGGATTGCAAAGCATGATTTCTTTAAACTACGTGAGAAACGAAACGATGATAATGTCTAAAAAATACTTACTTATATCCTTAGCAGTGGCTTTTGTTTGCTTTGCCATGACTAGTTGCGGCAATGACAAAGAGCCACAGCAAGACTTGTCGAACAAGGCCGAGCGCAACTTCATACGTGAAGGCAACAAACTCTTTGCCGAAGAGAACTATGCCGATGCCGAGATAGAATATAGCAAGGCTCTGCAGGCTAACCCTTCATCGGCAGTTGCTGCCTACAACATGGGGCTCGCACTTGCAAAGCAAGCGGCACCAGACGACTCGACTGGCATCCTGCAACGTGCCGACTCTCTGTTTAACTACGCCGCATCAATCACTACCGACAAGAACCTCAAAATGATGGCGCACTTCAATAAGGGTAACCTTGCATATAACGCTCAACAATATGACAGGGCAATAGAAGACTACAAAAACGCACTGCGCGCTGTGCCTACCGACGATGACTCGCGCTATAACCTACGAATGGCACAGCTCAAGCTACAAGAACAGCAGCAACAAAACCAAGACAAGAATCAGGACCAACAGAATCAAGACCAGAACCAAGATCAGCAGAACCAAGATCAAAATAAAGACCAGCAGAATAAAGACCAGCAGAATAAAGACCAGCAAGACCAAAACAAGGACCAGCAGGATAAGAACCAACAAGGCGACCAAGACAAAGCTAATCCAGAGCAAGGTCAGCAACAACAGGGTCAGCAACAGCAAGGTCAACCTATAAACATGGACGAGCGCAGCATTCAACAAGTACTAAAGGCTATGTCTGACAAGGAAAAAGAGACTCAGCAAAAGATATATCAGATGGGAGAACGACAAAAACAGCAAGAGCGACGAGCTACCCAAAATAAGTGGTAACCCCTTTGCTATTTTCTCCCTATAATAATCTAATAAGCAAAAATGAACATTCGACGCTATATAATAACCTTGACACTGCTGCTCACAACTATTGCAGCAAGTGCAGCGACATTCAGGGTGCAAGCACCAAGCCAAGTGGCTGTGGGTGGCAAATTTAGGGTAGAATTCATACTAGATGGTGCCGATGGTTCAGGACTATCGCTTCCCGACCTCGAGGGAGCAGAATTACTTTTTGGCCCCGAGGTGTCAACCAGCATGAGCACTACCGTCATCAACGGAAAGATGTCAAGTAGTTACTCTCAAGTGATTACAATGCTGTATCAGGCGGTAACACCAGGTCGTCACACGCTCGGTTCGGCATCAATCACTGCCGATGGAAAGCGACTCTCCACAAGGCCTGTAACAATCGAAGTGTTACCTTCGGGAAGCACTCCAGCACCACAATCTCCTTATTCATCCGCTCCTCAACCAGCGCCACAACCATCAGCACCAGGTAATGCTCCCGATTATAGCGACCCTATGAAACAGTCGGCAGGTTCTAATGTCAACCCCAACGATTTCTTCGTGAAGGTGAGCATGTCGAAAGATGTGGTCTATGAGCAAGAGGCTGTGGTTTGCACCATCAAGCTTTACACACGCTACAACGTGTCGGCATTTCACTGCACTCAGCAGCCATCATTCAACGGCTTCCTTATCGAGGAGCTGCCAGTGAGCAACAACTTCCAACTGGTGGAGATGGTTAATGGCCAACGTTATGCCACAGCCGAACTCAAGAAATGCATCCTCTATCCTCAGGAGTCGGGCACTCTAACCATCACTTCGGGTAACTACGATGTGCAGCTAGTGCAGTATGACGTTTACAGCACCCCCATCGGCAGCATTTCTAAACCTGTGCCCATCGACATCAAGGTATCGAGCAATGCAGCAAGCGTTAATATCAGGCCATTGCCTGAACCTAAGCCTGCTAACTTTAGCGGTGCAGTAGGCAACTTCTCGGTCAACACCCGCATCAAGCCAACTGCTGGTTTCAAGACCTATGCTCCAGCGACCTACAGCATCATCGTGAGCGGTACCGGCAATCTGAAGTACATTCAAAATCCTGTAGTGTCGATGCCCAAGGAATTTGACACCTACGATCCGCAAAACACCATCAACATGTCGCCATCGGGTGATAACGTGAGTGGTTCGGTCACTTTCGACTATCTTTTCATCCCGCAGTTTGTGGGCGATTTCAAGATACCAGACACTTATTTTGTGTATTTCAACACCACCACACAGCAATACGACAGTATCCGCGTTGACGGCTACAACCTCAAGGTTGCTAAGGGCGAAGGAAAACCCTCGGCCCACTACAAGCTGCGCAACATGGACATTCGAGGCATCAACAAGAGTAACACAGCTCTAGCAAAGGGGCAGAACTTCCTCATCACAAGTCCTGCTTATTGGATTGCTGCATTGTTGGCGCTGCTGGCAGCAATTGGTGGAATGATAGCCTACAACAAGATGGAAAAGACGCGCGCCAACACCAGCCTCATGCGCACTCGACGCGCAAGCAAGCTGGCTCAGCGACGCCTAAAGACAGCACGGGCCCTCATGCTCAAGAACGACCGCAATGGCTTCTATACCGAGACCCTTACTGCCCTATGGGGGTACTTGAGCGACAAACTAAGCATCCCCGTGTCGGAGCTGAGCAAGGACAACATCGCTGCCGAAATGACCAATTTTGGCTTCACTCAGCAGCACATCGGCGACACTATGCGCATGCTCGAGACATGCGAGTTTGCACAATATGCCCCCGACCTTGAGAGTGGCAATATGGCACAAGTTTACGATGACAGCGCCATGCTCATCGACACCCTAGAGAAAGTGAAACGCAATAAGGCCCAAGCGGGCAACAACACCATGCGAGCAATTACCATAATCACTGCCATGCTGATCTCAATTAGTGCCATGGCAGCCGGAATCGACTATGTGGAGCAAGGCAACAAGGCCTATGAGAGCAAGCACTACAAGAAGGCCGTCGAACTCTATGAGCGTGCACTCAAGGATGGCGCCTCGACCCAGCTTTACTACAATCTAGGTAATGCTTACTACCGCCTTAACGACCGTGGTCACGCCATCCTCAACTATGAGCGAGCACTAAATCTCGACCCAAGCAACGGCGATGCACGCTACAACTTGGAGTTTGTGCGTGAGAAAGCGCAGCTCAACAACGACAACGGTGCCAATTTCTTCTCTTCACTCTTTGCCGACTGGGTAAGCCACGCTTCAAGCAACACTTGGGCGATAATCGCCTTTATCGCCTTCCTGCTCACGCTGGCAGGCGTTGCATGCTACCGCTTCGTCGATTCGGTAGCGTTGCAGAAGGTAGGATTCTTTGGTGCTATTGCTATGGCAGTGATAACATTCTTTGCGCTATCGTGCTCAATTTATATGCATCACTGCTGCACCAGCAAGGACCATGCCATCATTATGGAAGACAAGGCTCCAGTCAATAAATCACCACGTGCTGGCGACAAAGACGTGGCCTTTACCCTGCCCGAGGGCACCAAGGTAGAAATCGTTGATTCTATCTTAATGAAGGGTGCCAAAAGCGAGTGGTACAAGATTGAGACCACCGACGGCAAAGTGGGATGGATATACAAACACAGCAAAGACAAAGAAATTATTTAACCTCTATAACCTTTTCTCTGTGGAAACATTACAACAATTCGATGCCAGCATCTTCACGGCACTAAACAGCTTCCACGCAAGCTATTTCGATAGTTTCATGTGGCTCGTGACAAAGATCGAAACATGGATTCCCATGATCCTCATGCTGCTCTATCTGCTCTACTTCAAGAAAGGCTGGCGACGCACCATCACCGTATTGCTCGCTATAGCACTGGTGATTCTCATCGCCGACCGAGTATCGGCGGGCATTATCAAGCCGCTAGTCGAGAGAGCCAGACCGTCGCACAACCCTGATCTACAGTCAACCATTCACATTGTAAACGGTTATCGAGGAGGGGCTTTCGGCTTTGTGTCGAGCCATGCAGCCAACTGCTTCGGCATTGCCCTGCTACTCGCTATGATATTCAAGAATCGGGCCTTCACCTGCACTATGGTGGTGTGGGCTACACTCATGTGCTATAGTCGCATCTATCTGGGCGTGCATTATCCCGGCGACATTGTCTGTGGCGCAATTCTAGGCTTCGCAGCTGCATGGATTGTCAACAAGTTGCTGCAGTGGTTCTCAACCAAGTATCCGCTGTGGGGTAACATCGAGTTCAGCCATGGCGAGGTTAACCAGATGATCTATGCTGCGGTAATCAATATCACCCTACTTGCGGTGTGGGCGATTTTCATCACTACTACATAAAATATATTCTATTATTTTCACGTTTTACAAAAAAGCACTATCTTTATAGCACATTTCAAAATAACACAGTTTTTCTAAATTATAAAATCAACAACATCATGCCAAAGACCATTACATTCAATGAGCTCAGACGCATCAAGGCCAGTCTGCCCGAAGGCTCTACACACGTGATTGCCGAAAAGTTGAACCTCAGCGTTCAAACAGTTAGAAACTACTTTGGCGGGTCTAATTATGACTTCGGCATTCACATGGGAGTTCACATCGAGCCGGGTCCCGACGGTGGCATCGTTGTACTCGACGACCCAACTATCCTCGACATGGCACTAGAAATCCTTGACAACCAGAAGTTCAAAGAACAAGTCTAAATCCTGGAACAGCCAGTAAAAAAACATGGAATCCCCACCCCAAGTGAAGATTCCATGTTTTTTTATCACAATTTGAATATTATGGTTGTTGCACGCCTTTCATCGACAGGGCGATGCGCTTGCGCTCGAGGTCGACGCTCACTACTCTCACGCGAACGTGCTGGTTGAGCTTAACAGCCTTTGCAGGGTTGTCAACTCGCTTGTCGCTGAGCTGCGACACATGCACAAGACCCTCTTTGTGAACGCCAACGTCGACAAACGCGCCAAACTGGGTGATATTTGTCACTATGCCAGGCAGTTCAATACCAGGCTTGAGATCGGTTATTTCATGCACACTGTCGTCAAATTCCATCGTTTTTACCTCGCTGCGAGGGTCGCGTCCTGGCTTCTCGAGCTCCTTCATAATGTCGACTAATGTCAGCTCCCCCACCTCACGCGAGACGTACCGCTTTATGTCAATAAGATTGCGTTTTTCTTTGTCCTTGATAAGCTCCTCAACACTACATCCGCAGTCACGCGCCATGCGGGTCACGAGCTCATAGCGCTCGGGGTGCACAGCGCTGTTATCGAGTGGGTTATCACTCTCGGGCACACGCAAGAAACCTGCCGCCTGAATGTAGGTCTTAGGACCGAGTTTTGGCACCTTGAGCAGCTCGGCTCGGCTATGGAAATCGCCATTCTCAGCACGGTAGTTCACGATGTTCTGCGCCAACGTGGGACCAAGTCCCGACACATAGGTGAGCAACTCCTTGCTAGCGGTATTGAGGTTCACGCCCACACTGTTCACGCAGCTCTCCACGGTGTACTGCAAAGCCTCTTTGAGCTTAGTCTGGTCAACATCGTGCTGGTACTGCCCCACACCTATCGACTTGGGGTCGATTTTCACCAATTCAGCAAGCGGGTCAAGCAGTCGGCGGCCTATCGACACAGCGCCTCGCACCGTCACGTCCTTATCGGGGAACTCATCACGGGCAATCTTGCTCGCGCTATAAATCGAAGCTCCGTTCTCGCTCACCACAAACACGTTAATATCGCGACGATAGCGGATGCGCTTGAGGAACTTTTCGGTCTCGCGGCTCGCTGTTCCGTTGCCCAGCGCGATGGCATCAATCTTGTAGGTCTCAACAAGATTGTGTATCTTCTTCGTAGCGCCCTCAATGTCGTAATTTGGGGCAGTAGGATATATCACATCATTATACAGCAAGTTGCCATTCTCATCAAGGCACACTACCTTGCAACCGGTGCGGAAACCAGGATCCACAGCAAGAATACGCTTGTGGCCAAGCGGCGGAGCAAAGAGCAACTGACGCACGTTTTGGGCAAACATATCGATGGCCTCGGCATCGGCGCGCTCCTTGCTAAGGGCAGCAAACTCATTCTCAATCGAGGGCTTAATAAGACGGCCGAAACTATCCTCGGCAGCCTCCTCCACGAGTTGCGATGTCTCCCCCTTACCACGCACCACAATGCGGCACACATTATCGACGGCACGGTCGTTATTGATATCGATACTCACCTTCAAGAATCCCTCTTTCTCGCCACGCCTGATGGCGAGCAGCTGGTGCGACGAAATGCGCTTGAGTGGCTTCGAGAAGTCATAGTAGAACTCATAGTTACGTCCCTCAATCTCCTTGCCTTTAACTACACTGCAATTGAGAATTGCGTCATAACGGAATGAACGCCTCACACTGTTGCGCACCGTCGTGTTCTCACTCACCCACTCGGCAATAATATCGAGAGCACCATCGATGGCATCGTCACTACTTGGCACCTTGTCGCCATCGACAAATCGCGATGCCATCTGGTTCACATCGCCACCTTTCTGCGCCATAATCATCTTGGCGAGTGGTTCTAGCCCCTTCTCGCGGGCCACCTGAGCACGAGTGCGCCGCTTGGGCTTGTAGGGCAGATAGATGTCCTCGAGCTCTGTAGCGTCCCAACAGTTGAGTATGCGGTTTGAGAGTTCATCAGTGAGTTGATTCTGCGCCTCAATAGTTTTCAGGATTGTCGACTTGCGTTTCTGCAGCTCGTCATAATAAGCCATGCGGGCGTCAATCGACTGGATTTGTGTCTCATCAAGGTTACCGGTCGCCTCCTTGCGGTAGCGGCTAATAAAGGGGATAGAGTTGTCATCACGAAGCAGGCTCACAGTCCCACTTACCTGATTGATAGGGATATTGAGCTCTTGCGATATTAAGGTCGAAATCTTGTCTGCCATATTTTTGTCAAAAGTTAAGATTCAAGTATTAAGTGTTCCTAGCATTCCTAGCCTAGCTAGTCAGCTATCTTCCAGCCATTCTGATTGACGATGCACGGGCCTCGCTTCTTGAGTGTTATGATGGTAATTTCAGGATAGGCTGTGCCAAGTCGTGCCGGAATACCCACCAAGCCAATGCCAATGTTGGTGTAGAGCTTATGGTCGCCTTCGGTGTAAAGCCCTACGGCATAGTCATTGAAAAGTGACGCAGGTGTGATTTTGTGTCCAAAGAGCGTAATCATGCACTGCATAGCATGGGTGTGGCCTGAGAGCATCAGGTCGGCCTTATCGGCAGGGCGCACCATAGTGATGCGACGCTGGTAGAAGCTGTCGAGCTTCCACTGCTCAGGATTGTGCTGCAGCAAGATCATGAAGCGCTTCGACTTGTCATAATCGGCATAGGCAGTGTCGAGGTAAGCATACCGCGGGAAAGGCCACCCTTGGAAGCTCTTGGTACCTACTACGGCAATCTCGGCACTGTCGCGGCGCAAGATGATATGGTCATTGATGAGCAGTTTCCAGCCCATCTCGCGCTGCAAGTCGATTAGTGCTTTAAAGTCGGCATCGCGCTCTTGCTGCGTGGGCCAATCCTTGTAGTGAGTATCGTCATGATTGCCCAGAATCGAAATCACACCATCAGGGGCATGCAGTTTCGAGAGATCTTTCTTATAAGGCAACGCCTCGCTCGTTTCACGGCTCACCAGGTCGCCAGTGAAGCAGATGAGGTCGGGCTTGTTGACGTTAATGCTGTCAACACATTCGGCAATGAACTTTGTGTTGCCACCATAGGTGCCAAGATGAGTATCGCTGAACTGCGCTATACGGTAGCCGTCAAACTCCTCGGGCAGGTTCTCAAACTCAAGTTCCAAATGTTTCACTTCCAGCTTATAAGGAGTATAAAACAGGCCCGATAGCATAAAAATAAAAACAACAACTCCCACAATCGTTGCAATGATACCACCCCACCTGCGGGTGCGTTCCCCACTTCGCTTCAAGTGAGTTGGCACCCACACCAGAGCTGCTATGTAGCGCGGCACATAGAAGGCATAGTAGAGGTAAAGCATCCACATCACCCACAAGAATGTGGGGCCGTCACACTCCTTACGCGGTATCGACATAACAGCTACAATCAAGCCCAAAAGCACCAGCGAGATAACTGCATGCACACCACTCCTGAGCCGAGGCCAACGCTCACTGCGCCTAAATTTTCTATATAGCCACAGGTCGAGAGCAAAGTTCACGACCAGCAGCACGATAAGCGGTATCCATTGTAGGGTCATAATCCTAAAATTTAAGTTCTAAGTGTCAAGTTTTAAGTTTTATGCATTGCCAGAAAAACTAGCTTTTATATTTTAATTCAAACGTCAAAGATACACCTATTTTTTTTACTAAGCAAATCACATCTTGTGTAATTTCTCATTTTTGCCTACCTTTGCACTATGGAACAGGAATTTGCTTCTACATTACTCGAGAATGCCGTCAGCGAGTTTGCGCAGCTACCTGGAATAGGCCGCAAGACTGCACTTAGGCTCGTGCTCTACCTGCTCAAGCAGCAAGAGGACGTTGCGACCCGATTTGGCGAGAGCATCATCAAGCTGCGCAAAGAGATTCGCTACTGCAATGTTTGTCACAACATCAGCGAGACCGAGACGTGCCCCATCTGCTCTAATCCCTCACGAGACCGAAGCACGGTGTGTGTGGTCGAGAACGTTAAGGACGTGATGAGCATTGAGAACACGGCGCAGCACCACGGCCTGTACCATGTGTTGGGCGGACTCATCTCCCCCATGGACGGCATAGGACCACAGGACATTGAAATCGACAGCCTCGTGGAGCGAGTTCAAAGCGGCGAGGTGAAAGAAGTCATTCTTGCTCTTAGCGCCACCATGGAGGGCGACACTACTAACTTCTACATTTACCGCCGCCTGGCACCCTATCCTGACGTGAAAATCACTATCCTGGCACGTGGCGTGAGTGTAGGTAATGAGATCGAATATACCGACGAACTCACCCTGGGCCGCTCAATTCAGAACCGAACCCTCTTCAGTGACTCATTCACTAAATAATTGTTTTTCAACCCCTCTTTCCCTTTTATTCTCTTTATTACTTTACTAGCACTCCATGGCCGACAACTACGTTGAAAACCACCATAACGACTACCTAAAAGCGAAGGCAAAAAAAGAAGCCGCTCGCCGTCATCGACAGCACCTTTACCTTGAGGCCTATCGCAAACGACTCAAGCAGCAAAAAGAAAAGGAAGAAGAACAACCCTAATTGCACAACATTGGCAACTGCCTCAAAGGTTGTATTTAACAATTACCGAGTCAATTGTCATTAATCACAATAAGCGAAAGGCTTAGATGACAGCATCTAATGAAAGCACCGCCCTTTGTCCTTAACTGTCGTCTAAAAAAAATGTATTAGAATAGTTTTTTGTGTTTCCAGTAGAAATAAAGAAGGGCCTTCATGTGCAGGCGCCCCAACCTTGAGAATGGACTGCGACGCGTCGAGCGACGGTAGTCATGGATTATGGTATGGTTATTAAGGCAATGGATACGCCATCCTTCGCGTCTAATGCGAATGCACCAGTCGGCATCCTCGGGGCCGTAGAAGATGTGCTCGTCGAGCATTCCCACCTTGTCCACTACTTTGCGCCAAAACATCTGGCATGCTCCAATCACATACACGGGTTCAATGATGCCATCCTTATCAGGCACATAACGCATCTTGTTGCCTATTCCCAGCACATTCCTCACCTTTATCATCAGTCCTGGATAAGGCTTGCAACTGTCTTGTGGAATGCCGTCTTTATCCACCAGTCGGCAAGAGCACAGACCCACATCGGGGTGAGCATCCAGGTAGTCGCTCATGGCATTGATAGCATCGTCATTGGCCTCGGTGTCGTTGTCAAGCAGGAGCAGTTTCTCTCCCTTAGCCACAGCAATGCCCTGATTGCGGGCCGCTGCCACTCCCCTATTCTCGCTGTTGAGAATCAGCTGTAACTGCGGATAATTCTCGCGCAGGAAGTCGAGCGTGCCATCGGTCGAATAGTTGTCAATAATTATCACCTCACACGTAGGGTCATTAATGAACGTGCACAACGAATCAAGGCATCGGGTCAAGAACCCTAGCCCATTATAAGTGATTATAATTATTGACAAGCGCTTCATCACCCGAAGAGTTTAATCTTCAAAGCACGTGCAGCATGAGTAAACTCACTCCAACTTGTGAATCGCTTGAGTTGCGTAACCATGAAATTCCACGAAAGGAAGTAACTCAAATTATTCTTAAAGAGGATTTTCTCCATCTCATCGCTGCTGATGTTGGGAAGATTCAGGATTGACTCACGCTGAACGTCGGTAGGCACATAATCGGGTGTCGAAAGCCAGTTATTCTCCTTACACAGCTTGTAGAACTCGGTACCTGGAAATGGTGACACGATGTTAAACATGACCTGATCTACTTTAAGTTTCTTGGCCTCCTTGAGGGTGTGCCGCAGAGTTTCCTTGGTCTCAAGTGGACTGCTGCCAATGAGCACGTTGAGCTTTACTGGCACTTTATACTTCTTCAGTAGACGGATTGCCTCATAAATCTGCTCAGTTGTAATGCCCTTGCGTACATACTTGAGAATTTCGTCATTGAACGATTCAACGCCTAGGTCTACATAGCAGCATCCACTCTCGCCCAGCATCTTAGCAATGGGCTCAGTAATGGCGTCTACGCGTGCCTGGCAGCCCCACAGCATGCCATATTTCTTCATTATCTCGCACATGAGGCGAGTGCGCTCCTCGTTCCAGATAAAGTTATCGTCCATGAAACCAATGGCCTTGTAGCCCTGTTCATGAAGCATCGCCATCTCGCGGTCTACACTCTCGGCGGTGCGATAAGAGATGGTGGGTTTACGACCAGTGAAACGCTTGTTCTCAATCTCACGAGCAAAGGTGAGCGAACTGGGCACGCAGTAGATGCAATGATAAGGACAGTTGCGTGAAGTGAAGGCCGTTGTATATCCTTTGCGCTTAATCTTAGGATTGTAGTAGCGACGGTCGGCAATGAAGTGGCGTGCTGGGAACGGCAGTGCATCAAGGTCGCCAATAAGCGGCCTGAAACCGTTATTCACTATATTTCCCTCGCCATTCATCCACGAGACGCCCAATATGCCATCGAGTGGCTTTCCTTCGTCAAGTGCGTGAAGCAGCTCCACGATAGTGGCTTCGGGTTCTCCGCGCACTATCACTATGCGATTGTCGACAAGGCATTTCTCAATGAAGTACGATGGACCAGGACCCATAAGGATTATCCGGGCCTCTGGACGCATCTTCAAGATGGTGTCAATAGCCAGCATGTCGCTCTCTATCGACAGGTTCACTGTCCATATGCAGTAGATGTCGCTGTTGTCGCCCATAAGGAACTGCCTGAAATCCTCCTCTTTCTTCTTGTAGAACACAAAGTCCTCGTAGGCAACCTCGCCAAATTTCTCGGCCTCTACAACTCCAATGACAGTGAGCTCATATATATTTGGTGCAAAATACACTACCCTTGTGCAGCCAGCCGAGCGCTCGGCTGGTCGTTGTCCATCAAGGACTGGTGGCACCAGGAAAGTAATCTTCATATATAGTTCTCAGGTTGTATTTATCAATATATCGCAATAGCAAAATACGTTCTATATTTAGAACGTAGAAAGTTATAATTTATTACATAAAAAAACCTATATATTTTCTAGATGTTTTCCACAAAATCTTTGGGGAGAATGATGTTCTCAACATCGATTGCTGCGGCAAACAATGGAGCAATTTCTTCGACGGCAAATCCAGCTATGCCACATGCTATACGGGTAACAAAGAACTTAAACTCAGGGTGTTGTGAAGCATAGGCAATAAACTCATCAACATAGGGCTTAATGGTCTCAACTCCACCTTGCATCGTGGGGATTGCATAACACTGACCCTGCAAGCCCACACCCTGGCCCCATACTGCGCCAAACTTATTAACCGCAACTCGTGCAGCACCGCCGGCATGCATCCCTTTGAGATTGCTGCCAAACACAAATATCTCGTTATCTTTTAATTCCTTAATAAAATCAGGTGTAAACTCTCTATCGTACATAGTATCTAAATCTGAAGCATTATTATTTTGTCCTCAATTCCTCTGGCAAAAACAGCGTTAGCAATTGTGCATTATGCGTTATTATAGGCGAGCGCAGCACCCAGTGCGGTGCAGAACTCAGCATGTGCAGGAATATGGAACTTCACACCATAAATCTCTTCGATGCGAGGGAACACAACCGCGCACTGCGGCAAGCGGGTAAGATTTCCAATAAGCACAAAGTCCTTCACACCTGTGTTGAGCTTCGACAGCACAGCAGCCGAACCTATCGACTCAAGCACCATGCAAATGATACCAAGCGCAACATCATGGTCACTAGGAGTAATCTGGCGAACTTTGCCAAAGAGAGACGCTGTTGCGTGTAGCGGCAGGCCCTCAAGGTCGGTCTTGCAGATATCCTTAATTTGCAGGTTGATATGGGTAATATCACCTGTTGAGGCAAGGTCTATCACGTCGCTCACGTGGTCGGTCTTAAGCAACAGGTGAGCAAGGCCCATCAGGGTGCCACCACCAATGCCTATACCACCCAAATGTTTTATCTCGTCGCCATCTACACTCACTAGCGTAGTACCAGTACCCATCGATACAACGGTCAACTTGTCGAGGCCACTGTCAAAGCGAGCGCCTAGACCGTCGGCTTGGAACTCGTCGGCCTTGCTCGTGGGCAGTCCGTAGATAGGTGTCGTCACACCCGAACTTCCTACTCCGGTGAGCATCACATGCTCAATGTCGGCAAGTGTGATTCCATTATCGTAGATATATTTGCCAAACGCCCCAAAAAGCGACGTGATTGGGTCGGCTGCTGTGATAAACATTGGCGAGAGAATCTGTCCATTGTTTAGCCCCACTATCTTGGTGGTGCTGCCACCCACATCAATTCCTATTACTAGTCCCATGATATATGTTTTTTCAATATTTTTTCAAAAAGTGCTCCAAATTTAGTGTAAAAAAAGCAATGACACAAAATTATTATCACTAAATTTGCAAAGTTGAAAAACCTAAGATTATGAAAAAAGTTATTTCCAATGACATTGTGACGTTGCGTTCGCTTGAGCCCACCGATCTCGAGGCACTTTACAAGTGGGAGAACGACTGCTGGCTTTGGACAGTGAGCAACATCATGACGCCATCGCCCAAAAGCTACCTGTGGCAATATCTGCAGAACTACGATAGCGACATATACAACACGCGTCAACTGCGACTCATGATAACACTCACCGAAACGGGAGAACCTGCAGGGACCGTCGACCTTACAAATTTCGACCCTTTCAACAACCGAGCAGAGCTCGGTATCATGGTCGACAAGGCTCATGAAGGAAAAGGTATTGGCGACGAAGCCTTAAAACTCACAATTGGGTATGTGCGCGACTATCTGGGACTTTTCCAGCTCTACGCACTCGTGCCTGTGAGCAATACCGCTTGCGCCACTCTGCTAAAGAAGCACAACTTCACAACTGCCGGCCTACTCAAGAAATGGATAAACCATGGCGCCGAAGTTCACGACGTTGAATTGATGCAACTAGTTTTCTGAATTGTAATATATTTTGCTCACACATGAAACTCAATGTAAAAAGACTTAGAAGCTTCACTGCCGAACGATGGCCAAAATCAATGGGGAAAACCCACGGAGTGAATCATTGGGACAGAGTAGCCCGCTTCGGCGAGATGCTCTTTCAAGAAGGCGCCGACATGGACGTCATCCAAGCCTTTGCCTATCTTCACGACTCCCAACGCAACAACGATGGTGAAGATTATGAGCACGGACCTCGAGCATCAAAGTTCATCGACACCATTCGCGTCTCACAACTCAGCGCATTGAACGATGAGCAAATTGACAAACTAAAGCGTGCTTGCGAACTCCACACTATTGAGGACCGAACGGGTGACATCACAATAGACATTTGCTTCGATTCCGACCGCATGGACCTGCTCCGAGTGGGAATAACTCCCCTGCCCGACCGAATGGCAACAAAAAAAGGTGCCGACCTAGTGTCAATTCCTAACTACAAAGAGTTCTATACCGACTTCGTCAAGAAAGTAAAAGACGAGATTGCCAACGATTAATAATCTCCCTTCCCATAAACACATAAAAGGCAAATCGCAATGAGCGATTTGCCTTTTATATTGACTAGCCAAGAGGCGCTTAGAATGTGAACTGCACACGTGCCTGGCCCATGTGAACGTTCTTGTCGTAAGGCAAGAAGTCCTTCTGGAGGCGATGGTAGGTGTAGTCAAACATCATCTGAACGTACTTGTTGAACGAGTAGTTCAAACCAATGGTGTAAGAGTTGGCTTTACCACCACCAACACTGCTGCTGGCATAGGGCCAATCCTCCATATAACCGTTGGGATAGTACTGGTTACGACCTACTGCGAAGTACTCGCCCTCGTTCACGTCGTTAAGGCTAGTGTAGTTGTAGCGAGCCACAATCTCAAGAGCCTTGCCGTTGAGACCGCCGAGCAAGCTCTCACCGCGGTTGTACTTGTAGGGGCTACCAAAGATAAGGAAACCTGCCTCTACATAACCGCCGTGGAAGTTGTCACTGCGCAGGGGATTGGCAGCGAGCCACCAGTCATAAGAACCCCAAGTGTCGATATTGTTGTTACTAGCCTCCCAAAGGGTGTTGCTGTCACGTTTCTTGGTTGTGTGCTTGTACATATACTCACCACGTACGAAGAAGCGGTTGTTGTGGTAGAGCACCTCAGCGCCAAGGTCCATAACATTGTCAATCCAAGGAAGCTCGCAAGATACATACTGGTCATCCTCGTCAACATAGGTCTCAAGTGGTTGACCCAGGTAAAGAGTCTTCTTGAGTACGTTATTGGTAGTCACGCCACCACCCATGTGGGCAAAGCGACCGTTAACACCAATGTGCAGAGTCTGGTTCTCATCCATGATGGGACGAACTACGTAACGGCCAGCAACGGTGATGCCGTTGAAGCCCGACTCAATCTTGTTGTAGGCATTCTCGGTGAACACACCCTGATAAGCCATGAACAAGTCGCTGTTATACTTGTAGCTGATACCAAGCTCACGGCCTTCGCCAAGAGCATTTGAGCTACCAGGACGAGAAATGAAGTGATAGCTACCAAGAGAAGTGTTACGAGCCATCGAACCGGCAGGGTCGTTGTAGTAACCAACCTTTACCGAATGAGCGTCGCCATTCTCCATGTTCTTAGTGTACTGGAGGAAGATGTTCTTCTGTGAGAATTTACCCTTACCAAAGCCAAAGTCAGCATAGAAATACCAGTCCTTGTAGCTCATCGATGTGCGGATGCGGGCATCGGTAATGGCAGCACCGCTCTGCATGGGAGTGAAGTCGGTATTATAGTAGGCAGCGTCGGCCATCATGCGCGCACCAATGGTGAAGTGCACGTCCTTCTCGTTGTTGTCAACCCTTAATGTAGGATCGGTGTCAAAGTCTTGAGCATTGGCAGCGAACGCAAAAATCGCCAAAGCAAAGATCAAAAAATATTTTTTCATATCTATTTATGTTCTAATGTTGATTAATATAAACTCTTTAAATGCTTTTTTCAACTGTGTTGATGCGATTTTATCAATAGCCAAGGCGAACCAGGGTTGCCTCAACATCGGGAACAACAGATGGAGCTTGAGAGTTGTCAAACTTCTGACCAGGATGGAATGGGTTAGGAAGGTTGGCATTGCAACGGAAACCATTCTCAATCATGTAACGCAACGAAATCTCCGAGCGGTTGGTAAAGAAACCGTCCATATAAACGGGAACGCTCTTTGTGCCGGTGAAGTTGGTGTAGGGAGTTGCAGGGATTGTGAGTTGCAGCAGGTCGTCAAACATGGTGGTGTTACCCTGTCCGTAGTAGTCGGTGTAGTAACCCATGTACTTCGACATCTGTGCATAAGAGTCAAACGAGTAAGGATGATTGATCATACCTGACTTGCGAATCATGTAAGCCTGCCAGGGCTGGTTCATCTCAGGATAGTTGTTAGGTGCACCACTGATGGCGGGGCCAATGATGTGTGCGCCGTAGTCCTGTCCGTAACGGATGAAGTCGGCATAACCGGTTGGGGTGTCATAAGCGATGTCGGTTGCATAGGGGGGATCACTAATCCAAAGCAAGAAGCACATGGGCACTTGTCCCTTGAACACGTCGTAAGCACGATGCAAAGCGTCGAACGAGAAGGTTTGAAGGATAACCTTACCATTGGTGTTACCTACGTTAACCTTGCCACCTTTGTAGAACTGAGTGTCGTTCGAAGGGTTGGTAACGATGTTCCAGCCACACTCGTGGAGAACGTTGTAAACGCGAACCTCCATGTCTTTGGGGTTAAGCCAGCTCTCTTTGAACTCGATGTAGATACCTGGGCGGTTGCCAGTATCTTGATCGTCTTGTACATAAGCGTTGGCGAAGTCATACTCAACGAAGTCCATGTACTTAGCTGCATAGCTGTAGCTTACGCTTGGATCGTCACACTTAACAGTCTTCTTCTCGCTGTTATAGATTTCCTCAAGGGTCATGTTCTTGTATTTGTCCTTGATCTTGTAAGGCAGAATGCGAACACCATTGGCATCGCGTTTCAGCTTCTTACCCTCGGCAAAAGCAATCTGGTCTTGGATGGCCGATACATAGAGGCCATTGCTGTAGATAAGACCGTCCTTTGTGCTGTTCACTCTACCAAGCTGAGTAGCCTTGTAGTTAGGACGAGCCTGCTCTTTAGTGCTGTTGTCAAGGTTAAACCACTCACCTGAGTCGAGCATGAGAAGCTCAGCATAGTAGTACGACATGGTGTAGTATGTACGGAAGTCGTTCACGTCACGCTGATATTGAGCCTCAATATCGGCCTCCGAGAAGTGCTGAGTGCCGTCGCTGTTCTTGAACGAACGGTAGAATGCCTTGCGAATCTCGGTAGGAACGTAGTCAGAGAAGAAGCTTTGAATGTTAGTTGTACGCTTCACATTCTCGTCGTGGTTAGCAAGCACGATACCGTCTTTGGTAGCCTGCATGTCACTCTCAAGGTAGTCGGCGCCCATCTCACGAGCCCAACGCCAAGAAGCCTCGGTCTCTTCGGGAGTCCAGAAGATTGAGCCACGGTGTGCTGCTACAGCATACAGGGGCACATAGTCACGCACCTTTGCCATCTCAGCAGACAGCTGAGAAACCTCAATCCTGCGGGCATCGGTATTCTCATTGGTAAACTGCTGCTCATCGGAGCAAGAGGTTGCCAGGGAAGCGAGCAATAAGCCAGCAACGCCTAATCTAATTAAATTTTTAATCATAAGTTTGATTGGTTTGTTGGTTAATATAAAATTAATTGGTATTTCTTTTTTATGTCCAGCATGGTGAGCCACTTAAGGTCCACCACGGTGAACTATAGTAGATTATTCTTCAGTTTTCTCTTCTGCATTTTCTTTAGGAGTATTTGTTCCCTTACGGTCGGCAACAAGATACTGTTCCTCTTTGTAGGTAAGTGCCATAAAGAAGATTGCGAGAACACAAGCTATCATCAGCAGGATAAATACCCACGACCAGCCCCAGTTGTCGGCAACGAAACCGAGCAGGGTGTTAGCAAGAAGTGCAGTACCAAGCACATAGCCCATAAAGCCGGTCAATCCAGCAGCGGTGCCAGCAGCATTCTTTGGAGCCAAGTCAAGAGCCTGAACACCAATGAGCATCACTGGACCATAGATAAGGAAGCCAATAGCGATAAGACAGCCTACAACAACCCACAGGTTACCCATGTTCTGCCAGTAAATAACTATAGCAATGATGATGATTGCCATGAATATCATAGTAGGCATTGCGCGACGACCCTTGAACACTTTGTCACTGAGCCAACCGCAGAAGATTGTGCCAGGAATTGCTGCAAACTCATAGGCAAAATAAGCCCAACCGGCGCTCTTAATGTCTACACCCTGATTGCTCAAGATGGTGGGAGCCCAGTCGAGACATCCGTAGCGCACCATATAGATAAACGAGTTAGCGAGTGCGATAAACCACAAGAACTTGTTGCTGAGCACTGTCTTGAAGATTTCCTTGGTGCTCAGAGTCTGCTCGCTCTTCTTCTCGTCATAGTTCTTCGATGCCGAACCACTCCACTTCTCAATCGAGGGAAGACCACACGATTGTGGGGTGTCGCGAATCATCACATAAGCAATAATTGCAATAAGAATAGCTACTGCTGCAGGGAACGCATAGGTACCAATCAAGAAGTACATCTTCTCATCGTTGCCGTAGAACCAGCTACCAAACCACATGGCGCCATAGGCTGCCATAGGGCCAACGAGAGCACCACCCACGTTGTGGGCACAGTTCCAAACACTCATCCATGTGCCACGTTCCTTGATTGAGAACCAACGTGTCATCACGCGGCCGCAAGGAGGCCATCCCATTCCCTGGAACCAACCCACAAGGAAGTTGAAGGCACCCATCAGGAAGATGGCAAGAGCCTTCTGCTCACTGAAGTACTGGATGGGAATGATCATGAACATCATGGCAACAGCCGAGAGGATAAGTCCCAGCGGCAGGAAGCGACGTGCATTACTGCGGTCGCTCACACTTGCCATCACAAATTTCGAGAAACCATAGGCAAGGGCGTTCATCGCCAACGCCGTTCCAAGCTCACCCTTAGTGAAGCCAAAGGGCTCCAGCATGGGGATTGCCATCGAAAGGTTTTTTCTCACAAGATAGAAGCCGGCATATCCAATGAAGATACCAATGAACACCTGCCACCTCAAGCGGCGGTATTCGGCATCGGCCTCAGGTCCTGTTCTTTCCGGTTTGAATGCCGGAGGAGCTAAAAATTTACCCATAAAATAATTTATATGTTCATTAAAAAAATAAGGTTTATAAAATATTCATGTTTAATGTTTTTTAACTATCAAAACGCTATTGTTTTTGAAATATCTATTGTTGCGTTTTGGTGATTTTTCTAGAAAAAAATAGCAAAACGAAATAGTGCATATTTTCAAATGAAACAATTTTTGCTACAAAAATACTGAATTATTTTTCCTTAATCGGCGCCCTTAAGGAATATATAAAGATTTGAAGAGGTGTTACTTACAAAAGCGAAGTAACACCTCCTATTATTTGTGGTGGCTCAATTCCTGAGCAGAAATCAGCACAATTTATTTATTATATTTCTCGTTTAACAAAAAATGAACAATAATACTAATAAAATTGACACTACAACAATACAATGAAACAAGATTTTGAAACATGGGCGCAAATGTGGTGTGAGTACAAGAAACCTTTTGTAAAAAAATCAACTTACGCAATGTACACCTTTATCATAGACAAGCATCTTGTGCCGTTTTTCAAAAGCCATAGAGCCATTACCGAGAAGCTAGTTCAGCAGTTTGTCGACAGCGAGCTGGCATCTGGACATCAAGTTAAGACTGTAAAGGGAATGGTAACGGTGCTGCGCATGATTGTTGTCTACACCAGTAAGAAACAAGACATCATGCCACCTATCGTGTGGGAGCTTCACTACAGCTCGCAGCAAATAAAATATAATGATGGCGATAATGTGCTAAATGCAAGTGACTACAAGAAACTGACAAAACACGTTACTAAAAACCTAAATTTCCTGAATCTGGGGATATTGCTTGCTCTCACAACAGGAATGCGCATTGGCGAGATTTGCGCCCT